>NZ_JBANRJ010000001.1:3808235-4435919 GCF_037154075.1 Sphingobium aromaticiconvertens
GCCATCCTTGCGCACCGCCCGCCTCTGCGGCCCGCGCCGCCCGTCCGACACCGGCAGCGCGCTCGACCCGCTTTTCTTGCCCCTGTTGTCCATGATCGCCCCCCTCCGTTCCCGCCAAACAGGAAAGGGGCCAGTCCGCTCCCGGACTAGCCCCTTCCTCTGTTGCCACCGCGTCGCGGCGACTCACATTTGCTCAGTGTTCACATCTCTGCCCGAACAGCGTGACGATGTCAAGAAAAATGTTCCAAATAGGTTATTATCGAACCTTGAAACGTGCTACGATTTTCGCCTCTTCAGCCTCCAGCCCAACAAAAGAGGGGCGTGCCCGGATCGCCGCGATATAAGCAACCATTCGCGGCCAGCGATCTGCTGTCAGCGCCTCGCTGCACCAGCCGACATTGACCATCGGGCTGACCACCGCAATATCCGCCAGCGTGAAGCGATCTTCGATCAGGAAGCCGCTATCCGGCAAGGCTTTTTCCAGATAGTCATAGAGGGGCGGCATCTTCTCCGCCTCCACCGCATCGGCTGCGGCCAGGTCCGGCTCCCGCCCCATTGCCGCCGCCAGCATCCGGTTGAAAAAGATCGTCGCGCCCGCCGGTTGCAGGATCGTGTCGGCAAATTCCTCATACCATATGGTCCGCGCCCGCGCCTTCGCCTCGGTCGGGATCAGGTTCGGATCGGGGTGCAGGCTATCCAGATAGGTTATGATTGCTGTACTATCACAGATACTGAAATCCCCGTCGACAAAGGCGGGCATCTTGCCAAAGGGCGATGCCGCCCGAAACGCTTCGTCACCGCTGCCCATGCCCGCAGGCACTACCTCCAGCGCGATCCCCTTTTCCGCCGCAAAGGCCAGAACCTTGCGAACGAACGGCGAAGGCCGCATCCCGAACAACTGCATGAACATCCTTTCGTTAAGGGTAGCTCATGCAAATTGATCCACCCCGTTGCATAATGCAATGAATTATCCAGCCCATTGCGGCCCGCCCCAAATAAGGCGAGAGGGGACAGGCCATGCCCGCCCCAACGCTTCCGATCCACGCAGTCCTCCCCGACCTGCTCGCCGCGCTGCGGAGCACGAGCAACGCCGTGCTGGTCGCCCCTCCCGGCGCGGGCAAGACCACCGCCGTCGCCCCCGCCTTGCTGGATCAGCCATGGTGTACGGGGCAAGTTCTCCTGCTCTCCCCCCGCCGCCTCGCCGCCCGCGCCGCCGCCGAACGCATAGCCGAGCAGTTGGGCGAACAGCCGGGCGGCACCGTCGGCTACGCCACCCGCATGGACAGCAAACAGTCCGCCCGCACCCGCCTGCTGGTGCTGACCGAAGGGATTTTCCGTAACCGCATTCAGGACGATCCCGAACTCAGCGGCATATCCGCCGTGCTGTTCGACGAAGTCCATGAACGCAGCCTCGACAGCGATTTCGGCCTCGCCCTCGCCCTCGACGCGCAGGAAGCGCTACGCCCGGACCTGCGCCTCCTCGCCATGTCCGCCACGCTGGACGGCGCGCGCTTTTCCGCCCTGATGGGCAACGCCCCGGTGATCGAGAGCGAAGGCCGCATCCAGCCGCTGGAGCTACGCCACATCGGCCGCGCCACCGAAAAGCGCATCGAAGACGAAATGGCCGCCGCCATTCGCCGCGCTCTCAGCGAAGAACCGACCGGCGACCTCCTGGCCTTCCTCCCCGGCGTCGCGGAAATCGAACGCACCGCAGAACGCCTCGCGGGGGTGGCCGCGGACATCCACAAACTCCACGGCTCCCTCGATCCAACAGCCCAACGCGCCGCCCTGCGCCCCGCCCCTGCTGGAAACCGCAAGGTCATCCTCGCCACCTCCATAGCCGAAACCAGCCTAACCATCGACGGCGTCCGAATCGTAGTGGATTCGGGCCTCGCCCGCCGCCCCCGCTACGACCGCGCCGCCGGCGTCACCCGCCTCGTCACCGAACGCGCCAGCCAAGCTTCCGCCACCCAACGCGCAGGCCGCGCCGCCCGCCAGGTCGCAGGCGTCGCCTATCGCCTCTGGGAAGCCGCCGCCAACGCCGGGATGCCACCCTACGACCCACCCCAAATCCTTGAGAGCGACCTCTCCTCCCTACTCCTCGACTGCGCGCTCTGGGGCGTATCCGATCCCGCAGCCCTGCGCTGGCTCGACCCGCCCCCCGCCGCCGCCCTGACCGAAGCCCGCAAACGCCTCACCACCCTGGAAGCGCTGGACGCCGACGCCCGCATCACTCCCCATGGCCGCGCCCTCGCAAAGCTCCCCCTCGAACCCCGCATCGCCCATATGCTCATCCGTGCGGGCGAGATGGGCCTCGCCCGCACGGCCGCCGAGATCGCGGTCTTGCTGGGAGAACGCGGCCTGGGCGGCCCCGACGCCGATCTCACCTTGCGCCTCCAGCGCTGGCGCCACGAGCCCGGCAAACGCGCCGAAGCAGGCCGCACGCTGGCCAAACGCTGGACACAACTGACCCCACGCCCGCCAATAACGGCAACAGAGGCCGACCACGCCCCCGGCCTCTGCCTCGCCCTCGCCTTTCCTGACCGCCTCTCAAAACGCCGCTCCGCCGACGGCGCGGACTGGGCCAGCGTCGGTGGCCGCGGCTTCCGCCTCGACCCCGCCGATCCGCTCGCCCGCGAACCCTGGCTCGCGGTCGGTGAGGTTCAGGGCAGCGCGGCGGGCGCCCGCATCCTCTCCGCCGCCCCGATCAGCGAAGCCGACGTCCTCACGCTCTTCGCGGACCGCATCGCCGAGTACCGCACCGTCCGCTTCCGCCCGGAAAACGGCGGCATCGAAGCACTGCGTGAACGCCGCCTCGGCTCCGTCCGCCTCTCGTCAGGCTCAGACGACCGCCCCGACCCGGACGCCGTGGCTGCGGCCCTCCTCAGCGGTGTCCGACAGGGCGGCCTCCCCCTCCTCCCTTGGTCGGACGCCGCCCAGTCGCTCCGCATCCGAGCTGCCTTCGCCGGAATCGAAGCACTATCCGACACCACCCTTCTCGCGACACTCGACGACTGGCTCCCGACTCTCCTCACAGGCAAGCGCCGCCTCTCCGACATCGACCGCTCCGCCTTGTCCAATATGCTGGAAAACCGCATTGGCTGGGACGGAAAGCAACAGCTCGACCGCCTCGCACCACCCGATTTCCGCTCACCCGCAGGCAGCATCCATGAAATCGACTATGCAGCCGAAGGCGGCCCCCGCGTACAATTGCGGGTTCAGGCGCTCTACGGCCTCGCCGAGCATCCCACCGTCGGCACCCAGCGCATTCCACTTGTCCTCAGCCTCACCAACCCCGCAGGCCGCCCGATCCAGACCACCCGCGACCTCCCCGGCTTCTGGGCGGGCAACTGGCGTGACGTGGCAAAGGAAATGCGCGGCCGTTACCCCCGCCACCCATGGCCCGACGATCCGACTGCCGCCGCCGCCACCCTTCGCACCAAAAGAGCCGACGCCGCCCGAGGCCGATCCTGACCACTGGGCCTTGACGCACCCGCCCCCTCTGGTGCAACGCAGCATCAGCAATCCGCAGGAGTTTCCGGCCATGGCCGCACGCATTTACCAGATCCAGAAAAACGCCATGCAGTCCGGCAAGGCGCTGAACCACCTCTGGGTGCTGGAATATGTGCCCGCCGAAGCCAAACAGGCCGACCCTCTGACCGGCTGGGCCGGGTCCGGCGATACGCAGCAGCAGCTCAAACTCACCTTCCCCGACGAAGCCGCCGCCCGCGCCTATGCGGACCGCAACGGCATCCCTGCGACTGTCATCGCCACCCCGCCCAAGACGCTCAAGCTCCAGGCCTACGCCGACAACTTCCGCTAAATCGGCACAGCGCCCTTACGCATAGCCGTCATCCCGGATCGGATCCGGTATTCAGGAGCCTTCAACCTGACGCTCAACCGTCGAGCCAATGACCCCCACCTTTGCGGGAATGGCGATAACGGGTGGATTGGAGACGGTCTGCTATGATTTCAGATGAAGTCCATAGCTGCCTGTTGCGAAGGGTTTGGTGATGGGACATATCTGCCTTCGCTAAAAGTGGATGTGGCAGATGTTCAGCTTCTTCAACAAGGTCACGTTCGATAAGAGAAGTGGACGGCCCGAAGCTCCAATCTTTTGGAGACTGACCACGTTTTTCCTCATTTGCGCTTGGCTCATGGCTTTTCTCTTGTCGTTCTGCGCATGGTTGGCAGTGAGGGACGATGACCCCGGTGTCGTCTTTTCGTGTGGTATGGCAGCCGTATTCATTCTTGTGGTCGCACATTTGCGCAAAAGGCAGATACGGAAAGCCGAAGCTGAATTTCAGCGGATGGTGGTCGAGTATGAGCGGGCAGTCTCGACACCCTCTTGGTAACTCTATGGCAGGTGCCGGGTATACCGATTTTGCGATTCAATGTCCGCAAATGGTCGCAATTAGCCCCCTTCATGCCAACCTAAACGCCCGCAACCAACGCCTGATACTCACCGATTAGTTCCTCTTACGCCTCCATCTGCGAGAACCGCGCGAAACTGTGGCGTGCGGGCATATGCACCCAGTCCAGCCTCTCGCTGACATAGGTTTCGATGAACGGTTTGGTCCATGCCTGGTCGCCTGCCCCTTGCTCATCCATCATCGTCGGACGGATATTGACAAAGGGCATCCCCTCGAAGCGGGTGAACAGTCAGCTTTTGCAATGCGGGCAGAAATGATGACGAATCTCACCATGTAACCCGCCGATCACCGGCTCGTCCTGCGTCACCGCAAAGCCGTCCACCGGGCCATGGTCAGCAGCGGTGCCAGGCTGATGGTGAAGCGCACCTGTCCGCAGCGACACTGCCCGGTCTTTTCCTCAATGCTTTTCACCGCCATCGCTCCCGGCCCCGCCCCTCTTTCGCACTATCGCTACGGGCCGACATAGCCTAGCCTTGCTGCCGTCAACAGGGGGAAGGACGCGGACATGCCGGTCGAAATCATGATTCTCGCCTGGGGCGCGATATTGCTGCTGGTCCATATCTTCGCGGCCGCCCATGTGAAGACGAAGCAATATGGCACCAACTGGAACATGGGCGCGCGTGACGAAAATCTGCCGCCGATGAACCCGGTCGCCGGCCGCCTCTCCCGCGCGCAGGCCAATTTTCAGGAAACATTGCCCATCGCCATCGTCGCGCTGCTGGGCGTCGTGCTGGCGGGGCGGACCAGCGAATGGACGGCGATCGGCGGCTGGATCTGGCTTGGCGCCCGTATCGCCTATCTGCCCATCTATGGTCTGGGCATCCCCAAAATCCGTACCTTGTTCTTCCTTGTCAGCTTGATCGGCCTGGGGATGATCCTCTGGCCGCTGCTGACGGATTAAATCTTAGCGGCCCATAACCAGCGTCACCAATTCCTCAGACCCGATCCCCGCCGACCGCAGGAACCCCTGATAAAAATCGCACCCTTCGCGTGAGAGCAGGTCACGCTGCTGCTCTGTCTCCACTCCTTCGGCGATGACCTTCAGCCCCAGCGACTTGGCCATGTGAATAACTCCGCGCACGATGATCCTGTCCCGCGCTGATCCGGCAATATCCTGCGCCAGCCCGCTGTCGATCTTCAGATAATCGAGCGGCAGGCTTTTCAGATAGGCGAGGCTGGAATAGCCCGTCCCGAAATCGTCGATCGCCACTGCCAGCCCCGCGTCCCGCAGCGCCGTCAGCAGCGCGGCGGCGGCATCGACATCCTCGATCAGCCCGCTCTCGGTAATCTCCACCGTCAACCGCGCCCGCGGAAAGCCGCTGCGGTCCACCTGCGCCAACAGGTCCGGCATGAAGGCGGGCTGGGCGAGGTCAGCGGCAGTGACGTTGATCGACAGGCGCAGGTCCGACAGTGGCACGGGCCAGCCTGCCGCCTGCCGCAGTGCCTCTGCCTGGATATGGGCGGACAGCGGCAACATATAATCAGACCGCTCGGCCGTCGCGAACAATATGCCCGCGCCCAACGGACCGTAACGCGGATGGTTCCAGCGGGCGAGCGCCTCGACGCCGCTGATCCGCTCCTGATTCATCGGATATTGCGGCTGGAACACGATGCCGATCTCACCACGATCCAGCGCCAGCCGCAGATCGGTTTCCAACTGGTCGGCATCCACCTGCCGACTACGCTTGTCGGCGGACAGGATGCGAATCCCCTCGCCGCCTGCCTGCCGCGCGTCGGCCAGCGCCGTGCCCGCCCGGCGGATCAACTGGCTGGCGTCATCCTCCAGCCGTTTCTGGGCAATGCCACAGCGCGCCGTCAGCCGGATAAGATGATCGCCCGCGCTGAACGGCCGCCCGATCGCTCCGATCAAGCGCCGCGCCAGAAAGATCGCTCGCTCGCTCGAAGCCGCCTCCCCGGTCAGGCCGATCAGGAACTCCGTGCCCGCGACCCGAGCCACCAGCGTGCCTGGTCCAGCGACTTCCTCCGCCATTCGCTCGATCCGCCGCGCGATGCGGCCCAGCAGGGCATCGCCCGCCATCTGGCCATAAGCAGCGTTCATCCGGTCGAACTGGCTGAGCGAAAGCAGGATCACGCTGACATCGCGTTCGCCCTGACGCTCGATCCAGCCAACTGCGCCCTGTCGCGTATAGAGGCCGGTCAGATAGTCACGCATTGTCGGGTCGCGATCCCGCCCTTGCGCCAATAATTCGACGTCCGCGATGATCGCGCCGACCCCCGCCCGCAGATGATGGACCAGACGATCGGCTCCGCGCCCCGGCACCGCATGTGCGAAAGTGCCCAGCCGCCCCGACTGCATCATCCCGCGCAAGGCGGTCAGTACCACGCGTCGTTCGCCTCGGTCCAGCCGCCGCAGCAACATTGCGGGGGTGACATCATCGCGATCCAGCTCCAGCGCCTGGCGCAATGTGTCGCTCAACTGCACCCGTCCGCGCGCCCGGTCCAATCGCCAAGTCAGCGCATCGGTCCGCAACATGCCCGTCGTCTGCCGCGCCTGCGCCGTGCCGCCACCCAACCGGTCGGCGAGCGTCCGGGCGGACATCAACGTCACCCGCAGCAGCTCTATCGATATGGGAGAGGCCAGGAAATGCGTCGCCCCCGCCGAAAGACATTCGGCCGCGCGCACCACATCCCCTGCCTCCAGCAGGGCGACAAGCGCGCCGCCGCTGGCTTCGATAGCTTGGGCGAGTGGTGCGATCAGGCGCTCCACATCCTGCTCACCCCGCAGATCGACCAGCGCGATCAGGGCGTCACTAGCCAAAAATCGTTGAACGGCTCCAGCGGGACGCCGCGCTGCAATGGCAGTCCAGCCCGCCTCTTGAGCGATCTGGGTCAGGCCGTCGCGGTCGCCAGGCGACAGGATGAACAGGCTGTTATGCCAATCCGTATGAACCGCGCCTGCTTCCACCTTGTATCGCCTCCCCCTGATCCCGTCGCGCCTCGCATGGCGTACCCACCTGCGAGCCCAACGGCAACCGTCAGACAGACGGCGGCGCGCCTTGCGTGGGGCACGGGCATAGCCTAACTATTGCGAATGGCCGTCACAGATCTCCAACGCGCACATCTGACCGACGGTTTTGGCCGCCGGATCGACTATCTGCGCATTTCCGTCACCGACCGTTGCGACCTGCGTTGCCGCTACTGCATGGCGGAGCGGATGACCTTTCTGCCTCGCAACGAAATTCTGACGCTGGAAGAAATCGGACTGATCGCCGACCGCTTCATTGCGCGCGGCGTCAGCAAAATCCGCCTGTCGGGCGGCGAACCGCTGGTGCGGCGCGACTTTACCGACCTTGCGCGGCGGATCGGGCGACATCTGGATGACGGGTCGCTCAAGGAACTGACGCTTACGACCAATGGCACGCACCTTGCCGCCCATGCGGAGAATCTGTTCGGCGCGGGTATCCGCCGGATCAATGTCAGCCTCGACACGCTCGATCCCGCTGTCTTTTCCCATATCACCCGCGGCGGGGACATCAGCCAGGTCATGACCGGGCTTGAAGCGGCGAAAGCGGCTGGTTTGACCGTCAAGATCAATATGGTTGCGCTCAAAGGGCTGAATCAGGACATAATTCTGCCGATGCTGCACTGGTGCGACGCGCAGGGACATGATCTGACGCTGATCGAAACCATGCCTCTGGGTGAAACCGGCGAGGATCGCACCGACCATTATCTGCCGATGGACGAGGCGTTGAAGCCTGTCCGCGCGCGCCATCTACTGACGCCAATGAGCGCACGAACCGGTGGCCCGGCACGCTATTTCGCGGTCGATGGCCTCAACGTGCGCCTGGGCACTATCACCCCGCTTACCCATAATTTTTGCGCCGATTGCAACCGGATGCGGATGACATGTGAAGGGCGCATCTTCATGTGCCTTGGACATGAAGATCATGTCGATCTGAAGACCGCCTTCCGCACGGGCGGCGCCGATGCGCTGGATCCGCTGATCGACCGGGCGCTCGGCGCAAAACCGCTGCGTCATGAATTTGCGATCGGCCCCGACGAACGGCCTGCCGCCACACACCGCCACATGAGCGTCACGGGTGGGTGAGTTATGACAGTATGAACATGGAAGTACGGCGCGCCCTTGTCGCGTCCCCCACCCAGGCTTCCAAGGCTGCGGAGGAGAGGCTGCGCGCCGCCTATGACTTCGTGCCGGTCGAACAGGCCGAGATGATCGTTGCATTGGGTGGCGACGGCTTCATGCTCCAGACCCTGCACGCCATGTTGGAAAGCCGCCGGATCGTGCCAATCTTTGGCATGAACCTGGGCACGGTCGGCTTTTTGATGAACGAATGGCGGCTGGAACGGCTGGAACAGCGTATGCAGGCGGCCAAGGCGTTCAAGGTCAATCCGCTAAGGATGACGGTGGACACGGTGGATGGAGAGCGCTTCTCTATCCCCGCCATCAATGAAGTGTCGCTGCTGCGCGAAACCCGCCAGACCGCCAAGCTGGAGGTCGCGGTCAACGATCGCATCGTCCTGCCGGAGTTGGTTTGCGATGGCGTGCTGGTCGCGACTCCTGCGGGGTCGACCGCCTATAATCTATCGGCCCATGGCCCCATCCTGCCGCTCGGCTCCGGCTTGGTCGCGTTGACGCCGATCAGCCCCTTTCGTCCGCGCCGCTGGCGCGGTGCCATCTTGCCCGAAAATACCGCGATTCGCTTTCGCATACTTGACCCGGTCAAGCGCCCGGTCAGTGCGGTCGCCGACCAGCGCGAAGTGCGCGACATCGCCAGCGTGGACGTAAAGATTGATCGCGCCACCCCGTTAACCTTGTTGTTTGACCCCGAACATACGCTGGACGACCGCATCGCCGCCGAGCAGTTCATCGCGTAAAAAACTTGTCTTTTTACCGCTTGCGCTTTGTCGAATCTCGCTGCTATAGGCGCGGCCTGCCCGGCGAAAGTCGGGCTGCTCCCCGATAGCTCAGCGGTAGAGCATTCGACTGTTAATCGAATGGCCGTAGGTTCGAATCCTACTCGGGGAGCCAACTTGAAACTCCAGAGCCACCCGACCCGGTCGGGGGCTCGGCGGGCGGGGCTCCAGACACAATTTTCTCAAGCATATCAAATGGTTCGCGGAAGGTGACCGTCAGCTGGCCGTTTGCCCACGTGCTGTTCAAAACCAACAGATTCAAAGCGATGTTTTTGCCGTTTTGTGACTGTAGGTTGAAGGTTGAGTGAGCCTTCCGAGCAAGATTCAGCAGCGCGATACCATCGTCGACGAAAGCGTCTTCCGCATTGTGGAGGGCATCTAGTCGCCGTAGACAGACCGCCCGCTCTTCGCGCCACGTCGCTGCCATTCGATCATGCATGTCGCTCGATATCCGACCGTCAAGATTATCGACATAAAGAGTGTCCAGGCGGTGCTGTAGCCGATCGGCGTCTGCCCGCAGTCGGGCAATCGCCTCAACCCGCTCCCGGCTCTTATCTGTATGAGATTCGCGAATAGCCCGCTCGATGAGCGAGAAGACCTCGTCATCCATGTGCAAACGGGCGAGTTGCTCCGAAAATGCCTTTGCTAAGGCTTCCTCTCGGACGTACTTCTCAGGGCATTTCTGCTTGAATCCGGAACAGTGGTAATAAATGTAGCGGCCACGCTGCATCTGAGCCACGACCGCACACCCACAGTGTCCGCACGTGATAAGGCCCGTGAACGCAAATCGTAATGGCTCGGCACGAACATTGCTCGCGCTGCGACCGTCCAGAACCTCCTGGACGTTCTCCCATGTCTCACGGGTTACGATCGGCTCATGGGTTCCCTGAAAAAGGCGTCCTGCCCACTCGAAAGCCCCTGCGTAGAGCCGGTTCCGAAGCATGTAGTGGATTGTGCTGATTCCAACCGGCCGTTGGCTGCGACGATAGCGGAGGCCGGCAGCTCTCGCTTTTTGTGTAACGTCCTTCAGAGCATAATCGCCAGTCTCGAACCATTCGAAGACGCGGGTTACGATGGGTGCGAGGTCGGGGTCAGGAACGATAATTTTCTTCCCAAGAGGCCCGACGACGTTGAGATACCCCAAAGGCGCCTGAGAGGGCCAGATGCCCTGCTTCGCCTTCTCCAGCATGCCCTTGCGGGCCTCTTCGGACAGATTGTCCACATAGTTCTTGGCCATGAGAACCTTGATCCCATGCATGAACTTTTCCGAAGAGCGCGAATCGCGAGAGAGGACCGTTCCTTCCTTGACCAGATGGAGCTCGATGTCGAACCCATCAAGCGTTACCCAGTCTTTGATGTTGCGATAGAGCCTGTCCGTCTTTTCCACCAGCAGATGTCGGACGCCTGGATGCCCGCGAAGATACTTGAGCATCGCCTCAAACTGAGTTCGACCCGTTTTTTTGGCGGTTTCAACGTCTACGTACTGCTCGACGATGAGGAGACCCATGCGCTCGGCGTATTCACGCACTAGAGCCACCTGGGCGTCGATCGAGAAGCCTTCCTTTTCCTGCTCAGCGGTAGATACGCGAGCATAGAGGACAGCCTTCTCGGTTCCGGCGGGGCGTCCCCGACCAGTTTGCTGCGCTTTGGGTTTACGTGGGCGTGCCATTTTCTCTGTCCTGAATCCTAACAAACGCCGTCCCATCCCCCCCCTTCCCTCCACTAAACGGCGAAGGACATAATTATGTGGGTGGCGATCGACGTGACTGTCTTCGCTTTTCATAATCGGATTTCCGAGACCGTCCACGGGGTTTGCCCCGAGGGTTCTTTTCCCGGATCGCTGCGGTCGGATCAACGGCGGACACCTCCCACTCGACGAGCATCCAGACATAATCGGCGAGATTGCCTAGCATGTTTCTGGCCCCGTTTTCGGAGACTTGCCGTTGCATTCTCTGCTCGAAGAGCGCCTGAGCATCGAGAACTAACTGCCGCGACAGCGCGCCTCTCCTGACCGTCCAACGGTCCTCTCTGCCGGACGGTTCATCCACGAAAGGCACGCGCGCCGTCTCGTCTACCTCATCGGAGACAGGTTTCGCCTCTCCATAGGTGGTGGAATCGAGCCTGGTCCGCCTCATTGCTTCACCGACGAGCGATCAGAGCCAAAGACGCGGCTACCGAAGCGATTCGCCAGATGGCGCGATACGGCGGCGGCATACCTTCGCTGTCGCCAAGCCGTTGGACTATGATAGACGCCGACCGCTTTCCAATAGTCGCGTGTTACGGACAGGCCTTTGAGGAATATCCATCTCGCCGCCTGCACGTTGAAGCATGGATCGCGAATCAGCCAAGCGCGCACGTCGGCGGGCGGGCGACCCACAGCATTAGCGAGCTTCGGCACCCAGAAGCTGTTGACCTGAAGTGGACCGAGGTCATGCGTGCCGTTGGTGTTGGCGATTTCGGCACCGATCCAGCCTGCCTCTTGGTCGCGCAGACCCCATAAGGTTTTTTCAAGCCAAGCACGGCCGCCTGATGCCTGCCGAATGCAGTCACCTATGCGAGCCTCGTGAATAGCCGCCGCCACAGGCCGCGCATTCGCGCCCGCTGGAGCAACAATCAGGATGAGCAGCGTCAGAAGCCGGCGGGTATGTCTGGCGTTAGCGATCATGGCCGGCGTCGTGATCCTGGGAGGGCGCGTGGGCAGATTCAGGAGCCGGTCGCGGCGCGGTCGTAGCGGACCGCCCGTCTTCGTGATCCTCTGCTTGGGCGGGACTTCGGTCGAGCAGCGAGACAATCCATCGATCCAGAATGGTCGCTGCGGACTGAGCACGGCTGGCGATGCGTTTGGCTATCCCCCTCGGACGAGAGATTTCCGAGGGTTCTCGTTGCGCCGCGGACCGATCCTCGCGGGCCTCGCGGGCCTCGCGATCGGTACGCTGCTCGGCTCGGAGCCGATCCCAGCGTTCCCCGTGGCGGGCCGTCCGGCCCCTGACGCTGTCCCGTTCGATCCGTCCCAGACCCTGGAGCGAAGAGGTCTTCTCGCCCGAGCGCTGTTTCAGCTTTTCGACCAGCCGCTTCCGGTCCTCTGTCCAAAGCTTCGCGCCGAACCTCGCGCGGGTGATGGCGGTGTAATAGTTCTGGCCAGTGACGAGCGGCGAATTCACCGGCGCAAGGACGTAGACCCGATCGTAGGTCTTGGACTGCGCGGAATAAACGGTTTCGCCGTAACCATGGTCCCAGTTCTTGTGCTGAGACAGATCGATCTCCTGGTTCCTGCCGTCTCGATCCCAGCGGATTGTCGCGAGGGTACCGTCGAGTCGCTCGACGGTGCCGCGCTCGGCATTTTTGAGATCCAGATCCTTGTTGACCAGACGCCACTGGATCCGATCGCCGGCGGCAAGAACGCGCGCTTCTTCCCTGAACACATTGATCTGGGAGGCCCGCCCTAGCCGGGGGTCCCAATGGATGCTTCGGCCATGCTCATCGACCAGATTGACTGTCTGGCGTCCGCGAGCATCCCGCCCGACCCCAATCACCTTGTATTCGGCATCCCGGGCGATCCCGAGCCCAACATTGTCGCGGGAGAACACCACGACCTGTCCTCGGGAATAGAAGCGCGCGAAATGCTTCTCCTGGTCGGACATGCCGGAGGGTGACAGGATTGAAAGCCGAGTCTCTTCGGCCGCGATGGCGTCCTCGGTTTTTAGAGCTTCGCGGACCTTGGTGTTGACGATCAGGCGGGTGGCATTCTCCAGCACCAGGATGTTGGTCTTCGCCCGTCCCTCGGGCGTCAGGCGCGTCCAATCAGCGACCAGAGACTCCGCAAGCTTCTCGCTGGTTTCGCCGCTAATGACCTTGTCCAGGGCCCCGATCGAACCGTCATAATTCTGGAGACGGGCCAGCCGGACGGCCTGCATGATCTTGTCGTCTTGCTGGCGGATTGGATCCTTCAGCTCCGCCCTGGGCATACCCAATCGCATCATCAGCCAGAAGGGTTTGCCCTGCTCGATTGCTCCTGTCTGACGGGTGTCACCGAGCAGGATGATACGCGCGCCGGTGGTCCGGCTGATCTCGAGTAGACGGATCGCCTGGCGGTTACCGAGCTGCCCGGCTTCGTCGATCAAGAGGACATGGCTGTCGTCGAGCCTCGCCCCGCCGGTGGCGAGCAGACTCGCCACCGTGCGCGATTCGATATTGGCTTTTTGACCCAATTCACCGGCAGCCGATGAGGTGGGAGCCAATGCTATCAGGGTGGCACTCTCCCCTACGGCTTCGCGTAATGCGCCGATGATGGTCGACTTTCCGGAGCCGGCCACACCGTGCACGGCAACAACCCGATGGTCGGTCGTGCCGATATGGAGAAGCGCCGTTCTCTGCTCTGACAAGAGATTGTGGGCAATCCCGGCGTCGCGGAGCGCCTCGACGGATGCGAGTGGCCGCGCGTCGTTTAGGGCGAGCGCCAGATGGTCCGACAATGCCATTTCCAGGCGGGCCGTCTTCCGTGTGGTTCGGCCGCGCGTGTGGATTTCGTCACCAGTGCGATGCCGGGTTTCCAGGAGCTTGGCCCGCGCCTGATGTTCCTCGACGACGGGTCGGATGTCCGAGAGGCGAACCTCCCCGACATGCGAGGCCAATGCGGTCTGCAACAGTCGCCCGAGATTGTTGACCGCTTCCTTGCCTTCAGACTGGCGAAGGCCGAAGAGCATTGCGCGTGCAGCGGTCGCGAGCTCGACTTCGATCTTCCGCTGGCCGGCTCGGTCGGCGCTCGCGCGAGTCTCATTCACCGCCTCGGCATGTTGGCCAAGTCGACCATCCCATCGCAGGTGCAGGTCTTCGAGCGACACCTTCTGCTTTGGACCGCGGGTAACGTAGAAGGCCTGCTGCCGCGCCGCCTGCCCGGTCAGACCATGTTCCTTCGCATGAGCTTCGATCTGCTCGGCGCGCTGGGACATCTCGGTGATCAGATCCCTGGGAACGCCCTTGATTTCGAAGAGGCCGCGCCGGGGATCGAACTCGACCTCATAACCAAGCTCCTTGAGAAGGTGCGCCAGTTCGTTCCGATAGACCTGTCCCGCTGCCATCTGCTCGGCGAACATGGCGCGCGTCTCGAGGCTGACCTTCTTTGCGCCATCACGTTCATCGGTGATGTTCATGACGACGACATGGGTGTGAAGATGAGGATCGAGCTCGCGCGACGCATGTTCCGTGAAACGAGCGTAGATCAGGCGCCCGGTCGTCTTCTCGACAACCTCTCTATCGACGCGATGCCGCATTGTGGCATGCTCTTCGAGGTAGGAGAGCGCGACCCCGACCGCCCGCTCATGCGCCTGTACGATACGATCATCGCCTGCCACGAGCGCCATGATCGAGACCGATTTCGGAGCGTTGACCGCGAAATCCCAGCCCGGATGATGCTGGATGTTGCCATCCTTGCGGCGACGGCCAAGCTGTTGATCACCAACCTTGCCGGCAAGAAGCTCCTTGAAAACGCCGGGATCGACCTTCCCTTCAAGGCCGAGTTCGGCGGCGATCTTGCCACCCCATTCGGAGTGCTCGTCGGCACCTTTGGTGTAATAGTCGCCGACGGTATAGTAGCGGGCGATGTTCGCGGGTTTCCCCTTCAGGCGGATGGGATTGATCATGCCGGCCTCGCTGTGTTGCGGGCGCCGTCATGGCGGCCGTGCTGGCTGAGGCGAAATCCCGCGGGCTTGCCGAACAGCTCAAGCGGGGGTGAAGTGGGTGCCGGTTCGTTGTCCCCGTTCGGATGGGACGGCGACATCGGACCAGCACTTGGGGCGCCATCCGATGTTCCTGTCTCTTCTGGTGGCGGAGGAAGTGGCAGCTCGGCCTCGTGCGCCTTTGGATCGGGCCGGCGTCGCTTCTGGGTGCCCGCCCTCGGCTTAGCCGGAGGCGGCGGCGTAACCGAAATAGGCGGCGCCGGTGGGACCGCGACCGCCAGCCGAATGGGCGGTGCTCCGCGCTCCTCGAACGCATCGGCGACAGAAGCGACCTTATGGTAGCTGTCCTCGAACCGGACCACCGGCAGGCTGCGTCCGAAGCGCAGATAGCCCACCAGATTGGGCAGGTTGGTGACCTCGGTGTGCATGACCAGGGGCCGCGTCACCTGCATGCGCGAGAGGTTCACACCGTCGCGCATGTCGTTCACGCCATAGGACATGCCTTCGTTTGCCTCGACCTGCTCGACCTGGCCGAGGTTCTCGCTGACATGCTTTGCGGTCGGGGTGTCGTTGGCTCTGAGCGCCACCCACGTCGAGCAGTAGCCGGTGATCGCTGCGGCGTCCTGGATGCCGTAAGTCGCCTCGAGCTGAGGGTAGCTCTGAAAACCGAGGATGCCGCAGCCGCCGTATTTCCGGGCGCGGGCAAGGAAGTCGCCGAGCGAGGGCAGACGCTGGAGCGTCGGCAACTCGTCGATGACGCAATAGAGGCGGCGGCTGCGATCGGCTGTCATACTCATGATCGCGCTGATCGCGATGTCGAGCCACACCGTGATCAGGGGGCGGAGCGAGGGAAGCTGGTCCGCCTTCACGGTGATGAAGAGCCAGCTGTCGTCCCTTTCGTTGGCAACCCAGTCGCGGATCGAGAAGCCGTCGGCGGTATCGTCGAGATAGGAGAAGCTGCGCATGACGGAGGCGAGCTCGGCCTGGATGCCGGCGCTGGTACGCTCGCCTTCGGTCGAGATGAACGCCGCCGCATCGGTGCCGGCGGCGAAAGCAGCGAGGTCCTTCAGCTTGGAGCGCAGCAGCGTGTCGAGCAGGATCGAGACGAGAGTCCGTTCCTGGCGCGCCAACTTCCGCAGGACGGCGACCAGAGTCCCGCGCGCGGCCTTTGCCCAGAAGGGATCGCCAGTCTTGTCCGGGATCGTGGACTCGGCGATCTGGTCGTAGTGATAGTCGCGAGGAACATCGACCCAGGGCGACCAGCAATCCGCCCGGGCGTCGAGCGGGTTCAACAGCACGTCGATACCGGGCCGGTAGAATTTCTCGACGAAGGTTCCGGCAGTGTCATAGACGATGGCGCGGCGCTTCCGCTTGCGGATGCCGTCGAGCATCTTGACGATGATGTTGGTCTTGCCGGTGCCCGGAGCGCCGCAGATGAGAATGTGCTCCGGTTCGAAGGCGTCGGGCACGTTGACGCCGCCGATTTCGAAGCTGCCCCTGGCGTAGCGCCAGAGCGCGCGGCGAACCTGCCGAACGGTTCCAAAGCGCGCGCCGCGCAGGAACTGGTTGGAGCCAAGCCCTCTCCCCGTTCGGGTGAAATAGAACCAGGCCCAGAAGAGCATGGCGAGGGCGAAAAGCCCGGAGAGCGCTGCACCGTGTAGCAGGTAGGTCTCGAAGGCAGCGAGCGTCTTGTGGGCAACACCGGAGTCGAGCAAGCCCTTCGGCGTCGTCCAATACTGCTTGCCCGCCGGAGTCTTGAAGAGGATCGGGGTCGCGTTGCCGGGAACAGTGTCCCCCATGAAGGCCGCCTGGCCGAGCTTCACCAGAACGAAGCGCTCATACTCTGAGGATTTCTCAAGCGCGTACCAGATGATCCCACCGATCCAGATGACCAGTCCTGCAAGGAAGGTCTGGTAGAAGACCTGGGTGGTCATCCGGACGTTGTGGACGATGGCTTGCCCGCCGCGGGTCCAGGAGCCCAGCGTGTCGTGGCGGAAGATGCTCATGGCCGGTCCTGCTCGGGATCGAGCAGCCCCCTTTCGCGGAGGAGCCGGCGCGCCTCGCCCAGTCCCTTCTGGAGGATGTCGGGCGACCGCTCGCCGACAGACGTGGCGAGGATGGCGAAGGCCTGGATGACCGTCGCATGGAGCTCATCGAAGCGGGCATGGTAGCCCGAAGGATCTGTGCCTTCGAAGCGTTCGAGGATGTCGCGACAATAGGTCGCGGCGCCGAGACCGGCATTGCGCGCCTGGATAGAAAGGCGCGCATAGAGGTCATCGTCGATGCGAATAGTGATGCGTGCCAAGCGGCGGACTCCTTGTCCGGCACGCCAGCAACGTGGTGAAGCGTCACCCTTATAGCCGATTTACGCCGTGATCTCAACAATTTATCGAAACTGCCGGTGGCAGCCAGTGAGTGCCAAGCGAGATCAATCGCTTAGGCCCGCATCATTCCGGGCCTGGCTGCCGGCGGCAGCCGATCAGTGCCCGATCGACAGCCGCTCTGTGCCCTCGGAAAATGGCGGAATTCCTGGCGATTCGCGCCCGCAGCACCCGTGCGTGGGGTGCATTACACCCGCCTCCGGCGTGCGTCCCTCGCCCGCAGCGCGCTTGCCCGCTGCGCCCGTCGATCCCGATCGGCGCGGGTCCTCCCGGCAGGGGAGCCGCGCTTGATCGACTGCGCTCTGTTGGCGGGAAGGCGTTGCAAGCGAAAGCTCCTTGATGAATAGTCGGGACTGGCGAGCAGACCTCCTTCCTAGAAGGAGTCCAAACATGCCCAAGATGACGGAACGGGAACGGCTCGCGAAGATCGAGGCCGACCAGCGCAACCTCGCGCAAGAAGCCGAGACGGTGCGGCGCGGATTGCGGGCGCATTATGGGAGGCTCGCGACCGAGCTTGCGGTTGAACGCTTGAGCGAGCGCGAGTTTCGCGATGTCCTCGGCCAAGCGATCAGGGTCGGCGGTGGTGCCGCGCTGGCAGCCTTGAAGGCGCTTCCCGCTGCGTCCGATGATCCGCCCGCACGGGGTTTGCCGGTCAAGACTGGTGCCGCCGCGCGGGGGAAGTCCGGCGCCACGCCGCCGCCCGGATCGGAGGCCGGAGGAGCGAGCCAGGCGACGGTGCAGCCTTAGCGGAAAGGGGAGCGACGTTGGCGGGCGGAACGCCCGGCAAAAGGAGCGACGCGGGGGAAACCGTTCGGGTTTCCCCCGCTCGTGCGACAAGCACGACAAGGGACCGGCTGCGGTGTGCCGCGCCGGTCCCTCTCGTTCGGTGTTCGTCCGATCAGGCCGCTATGACGCGGCGCTTGCGCTTGATCGGCACATCGGGTTCCTGATCGGTCCTCATGAAAACATGCGTGGGCACGCGGTGGCCCTTCTCCGGGTTGAGCAGGTCATAGAGGCTCGACTGGATGCCGGAACCTTCGCACAGCAGCGCCTCGACCGGCATAAGCTCGGCAATGTCGCGGTTGCGCTTGAAGCCCTTGCCCTTGCCGCGTCCATAGAGGCCGAACGCGATACAGACGGCACCGCGCTGCGCTGCCCATGCGGCGGCGGCGGCGTCCACACCGGCGCGCTGCCCGGTGGTGACAAGCACCATGTGCGGGATGCGCGCCCTGATCTGGTCGAGCCTGTTCCAGATGACGCGCCAGTCGTGCCAGTCCTGCGGGCCGGAAACGACGACGACGGGGCCTTGCGGGTCGTAGCGATCGCGCCGCCGCTCGGATCGTGCGCGCAGGAAGTCGAGCGCGGAAATCTGGCTGGCGGTGGTGACATGGGATGCGCGCGAGCCTTTGGCCGGAGACCAAGGGCGACCGGCATAGGCGCGAAACATGGCGGCGGCATAGTCGCGCATGGCTTCCATTGCCGCGCGCTGTTCGGCGACCGACTGGCATTCAAGCTGGGTGTCTTCCAATTCCTTGTTGAACACCTCGCCCGGTTCCAGACGGCGGGCCATGTCGCGGATCGTATCGGCCAGCCTGTCCTCCCGGCTTTCCAGCTTGTTCGCGACGAAGTGAAAGCTGTTGACGAAGCCCCATGCGAGTTCCGGCGCAAGCGGGTCCAATCGCGTATCGTCCAGCAGGTCGAAAATGGCGGCGATGATCCCGCCGCATTCCGCCTGCGCCGCGAGCGGGTTGGGCATGGTGTGTTCGGCGGGTTCCTCGCCCGCGTCGATAATGGTAAGAGGCAAGGGATCGCCGAACGACGCCACGAAATCGGGGGTTGCGGTGAGTTCGGCATAGAGTTCCGGCAGGTCGGCAAAGTTGCTAACGCTGCGCAAGGCCGTTGGCTTGCTCATGGGATGGACTCCTTTGGTCGGGTGACGGTTCAGGACCGGGGAAGCGTTCCAGCGCTCCCCCGGCCCGCCTTTAGTGCCGCTTAGAAGGGCACCTCATCGTCAAGGCCGCGTCCGCCTCCGGTATATTCGCCGCCTGCCCCTGCGGTGCTGCCGCCGGAGAAACCGCCACCTGACCGGCCTCCGAAACCGCCCTGTCGTTGTCCGCCATTGGAGCGCCCGCCGAAGCCGCCGCCCTGCGCCTCGCGCTCGCGTTCGCGCCGCCACTGGACATCGAAGCCGTTCGTTTCGTCCCCGAACAAGGCGATGGGGAGCGGCTCGCGGAAACTCGGATCGTCGACCATGCCGGACAGGAACACCTCGTCATTGGAGCGCATCTTGCGTTCCCAGACGACACCGATCTGGATTTCGTCGCCCGCGCGGTTCGTCTCGTAGATTTCATAGACGGGGGCGCTGTCGCTCTGTCGATCCTCGACACGGCGCATGATGAGGTAGGGAAAGCGCATCTCGCGAGTGGCGATCTTGCCGATAATGTCGCTGGCGCGCTCGTCGAATTTGAAGCTACCGATCTTCATGACTTCATCCTTTCTCTTGGGTGCGGTCCGTTTTTCTTTCCCGGCCGCATCCAAACCCTACTCCCTCCCCTCCATTACTTCCATGTTATTGATTTATTGACAGATTTTCATCGTGCCTGGTGAGCCCGAGCACAGACGGCCGCGTCAGCGGCCCACAAATGACGAAGACGCACCGGCCGCGCAGCAGTCGGTTCCGCTTGAATGGAAAGGGAGCGTGGGCCGGCTCGATCGTCATCGCACCCGGAGCCGCCCTCGCAGGTCCGAAGGCGCAGGGCGGGGCTCTTGTCCGCAAGAAGCACGGGAGGGGCTCTAGCGAAGCTTGGCGAAAAGGGGCCGGCGCTTCTGTTGAAAACAGACAAACATCGCCGGCCCCTTTTCGCCTAGCGTAGCTTTTGTTGATTGCCGTTGAGAAGTGACCCGGGGAAGCCAGTAATTTCCACTGAGAAGTGACCCATGTTTGAACACGTCCCTGGCTTTGACGAGCGGGGGACCATGGAGTGTTGGACATGGCATTATTGAGCGTTATCCGGCGGTGGCATTACCGCGATCATCTATCGATCCGGGAGATAGCCAGGCGCACCGGTCTTTCCCGCAACACCGTTCGTAAATATCTGCGGTCGGACACGATCGAGCCGCAGTTCAAGGTGCCGGAGCGACCGAGCAAGCTGGACCCGTTCGTCGAGCGGCTGACAGCCTGGCTGAGGCGGGAGATGGGCCGTCCGCGCAAGCAGAAGCGCACGGTCAAGCAGTTGTATGCCGATCTGGTGAGCCTCGGCTTTGACGGTTCCTATGGCCGTGTCGCGGCCTTTGCCCGGGACTGGCGTGATGATTATCGCCGCCAGCAGCAGATGAGCGGCAGAGGCACCTTCGTGCCGTTGTCCTTCGCACCGGGTGAGGCGTTCCAGTTCGACTGGAGCGAGGACTGGGCGATCATCGATGGCGTGCGCACCAAGCTGCAGGTCGCGCACTTCAAGCTCAGCTACAGTCGCGCCTTCTTTGTGCGGGCCTATCTACTGCAGACCCACGAGATGCTGTTCGACGCCCATAATCATGCGTTCCGCGTGCTGGGCGGCGTGCCGCGACGCGGCATCTACGACAACATGAGGACTGCCGTCGACAAGGTCGGGCGCGGCAAGAGCCGGACCGTCAACGCCCGCTTCCTGACGATGGTGAGCCATTATCTGTTCGAGGCCGAGTTCTGTAATCCGGCCGCTGGGTGGGAGAAGGGCCAGGTCGAGAAGAACGTGCAGGATGCACGGCATCGCCTGTGGCAGCCTGTCCCCCAGACTCAGAGCCTCGACGCTTTGAACATCTGGCTGGAGGAGCGCTGCAAGGCGCTATGGCAGGATATTCCGCACGGAATCGAGCCCGGGTCTGTCGCTGATGCCTGGGCGGATGAGGTGGCGAGCCTGATGCCGACAGGCAGGGCGTTCGATGGCTTTGTCGAGTATGGCAAGCGGGTCTCACCGACCTGCCTCGTCCATCTCGAGCGCAACCGCTACAGCGTGCCGGCGTCGTTCGCCAACCGCCCCGTCAGCCTGCGCGTCTATCCCGACCGCTTCCTGGTGGTCGCCGAGGGACAGTTGCTGTGCGAACACCAGCGTATCATCGAACGATCCCACGATGGGCCGGGGCGCACCGTCTATGACTGGCGCCATTATCTGGCGGTGGTGCAGCGCAAGCCAGGTGCCCTGCGCAATGGGGCGCCGTTCCTTGAACTGCCTGATCCCTTCCAGCGGCTGCAGCGGCATCTGTTGCGGTCTCCTGGCGGTGACAGGGAGATGGTCGAGATCCTGGCCCTGGTGCTGCATCATGACGAGCAGACCGTGCTGACGGCCGTCACGATGGCGTTGGAGGGGGGCGTTCCAACCAAGACCCATATCCTCAACCTCCTGCACCGTCTGCTCGACGGCAAGCCGCTGACAACGCCGCCGGTCACGGCGCCACAGGCGCTGAGACTGGTCAGCGAGCCGATGGCCAATGTCGAGCGCTATGACGCTCTGCGTCGGGAGAGCCGCCATGCGTCATGATCCCGCCAGCGGCGCTATTATCGTCATGCTGCGCAGCCTCAAGATGCACGGCATGGCGCAGGCCGTTACCGATCTCATGGAACAGGGTGCACCGGCGTTCGATGCCGCCATCCCGATCCTGTCCCAGCTCCTGAAGGCGGAGACTGCTGAACGAGAGGTGCGATCGGTATCCTATCAACTCAAGGCTGCGCGGTTCCCGGCCTATCGCGACCTGGCAGGCTTCGACTTCGCCAGCAGTGAGATCAACGAAGCGCTGGTGCGCCAGCTTCACCGCTGTGAGTTTATCGACGTTGCCGACAACATCGTGCTGGTCGGCGGCCCCGGCACCGGCAAGACCCACATCGCGACAGCGCTGGGCGTTCAGGCCATCGAGCATCATCGAAAACGGGTGCGGTTCTTCTCCACCGTCGAGTTGGTTAATGCGCTCGAACAGGAGAAGGCCCAGGGCAAGGCAGGCCAGGTCGCCGGAAGGCTCGCCCACGCCGATCTCGTGATCCTCGATGAGCTCGGCTATCTGCCGTTCAGCGCCTCAGGCGGTGCATTGCTGTTCCATCTGCTCAGCAAACTTTACGAGCGCACCAGCGTCATCATCACCACCAACCTCAGCTTCAGTGAATGGGCCACCGTGTTCGGTGATGCCAAGATGACCACAGCGCTGCTCGATCGGCTGACCCATCACTGCCACATCCTTGAAACCGGCAACGACAGCTTCCGGTTCAAAAACAGCTCTGCTCAGCAGCCCACAGCGCGAAAGGAGAAAACCTCATCTTGACCCAACGGTGACATCCGAAACATAATCGCAAGGTGGGTCACTTCTCGATGAAAACCCCGGGTCACTTCTCAACGGCAATCAACACCATCCCTTTGTCAAGAACTCCGGCTCGGGCAACCAATATGAGATACTGCAACGCCATCAGGCTGCAAATATCGGCGTGAAGCAGCGAACCCGTTCCAACGTATCGTTGAGAACGAGACCGCTGGATTGAACCCATGCGTGCGCCGAGAATGGATCCAGAGTCACCCCGATTACGAGGGTAGCCCTCACGCCACTTGCCTTACACATCCGCGTGAAAGCAATTGATCGAGGCAGACATTGGTCCCGCTGCCTAAATATCCCGGCGGTAGCCCGAAATGCCGTCGCGATGCGTGTCAACCGTGCATCGGCTGCCTCGCTCCTATCAGGAAGCTGAGAAGGTGTTGGTCCCAGAAGATCGGCAAGGACCTCTACCATAGGTCGCGTGCGAATCCCCAGCCAGGCCTTTAGCTGATAGACTGCAGCGCGAGCAGCATCGACCCGATGACGTCGCATTGGTTCGAGCGCGATGAGTTCAGAGCTAGCTGGTACAATCGTGGAGGGACGGCGACCGCCACGTGGTGCTGTGCAATCGGTCACCACGACACCCGTTGATCTCAGGCGCCCGAGGTCGAGTTGATCTCGTTCTTCTGCAGGCTCGCAATTCCACAGTCTGAGAAATGCCGAGCCAACTTCCTCGGGAAGCATGAAATACCTATCGGCCTGAGTATCCAAGAGAATAATGCGCCCCGTGCAACTGCAGCAATAGATGTTCTCTCGGATTGTGAAGTCCATGTGCCTTCTCCGGTAGCGGACGCACACTGTGGGGCGTGCGTCCGCATCGTTTCAGTCGTCGGCGATCCCGGGGCCGGTCAGATCCCGACCGTTCTGGTTATCGAAGATGACCGACTGGCCGCCCTTGGTGGCTTCGGTCGCGACGCCGAGATCGATCAGCGCATCGATGTTGTGATCGTCATTCCGTTCCATGACACACTCCTCATCAACTGCCGCGTGAATGGCGGCAATTTAGAGTAGTGCCATTCTGAACTCACGTGGTGCGAATATATCGCGACAGGTTGGCGCGATATTCTGCGGTAGACGGCGGAGAGGTCGTTCGCGACCAGCGGCCACTGGGACTCCTTTATTAAATGACTGAATTTATTTAGTTATTCTGATGCCTGCCCCATTTGGATAATATGCTGTTGACGGCATATTTTCCTCAAGTGGTAGGCTTCTATTCTCCTTCGCAAAGCTTTTTGAAAATCCGCGACTTGAGGGCGCGTGAGAGTCGAAAGTTCCCTTTCGGCAATCTTCGGTTCGACGGCATCTGCAATTCTCGCGTAGTGGAGTCGTTCGTTCAATCGACGGACATGGATTGATGCTTGGTTATTTCCTCCTGCATCAGCCAGTGATGTAAAGATTTCCATTGTTCGCGACGCGAAAGCCACCGCGGAGGAATCCTCGACCATGTTGGAATATTGCTGAAGGGCACGTCGCAGCGCAGGTTCTCTCAGACCCGAGATACACGCCATTATCAGCTGCATATGCCACTCGAGGAGCTCAATGAGCTCGGCTGGCTCGATGATCGGAACCAAGAATCCCCCATCTGCATGGTGCATGAAAATCCCCTCGCCGACGAGGATAAAGGCAGCCTCGCGAACGGGGGTCTTGCTTGAGTGATGCCGGTTGGCGAGGTCCTGGATGTCGATCCGTTTGCCCGGAACGAACTGACCGGCCAGGTAGTCGGCCTTCAGCCCAAGATATACACGCTCCTGCAATGGAGGGTCCATTGCCGACATCATAGTCCGGCTCCTGCCGGGACCGGAGGACTCGCCCACGCCGGGGTGAGAGCCTGGGTCAGGTGATCCAAATTTCGCTGCGCAATCATCTCGATGCACATGCGCTCAAGATCGCTGAGGTCTCCCATTGCCAACTGCCGTGGAAAGCACATCTTCTGCCCCGCGAAGAGCAGAGGAATGAGGATGTGGCCGGTCGAGAGCTCCAGTTTGTAGGCGCAGACAAGATGATCATCGAGCCGCGAACGGGGATTGCCGGCTTCGATTTCACGAAGCCAACGCACACCCATGCCGAGCTCGCGAGCCAGATCGCGCTGCGTCAGGCGCCGTTTCTTCCGTGCCTCTTCAATTTGCCGCCCCGATTGCACCTTCACATACAGGATCGGACTTTCAGCAACGGAAGTCGCTATCAAATGCGACATATCCGCGTCTCCTTACGGGAGATTCCGCCCGCCAAGGCATTTCCATAAGGTCGAACGCTAAGGTGTACTTACCACTAGTGTCAATATGGAACCTCGGCCAACTTGTCGGGATTTATCCAGCAAGATCATGGGTATCCCGGATAGCAGGCGTTCTGGCTCCCGATTGTAGAGCGCGATCAAACGCGCGCAACAGCGCCGACTGGTCGGCCGTGGTGATCTGCCGGAGCGCCAGGATGTAGATCATGCCGAGGGTCGGCGCCCGGCCTTCCGCCATGTGACCCTGGACGCGTTCGGTAATGCTTGTGGCGATATTCCAGAGTTGGTGCGACGCCCCGACATGATGCTCCTCACTTCCACCAAAGCCGGCGAGTTCCGGCTCCTTCAGTTGGTCGGCAATTATGCTGGGTGGTAGGGTATTCAGATGTTCGATCGCCACGTGAAGCGTGGTTCCCCAGGCGATCAGCGAGCGCGTAACGCGAATCAGATGGCAGTGGGAATCGATCAGGACGTCAAGGCCTGCGGATGAAAGCCGGAGTTTGAAGCTGCGTCGTGCTCGACCCATTGCCTGTCTCTCCTGCCTGACTAGTGCGCCGGCACCCGTTCGCGAACCCGAACAGGTGCTTTTGCAAGACGAACGGAGGCAAAAGCGGCATTATAGTGCCGCTTTACGCCAAATCTGATCGTCTCGACATTCCTCGACTTCATCGATCCGTTCTGCTCTATCTCTTCTTTGTTGCGCCGCTTCGGCACTTCAGTGCCCTGCCTATTGCGGCAGTCGTTCGAGACCGCCATTGCTGTGAACGCACCGGATTGGGGGAGGTCTAGAACCTAACTCCAGCTCCACCGTCCGGACCATCCAAACCCCAGACCCGAGCGCCTTGCGGCGCCATGAGGAGACGCGTGCCATGGACTTTCCATGCTCCCCGCCCATGCTTGCAGCAGTCCTTCTGCATGTCATCGGCGCCAATCCCGCCAGCGGCCAGAGCTATCGTCCCGACGCGGAAGCCTATCCTTGCGCCCGTACCGCCCAACTCGCGGTCGTCCAGGGCGAGACCGGCTTTTCGATCCGCGAAAAGGCCGACTCTGTCCCGCCTCCCCCTGCGGCGACACCGGCGCCTCTGTCGGCGGCGATCAAGCTCGGAAACTCGCTCACTCTCGACAGGCGAATTTTCGCGCGCACCTCCCTCGTTCGTCCGGAGTCCTCCGATGTCCCGCAGCGGTAAACTGATCCTGGCTGCGCTACTTTGCGCGTCGGCTCCCGCCTATGCGCAAGAGAACAGCGCCGAGCCGCTCACGGCGGCGGCCGCGGAGGCTCAGCGTCAATTGCGCCAGACCTTCACCAATCTGACCTTCGAGGACTTCGGTCCGGCGCCTGTCAGTGGTCCGATATATCAGGCTATTGCCGGTGGACGAGTCATCTATTTCGCGCCGGAGAGCCAGCATCTGCTCTTTGCGGCGATCTACGACAAGAACGGGGTCAACCTGACAGCGCTGGCGCAGGATGCGAGCGCCAGGAAGCGCCTCAGCGCGATCAATCCCGCAGAGGCCCTTGTGATAGGGCCTGCAGGCGCGCCCAAGGTCATAGAGTTCACCGATCCCGACTGTCCCTATTGCCAGGCGCTCGAACGCTTCTGGCTGGCCAAGGAAGCCGAGGGGAAACCAGTCCAGCGCCTCGTCTACTTCGTGAGCGGTATTCACCCGCAGGCGGCAGCGAAAGCCGAGCATATCCTCTGTTCCCCGGACAGCCAAGCGGCCTTCAAATCCGTCTACTCCGGTGCTCAGCCTGCCACGCTGCACAAATGCCGTCCCGGCGCCGAGAAGGTCGCCCGCGACGCCGAAACCGTCCGCAAGATGGGCGTCTCAGGCACGCCGACGCTCTTCGTCAACGGCAAACTCGTTTCGGGCTTCCAGCAGGCCGAACTCGAAGCGTTCCTCGAGACCGAAAGCCGGAGACCCAAGCCCAGTCCCTGAAGGGGCGGCCCCGACGACTTTGGCGGATCTCGCACGAGCGCGGCGAATGCAGTGCCGACGAGGGACCGGGATGCCGGCGGCAGCGCGCCTCCAAGGGCCGTCCAGCGAAGCCGCCGGCCGGACACGACCACCGATCGGTACCGGCAAGCATGATCTGGACGGCTCTGGTGACCACAAGGAGACTGAATATGTTGACTTTACTTCGGGGAAGGACGTTCCGCACGATCGACGCGGCCGTCCTTTTCCTTCTGGCCGCGATCGCCGGCACGAGCGTCGCCCACGCCTTCCAGGCGCCGGCCGCCGGCGACCTTGGTTACGATATTTACGACATCGTCGTGAACCAGGGCGTGAAGGGACCGCTCGGCTTCGTGGGTGGCGTTGCCGCCTTCCTGTTCGGCGTCTCGCGGCTCTTTTCGAACATCATGATCGGCATCCCGACGATCGTGGCGGCGGTCTGCCTCATCAAGGCGGATTCGATCCTCCAGACCTTCGGCATGCTGATCTGAAGACAGGTCGGGTGGCCGGTCCGCCGGCGCCCGTCCACCGGAACGGAAGGTGATGGTCGCCTTCCGAAGACCACGCTCAGCAGCGTGGTGAAGCAAGGGAGAAGGGCGTGGACGAACGACTTCCGCAGTTCCTGCACCGGCCGGTCCAGATCCTCTGGTTTGACAGTCAGGAGTTCATCGTCGTGATGAGCGTGATCTTCGTCGCGGTCATCGTCGGCGGAATCATCGGCTGGTCGCTCATCGGCGCTCTTCTCCTCTTCATTCCCTGGAAGCGGACCAAGCCGCGCGGCTTCATCCCGCACCTGGCCTGGCGATGGGGCCTTGCCCGCTTCCGCAACTATCCGGGTCCGACCCAGACCCGCTTCTTCGAGTAGGCGAGATGGCACATCCATTCCGACGCAAGGCAGCGGCCGACATGATCGGCGACACGCGCCCGAGCTGGCACCTGCATCGCTATCTGCAGGGATCGGCCAACCTGTTCGAGGAGAACCGGCTGCTCAAGGTGGCGATCGCCGGCTTGTTCGGCATCACCGCGGTGCTCGGCACGCTCATCTACACCTCGAATCAGAACACGCGCACCGTGATCGTGCCCTTCGGCGCAGACGGCGACCTCTATGTGACGGGGAACAAACCGTCGGAGAGCTATCTCCGCTCGATCACGTTCAACATCGTGGGCCTCGCCGGCACCTATTCCGCTTATTCGGCGGACCGGCAGTTCCAGGAACTGCTGCGGATCGCGCATCCCAGCGCGTATAATGGCCTGCGCGACAGTCTGAACCGGCTGCTCGATGAGCTTGGCAACAATCCGACGCTCTCGATCGCGACCTATATCCGCGGCGACCAGCCCGTCACATGGACGGGCAGCGAAATCCTCGTGCCCGTCGAAAAGGTCCGTGTGATCGGCGGCGTCATCCGCAAGTTCCGCGGCAATCTGCGCATTCGCTACGCGCTCGAGAACGGCCGCTTCTGGCTGACTGCCCTCCAGGAGGAGAATTTCAGTGCCGATGTCCGGTAACCGCGCGAGGCTCGCTTGCCTCGCGGGGGCGTTCGTCGCGTCCCTTCCCGCTTGCGTTCCCGCATTCGCCCAGTCGATCGCGGCACTGCCCGATCAGACGAGTCGCATCCGGCTCTCCAATCGCGACGTCAATCATGTCGTGTGCGTCGGCGGCGACATCGAGGACGTCAAATTCTCGGCCGAGAAGGGCCTCGCGGTCGAACGCGGTGGATCTGACGCATGGATCAAGTTCCTCGTCCTCGAAACCGAAGATCCGGGCGCGGCGCCAGGCGACATGAAGACGCGCACCTATGTGACGACACCGTCCGAATTCTTCGTCTCGTGCAACGGCGCAATCTATCCGCTCTACACCGAGCCCGCCGACATTCCGGCCCAGACCGTGACGCTGGTCCCCGGCGGGGCACAGCGCGCGCGCGCCAATGATGCGCTTCTGGGCCCGTTAGTGGAGGAAGAGCGGGCTGTCGGGATTGCGCTCGCGATCCTGCAGGACCGGGTGCCCGCGTCGTTCTCCGAGGTGGCACCGTCCCACGACAGGCTCACCCTTGCCGACCTTCCCACGGCGTCGCTCAGTGAACGGCGGCGTCTCGAAGTCGAGGGCGCCGGGCTTTCGGTCAGTGAATATCTGGTCCGCACCAGCGTCGCGATCACGCTTGATGAACGCGACTTCCTCGATACGGCGCTTGGGGCCGACATCTTTGCCATCACGATCGACCGACTGACGCTGGGTCCCAATGAGACGGCTCGGCTGATCGTCGTTCGCCGGAGTGTCCAGCCATGACAGCGCCCGAAGAGAAACCTCAGGGAGAGGCTGGCCCGTCGGCCCGTCAGGGTGGCGACGTCAACGAGACGGCGAATCTCCCGCGCCCGGCTCTGCTCGATCTGCCGGCGCAGTGGTCGAAGCTCAGTTCCAACCAGAAGTTACGCGCCAAGCAACTGGGTGTCGTATCGACGATCGCACTGCTTGGCCTCGGTCTCTACACGGCGAGCACCAGCGGCCAGAAGGAGGCGCCCAAGGCGCCCCAGGCTTCCAATCTCGACATGGGCGCGGGTCTTCGCGGCGACAGCCTCGAGGTGAAGCTGCGCGGCGATCTCCAGAAGATCCTCGACGGACAGACGCTGCTCGGAGACCGGGTGACTGCGATCGAGGAAGGCAAGGTGGTCCCGGGCGCCGCCGACACCGGCCACGCCCAAAGCGCGAGCGGCGACGGAGACCTTCCGCCTGCCCTACCCGGCGAGGCCCCCGCCTACCCGCCCGCTCCTCCCGACGCCAGGGGCGCAGCCGACGAAATCCCTGCGCCGCCTACTGCTCCGGCGGCACCACCCGCGCCGCCCACGGAACGGCAGGTTGGCGCGATCGGCGCGGCGACCGCCACGCAAGCGGCGGAGGGAGGCGCGGGCGGCGGGGCCGCGTCAAAAAAAGGGAAGCGGACGATCTATTTGCCACCTGGTTTCATGAAGGCGCGGCTGCTGACCGGTATCGACGCGCTGGCAAGCCGGGACGCGACCAGTAATCCCGAGCCGATCATCGCCCGGGTCCAGGCGCCCGCCGTGCTTCCGAATGAGGTGAAGGCCAATCTCGCCGGCTGCTTCGTCATCGGCAACGCGACCGGCAGCCTCGCCAAGGAGCGGGTCGAGATCCAGCTCGTCTCGATCTCGTGCGTCGATTTCGAGAGCCACGCGGTGGTCGACCAGGCGATCAAGGGCTTCTTCGTCGATGCCGATGGAAAGAAGGGGCTGTCCGGGAAGGTCGTGACCCGCGCCGGCGCGACGCTCGCGCGCTCGTTCATCGCCGGGACGATCGCCGGCATTTCGCAGTCGGTCGAAGGTACGTTCGGGAGCCTCTCGACCTCGGCGCTTGGCAGCGTGCGCAGTCTCGACGCGGGCGATGCCGTCAAGTCGGGCGTTGCCGGCGGGCTCTCCAAATCGTCGGACAAGCTCACCGATTTTTATCTCGATCTCGCCCGCCAGGCCGGCCCGGTGGTCGAAGTCGGCGCGGCCAAGGATGTCGTGGTCGTCATCCAGGAAGGCCTCGCCCTCGAGATCAAGCCGTCGGTCGGAGCCAAATTCTGATGCGACGCTCCCCCCATCTTACAGGAGGTTCCGCCATGCTCTCGCTGGCCCACCAGTCTCTCCATCGGTCTCTGCTCTCGCTCAGCCTGCTCGCGGGCTTGAGCGGATGCGCGACGGTCGGCTCGATGATGTCGCCCTATTCGGAGAAGTTCGACTGCAAGAACAGCGACCACGGCCAATGCATCCATCCCGATCGGGCCTATGCGGATGCGGTTGCCGGCGTCACCTCGAAGTCGGACCCCAAGGTTACCAATGACCGTGCCATGCTGCGCGGGCAGGACGCCGACCGAGCGGTTTCCCGATCGCGCGGAGGAAGCGCGGGCAACGCCTATGGCAGCTATCGCGACAGTGTTTATCGTGAGCTGAAAGGCCTGATCGAAGCGCCGGTCACGCCGATGCTCAAGCCCGCGCAGACCGTCCGGACGCTAATCCTTCCCTATGCCGATCGGCAGCGCCCGGATCGGCTCTACATGCCGCGCTATGTTTATTCGGTGGTCGACAAGCCGGTCTGGGTCGTGGGCGGCGCACTTGTCGCCGCACCGGATCGTGCGGCTCAGACACCGATCCTCGGCCAGGTGCGTGATATCGCCGCACCCGATGGCGAGCCCGCACCGGCAGGGACGACTCCACCCGCACCGGCCATCGTGCCGCCGGCGCCGCAGGCATGAGTGGCCTGACTTTTAGCCGGCTGCGCAATGCCGTGCGGCGCGACAGCTTCTCCGACTATCTGCCGCTTGTGGCCTGGGAGGAGGAAACCAACGCGTTTCTCTGTATCGACGACACTTGGGGCCATGCCTGGGAGCTGGTGCCCACCGCCTATATGTTCGCGCATGTCCAGAGTGCGCTGCAGGGGTTGCTCAATATCCACTTCCCCGACGGGACAGTCCTGCAGCTCCATACCTTCGCGGATCCGCTGATCGACGACGCCCTCGACGCGTTTCTCGATCTGAAGACCCGCGACGATCCGCTCATTCAGGCCTCCGCGCGTCACACCCACGCGTATCTCAGCGAAGGGCGTCATGGCCTGAAGGCCCTGCACGGCATCCCGGTCCGCAATTTCCGCACGCTGCTGTCGATCAAGACACGCCGGCCGCTGGGCGAGGATCTGCGTCGGCAGGTCGAGGAACAATTGTCAAAGCTCGGCATCCGCCGGCTCCCGCCAGAGGAGATGGTCGCCTTCTACCGGCGCGTCTTCAACGGCGTCGCGACGCAGGCCCCTGGCGTCTTCGCCGACGGCACTGCGACAGGCGCGCCGCCGATCGCCAAGCAGATCATCGATGCAGGCCCCGATCTCGTGTTCGAGGGCGCGGAGGTTTTCCTCGGCAACCAGGTTGCACGCTGCCTGACGCCCAAGGCGCCGGCCCGGCGCATCACCGCGGAGCGCGCCAACCGTCTGATGGGCGGGATGCGCGGCGCCTCGGAGGATAGCGACCAGATCGGCGGCCCCTTCCTCTATACGCTCAATATCCTGTTCGATCATTCCCAATTCGAGATCCACAAACGGGCGCAGATCCTCTCGGCGCAGAAGGCGGCGGGCAGTTTCGCCGTCGAGGTCGGCAAGCAGATCGAGGAGATCGGCTGGATCCTCGACGAGGCGGGGAACAGCAAGTTCGTCCGGGTCATTCCCACCATCTGGGTGTTCGGTCGCGACCGTGCCCATGCCCGCGATCTCGCCGCGCGCGCCAAGCGACTATGGGAGGGCGAACCCCTGCCCTTCTCGATGCAGGAGGAGAGCTATCTCAACCCGACCCTGCTGGTGATGAGCCTGCCGTTCGGGCTCTATCCCGACCGCGCGACGCTGCGCCTGCTCGAGCGCGACTTCCGCATGCCGGTCAAAGCGGCGGTAATGCTGGCGCCGATCCAGACCGACTTTCGCGGCGGCGGGCGTCCGGCGCTTCTCTACACGGGGCGCAAGGGCCAGCTTGTCACGCTCGATCTTTTCGACCCCAGGATCAATAACTACAATTTCATCGTCTCGGCGGAGAGCGGAGCGGGCAAGAGCTTCCTGCTCAACAATCTCTGCCAGCAATATTATGCCTGCGGCGCGCTCATCCGTATCATCGATATCGGCGGCAGCTACCGGAAACTCTGCACGCTCTGCTCGGGCCGCTATATCGACATCGGCGAAGAGCATCTGGTTCTCAACCCCTTCGACATGGGGCTGGCGCTCGACGGCGACGACAAGCAGTCGGCCATCACCATGGCGGTCGCCATCGTCGCCGAGATGGCCAACGCCTCGACGCGCAAGGGCGTCACCACCTCGGAATGGAACCTCCTCAAGTCCGCCGTTCAATGGACGATCGACACAGGGAGGGCCGATCATGGCATTGATGCCGTGCGCGAGTGGCTCGGCACCTATCCCTCACTCGTCGAGACCGATCTCGACCGCGTCGATCACCTCGTGCCGACGTCACGCGAGCTGGCTTTCAATCTGCGGGATTTCGGCTCGGGCGGCGCCTATGGCCATTATTTCAACGGGCCGTCGACCCTCGACATCCGCAATGACGAATTCGTGGTGCTCGAGCTCGAGCGCCTCAAAGCGATGCCCGACCTCTTCAACGTCATCGTCATGGTGGTGGTGAACGCGGTCACGCAGGAACTCTACCTGTCCGCGCGCGACCGTCCCCGCTTCGTGCTATGCGACGAAGCCGCGCAGTTCATGACCCGGACTGACGGGCAGGATCTCTCGCGCCTCGCCGAGGCATTCGGCCAGGGCTATCGGCGCGCGCGCAAATATCGCGGTTCGTTCGGCATCGTGCTGCAGTCGATGAACGACCTGACGCTGTTCGGCGGGACGGGTCAGGTCATCCTCGAAAATGCCGCGACGCGGTTCCTGCTTCAGGGCTCGACCTATGATCGGGCGGTTGACAACAAGATCCTCGACTATTCGGGGTTCGTCCTCGATCTCCTGAAGTCGGTCCGCAACTCGAAGCCCAACTACAGCGAGGTGTTCATCGACTCGCCCCTGGGTCTTGGCATCGCCCGGCTCGTGGTCGATCCCTTCTCCTACTGGATCAACACGTCCGCGCCCGACGAGGTGGCTGCGTTCGAGGCGCTGATGCGCCAGGGCCTCTCGCCGCTCGAAGCCGTGTGCCGCCTGGCCGGTGTCGACCCCTCGGAAATCCTGGGTACGCCGGCCGTGTCCGGCCTCGTGGGGGTATGAGGGTCATGGGACGCCATACTCCGCACCCCGATCAATTGCCGCTCAATTGGTCCGACAACGAAGCCATCGAGATAATTGTCGAGCAGCGCCTCGCCGAACGGTTCGAAGCGGAATCCTTCCAGTGGCGCTTCCGGCTCGTGATGATCGAGACGGCGATGATGGGTCTGCTGGTGCTCGTCGCCGGGCTGTTGCTCAAGCAGCCGACGATGATGGTGCTCCGCGCTTCGCTCATCATTGCCGCGTCGTGCCTGGCGACCGGTCTCCTTTTGCTCAGCCTGTCGGCGGGCACCGCGAGGGTCATGAGCCGCCTGCGCAGGAGAAGGGGCAAATGAACGGCCTTACCTCTTCCGCGCCATCACAATCGGCGATCCGGCTCACCGTCAGCGGCTTCCTGCTCTTGGCTGTCCAGAGCACGATGCTGCTCGTGTCGCCGTCGCTCGGCGGCGATGCCGGCACGCTGATCGGGATTCTGACGCCGCTCGCATTTTCCGCCTTCGTCGCGGCCCTCATCGGCATTCCCGAGCCTCCCGAGAGGCATTGGAGGCAGCGCCATGGCCGCTGATCCGCTCCGCCGTGTTCGTCGCGGTCCTCTTCTTGTGCTCGTCACGGGCAGCATGCTGGCCGTCGCGGCAACGCTGCCTGCGGCCGCGCCGATCGCGGGCAGCGCCCAATCGCGCAGCACGATCGGGCGAACCTGGCCGATCGCGGAGCCCGACGCGCTCGCCGAGATCGAGGCCAAGGTCGCGACTCTGCCCAGCGACATGAGCAAGGCGTTCGGCCCGCGCGACAAATGGAGCGCTCTGAAGGCGGCGCCGCTCGGCGTCGCCGGCGCCGATCGCGTGCGCAGCGTCGTCCCCTTCTACACGCTCGACTTCGACATCACGCTCCCGGGCGGCAAGACGCTCTACCCGAAGGGCTTCGCCTTCAACCCGCTGACCTATGTGAAGCTGCCGCAGCGCCTTGTCGTCGTGCATCGCCAAGACCTTGGCTGGGCGCTCCGTAGTGCCCGGGCGAGCGACTTCATCCTGCTCGCCGCGCTTGGGGCACAGAATGGCGACGCGATCGATCTGAGCGAAAAGACCGGCCGCCCGATCTACATTCTCGAGGAGCGGGTCAAGCAGCGTCTGGGACTCACCGTGGCTCCGGTCATCGTCGAGCAGTCCGGCACGCGCCTCGTCCTCACCGAATATGGGCCCAAGAGCCGGGCTGCCGCGACCGCGGCGAAAGGAGCGACGCGATGATCGGGCGTCTTCCCGTCTTCGTCGCGGGCCTCGTCATCGGGTTGCTGATGACGCTCGCCTGGCCGAGTCAGGCCCATGCCTCCAAATGCGAGGCCGGCACGGTCTTCAACCCCATCACCAAGGTGCGCTGGACCTGCATCTTTCCGATCACGGTCGGCGGCATCCGGGTGGGGAGTTTCGACAAGCTCGACAAGGCGCTTGACGCACAATCCTCGTCCAAGCCTCTGTGCGCCTGCCGCAAGGGTCTCCAGTTCTGGTTCGGTGTCAAGGTCTCCTATTGGTCGCCGAACCGGATGGTCGACATCGTGACCGAACCCGGCTGCATGATGGCGCTTGGCGCCGATCTCCTGCCGACCGGCGGCAAGCTGCAAGGCAGCCAGTCGTCGATTTCGGACGGGACAAACACCCGCAAGATGTTCGCGCAGATGCACTATTACATCTCGCCGGTCTGGGCGATGCTCGACATGTTCACCGACCTGCCGTGCCTCGAGAATGACGGCTTCGACGTCGCCATGATCACCGAGGTTCTGCCGACCTGGCAGTCGGGCACGCTCGGCGCGATCATCCAGCCCGAAGGCATTCTTTTCGGCAATCCCGCCGCCGGTCTCGCCTGCATGGGCGACAGCGCCGCGGCAGCGGCGGGCAAGGTGATCGACCCCTTGTTCTGGTGCATGGGCTCTTGGGGCGCGACCTATCCGATCGCCGGCGACATCCATTTCGACGACAGCGTCGAGGCCTGGGCGGGGCTCGCGGCGCGCGGGGTCTTCATGATGGGGCGGCTGGGCGCGCTCACCATCAGTTCGGCGGACGGCTGCTCCTTCATCCCCCAGCCCGTCTGGACCAAGTCCCGCTACAAGCTCCAGATCGTGGAGCCGGTGAAGGGCGGCAAGTGCGTCAATATCGGCAGGCCCGGCGCGCTCTGGTCTTCAGCCAAGCACGCGCCGGGCAAGGACAACGCCCAGTTCATGCTCTTCGAAAAGGTGATCTGCTGCGCCGGGATACCCGTGCCATGAACAGGTCGCTTCCGCCGTGTTCCGCGCGAGACAGCCGTCCATTCCGGAGGTCTGTTCGCCAAGGCCCCTACGGCCGATGGCTTCCGTGCGGAACCGGAGCGGCGTCGCCATGCCCCCCTGGCGGCGCCGCTCCACCCCCGGCCAGCGCGGCCGCAACGCTCCCCCGATGGGATCGGCGCTTCCTCTCCGCCTGTTCCGTCCTAGCGACCGCGCTGGCCATCCCGCTCACCGCGCCCGCGGCGGCGCAGACGATGGAAGAGCGCGCCCGGGCCGCAGCCGAAGCGTCGCGCGCAAAGAGCGGCGATAGCGACGCGCTTCAGCAAAATTATGTGACGCCGGGCCTGGCTGGGCAGCAGATTTCGACGGTCGACAACAGTCGCACGTTCGCGCCCAACATCGCCTGCCAGAAAACCGCGTCGATGCTGGAGGTGCTGGTGCAACCGGCAGGGACTGGCGATCTCGGCAAGGTCACGATCGCCCGCGATACCGATCTCGACGGAACGGTCGACAGCACGGCGAACCTTCCCGTCCCGGTATCGGGCATTTGCGCGAACGGGATCGTCTCCTGCCAGCCCGGCACCTGGAATGGGTGCAGCTTCTTCCGCTGGGATGTCGACGGGGGGCGAGCGCTCAAGCTGACCTCGGTCGACATGCCCAAGCTCGCCGGATGCTATTGCCTCAACAATAGCTGCGGCACCAACCTCGCCTGGGGCAATATGGCCTCGGTGCTGCGCGACCTTGGCGGCGGGATGATTGGCGCGCTCACCACCGCCGACCCGCGCTACGGCGTTGCCGAGGCTGTGATCGACGGCCCCTCCATCCGCTATGTGGGCGCCAGGTCGACCGCCTGCTCCGCCAATCCCGACCTTCCCCAGACCGCCTATCGCGCCAATCCCGCGACGATCGCGTCGGACGCCTATGCCGCGTCCACCGGCAATACCGTGTTCCAGGCGCTCAAGGGGTCGGCGATCGGCTCCGGCACGGCGCTTGCATTTAGCCATTGCTCGATCGAGCGGCGGGTGACCGTGTTGAAGCCCGGCGCGGAGGATATCATCAGCCGAACCTCGGGCGGCTATTCCACGATACAGAACGGCTCGTCCTTCGATTTCCTGATGGGCTCACCGGCGGATAACAGCCTCGCCGGCGGAAGCTGCACGCTCATCGACTTCCGCATGACGTTGCATGTGAACGACCCGGACCGCATCGTCGGCGCGCGGCTTGCTCAGTTCTTTGCCGACGATTGGGCGCAGGTGCGGATCGATGGGCAGTTCATCGGCTCGGGCCCCTCCGCTTGGACTAGCCTTGGCCTTCCTCCGGGCAAATGCGAACTCAAGAAAACCTTCTACGCCTATCCGAACCTCGATCTGCGGCCTTATCTTACCGCAGGCGATCATGAGATCTGGCTGCGCGTCGCGGTCGCGGAGGGCGGCGAAGGCTTCGCGCAGGTCCATGTCGACGTCGACAACAGCTGCAAGACGCTGGAGCAGGTCGTCGATGGTTGCGGCGCGATCGCTTCCGATCCGCAATGCAAACTCGACAGCGAGCTGGTCGATGGTGTCCAGACCTGGATCAACGGCGTCGTGACCGGGCTACGCCCCCTCCCCCAGACCCGTATATTGGGCGGGCCGAGCTGCCCGACACAACTCACGCGCGACTTCTTCCTGAAGGACCGCACCTATCGCTGCGCGGTCGATGACATCGCGAAGCCCGACACGAGCCGCGGCGCCTATATCATCGACCATTCGACCGCGACGATGCTGGCCGACCGGACGCGCCAGAGCGACGGAAGCTATGCGACATCGACGCGCGCCTTCAGCCTTCCCGACCGGGGCTCGGTCGCGGCCTGCGAGCCCGTGTGCAAGACCCGCGCGGCCAAGGCCAACAGCGAGGCGGCGCCCGATGGCGTCGTGGGTGCGAAACAGAATGTGCCGACCGGCTACGATACCTTCTTCCACGCCTGCACTGCGGACAATCAATGCCCGGCAGGCCCCGGTGAGGAGGTCGTCTCCGCCTGCGGTTGCCTCGACGATTTTCCCGAAGCGGTCGTGATGATGCAGACCGTGCGCCTCGCCGGCGCCGACATGGTCTGCACGGGGAGCGTGCAATGAACGGCCTCCCGACAACGAGATATTGGTATCTCGATCCGCGCGGCGCCGCGCTCGCGCTGGTGCTCGGCATTGGTTTCGTTCTCGTCTGCCCCAGTGCCGCCAGGGCGCAGCAGATCTGCGCGGCGGATCTCAACAATAACGGCGATGCGGCCGATGAAGGTGAGCAGGCGAGCTGCCGTTCCACCACCAGCGGCGCTTGGGCTTGCCCGATCCAGGAGGTCGCCTGCGTCGCGGATGCGATGGGCCAATATAGCTGCCCGGTCGGCCCGCAATATGCTTGCCTCGTAAAGACTGAGGGTGGCGCGCCGGCCTGCTCGCCCAATCAGTGTGCCGATCTCGCGACCAATCCCATCGTGGATGAGCCGCCGATGGACGATCCAGGCACCGCGCCGGACGGCGGCGTCGATGCCGACGGCAATTGCCTGGGAAAGATCGAGATATTCTCGGGACGCGGAGTGCGGTGCCGGCCCGCCGGGCTTTCGACCACCTTCGCGAACTGCTGCAAGGACAAGGGCAAGATCGTGAAGGACGGGATGGGTTCTTCCATCTCGTCGATCGGTACCAAGATCGCGGTCGCGAAGGGCGTGTTCACGGGCATGAAGGCTGCCTATGTCGCCTTCAAGGCCGGTGCGACCGCGAGCCAGGCCGCGAGTGCCGGCGCCAATGCGTTGATCGTGGGTCTCGACCCCACCTCGATCGCCGTCAGCCTGGCGATCAACTTCATGATGGAGTTCCTGTTTTCCGGCTGCGACCAGCAGGACATGGAGACGGCGATGCTGCGCTCGTCAGGCATGTGCCACGAGATCGGCAGCTACTGCACCTCGAGCTTCCTTGGCGTCTGCCTGCAGAAGGCCCGTGGCCATTGCTGCTTCAACACCAAGCTCGGCCGAATCATCCAGGAACAGGGCCGTCCCCAGCTCAAGGCCTTCAACGGCAACCTGTGGGGCACGGCCAAGAAGCCGATGTGCCGCGGGTTCACGCCGGAGGAGTTCCAGGCGCTCGATTTCAGCAAGATGGATCTCTCCGAATATTATGCGGACATCGAAGCCCGCGCCCAATCCGAAATCCAAATCGACATGGGGGAGCGCATCGATGCGTATCTCAAAGCGGTCAATCCATAGCGCCTGCATGGGCCTGCTGTTGGGCGTGGCGACGGCCGCGCTCGCGCAGAGCGTCGCGAGTGACGCCCCTCGCGGCGCTGCGAGGCAGTCCGCCGCGGACCAAGGCCAAGCGAGCATGAACCGGCTGGAGCGCGCGGTCTCCCGCGGCAAGAACGATGCGGCGCAACTTCCCGATCCCAGGCTTCCGCGGACCGACGATCCCGCCGACCGAAGGCGCGCGTTCGACGGCCTGCACAAGCGACTTGCCGAGCCGGACATGGAAGCACGCGCTCGCGCAGCGCAGGCGCGCGGCGAGGCAAGTCTCGCGGCCGAGCGTGAGCGGCAGGCCAAGGCGCTGCGTCGGGCGCTCGGGCTAGAGCCGGCGGAAGAGCTGGCGCTCGCCAAAGCTGCGCCGCCGGTGGCCGCAGCGGGATGGGTGCCGGTCCTGTTTGTGTCCTCGTCCATGCCGATTTCGACACTGCGCAATTATGCCGTCCAGCTCGAAAAGGTTCGAGGCGTCATGGCATTCCGCGGGGTGCCCGGCGGTCTCAGGAAGATGGGCCCGATGGCGAAGCTGACGGCGCAAATCCTTAGGCTTGACCCGGGTTGCGAGGGCCCGAACTGCGTGATGCGCGACGTGCAGATCATCATCGATCCGATCGTGTTTCGCCAACATGGGATCGCCCAGGTTCCGGCGCTCGCGATGATTCCGGGCGATCCGACCCAGGCCTATTGCGAGCGCGACGAGGAAAGCCCCCGCGCGACCCATGTCGTCTTCGGCGACAGCGCGCTTTCGGGAATGTTCGAAGAATATGCCCGTCTCGGGGGGAAGGAGGAGGTGAGCCATGCTCAGGCTCTTGCTCGCGCTCGCTAGGGCGATCGCCGGCCTGTGGCCGCGTCTGCGCCGATTGCCGCGCAAAGCGGCGGTGGCGCTGGGCGCACCCGGCCCTGACGCACCGGCGCGACCCGAACGCCTGTGGCTGGCAATGCTGGTCGTCCTGCCCCCTGCGCTGTTCGCGGCGCTCGTCGTCCCGCAGGTCACTCTGGTCATGTCGCCGTCGATCGAGGCTTTCGCGGTGCACAAGAGCCCGGGGCCGATTGCACGCGGCGACTATGTCATGTTCACGCTTCATCACCCGATCGCCGGGCCAAAGCCGGTGTCCGTCACCAAGCATGCACTCTGCATGGCCGGCGACCGGCTGACGATGTTCGAGACCCCCTCGCCCCTCATCCCTCGTAGCAGAGACGGTCATTATTATTGCAACGGCGTGCTCCTCGGCGTGAGCCTTCCGCAAGCCCATAACGGGATGAAGCTCGAGCATATGAGCTGGAGCGGAATCATTCCGCCCGGCATGGTCTATGTGGGTTCGACGCATCCGCGCGGATTCGACAGCCGTTATTTCGGACTCCTCCCGATCGCGCGTCTCACCCGCATGGAGCGCATCCTGTGACCGCGCGCGATCAACGGACGCTCGCCGAGCACATCCCGCAGCGGAGTGACTCTGGCGATCTTCAGGAGGCTGTGATCGCCCCTGCGCAATGCGGGGTGTCGTCAGTCTTGCAAGGCCCGGACGGCCTCGATGGGCATCAGGAGAACGCGCTCTCCCAACGGCGAGGCGATGAAACCATGCCGTTCGTAAAAGCCCACGGCATCGTCGTCGATCGCGTGTACGATGACGGCGCGAACGCCGGCGATCTCCGAGGCGGCCGCGCAGCGGCGGAGCGCGTCGGCGAGCAGATCGGGACCCAAGCCAAGCCCCTGGAAGGCGGAATCGACGGCCAGCCTTGCGATGAGAAGGAGAGGCACCTTGTCCGGCATGCCCTTTCGCAGCTTTGCCGTGGGCAGCGCCGCACGCTCCTCCATCGCGGTCGTGATCGTATAATAGCCCACAACTTGACTGGGCCGGTCAGCACCGCACACTACGTAGGTGCGGGCCGAAGCGCCTTCACTGGCGAGTGCGCGCTCGTTGAGCCAAAGATCGAGCGAGGCGTGCCGTCCATTGCGGAACGCATCGACATCATGGTCGAAGTTCAATCGCTCAGGCGGCGTAACACGGCGCGTGGACATGGAAATGAGCGACGCGTCCGATCATCGATTCCAGAGCGGTTCGCGCTTCATCAGCTTTTCAAGGCTAGGCGACGGCACGGCCGGCGCATCGAGAAGGCTAAGAAACTGCTCATGCTGCTCGGCATCCAGAAAGAAGGTTCGCTGATCGAGGATGGCGGCCTCGGCTTCCCGCCGCGCGCTCGCAAGCATGAACTCGGACAGTTTCTGGCCTCGCAGAGAAGCGGCGCGGCTGAGCATCGCCTTGAGCTCGGCTGCAGCCCTGATCTGGATGACATCGTCCTTACGCGCAGAGGCGCTTCGGTCGGAACGGGCGTGCTGTGCCATATCGCTAAACTCCTTGCCGACATTTGGCGATTTGCCACGACAATGTCAATACATTTGTACTTCCCTCGTCATCGGCTTGTCGTCGTGGGCTTGGCCGGGGCAGCCTTCTTCGCCGTTCCCCAATCAGTCAGTGCGCAAGGCGCGAGCCCGACTGCCGTGGCGTCCAAGCAGGGCTATTGGTGGTATCAGGCGCTGCCTGCGCCTCCCGAAAAGCCGGATGAAGCGGATGTGCTGGTGAAGCCGGTCATCCCGCCCATGGCGGAGCTGGCCACCTGGACGCCGCCGAAGATTCGCAAGCTCATCGAGCAGCAGCGGGACTATGCAGCAACGGTGCTGACGGTCGATGCCGTCGCGGATTTCTGGCGGCTTCAGGATTTTGCGCGGCGCAAGGCAAGAGCGTTCGCCGGCGTCACCCAGATCGCGATGCTGCAATATCCCGAACTCAACTCGAAGTCCGCAAATCCGATGGTGGGCGACGCGCGCTCCGAGCTGACCGCAGAGAAGGACGCCACTCGCCGGTCCTATCTGCGCGCCCATGCCGGCGAGTTCGCACTCGTCATGTTCTCACGTTCGACCTGCGGCTATTGCCGTGTCCAGTGGCCGATCATCCAGCGCTTCCAGGAAGAGATGGGCTGGCAGGTCACGCCCATGGATCTGGACAAGCGGCCCGACCTGAGGGAGCGGTTTGGAGTCGAGATCACACCGACGACGATGGTCATTCGCCGAGGAAGTCAGCAGCGCATGATCATCGCCTCGGGCGTCGAGGCTTATCCCAACCTCGCGCAGATGGCTTATCAAGCGGTCCGCCTGCTGCGTGGCGACATCCGGCCGGAACAGTTCATGACCGGTCCGGGGGAGGATGCGGGCTTCTTCGATGCGCTTGGCAACGGCCCGGTATCAGCGACCGATCCGCGAGCGCTCGGCGGCGATCTCGTGAAAACCTCCAGCGAGCCGAGGCCATGATGCGAGGTCTCATCCTCCTCGGCATCCCGGGCCTCGTCATCGGCATGGGCTCGGCATCCGCGCAGACCGTCAGCCGCGAGGACGCGATGCGAGCGGCGATCCACCCGGTCGGCGATGCGAAGACCCTGCAGGCTTGGCTCTCGCGCGTTCCTGTCACGCGTGACTTTCCAGATGACTTCACGACAACGCTACGCGGACATGGCGCCGCCTTCATCATCGAGATGACGACAAGCCCCGGCTGCATACCGTGCGGCGACCTTTGGACAAAGCTGGCCGCGCTGGGCGCGCGCTATGGTTGGCAGGTACGCACCATCGGCAGTCAGGAGGCGATGATCCGGTCGGGACGCCTCGGTTTGTCCTGGGTCGGGCATCCGGTCGCCTGGGTGCGGCCGATGGCGGACGATGCGCGTGTCGTGCCGGTGGCGATCGGCACCGACCATTCGCCCAATCTGGCTCGCAATCTCTATCTGGCCGCGAAGATGCTGACGGGGGTGAGGCCCGACGTCGGCGTCCGGGCCATGTCCAAGTTTACCGGCATCGTGGGGCTGTCGGCGAAGCGTGCAGGAAGGCGCTGAGCAATGGCGGCCTCGGTCCTTCCTTCGTCATCCCCAATCGTCCGGAGTCCGCCATGTTCGCTTGCCATCGCGCCATCGTCCGTTCGCTGATCGCCCTTGCCCTCGCGACAATCGTTGCCGCGGCTCCCGCTCACGCGCAGAGCTGGGCCGAGAGCTGGTTCGACAATGTGACCTATACGTCGCCGGGCAGCTTCCAGGACCAGACGCGGGGCTACATCACGGCCGGTGGCATGTCGGGCCGCGTCGATGTCCACAACGACTATCTCATGTCGGTCAGCCTGCCCAAGGTCCGCGCCGGCTGCGGCGGGATCGACATGTTCCTTGGCGGTATGTCGTTCCTCGATCCGGACTATCTCGTCCAGAAGCTCGAAAGCATTCTCCAGGCAGCTCCCGCGGTCGCGTTCCAGTATCTCCTCGAGACGCTCGACGAGAAGATGGGGAACATCATCTCGAAGATGGAAGCGGCGACCAATTTCCTGAACTCGATCCAGGTCAACGATTGCCGGCTCGCCAACCGCATGGTGCAGATTGCCAAGGGCGACGACAATATGTCTGGGATCATCGAGGAGATGACCGGCTATCGCTCGGTCAAGCAAGGGTTCGCCAAGAGCTACCAGCAGAGCCGCGAGAAGATCGAGGCCAACAACAACAATCCCACCGAGGATTTGAAGGACGCGCTCGCCAACTGCCCGGCAGAGGTGACGGACATTTTCCGCACCGGCTCGCTTCTCGCCCACGCAGCGCAGCGGGTCGGCGCCGGCGACTGGGCGAGCGTGATGCGTGCCCGGGTCGGCGACGTGTACATGCGCTGGGACGATGGCGACCGAGTGCCGCTCTTCACGGCCATCCCCCAATGCCCCGCGCAGGACACGGAAAGCGCGCAGGATTTCCTGACGGGGGGCGTCCAGCGCCGCACGCTCAATTTCCCGCCCACCGGCGCCGACTGCGCGCAGGACGGCAGCGGACGCGGTGCGCTCGTTCTGGCGCGCGAGCGCATGCAGTCGATCGCCACAAAGATCCGCACGCGTGCAGCGCTGTCGGCCGAGGAGCGGCAGTTCGTGGCCAATGTTCGCACGCTGCCGGTCTACCGCATGCTCGAATGGGGTGTGCGCCAGGGCGTCGTCGACTCGGTGATCGCCGACACGGACGAACTGGTCGCGCTCACCCTCGCCTACCAGATGCTCAACGATCTCACCCGCACCATCGACTTCACGGTGACCAATGCAGAGCGAGGAGCCACGGTGGCGGGGTCGGCCGACAGCAACAACGCCAATGTCTGCCAGACGCGGATATTGTCCAAGGGAATCGAGCAGCTACGGGATTTGAGAGACGAGGTGCTGCGCCAACGCGCGCAGATGCGCCAGAGCTATATGGCGGCCCTCAACCAGACCAACCTCTCCGCCAACTATGCCGGGCTCCTGCGCGAGCGCGATCGGGACGCCCGTGACGCCGCCGGCGCCGCGGCCCGCAACCAGTAGGATCGTCTGTCATGCGCCGGCTTCCAAGGCTTCTTGCCGCCCTTCCCGCCCTGTTCCTCGCTTCCCCCGCCCTGGCGGTCGACACGAGCTTCCACACCTATGACGGCTTTGCCGAGACGGTCGAGGCTTTCCGGCTGGTGTCGATGATCTTCGGCGATCCGCGTTACGAGACGCTGGTGATGATCGTCGCGACGGTCGGGATCGGCCTCGGCGCGATCATCGCCAGCGTGCGCGGGACTGGCATGGGGCTGGTCGCCTTCGGCTTCCAGATCCTCATCGGCGTCGGCCTGTTCGTCGGACTCGTCGCCACGACGGGAACGGTCCATGTCTACGACCGGGTGCGCAACGCCTATCAGCCGGTCGGCGGCGTTCCCAACCTGCTCGTGCTCGTCGCCGGCGCGACCAACATGATCGAGCGCGCGATGGTTGAGACGATAGACGACAACACGCTCGATCCCAATGCCAAGATCGAGTTCGGGGCCGGCGGGCACAGCTTCGACTTGTTCCTGAACGCCGTTTCGCCGCGCGGGCCAATGACCGACGTCTTCCTGGACGCGACAATCAAAGACTATGTCCGGCAATGCTATCCGGTGGCACGGGTTTCGGCTGCCTATGGCGTGGACGATGACCAACTCTTCCGGACTTCAACCGACTTGCCGGCTTCCTTCGCGGCGATGGCAGGCCCCGCTACCTTCTCAACGGTCTATACCGAAGCCGACAAGGGCGGCACGACGGTCAGTTGCAGCGATGCCTGGACGTATATTTCGGATCGCCTGTCCGACCCGGTCCTGTTCGACGGCTATACGAAGCAAATTTGCGCGCGAACCGGCTATGACACGGACAATGTCCAGCAGATGACACGATGCCGGCAACAGGTCGGAGAGATGGGCCAGATGATGCTCGGCCGGCCGCTGAGTGCGCAGGCCTTCCTGACGCACATTCTGCTCGGCAACACGGTGGGCGACGTGCTGTTCGAGGATTCACCGGCGAGTGCGGCGAGAGTCATGGCCAATCGGGCAGTCATCTCCAACGGCCTCGCGACCATGTCGGTGGCGAACGAATGGATGCCGACGATCCGCGCCACCGTGTTCGGCATCATGCTGTTCATGATCCCGATCGCGCTCCTGTTCATCCTGACGCCGATCAATCTGCGGGTCGCGAGCTTTGCGCTCGGCATGTTCGTCTTTGTGGCGCTCTGGGGCGTTATCGATGCGGGCATCTATCAGCTCACGCTCGGTCGCGCGACGGCGACGCTCGCGGAGTTGCGCTCGAACGCGCTTGCGGCCAACGCTTGGCTGCTCGCGCCTTCGGCGGCGATGAAGGCGCTGGCGATCTTCGGCAGCTTTCGCACGGCCGCGGCCGGCCTAGCCGGCGCGTTCGTCTTTACCGTGTTCCGCTTCAGCGGCAATGTGTTCACCTCCTTCACGTCGGGCTCCCTCGGCGTGGCGAGCCAAGGCACGGCCGCCGCCGCGCCCATGGGTACGGCCGAGGGACAAGCGTCTGCGCTGGAAGCGCAGGCCTCGGCATTGGGCACCCGCTCCCGCGCCGCTGCGTCATCGAGCTTCGGCGATTTCGGGGAACGATCGACCTTCGGCGCCAACCGCGTCTTCGGTGAGGCAGGTCATATCCTTGGCCAGCGACCCGGCACCCCGGGCGGGACGGCGATGGCGCTTGGCGGCATCGAGGGCTCTCGTCAGCTTGGCAGCCTTGCGCCGGCGTTGGCTGGCCGGGATCTCGCCGACCCGGCGGTTGCGCGCGCCGTTCAGGCCAATGCCGCGACCACTGCGATCCACCAATTTGCCGAGAAGGATGCGCTCAGGAGCCTCGGGACGGGCTATTTCGGCCAGGGTGAGGCCGGCGAGAGGACGTTCGCGGCCTTCAGCCAGAACCTGGTGCAATGGCGCGCGTTCGGCGACAGCCGAGCTTACGGCATGATGATGCAGGCGGCCACGCGCCATTTTGAGCGGGCCGGCTATTCGGCGAGCGATGCCGAGCTCAAAGCCTCGGGCGTGATCGGAGAGGCCCAGGCCGATCCGACTTTAGCCAAGCTGATCGCCAACACCTTCGACCAGGAGCAGATGCTGAGGAACGACCTCACGTCGGCGCAGATCCAGGTCGGTGCGATGGAAGGGCGCCGCGACTATGCCGGCGATAATGTCGCGGGCGTCGAGCGCACCAATGTCGCGACCGAGCAGGGCTGGCGCAGCGGCAGCAATCACGGCCAGCGAGAGGCGGCTTCGATGCTCGGTCTCTCCGTTGATGAGACGGCGCGCCGGGTCGGGTTCATCAATGCGCTGTCTGGCGAGGCGAGAAGCACCGCCGTTACGCAGCTCGGGCGCGCGACGGGAAGGAACGAGGCGCAGGTCATGGCGGCCCTTGAGCGCTACAATATGGCGGTGCAGGTCGGAACCGCTGATGGCGCCACTGCCGAAGCGGGCCGCGAGGGCACCAGTGTCTACGGACGGACGGTCGAGGCGGCTGGGTACGACTTTGCCGAGCGCTCCGGCAAGCTCGATGCGCAGCGGGAAGTCGGAACCGCAGGCACGCGCGGCGCGGCGCGGATCGGCGAGCAGCGGCGTCAGGCGGAAAATTTCGGCTTTGCCGAGGGCGCGGAGGCAGCCGGCGTATCGACGCGCGAGGCAGCGCGGCTCGACAGCTTCATCCAGGCATTGAGCCGCACCGCAGGCAACCAGATCGACATGGCCGAAGGTGGCGCTGGCGGTATCGCCGATCGCGCTCGGAACGAGCGCTTGACCTCGATCGTCGACCGGGAGCGGCTGACCCGGATGCAAGGCCTGCTCGCCGAAAACGGCATCAAGCTGTCGAAGCGGCAGATCGCGATGGACCAGAATGGCGATCTCAGCCTCAACCTTACTCCCGAGACGGCGGCTGCCATGTCGAAGGCTGGCCTCATCAACGAGAGCCAGCTCGGCGCGATCGCGAATGGCGGGCATGCCCGCTTCAGCTTCGCGCACAACGATCTCCTCGTCTCCAGCCGAACGGATTTCAGCCGGTCGGCGCGCAGCGACACCAGCACGCGGTTCGAAGCCGGCAAGCAAGCCGGACCGGATACGATCGAGCATTTCATGGGCGGCGGCGCCGAAGGCCAGGCCATGCTGTCCAACTGGCTGCGCGGCGGGTTCGAGATGGACCGCAAGGGCGAATGGCGGCTGAAGCCGCAGGTCGCCGACACGCTCCAGCGTGATGTGCAGGCGATCATGGCCCAGACTGGGTGGCAGAGAACGCTGTCACGTTCGGCCCAAGATCAGACGACGATGGGTACCAGTGTCAACGTGGAACTCGGCCGTTCAGTCGGCGTATCCGAAAACGAAGACATCGGTGAACGCGGGCAAGGGGCCGGAAGAAAAACACAAGGCCGGCGTGCTCAAGCCCCACAGAAGATGCAATCAACGTCGGGGCGCGTTGGCGCAGGCGTTGGGTTTAGCAGCAGAGACACAAGTTCCACGAGTGAGGCTGCGGGGTCAACGCTTGATATCGTCAACTATGACGTTCGCGAATCCATCGCCGCCGCAGAGCGCGCAGCAGCCCGTTCCAGCGACCCGGAAGCAGCATTCTCCCGCGAATTGTCAAACCGCGTCCTCGGTGACGAAGGCATACGCAATCGCTACCTCCAAGATGCAGATAGTGGGCGCGCTACCTTCGATATCACCGGGCCGCTGACGTCACTGGAACAGAACTCGGTTCTTGCGAAAGGGAGCTTCTCAACTGATATCGAAGGCAGTCCGGGTGACGGCGACAGCAGCTTCAAGAAGCGTTAAGAGTGCTTACCTGTGTGCGGATTAATATACCCCGCATTGAGGGGGTTCAACGGGTTGCCGATCCAGAGTACTCCCGACCGCGGGTCGAACATGTCAGTTGTGGCGGCCAGATCTTTCATCGCGCGATCATGCTCCGCCCAAATGCGTTTCGTCACAGTCGAAGGTTCCTCATCGGACAGCGGCGTTCCATCACCTTGCCCCACAAAGTGGCCCAGACGCTCTCGGACGTAGCCGACGCCCAGCACCATAAGCGCCGTCATCGGGAAGAATAGGACATTCAGATAGCCCGCGAGTGCCCCACGATAGAATGCCGCGAGAAAGTCAACGCGTGTCGCCGCTGCCATCCCGAGCCACCAGACAGGAATGGCGGACCACCAAAGCTTGGCATACCAAGGCCGCCAGAGCCACTTCGACAGCTTCGGCTGGTCAGCGGCGCTTTCCACCTGATGTTTGTCGATGGTAGTGCCCATCGGGAAACCCCTTCCACTGCCCCATATCACTGATCGGGCCAGATTTCCACGGTCTACATAGTCGTCTCAAGGCGAGATTCGGGCGGAGCGTGACCTTTCGCCGACTATATTGCGCTCTCAACATCGGTCTTGGTGAAGTCGTCCCCTACGAAGAGGAGAGGACATCCATGCTCCCTGGCGACTTCGTAGGCGAAGCAGTCGCCAAAGTTGAGGCCGGCTGCATGAACGCCCTTTCCCCACTTGGAATAGGCCGAGGCAACGCGGTGCGCAGCGGCTGGGGTCACACTCACGATCTCGAAGCCAAGCCCGTCGATTAGGCTCACCATTTCCTCAGCGACGTTCCGTCGGGCCGAGACGATCAGAGTTTCAGCCACGGTTCCGGCGGAGATGATCAATTCATCCGCAGCCTCGATCGCATCGCTACAGGTAGCCGCATGCGGTTCATCAAGGACAATCGCCATCAGTGCAGACGTATCGACCGCGATCACGCGGGCAAACCATCGTCGCCATAGAGGAAATCCTGGCTATGCGCAGCGTCAGGACCGGTGGTTGCCTTCGCTGCTCCAGCTATCCGAGCGGCGTCGAGGAGCTTGCGGCGCGCCGTTCCATCGCTCGCCGGACGGACGGGGACTAACCTCACTGCCGGTTGTCCATGTCGCGTCAGGACAATCTCGTCTCCCGCTTCGGCCCGCCGCACCAACTCGGTCAGCTGCGCCTTGGCGTCGCTCACAGAGACTCGCATGTTGAACTCCCACTGGCCGTCGGCTACATGAACTTTTTTGGACTATTGAATGGTCCATGTCAAGATATTTGCTCAATGCCGTGGCCACGTCAGGGCATAGCTCCCTAGTCAGCGGGTACCCTGCGACTATCTGGATCAAGGTTCGTCATGTGGGCGGCCGCGCAGCAGAATGCGCCATAATCGGGCAAGCGGATGACGTTCCGGTCCGCGACGGACCCGAATGTGAAAGCTGGCAGGTGGCGGGTCTGAAGACAAATCGCCTTGAGTATCGGATCGGGAGGCAAGGCTGTTGCGCCTGGGTGAGGGCAAATCGCCTTCGCGGAACAGCGAGCCTTGGTACGAATCGTTCTTCGTGGACATCGCCGGAGTATAGTGGACGGATGTGCCGATAGAACACCTCCGCAGACCGACGCTCCCTGGCTGACATGGGAGTTCCACGGCGGAGCCTTGCACTTAGTCATATCAGCCGTTTGCTCGCGAAGGGGCGATTGGTCTTGCGATAGCGGCTGGAGCAGTCTATATCTGACTAGCTAGTCAGGAGATAATCAATGGGCACGGCAGTTGGCAAGACGGAAGGTGAGAAATCCGGTCCCCGCAGTACGTGGAAACTCGAAGATGCCAAGGCCCGCTTCAGCGAAGTCGTCAGGCGTGCCCAGAGCGAGGGACCGCAGCGGGTCACGGTCCGCGGCCGGGAGGCCGTAGTGGTGATGAGCGTGGACGAACTCGACCGGCTTCTGCCCAGGGATGCGGGCAAGCCTGCGTTCGTTCCGTTCCTCGAGGGCCTCGGACTCGACGGCCTGAACCTTGAGCGCGAGATCGACCGCGGGCGGGACGTCGCCTTGTGAAAGGCTGGCTGCTGGACACGCATATCGTATCTGCGTTGGCCAGCCCGAACGGTGCGCCGAGCGTCAAGGCATGGGCGACAGCGCAACCCGAGCACCGGATGTTCCTGAGCGTCCTGGCGCTCGCGGAATTCGATAAAGGCATCCACAATCTCGAGCCGGAACATCCGGATCGTTCGCGCTATATAGCGGCCCGCGACGCCCTCGCTGAACGCTTCAGCGACCGGCTCCTCTCCGTTCACGACGCCATCGTCTATCGCTGGGGCGCAATTTCGGGTGAGGTGAAGCGGCGGACGGGGCAGTCCCCGCCGGTGATCGATACGCTGCTCGCGGCAACCGCGATCGAGCACGACCTCTTCCTCGTGACGCGAAACATCAAGGATACTCGCCACAGCGGCGCCGTGATCTTCAACCCGTGGGAAGACGAGCCTTCGCGCTTCCCTCTCACATGACCCGAATGACGATGAGACGATGAAAACCGAACTCGACCATCTTCCGGTAAACAAGCGGCGCGAACTCGATCGGGTCATCCGGATCCTCTTTGAGGAGTTCGAGGACGCGCTTGGCCAGCCGACTGGGCCGCGCAAGCTTGGCCGCATCCTCAAGATCATCCTCTACGGCTCCTATGCGACCGGACGGTGGGTGCATGAGCCGCATACCGAGAGGGGCTATCGATCGGATTTCGACCTGCTCATCATCGTCAACCAGAAGGAGCTGACGGACAGACCCGAATATTGGGAGAAAGCGGAAGAACGCCTCGACCGGGAAACCATGATCCTCAACCGCCTACGCACGCCGGTCAATTTCATCGTTCACACGCTGCAGGAAGTGAACGATGGGCTGGCTCATGGCCGCTATTTCTTTATGGACATCGCGCGCGATGGCATTGCGCTGTATCAAGTCGACAACAGCGAACTGCACGAGCCCAAGCCCAAGACCCCGCAGCAAGCCTATGACATGGCGAAGGGTTATTTCGACCAGTGGTTCGGCCTCGCTATATCGTCGCGGATGCTTTATCAGTTTGCCTACGACAACAAGCAATTTCCCGACGCAGCCTATAATCTTCAGCAGGCGTGCGAACGTCTCTATTACTGCGTTCTTCTCGTCTACACCTTCTACACCCCTTATAGCCACAATATCAAATTCCTTCGGACGCGCGCTGAAACGATTTCTGCGCGCCTCGTCGATGCTTGGCCAAGGGAGACCCGCAAGCAGGAAGCGTATTTCAACAAGCTCAAAGATGCCTATGTGAAGGCTAGGCATTCCGAGCATTTCAAGATGACGGAGGAGGAATTCGCATATCTCTCCGAGCGCGTCGAGGTGCTTGGCACGATCGTCAACGAACTTTGCCAAGAGAGGCTGTCAGAGCTGAGCGCGCAGCTTTAAAGCATCAAAAGCGCCTCCTCGACCCGAGGAGACCGATGCTTCCAACTTCCAACTCTGCGGGTGGGAGGACTTAATGCCCGAAGAGAAAGTGCCTGACGAAGCAATGCGCAGGGTCGCTTTGGCGCTCGTGGAGCATTGTGTCCGCAATACCCGGCTGGAAGAAATCCATGCCGGCACCGTGCCGGACAGTGTCATCGGTGACTATAGCGATGTGAAGGTGGTCACGCCCTATGGCGAGATCCCCTGGAGCCAAGCTTCTCGAATTTCCGATGCCGAGATGAAGGCATTGATGATCGACATCGTCAACAAGGTCTACACGTTCCTCACGCATCTTGAAGATGTGGTGGTTCTGCGGGATTCTGCGCGCTGGAATCGGCCTGAGCATGACCCTGCCCTGCTCGCCTTCGCCAATCGCCGTGCGGCTTCTCGAGGAGCGGAAGGCGAAAGGAAGGACTGAGAGATCAGCCTTGCGCCCGCCATGAAAGCTCAGCACGTGCAAATCTGACGGCGCCATTTTGCAGGCGTTATGCCGGATGCCTTGGCAAACGCTTTGGTGAAGTGGGCCTGGTCGGAGAATCCGCACTCGAGAGCGACTTGCACCAGGGGTAGCGCGGTATCGGCCAAGAGGCGTTTTGCGCGCACGATGCGCTGCTGAACGAACCAGGCATAGGGTGCGATTCCAACCGTGTTCGTGAAAGCTCGCACAAAATAGCAGAGCGACAATCGGCACAGAGACGCGATTTCGGAGATCGAGATTGCGTTGCTGAGATTACGCCGCATCGTGCGCATGGCCAGACTGACCTGCCAGGGGGCGAGCATCGGCCGACTGCTCGTCTCTCCTCTGGGCCCCCCGAAACCCTTTTGCCGTCCGATCGGCACAGATTGTGTTTTAGTCTGCGTCGACCGCGCGCACGGCTTCGCGCTCGCGCCCACACTTCCAAAAGCCGCCATGGCGACCCCCAACGGGTTGCGAGGCAGATTGCTTGCGCCGGGGAACCTCAGCGCCCTGCCTCATCGACCACCACCAGGAGACGCTAGGGCGCAAGCCGAGGCGCGTTCGAAGGAGGAAGCCCTACTATTCCCAATGAGGGGACACATTGGCGATCCAAAAGGCGCCCCACTTTTTTGTCCGAGTTCAGCGCCGGGCCTCCCGTAGCCATCCGGTGAAGACCGCAGGCCGCGACCAAGTGGCGGCTTCAACGGACGCCCAGAGGAGCAATGATGTCGTGGAGACCGGAAAATCTGCTTTCTGGCGCGGAAGGCAGGTTAACGGCCAGCGATCCGTCTTATGACGATATGGCCCAAATCATTACAATTGCGGCCTGGGGAGTCACCATCCCTCACCAACTCGCGCCGTCGATGAACCGGCGGGGCAGCCCATTCCACAACGCCGGGTCAAATAGATGCCCATCCGGTCGTACGTCGGATTGCGCGGGCTTCTGTGGGTGGTGACGCCGCACGTAGCGCAATGCCACAACGTCAGGGTGCATATAGCCCACGCCCATGCCCGTGACCATCACTTGGCTGGGTGTGCGGTACGTCCAAAGTGCTCCGGTTCGCCGGCAGATCGAGCAATTGCACTCACCGGCATCGACAGGATCATCCTCAATCGCAACGCGGATTGTCCCGCAGTGGCAGCTTCCCTCATGCTTCATGCCAGCATCTCCTGCACTCGACCGGACAAACCTTGGTTTGTTGGAGCTGTAGCAAATACGATGACAAGGATGCCCCACACCATGGTTAACCGGCACGGTAGTGTCGTCGCCGTGCAACCGTTCGGCGGCAAGGACGTGGCCTCGATCAACCGGTAGAGCGGCATCAGCGCCGGTCAGACCGGCCGCTTGCGACGACGTAAGACCTTCCTGAGATATATCTCCGCTCGAGTGAGCTCCTTTTGAACCGTGCGCTTGTGCAAGCCGAACTCGGCGGCAATCTCGCTTTGCGATTTCTCGTCGCGCCACTTGGCTAGGAATATTGCCTGCCGCCGAGGCGGGAGGGTATGAAGCGCCTGCAAAGCTCGCGTCATTTCGTCCGTGGCCAAGGTGGCGGCTTCCTGACTCGGCGCATTGTCCGGAATATCGAGAAGCCCAGCATCCTCCATGTTGATCGCGCGCCAGTCGCTCCGCCTCCTGTTCTTTGCGAGATTGATGGCCATCCGGTAGAGGTAGAAGCGTGGGTTATGGAGATCGCCGATAGACGGGTCCGCCCTCAGCTTGACATAGACGTCGTGGAGCGCCTCAGCTGCAGCCTCGGAGGAACGCAGATGCGTCGAGAGGCGCATCTGCAGCGCCCCATATTCAATCTCCAGAAGGGCAAGAAGTTGCTCAACCGGGCTCTGGTTGGTCGCTTGGAACGAAGCGTCGAATTCGCTTGCCTGCGCAGGCTGGAATGGTTCTGAGTCGTCAATCATTGCCTTCCAGACTTTAGCACGGATCGGTTCGCCAATTCCGACGTGAACTCGTTGTTTGCTCTCACCGCAGCTGACAGATTATGGCGCGGATAGAGGCTGTGGCGCAGATGTTGTGAGGAGCTAGGCCCTTTCAGCAGGGCTCCTCGGCCGACTTGTCGCCAGGGTTGAGGTCCGGATGGAGCTTCTTCGCGAGCTTGCGATACGCTTTCTGGATATCGTCCCCGCTCGCGGACGCGGCGACGCCGAGAACTTCATATGGATTGCTCACCTGCTACGCCTCCTGGTCGCGCTGAGGATCGGCGCGAACCCTTCCGCAGCATTCGCCGTCAGCCTCGGTATATCCATCTCCTGGCCGCATCCCCTCGTCACGCGGACTTCAGCCGCCTCAGGCCAAAGGCAAGTGAGATAAGGAAAACACCGCGGAAGAGAAAGCTGAAGCCGATGATCGCCGCCACGAAGGCAAGCCCTGCCAGCGGGCCGCTGATCACCAGATAAGTACCCAGCCCGATATCGATGACGCCGAGCAACAGCCTCCATCCCTCGTCATGCGTACCTTTCAGCCCAACCTTGGGAAGCACGCGTGCGATAAGCATGTTGAGACCAAGCTCCGTCACCGACATGGCCATCACCGAACAGTTCGTCCGTTTTAGTGCGCGCGCTGGCTTATATATCCCTTCAATCTCTGCCGCCATCGTCTCGCTTGCTCCCGCGCGAGGGAAATGACCATGTTTCGATTTCTTCCGCAAACATTTCCCCGGGCGCTCTGCCAAGAGAGACGATCAATCTTTCAAAGCGGATTATACCATCGCCGGCCATGATGTGGTGGATCGGGCGGGCATCTCTTATAACTCGGCATTCCGCCTCGCTCAGATCGCCATGGGCCAAACCACGGGTTACCCCGCCACCCTGATAGAATGCAGCACAAACCCCGCCGAATAGTCCCGCCAGGCCTTCAGCCCCTGGTCTCCGCCCAGTTTGGCGCCGGATACGAACGAGATCATGGGGCTATGGGCGAACCACGTCGTCACCATGCTGAATATGGTCCAGAAAAGGGCATCTGCATCGACGTCATCGCGAAAGATGCCAGCGTCCCGCCCGCGCGACACGATCTTTTCAAGGCCCTCGATCGCATTCTTTAAAACGTTCGCAAGCGAACTGCGTTTTCCCACATGGGCAAAACCATGCTGGGCCTCGTCCATCGTCATTTTGATGATCTGCGGTCGCCTAATATAGTCTGTGAAAATCCTGTCGATATACGCTTTGAGCGCGCATTCCGGGTCCAAGGCGTCCAGATCCCAATTTTCATTGAAAACCGTCGTTCCCACTGCGGCCTCTTCAAGGATCAGCGTGTACAGGTCCGCCTTGCTGCCGAAATAATAGTAGAGAAGTTGCTTTGATACCTTCGCTTTGCGCGCAATGCCGTCAACTGTAGCGCAGTCAAAGCCATGCGTGGCGAACTCCTCCTTGGCTGCGCGCTGAATATCGCCGATCGTATCTGCGGTTGATGGCCGACGTCCCAACGCCAGATCCTTTACCTCGTCGCCGCGGCCAACATCATCCGACTGAAAATTGCCCAACGCCTGTCTCCCACGGATCACGGCTCCCGCCCTGACCGAGCGGTGAATTATTGCCTTTGGCCATAATCCGCTCCGCTTCTAAGCACAACGGGCGCTCTTGGCGAGCGGCCTGGATTTCAACTGCTCGGCCATCGGCAAAATATGCCCGGGCCGCTCTGGGGGTGAAATTCCAAGCCTGTTCACAAGAGAACAAATGTTCGCGTGATGAGGATCTCTGATGTCCGAAATGACACTCTCCACCAAACCCAGGATTCCGCCGCTCGACGAAGCACGGTTTCTTGACGTCGACCTTTTCGGGCAGGAGCTGAAGGCCAACCCCGCTCCCTACTTCACCCAATGGGCAAAAAGTCCGCCCTTCTACGCGATGGTCCAGGGCCACGCCCATGTCGTCATCTCGCGGCACGCGCAAGTCCAATGGGCGCTGCGGACGCACGACATCATCAGCGCCGTGCCGCACAAGGGCTGGGGCACCGATCTGTTCGATTATTTCAACGGTTTGCCGCTGGTCGTCGATTATGATCCGCCAGAACATTCACGGGTGCGCAGGCTCATGCAGCCAGGGTTCACGCCGAGCCGGGTCGCCAAGATCCAGCCACTGATCGAGGGCATGGTCGACGAACTCGCCTTGGCCGTTGCCGAGAAAAAAACGTTCGACATGGTGACCGAGTTTGCCGGACCACTGATGTATCGCGTCTTGCTGGGCGGCGTGTTCGAATTCGATCCGGAAATCTGGCCGATCTTTATCAACCTGTCCAACGCCCTTGAACTGGTGGCAACGGTCCCGCCCGGTGCGCCCAAGCCGGCCGCATATATGGAGGCGTTCAACGCCGTCCATGACTTCTGTGGTCGACTGATCGAGGAGCGCCGGGTCGTGCCAAAGGACGACCTGGTTGGGACCGTCATCGCGGCGCACGATGAAAAAGGGTCGATCTCGATCGAAGAACTGTTTTCAACCTTGGTGCAGCTTTTCACCGCCGGTCTGGGCACGGTCACCGCCACCTCCAGCAACGCAGTGTTGCGCCTGCTGCGGCATCCCGATCAGCTGGCCCTGTTACGGGCCGACCCTTCGCTGCTGAACAAGGCGCTCGAAGAGTGCATGCGGATCGATTGCCTTGGCAATTTCCGCCATCGCTTCGTCGTCAAGGAACATGTGATCGACGGCACGCCAATCTACCCGGGGATGGTCGCGCACATGTCGCTCGGCGCGGCGAACTACGATCCGGACAAATATCCCGATCCTGCCCGGTTCGACATCACCCGCGACCCGCGCGACATCCTGACTTTCGGTTTTGGACCGCATCTGTGTCCCGGCAATATTCTGGCGCGGATGGTGACGCGTGCGATCGTCGGGCGTCTCGTCTTCGGGTTCCCCCATCTGCGCCTCGCCCATCCGGACGACGTCATCATTTATGGCGGGATGCCGACGGAACGCTTCCCGACGCACGTAAACCTGCGCGTCGATTGAATAGCGATCCGCAGCGGGTCGGGACGATCACCAAGAATAGTTCAATATTTGGGAGAGAAGCAGGATGTTGTTTGGAGATCTGAAAGGGCGCGTCGCGATCGTGACCGGCTCGGGCGCCAATATCGGCGAGGCATGCGCGCGCGCGCTCGCCGGAGCGGGCGCTGCCGTCGTGCTGGCCGACATCAATCTGACGGGCGCGCAGAAGGTGGCCGACGACATTGTCAGCGCGGGCGGAACGGCCATGGCGCACGTGCTCGACCTTGTCGACGAGGACAGCATCGCCGCCGTCATCGCCGCGACGGTGGCGCATTATGGCCGCATTGACATATTGCACAACAACGCCGCCGACACGCGCCCCGATTTCATGGCCCAGGACAAATCTTTCCTGGACATGACCTCCGAGGTCTGGGACCGGACCTTCGCCATCAACACGCGTGGACCGATGCTGATGATCAAGCATGTCGCGCCGCACATGATCGCGGGCGGCGGCGGATCCATCATCAACACAGGGTCTGGTACTGCGCTCCTAGGTGATTTGTTCCATCCGGCCTATGCGTCGTCCAAGGCTGCGCTTCACACGATGACCCGGAATGTCGCGACCCATTTCGGCCATCATAATATCCGCTGCAACGCCATCCTGCCGGGCCTTGTCCTGAGCAAGGGTGCCCGTGAGATGATGTCCGACGGTGAAATCGATTTCATCCAGCGCCATGTGTTGCTGCCGCGACAGAGCGTGCCCGAGGACATTGCAGGGCCGGTGCTGTTCCTTGCGTCCGATGCGGCCAGCTTCGTCACAGGCCAGGTGTTCAGCGCCGACGGCGGCATCGTCCACCATGTGCCGTTCTACGCCGACGTGATGGCGCAAATGAGCGCCAACTGAAACAGGATGGGAGAGCAGCTATGGCATCCTACATATTGAGCGTCATGCAGAAGCATGATCTCGAAAAATACGCCGAATATTCGGCTCAGGGCTTCGTGTCGCTCGACGGCATGGCGTTCGAGGTTACCGTCAGCGAAGGGATCGAGCCACTGGAGGGCACACCGCCGGGCAGCAGCGTCGTCATCATGAAGTTTCCCGACAATGACACGGCCATGCGCTGGTATCGCTCCGATGCGTACCAAAAGGCGATCCCCATGCGGCATGCGGCCGCCGATACCGCCTTCGTGGTTCATTTCACCGACGACAAATGATCAGAAACACGGGCTGCAACAGCAACAGGCTGGCGGCCGGGAGAGGAATGCGATGAGCAAATATACCCACATGTTCAGCCCCCTGAAGATTGGCGCGATGGAGATCAAGAACCGTGTCTTCATGTCGCCGCACGGCATGGTCGGCCTCGGCATCGGCACCGATCGGCAGGTCGGCTATTTCGAGGCGCGGGCCAAAGGCGGCGCGGGCCTGATGGTGATCGCAAGTTGCCAGGTCGTGCCTGCGCCATTGGTGCCGCCCGGCTGGTTCATCGAAGCCTATAATCCGGACCACATTCCTGCAATCCGCCGGATCGTCGATGCAGCGCACAAGCATGGTGCGAAGATCGCCGTGCAGGGCGTTTGGATGATGGCCGACGTCGATCAGGCGCAGGCATCGGGCATAGCCCCGCATACCGTCCTGTCGGACACGCAGCCACGTTCGATGACCACGATCGAGGTCGAGGCGCTGATCGAGGCCCATGCCGTGGCTGCAGCCCATGCGCAGGACGCCGGCGCCGACGGCTTCGAGTTTCCGATCAACGCGGGCGGCGGTCTGCAAAGCTTCACCTCCGAATTCTACAATGAGCGCACCGATCGCTTTGGCGGCAGTCTTGAAAACCGGATGCGCATCGTGGTCGAGATCCTTGCGGCCATCCGTCAGCGCGTCCGGCCGGACTTCGCCATCGGCATTGCGGTCAATGCCGATGAGTCCACGTTGGGCGCCAGGGGCATCGACGACGGCATCGCACAGTGCAAGATCCTGGAGGATACCGGCATGGTGGATTGGCTGCGCATCACTGCGCGCGGTCAGAAACCGCAAATGACGCAATATCACTATCCTTCTTCCTATGTGGTCAAGGAGGGGACGCATCTCGATGCCGCCGCTGCGGTGAAGAGGGCGGTTAAGCTGCCGGTCATCAGCGGAGGCCGCGTCCTGACCCCGGCCTTCGCGGACCAGGCGATTGCCGATAATCGATGCGATATGGTGTTCGTCGCCCGGTCCGTGATTGCCGACCCGGAATGGCCGAACAAATGCCGCGATGACCGTACGGCCGAAATTCGCGCATGTATCGGCGATCTGGAAGGATGCTTCCTGCGCTCCTGCTACGGTCAGCCCGTGGGCTGTACCGTCAATCCGGACATCGGCTTCGAGCACGAAGGCGATATTTTGCCTGCGGCCGTCGCAAAGCATGTCGTGATCGCCGGCGCCGGGCCTGCCGGCATGCAGGCGGCGATGGTCGCAGCGAAGCGCGGCCATACAGTCACACTGCTTGAGAAGTCGGATCAGCTTGGCGGCCATGTGACGCTTCAGGCGATGCTCCCTGGCCTTTCCGACCGAGCGGACATCATCCGCTGGCTCAAGCTCCAACTCGACAAGCTGGGTGTCGACATACGGATGAACACGGAGGCGACCATCGAGAGTGTCGCGGCGCTCAAGGCCGATGCCATCCTCGTGGCGACCGGCGCGCGCTATTCCAAGACGGGTTCCAGCAAGAATCAGCTACCGGGTGTTCCGGGCGCCGGACTCGATCATGTCTTCACGCCCGAGGAGGTGCTGCTCGAGCATGCCCGGCTGGGCAAGCGCATCATCGTCTACGACAATACGGCGTATGAGGTCGGTCCGGGCATTGCCGAATATCTTGCCGACCAGGGCAAGGACGTCACCTTCGTGACGATGGATTCGGCGATGGCCATGTCGGTGACAGAGCTTGGTCTCAACAAGCTTATCGCGCGCCGCGTCATTCCCAAGGTTCGATTTCTACCTTCGACCGAGATCGTGGAGATCGATCCCGCAAATGTCCGCCTGCGCGACTATTTCACCGGCGCTGAGACGATCCTCGAAGGCATCGACAACACCATCCTCATCACGTCCAAGCCGCCGCAGGAAAGCCTCTTCCATGCGCTGGTGGGAAGCGGGACGGATGTCCGCATCATCGGGGACGCGCGTGAGGCGCGCTGGAGCGTGTTTGCCACCGACGAGGCGATCAAGGACGGACGACGCGCAGGGATGGCGGTTTGATGGATTCTATGGATAGGAAGCCAACCGCCATTCTGGACATGGACGCTCTGCTGTGCGCGACTTTACAGGTGGCGTCAGCCCGCCGTGATTCCGTTGTCGGCACAATAGCAGACTCCATGCACCGACCGTGCCCGGTCGGAAGCCAGGAACATCAGTGGTTCGACAATGTCTTCGGGCTGGGAAGGTGGTCGTATGCCGATATAGCGCGCGATCAGACTCTGATCAGCAGCCGCGGGAAATTGCAGCGTCTGGACCATCTCGGTCAGCATGCCGCCGGGCGCCAGCGCGTTGATACGCACCGGTGCGTGCATAAATTCCATTGCGAGTGATTTGGTCAGGCTGAGCAGCGCTGCCTTCGTGGCCGCATAGGGCGCGGTATAGGCCTGCCCCAGGAACGCGGCCGTCGAAACGACGTTGACGACATTGCCCTTCGTTTCGATGAGATGGGGCATCGCCGCCTGAATCATGAAGAAGGGCGCAGTGACGTTGGCGGAGAACAGCCGGGCCCAGACATCGGCCGTGACGTCGGCGAGGGCATGGAACCGCAAGATGCCGGCAACATTGCACAGAACGTCCATACGTCCGAAAGCCTCGATCGCGGTCTCCACGGCCTTTGCGCAATTTGCCGCATCACCCAGATCACCCGCATAGATAACGCTTTCGCCGCCCGCTTCGGCAATGCGCCGCATCGTCTCAATCAGGCCGTCATTGTTGAGGTCGACCAGACACACTCTCGCGCCCTCCGCCGCAAAACGGATGCTTGCCGCACGGCCGAGGCCGGAGGCCGCTCCGGTCACTACAACGACCAGTCCCGCAAATTCGCCCTTGCTCATTTCATGCGCCCTTCGCTGCGGCGGCGACAATTGGCGTGATCGCCTCGTACATGTGGATGGCCATGTCCTCCATGGAGAAGGCCTCGCTCATTTCCATCTTTCCGGACTGAACGAGCGCGGTTAATTGCTCGACCGCAGCGCCGGGATCGTCGGTTTCCATTGTGTAGATGGCCATATAGCGCTGACGCGGTGCGCCCTCCACCGCGTCATCCATCAAACGGAAACGCTGCGCGGCAACGAAGCCAGGGACGGCGGTGACATCGGCCAGATGTCGGTTGCTGTACCAGTCGTTATATTCGTCTTCGCGGCCGGCGACGGGATTGCTGAGTACGACATAGGCAAATTGTGACATTGGCTTCTCTCTTGGCGATATATTGACTCAGGGATGCGTTGTTCGCTCTGACTTGGCGGCGAAGCGGTCCGATGCCATCCCTGCAGGCTGGTCAGCACCGGAGTCGCTTTCCCCGGCTAATATTCGGCAGGTGCCACGCGGACCACAAGGCCGTCCATCGTAGGATCGACGACGATCTGGCAGGACAGACGATAGCCTGACGGATCGTCTTCCAGCATCGAACCCTCGATAGCGCTCGCTGGCGAAATCTTGCCCTGATTGGCTTCATCGAGGATGATCTTGCAGGTGCCGCAGGAAGCTACGCCACCGCATTCGGCGCGTATGTCATCAATCCCGGATTCAATCGCCCCGCGCATCAATGTTGTGCCGACCGGAATGCTGGCGCGCATTTCGTCCCCGGAAGTCGTGATAAAGATAATCTCTGGCATGCAGACCCCTAATATGGCGGTTTTCGCCATGGCTCAGATGAGTGTTGGACGTGCGGGTAAAAATGGCCGGCACATGAGCTTTAAAGAAGCTTGGTCAGCGCCATGACCGACATGATGTCGCCCCTGACCTTGATCTTGCCTTTCACCATGGCAACCTGCGGATTCATTTCCTTGTTAAGGATCGCGACAAAGTCCTTGAGACGGGCACGGACAGTCACATCGATATTGCACGCGACAAGATCGACGAGCTTCGGCGGATTCACTGTTCCGTCGAGCAAAATCTGATCATCATCCAGATGCATCGCGATGACTTTGTTGAACGGCGCCAGCGAGCCCAATTTGGCCGAAAGAAACGACTTCACATCCTCGATCGACGGGCCGACACGTTTCTCGCCAGCCTGCGACACTTCGGCAGGCTGCGGCTTGGCGGCAGAAACCTCGCGACGCGAATTCCGCTCACCCCAGACGAGCGGCAGGTTTTTCGGCTGCAGGATTGGCCCCAACTCGGTGATAAGCTCTTCCCCCTCGGCGACGCGAAACTCAGGGATTGCCGCAAGCAGTTCTTCGATCGCCATGACCGATTCGCGCCGGGCCAGCGGCGCGCCGATACAGCGATGGATCCCGTAGGCGAACGTAATATGGCGAGGAGTCCGATCGAAATCGACGTCGAAGGGGCGTTCCCATGCCGCCGGATCGGTGTTGGCCAATGTCGTGGGCATGGCAATCTTGTCGCCCGGCATGATAGTGACACCGTGAAGGCTCGTTTGTTTGATACAGGTGCGGAAGGTCGTCACTGCGGCGTAGCGGCGGTACATTTCCTCAACCGCAGCGGGGATCAGGGAGGGATCGGCGCGCAGGCGGCGCTGGTCTGCGGGATGCTCGGCGAGATGACGGATCTGCCAGGCGATGTTGGTTGAAACGGTGTCGAGGCCGCCAATGAACAGGTTGAAACAGAGTCCGATCAGTTCGTCATCGTTGAGTTTGCGACCCTCGACCGTTGCAGTCACGGCGAAGCTGACCAGATCGTCGCCGGGATTTTTCCGGCGATCCTCGATCACTTCCCGCAGATAATCGACGGATAGTCGCGTTCCCCTGGCTACGTCTTCAATGTCCAGACTGTGGAGCAGCATGAACTCCCATTCGAGGAATTGCTCCATCCGCTCGCGCGGGAGCCCCATCAGATCGAGGAACACGATAATGGGAAACCGCAGCGCAAATGCGCCCATAAACTCGCATTCGTCGCCGTCCTTGAATTTCGCGATAGAGTCACGCGCCGCCTCGCGCACCCTGTCTTCCAGCGCGCGCATCCGGGCAGGCGTAAAAAGCGGGTTGAGCAGAGTCCGGTACATCGAATGCGCCGGCGGATCGATCTCGACCGGCACGAGACTCCAATTTTCACCGATCAGCATCGGGAAGGGAGAGAAGGCTTCACTCGAAAAATGTTCGGTGTCCATGTACAGGGCTTGCAGCGTTTCAAGACGCCGCGGGATCCAGGCCGGCTGGAAGCCCGGATAGAAGTTGGTGGAATAGATCAGGTCCGGGCCATCGTGCAGAGCGGGAACCATGGAGTTGAACGGATTTTGCGATGTCTGCCCCCCCATGATGAAAGGATAGGTCTCACGCACCAGTTCGCCTGGAACATGGGCGGGCACATCGCTGGCCATCATTTGGGTGTCACTCATGCAAATCCTCAATTCCGTCGACGCGATCGACCGTTCGCTGATAGGCACTGGTGCCCGGGGCGAAAATCCCCGTTCGTTGTAGTGTTGACCTAGCTAAGCGACGACGCAGTGGACGGCCCTCCACCGGGCGACATCAAAGGAAGTGTGCGATGGATGATGTGGCCCCGATTGACCGGCGGACACGACGCAAGTCGAAAAAGGAGGGTTTGAAACATATATTGACGGCAGCAACCAATGAGTTCTGCCGCGCGGGCCTTGCAGGCGCCAAGCTTGACGTGATCGCGATGGAGGCGGGCGTATCCAAGCAGCTGATCCACCATTATTTTCGGACAAAGGCCGAACTTTATGCGGCGGTCATGGAGGAGGTTTCGGCGCAGGCGATCCAGCAACTTTCAATTCCCGATTATGAATCGCTTGGCCCAGAAGATGCGATCAGGGTGTTTCTTGGCGGTGTGTTCGACCTTTTCGTTCGCTGGCCTTTTCTCTCCGGGCTTTTCAATGACCAAAGCCTTTATGGCGGAGAGCATATTCCCGAGTGCCGCGAACTCAAACGACGCAGTCCCCAATTGATGGCGCGTCTTTCAACCATCTTCCGCGCTGGCCAGAGCGCGGGGACCTTCCGCAAGGAACTGGAGCCGGATGCAGTCTTCGCCGTCGCAATCATGGCGATGATCGGCAATTTCACGGGTGGCAAAATCATCGCGGGCTTCATTCCAGCCGATTTTTCGGCTCCCGAGCGTCTTGGCTTCTGGCGAACGTTCGCAGCCGATTTCGCGTTGAGTGCGATAGTGCGGTAGCGTCGATCTGCGGTAAAGCCTGGTCCATCTGGATGGCCAACGACGAGTTCAGCGTGTGCCCCACAGCTATGCCTGTCACCGATCCGAGCGTTGGGCGATAGCGACCTCCAATTTCGGTTGCTGTCTGCGGAGCCGGTTTCTGATTCAACCGCCCACTGTAGCATTCGAGCCTGGGATGTCCGCTCTATGACAGCGATACGCGCGATTTCTACCGAATAGCCGAGCCCCGACCAGCTTTTGGTAGCGGACCACACTTGCGTCGCCATCAGCAGCGGTTTCGCCTATGTCGCAAATCTCCTCAATGCCCTGCTCCCGTCAAAGGCTATGCGATCGGCAAATCGAGCGGCGGCGTCCGCGGCCGGGACTTGTCCATCTAGCTAGGCCCTTTCAGCAGGACTCATGGCTCGGTTACGACTTGCGCCGCGGAGCCAGAATCGGACCCGGTTTGCGGCCTCGCGATCGCCGGATATCCCGGCGTCGCGCCGCCTGCGTTTCCGTTCGCATCTGTGCGAGCACCTGGCGAAGGCCATGCAATTGATCCACGAGGTGGAGCACGATGTCGACGCCTTCGTCGTTCACGCCGAAGTCTCGCTTCAGATCATGTATGAGGCGCGCGCGGGCCGCGTCCATGTCGGTCAGGACGATGGTCGTGGATCGGCGCTCGCCAAGGAGCCATTCGCGATCGATCCACTGCTCGAGCGAGTGGAGTTCGATCCCCGAGCGGGATAGAAATTCGTCCAAGTCTATCATCGCGAGGCCTCACGAGGATTGAAATTCTTGCCGGCTTCCCAAGTCGAAACGAATTGTATGAGTTCCGGATCGGCCGGCTTGGGCAGCACGATCCTGAGCTTCACGAATTGATCGCCACGACCGCCGCCCAGCCGAGGGGCACCCTTGCCTTTGAGGCGCAGCGTGCTGCCACTGTTCGAATTGGCCGGCACGGTCATCGTCACATCACCGGTTGGCGTGGGAACGCGGATCTTGCCGCCGAGGACGGCTTCCCTCAGCGAGATCGGAACGTCGATCGTGATGTCGTCGCCATTGCGGAGGAAGCGTGGGTCGGATCGAACCTCGATCTCGATATATGCGTCTCCTGGGCCGCCCTTGCCGGCGCCAGGTGCGCCCTTGCCCTTGAGGCGCAGCGATTGACCATCAACGACGCCCGCCGGGATCGTCACGTCGAGCGTGCCGCCCGCTGGCAGGGTTATCCGCTGTGAACCGCCGGTGATCGACTCCACGAAGCTGACCGAAAGGCGATAGTGCAGGTCCTGCCCGCGGCGATTGGCGCGCGCCTGTGCGCTGCGACGGAAGAGTTCGGCGAACGGATCGTCGCCTGCGGCAAAATCCGCAAAGCCAGCGCTACTCGAATAATGGCCGGGGTCCGACCCGGCATAGTCACGATAATATTGCTGTTGGGGCCGCTCTGCGCCGGTCTCGTCGATCTCGCCCGTGTCGTAACGCCTGCGTTTCTCCGGGTTGCTCAGCAGATCGTAGGCGCCTGCGACTTGCTTGAACTTGTCCTCGGCCGACTTGTCGCCAGGGTTGAGGTCCGGATGGAGCTTCTTCGCGAGCTTGCGATACGCTTTCTGGATATCGTCCCCGCTCGCGGACGCGGCGACGCCGAGAACTTCATATGGATTGCTCACCTGTTACGCCTCCTGGCCGCGCTGAGGATCGGCGCGAACCCTTCCGCAGCATTCGCCGTCAGCCTCGGTATATCCATCTCCTGGCCGCATCCCCTCGTCACGCGGACTTCAGCCGCCTCAGGCCAAAGGCAAGTGAGATAAGGAAAACACCGCGGAAGAGAAAGCTGAAGCCGATGATCGCCGCCACGAAGGCAAGCCCTGCCAGCGGGCCGCTGATCACCAGATAGGTACCCAGCCCGATATCGACGACGCCGAGCAACAGCCTCCATCCCTTGTCATGCGTACCTTTCAGTCCATAGAAAAGCTGGGAAAATCCTGAGACGAACAGCCACAGCCCGATCGCCCAAGCGAGCGATGCGGCACCCTGGAATGGATCGAACAGCACGAAGAGGCCTGCGAGTACCGCCACGACGCCGAGGAGCAACTCCAGCACCTTCGATCGGGTGGAAAAGGCTGACAGTCCAGCGACTATCGCGATGACGCCATAGGCAAGCAATATCGCTCCGAAGATCACGCCGGCGGCAAAGCCCGTCGCGAGCGGGTTCAGGAAAGCCAGGATCCCGCCCAGGATCAGGAGCACGCCATAGGTCAGAACCCATCCCCAACCGGTGGATGCCGGAAACGGCGAACCCCAGACCCCCTTATTTGCTTCGTGCGCGCTCATAAGCTTTCTCCCTAATTCGTTCGGGCAATCCTTCGTCAACTGCTGCTGTCGCCCAATTCAGTCCCACGCTATTCCAGGCGGCCATCGTAACTCTTAGCCTAGATTCAGCACGAGTGCTCCGTCACCCTCATCGATATGGACGGTCGATCCGTCGCGGATCTCGCCCTGGAGGATCAAGTCGGCGAGCGGATCCTGGAGAAAGCGTTGCACCGCGCGTTTCAATGGCCGCGCGCCGTAGACCGGATCATAGCCGGCGCGGCCGAGCCAGGCGCGGGCCGCATCGGTGAGGTCGAGCGTGATCTTGCGGTCCTGGAGCAGCTTGCCGACGCGGGCGACCTGAATATCGACGATGGGCGCCATATGGTCGGCGCCCAGCCTGTGGAACAGAATAATCTCGTCGAGGCGGTTGAGGAATTCCGGTCGGAAATGGCCGCGGACGATTTCCATCACCTGGTCCTCGACCTTCTCGACCGATTCGTCGTCGGCGAGGCCCGCAATATACTGGCTGCCCAGATTGCTGGTCAGCACGATGATGGTGTTGGTGAAGTCGACCGTGCGGCCCTGGCCGTCGGTCAGCCGCCCGTCGTCGAGCACCTGCAGGAGAATGTTGAACACGTCGCCATGCGCCTTCTCGACCTCGTCGAAGAGGACGACCTGATAGGGGCGGCGGCGAACCGCTTCAGTCAGCACGCCGCCCTCTTCATAGCCCACGTAGCCCGGAGGGGCGCCGATCAGCCTGGCGACCGAGTGTTTCTCCATGAACTCGCTCATATCGATGCGAACCATCGCGTTGTCGTCGTCGAACAGGAAGCCGGCGAGCGCCTTGGTGAGCTCGGTCTTGCCGACGCCTGTGGGCCCTAGGAACAGGAATGAGCCCAGGGGCCGATTGGGGTCCTGCAGACCGGCACGCGCGCGGCGCACGGCGGTCGACACGGCGCGGACCGCATCGGCCTGGCCGATGACGCGCTTGCCGATCGTCTCTTCCATGGCGAGCAGCTTCTCGCGTTCGCCGGTCATCATTCGCTCGACCGGAATGCCGGTCCAGCGCGCGACGACGCCGGCGATGTCCTCCGCTGTCACCTCCTCGCGCAGCATTGCGCCTTCGGCTGCGCCCGCCGCATCGGCCAGCTGCTTTTCGAGCGTGGGAATGGTGCCGTATTGCAGTTCGCCTGCCTTGGCGAGGTCGCCCGAGCGCTGCGCCTGGTCGAGCTCGATGCGTGCAGCGTCGAGCTGTTCCTTGATACGGCTCTCACCCGCGATCTTTTCCTTCTCGGCCTGCCAGCGCGAGGTGAGTTCATCCGATTGCTGCTCGAGATTGGCGAGATCCTGCTCCAGCGTCTCCAGTCGGTCCTTCGACGCCTTGTCGGTCTCCTTTTTCAGCGCCTCCCGCTCGATCTTGAGCTGGATGATGCGCCGATCGAGATTCTCGATCTCCTCGGGCTTGGATTCGACTTCCATACGCAGGCGCGAGGCCGCCTCATCCATGAGGTCGATCGCCTTGTCCGGCAGGAAGCGGTCGGTGATGTAGCGGTGGGACAAGGTCGCCGCCGAGACCAGCGCGCCATCGGTGATGCGCACGCCATGGTGCAGCTCATATTTTTCCTTCAGGCCGCGCAGGATCGAGATGGTATCTTCGACCGTGGGCTCACCGACGAAGACGGGCTGGAAGCGCCGCTGGAGGGCTGGATCCTTCTCGACATGCTTGCGATATTCATCGAGCGTGGTCGCGCCGATGCAATGGAGTTCGCCGCGCGCGAGCGCGGGCTTGAGCAGGTTGGATGCGTCCATCGCGCCTTCGCCCTTGCCGGCGCCGATTAGCGTATGCATCTCGTCGATGAACAGGACGATATGGCCCTCGGCGGCCTTCACCTCATCGAGCACACCCTTCAGCCGCTCCTCGAACTCGCCGCGATATTTGGCCCCGGCGATCAGGCTGCCCATGTCGAGCGCCATCAGCGCGCGGTCCTTGAGCGTATCGGGCACGTCGCCATTGGCGATGCGCAGGGCGAGCCCTTCGGCGATCGCGGTCTTGCCGACGCCGGGTTCGCCGATGAGGACGGGATTGTTCTTCGTGCGCCTGGCAAGGATCTGGATGGTCCGACGGATCTCCTCATCGCGGCCGATGACCGGATCGAGCTTGCCTTCGCGGGCCGCTTCGGTGAGGTCGCGTGCGAACTTCTTGAGCGCGTCGTAGCGATCCTCGGCCGAGGCCGTGTCCGCGGTCTTTCCCTTGCGCAGCGCGCTGATCGCCGCATTCAGCGCTTCTGCCTTCAAGCCCGCTGAGGCCAGGGACTTGCCGGCCGCGGTGTTTGAGGCCAGCGCTAGCGCAAGAAGCAGCCGCTCGACGGTGACATAGCTGTCGCCCGCCTTCTGCGCGACCTGCTCGGCCTGATCGAGCACCCGCACAGCATCATTATCGAGGCTCGGGGCCGATTGCGCGCCGCTGCCTGAAACCGATGGCACCTTGGCGAGCGCGGCGTCGGTCTGCCGCGTCGCCACGGCGGGATCGCCGCCTGCCGCGCGGATGAGGCCGCTTGCCATGCCCTGCTCATCCTCGAGCAAAGCTTTCAGAAGATGTTCCGGGCTTATCCGCTGATGGCTCATGCGGATCGCGACGGTTTGCGCGCTCTGGAGGAAGCCCTTGGCGCGATCGGTGAATTTTTCGAGATTCATTGATTCCTCGTTTTTCCGTTTGGCGTGAGTACCGATCGCGTCTCACCCCATTGTCGGTTCGACGTCGCACGTGATGGCCAAGGGTTATCGAACCGATTCCAACACGGCCGATGAAGGCCCTATCGATTGGTTCGGCAAAGTCGGAGATTTCTTGGCATAGCGTGTTCCCCCTCTCTCGTTCGCTCAGAATTCTTGGCGCTTATCTTTCAAGCCGAAGCCCAGAAATATACGGGATGTTCCGATGGGCGCGGAATTCAGCCAAGTCCGGACCGGCGATGTTCATGGCTATCTGCCGATCGGCTGCCGCCGGACATGGCTGGAGAGAAGAGCGCTTGTGCTGCCCACCTCTGGCGAAATGGCTGCGACATGGCCGTGCCTCCTTTCTATGTCGCTCCTTTCCCATTGATGCGGACGCGCCGCAGGTGAAACCGGCCCGGCCCGGCCCGATCTGATCGTCGTTCCGATTATGGCGACTCGCAGCATCGCCCGGGGGACGGGGGGCAAATCCAGCGTCCGGCTGGCGGGAATAGAACAGCCATAAGGCGCCAGACCCGGCGTTCTGGCCCAATTGCGGGCCTCACGCTATCGATCGTGACGTCAGGTCGTTCGCGGCATCGCGCTTGGCGGTCTCGGACTTGCGCTCAGAATATCGATCGACAAGCTGCTCGGCATGGCCTCGGATCAGAATGGTGAACCGGATCAACTCTTCCATCACGTCGACAATGCGGTCGTAGTAGCTGGAAGGTCTCAAGCGGCCTGCCTCATCGAACTCCTTGAATGCCATTGCGATGCTCGATTGGTTCGGGATCGTGAACATCCTCATCCAGCGGCCGAGCAGACGCAGCGTGTTGACCGCGTTGAAAGACTGCGAGCCGCCTGAGACCTGCATCACCGCGAGCGTCCTTCCCTGGGTCGGGCGCATACCGCCAAACTCCAGCGGCAGATGGTCGACCTGCGCCTTCATGATGCCAGTGATCTGGCCATGACGCTCGGGACTGCACCACACCATGCCCTCGGACCAGAGCGCGTGCTGACGAAGTTCATGGACCGCCGGATGGTCGTCCCCCCTGATCTGATCCGGCAGCGGCAGGTCGCTCGGATCGAAGATCCGCACCTCGGCGCCGAACAGGATCAACAGGCGCGCCGCCTCCTCGACCACGAGTCGACTGAATGATCGCTCCCGCAGGGATCCGTAAAGCAGCAAGATGCGGGGCGGATGTTCGAGCGAACCGAGGCCGACGGCGGGACTAGGTCTAACGAGCGACCGATCGAGCGCCGGCAGGTCATCAGGGTCGGCAAGGGAACGAAGGCGCGACATCAGGCTACCCGACGCTCATACCAAGGGCGTGTCGCCTTCACGATTCTGACCACGGACAGCATGACCGGAACTTCGACCAGCACGCCGACGACGGTAGCAAGCGCTGCGCCGGAGTTGAGACCGAACAGACTGATCGCGGCAGCGACCGCCAGCTCGAAGAAGTTGGACGCGCCGATCAATGCGGCGGGGGCGGCAACGCACCATGCCACGCCGAACCGACGGCTCAGCCAATAGGCGAGCCCTGCGTTGAAATAGACCTGGATGAGAATCGGCACGGCGATCAGCGCGATCACCAGCGGATGAGCTATGATCGCCTGCCCCTGGAATCCGAACAGCAGCACCAGAGTCGTCAGCAACGCGACCAAAGATACTGGGCCAAGACGGCTGAGCAGCCGGTCAAGCGCGGGCTGTCCGCCCGACGAGAGCACGGCACCCCGAATGACCTGCGCGACGATCACCGGCACGACGATGTAGAGTAGGACCGAGATCAGCAGCGTGTCCCAGGGTACGGTGATCGATGCGACGCCGAGGAGAAGGCCGACCAGCGGGGCGAACGCGAACACCATGATGGTGTCGTTGAGCGCGACCTGGCTCAGCGTGTAGGTCGGGTCACCATCGCAGAGATTGGACCAGACGAACACCATCGCCGTGCAGGGCGCTGCGGCAAGCAGGATCAGTCCGGCGATATAGGAGCTGATCTCAGCCTCCGGCAACAGCGGCCGAAACAGCCAGCCCAGGAACAGGGTGCCGAGCAGCGCCATCGAGAAGGGCTTTACCGCCCAGTTGATGAACAGCGTTATGCCGACACCCTTCCAATGCTGCCTGACCGAACCAAGCGCGCCAAGATCGATCTTGAGCAGCATCGGGACGATCATCAGCCAGATCAGAACCGCAACGATGAGGTTGACCCGCGCAACCTCGGTTGACGCAATCACGCCGAACAGGCCGGGCAGTGCATAGCCGAGTGCGATGCCGACGATGATGCAAAGCGCTACCCAGACGCTGAGATAGCGTTCGAATGTGCTGATCGCCGGCCTGGCCGGCGCCAACGTTCCAGCAGTGGTGGCGTTCATGATGCGACCCGCTGGCCGCGGTCATCGACAATGCGTTCGCCATCTTCCTTCGCGAAGGCGCCACGCTGATCGCTCGGCAGCAGATCGAGCACCTCCTCGGAAGGGCGGCAGAGCTTGACGCCGAGCGGTGACACTACGATCGGGCGGTTGATCAAGATTGGATGCGCCATCATCGAATCGACAAGCTGCCCATCACTCAGCGACGGGTTATCGAGCCCCAACTCAGCGAAAGGCGTGCCCTTCTCGCGCAGCAAAGAGCGCGTGGTAATACCCATGCGCTCGATCAGCCACATAAGCATCGACCGCGACGGAGGAGTCTTCAGATAGTCGATCACACGCGGTTCGATTCCAGCATTGCGGATCATCGCCAGCGTGTTGCGGGAGGTGCCGCAATCGGGATTGTGGTAGATTATGATATCGACCGGCATCAGGCTGCGTCCCCGCGACGGCTGCTCGCGCCTTCGCCATGCCCGATCTCACGGACACGGGCCCGCAAAGCCATGGCGTCGAGCCTATCGAAGGGCAACGCCGCGAAGAGCTTGATGCGGTTCTCAAGATAGCGCAGCGCTGTCACGAACGCGCGCTCCCGCTCGATCTGCGAACCCTGGACGTGGCTTGGATCCTCGATCCCCCAATGGGCGGTGACAGGATGACCTGGCCAGATCGGGCAGACCTCGCCCGCCGCGTCGTCGCACACGGTGAACACGAAATCCATCACGGGCGCGCCAGGCACGGCGAACTCGTCCCAGCTCTTCGAACGGAGACCTTCTGTAGGATATTCAATCCGCTCGAGCAGAGCGAGCGCGTCAGGGTTGATCGCGCCCTTGGGGTAGCTCCCCGCCGAAAAGGCACGGAAGCGGCCGCCGCCCAGCTTGGTGAGCGCACTCTCCGCAAGGATCGAACGGGCCGAGTTGCCGGTGCACAGGAAGAGGACGTTGAAGATGCGGTCAGACATGGCAAACTCCATCAGCAGCAGGGGGCGAGTTCGGCGATCAGCGGCGCGCACAGCGCCGCGTTGCCGCCACAGCAATCCTTCACGAGAAACAGGGTCAGCGTCTTCAGCTGGTCCAGCTCGACGCGATAGTTGACGACCCGGCTGCGCCGCTCGGATCGGATCAATCCGGCTCGTGAGAGCGTGGCCAGGTGAACCGACATGGTGTTCTGGGGAACGCCCAGCGCCTTGGCGATCTCGCCGACAGCGAGCCCATCGGGCTCGTGCCGGACCAGAAGCCGGAAGGCGTCAAGGCGGGTACCCTGCGCGAGAGCGCCCAAGGCGGCGATGGCTGAATCATTATCCATATATCTACACTAACGGACATATGGATAATGATCAACGACGACATTCACAGCGATTTACATGCTTTTCCAACATCCCCAGCCGGATCGCGGCCCCGCCGGGAGAGCCGCTCGGGTCGCTCAAGCGGCGCGAATCTCTTCGGCAGCGGCCTTCCCGACGGTACGGTCGTCCGCAACCGTCTCGAAGGAGACCTTCTTTAGGATCGGTCGCCGCGACGTCCAGCCTCTTGAGGACGCGTTCCCGGCGCCTCAGAGCGGCGGACGGCAGCCTCTTGCCTGGTGGATGCCGCGCAGGAAGCCCCGTCGCGCAAAACCCGCATCGATCGCGGTGTTGAGGCGACGCTGCGCCGGCGCCGCGCCGGTCGCCTCCCGCACCAGTCCCCGGAAGGGAATGAGCGAGTTCACCACCATCTGGCCGCCGGCCTCTGCAAATTTTCCGGCGCTGTTCTCTTGCTGTTTCGCACCGACAATGAAGTCCGGTCCAAGCACCGCGCTCAGTTCGGTTACCGCACGGGCCAGTTCGGTGCAGGCTCTAAGGCCGTCGAGGTTGTAGGGGTTCTCGCTCGCTCTTTCCAACACCGGCGGAATATTGGTCGCGGCCACACCGACGTCGCGAACCGGCTGGGTCACGATCTCGCCCGCCCTCCTGCCCGTCTGGTCTACCTTGCTTTCCGGCTGCGCGACGGGTGGCGCGGCTGCGCCGGTCTTGGGCGGCGGGCTATGGGGAATGCAGCCGGCCAGCAGAAGCGAAGCGATCAGCAGGGCGCAGAGCGGAACCCCGGCGGCTGCCGTCGACTTGCGTGGGCTGTAAGTGGGCAAGACCGTCATATCCGAAATATAGGGTTTTAGATGCGTCAGGCAGGTCCCTCTGTAAGGAATTCCCCTAAGTCCCAAGCGATGGGAGATTTCTGCCCACGATGAGGACCGGGCCATCGGTCCTTGCCAGAACTGCTTCGTACAGGACGTCATGTGGCGTTGGATGAAGCCCTCGGCAGCGCCTTCCTGCCGCGGCTGGCCACCGGCTTTGCTGCATCGGGATCATCGGCTATTCCGAGTTCCTCCTATATGTGCGGTACGGTTGACCAAATCGTTGGGCATGCTGCCGGTCCCCAAGCGCTTCCACCGCGGCAAGGAACCTTCCGCGTCGGCACCTGGGCTTCTGGCCGAAGGACGACCGCTGCGACAAGATTGTCGCTTCGCTTCCAGTGGAAGGACTATGAGGGACGGTGATCGCCGGGACCTACGTATGTATACGAATTCGTCCGGTTAAGAGCATGAGGCAGGCTCGGATCAGCCACAGATTTTCATATGGCTCGTGCAGAGTCGGCTCAAGCCGAGCGAAAGGCACGGCTCGATTTGCCATGGCGGCAGGAAAATACGGGAACGATCATGCGCGGCAGCTTCTTCTGGGGAATGGTGGTCGGAGCGGGTGGCGCCCTGGTGGCGTCGATCCCGTGGGAAACGACGAGGCCTGCGGCCAAACGGGCGCTGCGGGCCGGTCTTGCCGGCTATGCAGCAGTTCGCGGCGCGGCCGCGCGTTTCGCTGAAGATGTCGAGGATCTGGTCGCCGAGGTCGCCCATGAGATGAAGCAAACACCCGCGCCAGAGGCCGCTTCCGCAACCGCGGCCACGCAAGGAGCAGCCAGCCAGGAGAAGGACGCCGTCGATGGATCGCAGTCCAAAAGCTGAAACGACGCGAGGTCATCTCAAGCACCGTATGCCCGGACGCGTCCGGATCGTGCTCGATCGTCCCCTGCCCCACCGCGAGCGGCTTGAGTCGCTTGCTACGGCATTGGCCGCGATTCCGGGCATAGACTCCGCCGAGATCAGGCCGACAAGCGGCAGCATCGTTATCAGACACCGAGGCGATTTTGATGAGTTGCGGGAGTCGATCGCCAGGGAAGGCATCCAGTTTGCTTCGTCCATCACGCATCTTCAGCCGATTGATCCGATGGGCGCCGCCGCACGGCAGCTTGGTACGGTCGACGGAGCGATAGCGCGCCTGACGGACGGCCGTGCGGATCTGTGGAGCCTGGCTTTCGCGGGGCTTGTGGCCGGGGGTGTGATCCAGCTCGCAAGAGGCAGGGTTGCCGGACCGGCGCTGACCCTCCTCGGTCAGGCCGCCACCCTGACGATGGCCCGGCCACTGCGAACGTTCATTCGCTGAGTCCGTCGCAGTTCGCCGATGCCGAAAGAGGTCGCCGCCAGCCCGGCGGAGAGCGCCAAGTCGCCCGGACCGGGCACACCCAGCCCGAGCAGCGTTCGCAGTGGCCGGATCAGGAAAGGCGCGGCAAGCAGTCCGCAAGCCGCTGCCAATGCGCCGCCAAGCCGTGTCTCCGATACCACTCGACCTGCGACCGATCCGGGCGTCCGGTCACGCAGCCCCCAGGCGTGGGCAAACTGCGCCAGCGACAATGTTATGAAGGTCGCCGCGCGTGCCTGTGGTCCGGCGCCCTTGCGCGCCAACAGGATGAGATGGGCGGTCAACGCCGACGCAGCGAGGTGCGCGCCGTCGAATCCAAGATCCCGAAGCTCGTCGTGGCCGAACAGCGGCGCATCCGCAGTGCGCGGGGGGCGTGTCATCACGTCGCCTCGCGGCTCGGCCATCGCCAGCCCCAGACCTGGCATGATGTCCGTCACCAGATTGAGCCAGAACAACTCCATCGGCGTTTCGAGCCCGCCCCGGCCATGCAGGGTTTCGCCGAGCATGAGGAGCACCTCCGACAGGTTCGTCGACAGGAAATAGCGGGTGGCCGCGCCGATGCTGTCATCGGTCGCGCGCCCGCGGGCGATCGCCCGTGCCAACGCCCGTAAATCATCGTCGGCGATCACGATGTCCGCCACCTCGCGCGCGACATCGGTTCCCTGCCTTCCCATGGCGACGCCTACCGCAGCAGCCCTGAGCGCGGGACCGTCGTTGACGCCATCCCCGATCATCGCCACGCGCCGGCCCGCGCCCTGAAGCGCGCGGACGATGCGCAGCTTGTCACCAGGGCTGATACGGGCGAAGACCGACGTCCGGAGCGCCAAAGCGCCAAGCGCCTGATCGTCGAGATCCGCAAGGTTCGCGCCGTCCACGACGGGGATGATGCCGGTCCGTGACACGGCGACCGCTTCGGCGACCGAAAGCGCGGTGGCCGGCTGGTCTCCGGTGATAATGATCGTTCGAATGCCGGCGCGGTGAAAGATCTCGACCGCTTCCTGCGCCTCCGCGCGGACAGGGTCAGCGAGCGCCACGAGGCCCAGCCAGACGAGGTCGTCCGGCAATCCGTCGCGAAGATCACCTTCCTTCCTCGCAACGCCGAGCACCCGCAAGCCTTCCCGGGCGAGCGTCTCATTGGTGGCAAGGATCCGGTGACGCCGTTCCTCGTCGAGCGGCCGAAGCCCATCCTCCGTCAGTTCGTGGGCGGCAAGCGCGAGCAATTCGTCCGGCGCGCCCTTGACCGCGACATAATCCGCGCCGTTGCGGCGATGCGCTGTCGCCATCCATCGATGCGCCTGATCCCGGCTCTGGAGGCCCACTATCGGCGACTGTTGTTGGACGGCATCGGGGTCGATGCCGACGTCGCTGGAAAAGCGAAGAAGCGCCAGCTCGGTGGAGGATCCCGTCTGCATAGCCAGATTTGCCTCATTGCACAGCGCCACGGCCTCGGCGATGGCGCGCAGCAAATCTGTGTCCGAGCCATGGCCATGTCCGTCCGCCGAAGTCCGCCGAACCTCTTCTCCGATGGCGACCGCCACGACCGCCATCCTGTTCTCGGTCAAGGTTCCCGTCTTGTCGAGGCAGATGGTGTCGATGGTGCCCAGGGCCTCGACCGCGGGCAGCGCCCGAACAAAAGCCTGCTCGCGCTCCATCGCCCTTGCGCCCAGCGCAAGTGTCGTGGTCGCGATGGCCGGAAGACCCTCGGGAATGGCAGCGACGGCGAGCGCGACCGCGCTTCGCGCCATGGCCAGCAGTGGCTCGCCGCGCAGCAGCCCGACCAGGAACACAACGCTCGATGCGCCGACGCAGAGCAATGCGAGACGGCCGCTGAGGGACGAAAGCTCCTCCTCGATGACGGGTCGGGGCGGACGCGCCAGATCGATCAAGGCGCGGGTTCGTGCGGCCTCCGTGCCGCTGCCTGTACGAAAGACGACTGCGCGCCCGTCTCCACCGCTGACGATCGTTCCATCGTGGACGATATTGTGCCGGTCGGCGACTCCGGCCGGCGCCTGGTCCAGCACCTTGGCGTGCTTTCGAACTGGCAGGCTCTCGCCCGTCAGCGTCGATTCATCCACCGTCAGATCCCCGCATTCGAGAATTCGGGCATCGGCGGGCACGAACTGGCCCGGCGCGAGGACGAGGATATCGCCGGGCACGATCGTCGCGGCGAGCACCGTAAGGCGATTGCCGTCACGCTGGACCTCCGCCATATGCTCCGTCGGCCGCGACAGGCGGCGGATAAGGCGCTCCGTGGCATTTTCCGAAGAGAAGCCGATGGCGGCGTTGGCGAGTACGACGCCGATCGTCAAAGCGGCGTCCAGCAGGCCACCGGTGGCGAAGGAAAGAACCGCCGATCCGAACAGCAGCGCCACCGGCAAGCCCGTGAACTGCGCCGCGACCATATCCCGCTGCGAGCGGCCGAGCGGCGGCGGAGTCTGGTTCGGCCCGTAGACGGCGAGCCGGCGGCGCGCCTCGTTCGCAGAAAGACCGTCCGCCCCGCTACGCAACAGCTCGAGGATATCCTCACCCCGCGAACGGAAAATGGCGTCACTCTCCAGTGGCGGTTCGTCCAAAAGCCTCGGTCGCCGCGGACCGGAGCGGGAAAGCCGGTCATCTGGCTCGGCGGCCGCCTCGATCGGCGCCGATTCCTCCAACCAGGAGACGATGGCGGCAATGGTCACTGCGGGATCATGTTCGACAAGCATGCTGCCCAAGAAGGCATTGCCCTCCCCTACACGGCAACCGCGAGCCACCAATCTGCTTCGGAAACGCCGTAACGCGTCATCGGCAGGCCATGGAGAAAACCGCAATCGCGTTCGACCCGGAATGTGATGATGTATCGAAATCGCCACTGGTATTCGCGATCCTTTCATTCTTCCGGACGCTGCCCGGGAAGCATGACCAATCATATGTCCGCAGGCGTTACATCATCGAGAGACCGCAGCAGATTGGTATGTTCCCTCAACGTCGTCGCTTTGCGAGCCAGAGTTCACTGGTCCGCAGCCCCCGGCACCGCGCGGCAGAGTGGCGTGAGCAGATCGCCGCGGTCACATCCCCGGGGACGTGACCGCGGCACAAATTCCGACACAAGCGAGGCGGTCGCGGGCCATCACGAACTGAGCGTCTTGCGCCTCTCCGAAGTGGTGCGCGGGACTGATGACGCCCCATCCGGGGCTTTACGTAACGCACCGCGCAGTAGTGCCCGGTATCGGGAGCGATGCAATATCTCCTCTCCGAACGGAACGACATGACATACCGAAACACTGTTTCGGATTCAGGACAGCCGAAGATCCTGCTTGCAGAGGACGATCCCGCGGTCAGGCGATCGCTTCAGCTGGCCTTGCAGGCGCGGGGCTATGACGTCAGGGCGCACGCGACCGGAAAGACGCTGCTCGACGATCCGTTTTGCACAAGCGCTGCCTGCCTGGTGGCAGACTATCGGCTCGACGAACTCGACGGCTTCGAGATTTTGTCGCGCCTGCGTTCGCGGGATTGGAATGGACCCGCCATACTGATTACCGCCTACGCCGCCCTAGGCCTTCAGGAGCGAGCTGCCAGCCTCGGCTTTGGGGCGGTGATCGAGAAGCCGTTCCGCGAAGGAGCCGTCGGTGACACTATCGACCGTCTCTTGCATGCGCACCGTCAGTCAGGCGGAGCGCGTCACGATGGTCAGTGAAAGGGAGCCAATCACCAACCGCCTTTTGCTCTCGCTGCCTCCGGCAACGCTCGCACGGCTGACACCCGAGATGGAGCTTATTCGGACGGAGTCGGGGGCCGTCATCGATCATGTTAATGGGTTGATCCAGCATCTCTATTTCGTAAACCGGGGCATCATCTCGATGGTTAAGGTGATGCGCGACGGCCGCTCCGTCGAAGTGGGCGCGATCGGTCTCGAGGGCATCACCGATTCCAATGCGCTGTTCGGCGTCGATGTGGCGATCACCGAGACGATGGTGCAGGTGCCGGGCAGCGCGCTCAAGATCAGCCGAACTTTCCTTTCGCGCGAGCTCGAGCGGGATCGCGATCTGAGGCGGATGATGGAGCGGTACTGGCGCTTCGCCTTTGGCCAGCTCGCACAGACTGCGGCTTGTAACCGACTGCATACGCTCGAGGAGCGCTGCTGTCGTTGGCTGCTGACGAGCCATGACAGCGCGCTTGCCGACAGCTTTCCGCTCACGCACGAGTTCCTCGCGACGATGCTTGGAACAACCCGCTCCAGCGTCTCGCTGACCGCCAAGGTGCTCCATAGGGCGGGATACATCGACTATGTGCGTGGGATCATTACGATCGTCGACCGGGCGGGTCTCGAGGAGACCTCATGCGAATGCTACGCCGAGACCACCGCAGAGATGAATCGATTGTTCGGTCCGGAAACGCAGCCGAGCGGCTGATTTTTCGGGAAAGGTTCGGACACGCTCATGCTATGTTCGACATCGAACAGACGCGTGCGCGAACGGTCATCACTCTGTGCACTCCGACACGCTGAGTCGATAGGATAGCCGCCAGCGGCGCTCCGCTCACCCGTAGGCAGGTCGCTAGCGGGAGCGTTACAAATGGCGCGTGAGGGCGGGAACGGTCGGAGCGACTTCGAGAAGCAATCCTGGGCGCACAACCAAAATATCCTGCGCTTCCAGTCCCTTCTCCATAATGCCACCCATCTCGACAGGCATGATGAGATCCGCAAACTTCTTCGCGATGAGGAAGAGAAGCTGCGGTCGCTTGAGAAAGATGGGTGACTGCAAAAAGGGCAACGCGCAATGCCCAACGTCTGGGAGATAGCAGCGCCGAGCCTGACGATGTTCATCGCTTCGACGCGGTCCATTTCGGCGTCAATGAAGATTTTCCGGAACCGGTCGCGATCCAGTCTGGGTGACGTTCTGGATGCGGATCGGGCGGGAAGCATGACGGCCCGCTGGCGCCATGATGATGATGAGCGCCGACTTTGCGTCCTTTCGATCAGGCGCGGCCACGAATGACTGTCCAAGGCTATTCTGCCCGATCATGCTCGAACCCTCGTTCAAGCAGCTTCAAACGATCAACGATGGAAAAGAAGAAGGCGGTGGACCAGCCGATCAGAATTATTCCGCTGGCGCCCTCGATCGCGCCCAAGATGCGACTGCCCGGGGGAAGAACCAGATCTCCGTAGCCTATTGTCACATAGGTCGAGGTGGAGAAGTAAAGCGCCTGCTCGAAATCAGGAAAAGCGTTGAGCCACCGGTATACGCCCGCCCAGATCCAGATCTCGACCGAATGCAGCGCAAAGAGGCCGAACGCCGCTAAAAGGATCGCCGCTGTGTTGAACATCGCCGCCAGCATTCGGCTCGATGCGTGACGGTGTCGGCGCAGAATTGCAAGCAAGGCCCCAAGCCCCACGAGGTGCACCAGCACCGTCAGGGCGACGACCGCTGTTGCGATACCCAGTTGCGTGGACAATGTCATGGCAGTCGGATTGGCATGGACGGCCCGTCCCGCCCACGACAATCCATTCGATGGAGGCACGTTGGTCGGCGTAAGCCGGGCTTGCACCGGCATCCGTTTCTACGCCAGCGATGAGAGCCGGAACTATCGGTCATCGCCAGAACCGCTTCGTGTCGATCAGCGCGTCATGCGCGACCGCCGCAGCCTTCAACAGCGCCTTCTTCCGGGCGTTGACCAACAACATTGACGCATCGTGATCGTCAGCGATTCCTAGCGTTTCCAGCAGGCGCGGCGCCGTCGCCAGGTCGTTGAGCAGACCGAGCTGGTCCTGAAGCTCTTCCAGCGCCACGAGGAATCGCTCGTACCGCCGCCTCTCGTGCTTGCGCTCGAACAAGGTGGCGAAGAACTCGGCCCCATAGCGCAATTTCTTGACGTTCTTGCGGACCCGGTGCCGGGCGGCATCGGCCGCATGAGCGAGATCACCTCCCCCCTTCTTCACTTTGCGGCGAAAGCGGCCGAGCGCGGCGACCGCGAATTCTCGCGCCGGCTGATGGCGATCCGCCTCGGTGGCGGACACATGTAGCCAGTCGCCGTTCACAGTCCACTCCGCAAGATCGAGCATCAGCTTCCGCGCGCGCGATGACGCCAATGCATCCGCGACCTCGCCATAGGCCGCTTGGCGCGCCGCCTCGATGCGATCGTATAGTGGACCCGATCGGGCGCTTTCGAGCAACACATCAAGGTTGCGGGCGTCGCCAAGCTTCGAAGCGACCCACCGCAGCTCCTCGCCCAGCTTCACTTTCATGTCTCCGCCGATCAGCGGCTTGAAGATTGAGAAGCTTGATCGCAGGCGGCGCAACGCCACGCGCGCCTGATGCAGCGCCTCGGTGTCCCCGCCCGTCAGCAGCAGCGTCTCGTTCAGCCGGAACTGCCGCACGCAGCTCTGGACAATATGCTGGAACGCCTGGGCCGCCGTCATGTCGCTGGTTAGCGCTATCGGCTCGGCCTTGACCATCGTCGTGACCGGTCCGGTGAGCCGGTAGCCCCGCTCGGCCTTGGTCTGTACACTGAGCCGGACGGGCGCGACCGCATCGATGCGCCGGGCAAGCGTGAACAATGCGGCCGGATCGCCGGCCTTCAACTCCAGCTCGATCTCGCAGATCGGCGATGTTCGGTCCCCCGCCGCCGCCTCGCCGCGGTCCAGAACCACTTCGATCGTCGCGCCCTCCTGCCTCAGTATCCACGTGCGCCGCGCGATCCGCACCTCGAAGACCGAACCGACGCTATCGACCGCGCCGCCGATCATGGCCCGGACCGGCGTCGTATCATCGAGGATTGGCTTGTCGTCCTTGACGGCGCGTTCCCATTCGGAGCGCACGAACAGGCCCGCGGCACTGGCGCCATCCGCCTTCACGGTCTGCGTGCGCTTCCTGCCCGAACGGCGGATGCGAAGCGAAAACCCCTTCTTCGCCAGAGCATGATCCGGAGTGTCGAAATAGACCGACCCTTGCTCGATCTTTTCAGGATTGGCCGGCAGCAAAGCGGAAGCTTCGAACGCATCGGCGGCGTCCGGCGTCAGTTCGAGCTTCAGTTCGATTTCGTCCGCCATGCATGCCTTCTCTCACCGTTTCGTGATGTCATCTAGGAGCCGTCTGAACGCTAGGCCGCCTCGCGCAGATTCGGCCGATGGGCGTGGTCGATGTTCCCGCTGGGCACCGCAATTTGCAAAGGTCATCGGGGACAATTCTCCTCGCCCGGCACCGGCATGCCGCGGTCCCGATGGTAAACGTCGGGAAAATAGCGGATACCGCCTTCGCCGTCCGGTTCGGCCGTGAAATAGGCGACATAGACGGGAACCGGAGCAGCCATCGGTACGGTAGCCGTCCGCCCTGCCGCGACCATGGCATCCGTGCGCGCCCGGTCCCAGCCCGGCTCGGTCGCAAGAAGCGCCGTGGCGAGGCCGAGCGCGTCCCCGACCCGGACGCAGCCATGGCTGAAGGCGCGTACATCCTGCTCGAACAGGCCCTTGCTCGGTGTGTCGTGAAGATAAACGCTGTAAGGATTGGGCATGACGAGTTTCATCCGCCCGAGTGCATTGGTTGCGCCCGGGCGCTGTCGATACCGGCCACCCTGCACGACATAGCCCTTGCGCGCCGCCTCGGCAGGACGGTTGCGCACCAAAGCGCCGACGCTTTCCGCGACGATGCTCGACGGAATCTCCCACCAGGGGTTGAACGTCACACCTGTCACTGTTGCGGCGAATACCGGTGTCGGCGAGCCGGTCTTGCCGACGATTACCGCCCAGCGGCCGATTTGCTTCCGGCCGTCCCACAGCGTCGCTTCGAAGGCCGCGGTGTTAACCAGCAGGTAGCGGGCTCCGAGCACGCGCGGCATCCAGCGCCAACGATCGAGATTGGCGGCGATTGTCGCGCGCCGCGCAGGATCCTGCTCGTGCGAATAGGCTTTGCGAAGCGAATAATAAAAGGGATGCGAGGGGCGCGCCGTGCCGAACAGCCGGTCGAGGTCGTCTCGCGCCAACGACGCCGCCACCGCAGCAGCCGGTTCGGCCCCAAGCGGCTCCCCCGCGATGCGCCAACCGGTGCGCAGGGACGCATTGCAGCAACCCGTCCGGTGAGCCTGCAACAGCCGGATCGCTGCCGCCGTCGCCACCGTATCAAGGCGCACCTCTTCACCGGCCGCAATCGCCGCGCGGACCACGTGCGCTTCCTTGCTGACGGGCGCGAGGCCGTCGTCGGCAGCTGCGTCGAGCCATTCGACGAGGCGTTCGGCCTGCGCCTTGTGCCAATGCGGCGGGTTGGGGACGGATGCCGCGGGCAGGAAGCAGGCAAAGGCGAGAAGCAGGAATTTCTTCATGGCTTTTCCTGTCGAAAGCCGGGGCGTGACAACATAGGGAACAATACGGAGCCGTGTCCGCACCGAAGCCCACTCGATAGCTGCACAGGGGTATGGCGGTGACAGAGCCGTCGCGGTGGCCATGGCAGTCAAGCGAGCCGAACTGCGGAGCATCTCGGGACATATACTTATTCCGACGTCAAGGCTCGCGATGATAACCTCCCGGACATGAAGAGAATTGCGACCCTTACGATGAACCCGGCCATAGATGTGGCCTATGAGGCGGACCGCGTCTTTCACACTCACAAGATCCGGGCCCGCCAGGAACATTATGACCCGGGCGGCGGCGGCATCAATGTGGCGCGTGTCATCGCCCGGCTGGGTGGCACCGCGCGCGCGCACTATCTCGCGGGCGGCGCCACCGGCGCTACGCTCGATAGTCTTCTCGATCTTCACCAGATGGTTCGCTCCCGCATCCCGATCCAAGGCAACACCCGCATAAGCACGGCGGTCTATGAGCGGGAAACAGGCAAGGAATTCCGGTTCGTGCCGCGCGGCCCCGTCGTCACCGAGCAGGAATGGCAAGCATGCCTTGACCATCTCGACGGTATCGAATGTGATTATCTCGTCGCGAGCGGATCGCTGCCGCCGGGCGTGCCCGACGATTTCTACAGCCGCCTGCAGACGAAGACGCGGGCTCGCGGGATCGAGTTCATTCTAGACAGTTCGGGGGCCGCACTCCAGCAGGGCCTCGCCGCCGGCGGCATATTGCTGGTCAAGCCCAGTCTTGGCGAGCTTCAGCAGCTTGTAGGCCGTTCACTGGCAGATCGCAGCGACATCGCGACGGCAGCGTCGGACATCGTCCACAAGGACCAGGCCCAATATGTGGCTGTGACCATGGGCCATGAAGGCGGCCTCCTCGCGCAGCGCTCCGGTGTCCTCTGGCTGCCCGCAGTGCCCGTTGAAGCGAAGAGCGCAGTCGGCGCCGGCGATAGCTTTCTGGCGGCAATGACATTCGCGCTGGCTTGCGGCCGGGATCCGATGGACGCCTTTCGATATGGAATCGCGGCAGGCGCCGCCGCCGTCCTGACGCCGGGTACTGATCTTTGCCATCGGGATGAGGTGGAACGGCTGTACGTCCTTGTCGATCCGGGCGAAACGCTGGCGGAAGCTTCGACCAATATGGCAGCGCATAGCAGCCGGGCAGCGGAGGCACAGCGCGCGTGAGAGACAAGCGCCCTGCCTTGCTGCAACGGCAGGCAAATGATCGAGCGGACGGAGAGAGAAGATGAAAGCAAGCGATGTTATGAGCCTCGGGGCGGCGACGATCACGCATGATGCTTCGCTTGCGCAGGCGATACGAACCATGGCCAACCACCACATCAGCGCCCTGCCCGTGGTCGATCGGGGCGGGCAACTCCAGGGCATTATCTCCGAGGGGGATTTCTTCCGGCGTGAAGAGCGGCCGGCTCGGCTGACCGCGCTCTTCGGCGCAGATGCCAACGCGCGCATCAACGCGCTAGAATCCCGGACCGTCGGCGAGATTATGTCGCGCGACCCGATCACGATCGGATCCGATGCATCCATGGAGGAAGCGATCGAGCTCATGGAATGCCATGCTGTCAAACGGCTTCCTGTAGTGACGGACGGTCGGGTTGTAGGCCTGATCAGCCGTGCCGACGTGCTGCATGCCTTGGTCGCATAAGCAAAGCCCTCCAGCTCGCAAATTCCTGCCGCGTACATCCGTGCCAACCTTGATCCTCTTGGCGCGGTGCTCAGGCCTCGGGCTGACACGCTGAACGGCAGATCATGCCGTTACCTCTCGCGGCCGGCTACCGCCCGGCGCGAAAAATGCCTTTACGCCGGGTCGTTCTCTCGGCCCGGATAATCCTGGTCGGGAACGTCTGGAATGATCTCCGGCGGCTCGGAAAAAGGATCTTCCGCCGGACCGGGCCCAGGCGGAGCCTCCGGTGGCGACTGGGGTTCGATGGTGTCTGGCGGCGGGAATTCCGGCTGGGTCGCCATGCTGTTTCTCCTCATTTCGATCTTTGCCCGCAACTCGGGATTGGGGTCAGAAGTGCCGGGCGCCATCAGCCTGTGCCGGAATAGATTCGCACGACCTCGTCCAGCATCGCCAGAGCCTCGGAGCGAGGCCGCTGGAAGCTGTTGCGGCCGATGATCGAGCCGCTGCCGCCGCCATCACGTATCGCGCGGGCGTCCCGATACAGCGACTCTGCGTCCCTAGCCGCGCCTCCCGAGAAGAGCACGAGGCGACGCCCGGAAAAAGCGGCCTGGACGACGTGCCTTATCCTCTCGACCGGGTCGGACCATTGCCGGTCGGCATAGGCAGGCCTGGAGGCGTCCTGTTCGATATGCTCGCTGGGCAGCTTCACCTTCACGATATGGGCGCCCAGCGCGACAGCGATGTGTGCGGCATAGGCGATGATATCGAGCGCGGTCTCGCCCTGTTCGGAAATCAGCCCGCCACGCGGATAGGACCAGACAAGCAATGGAAGGCCGGCGGCGCGGGCCTCCTGGCCCACGATGCGCAACTCCTCGGCCTGGTCGATAAAGGCATCCGAACCAGGGTAGAGCGTGAATCCTACAGCGGCGCAGTTGAGGCGCACCGCGTCGTCCACGGTCGCGACGACCGCTTGATCCTTGATCACCGTGAGGCTGTTGGCGGCGTTCAGCTTGAGGATCGTGGGGATCTGTCCGGCGAACGAGTCAGCCCCGGCCGCGAGCATGCCGGCCGGTGCTGCAAAGGCAGACAGGCCCGCATCGATCGCGAGCCGAAAATGGTAGTGGGGATCGTAGGCGGCTGGATTGGCGGCAAAGCTTCGCGCCGGGCCGTGCTCGATCCCCTGGTCGACGGGAAGGATGATCAGACGGCCGCTGCCTCCTACCCGGCCATGCATGAGAATGCGCGCCAGGTTCAGCTTGATCTCGGCCGGTTCTCCTTCGTAGCGCGCGAGGATCTTGTGGACCGTGTCGGAAATATGCATCCGCACAGGGTGTTCACACTGAATATCCGGCTCGGGGAGGTCGTCGCCGTCTTGCGTATCCGTGACACTGGCTGTGATCACCGCACCCTCCAGCGCCGGCCGCCGGCGTCCGTCCTGGCGCTCTCGTGATCTGCGTACGGCGCGGTCACCTACGGGGTCGCCCGGCTGACGACGTTGGCGGTCCCGTCCGGCAGAACCTGGATGAGGTGCGCGACGCCGTCCTCGCATTGAGCGCGCCACATCGGCGCCTTTTCGCCAGTCGCGATCTGCTCGGCGCCGGTCACATTCTGGCACGGCAGACCCGCGTCCCGGATCGCGCGGAAGAAGACCGCATTCCGCTGACGTTCGGGTAGAGCCACGACCTCTGCGACATAATTGGTCACATTTCCGGCTACTTCCCTCGGCTCTGTTACAATTTTTTCGGCCGCATCGCAGGCGCAGAGCGCGAGGAGCGCTATACTTGTCAGGATCGTGCGCATCATGCTTCTCCGTTGTTGGACGCAGGATGATCGTTCGCCAGCTGTGCGCCTATGCGTAATTGACCGGATCGGAACATCGCGCAGGTTACGGGTCCGGCGAGCGTCGCGGGACAGATCGATATCAGCTGCGAACCGGCGCAATCTGGTGCGCAGCGACGCCTGTCCCCTCGAAGCTGGAAAGGTTCTCAATCGTCGCCGCCGCAATCGCGGTCAGAGCCTCGCCCGTGAAGAAGCCCTGGTGCCCGGTGACGAGAACGTTGGGGAATGTCAGCAGGCGCGCGAAAATATCGTCCTGGATCACGTCTTGCGACAGGTTCTCGAAGAAGAGCCCGTCCTCCTCCTCGTAGACGTCGAGCCCTAGATAGCCGATCACACCCGTCTTCAACCCATCGATCATCGCCTGCGTATCGATGACCCCGCCCCGGCTTGTGTTGATCAGCATGACGCCGCGCTTCATCCGGGCGACGGCGCGGCTATCGATGATATGCCGGGTTTCCGGCAGGAGCGGACAGTGCAGCGTGATGATGTCGGATGCAGCCAGCAACGCATCCAGCTCCACATAAATGCCACCCATGGCGACAATTTCGGCGTTCGCGGTGGGGTCACAGGCGAGAATATGGCAACCGAAACCGTTGAGAATGCGCGCTACGACTGCCCCGATTTTTCCGGTTCCGACGATGCCGACCTTCCGCCCGTTCAGATCGAACCCCAGCAGTCCTTCGAGCGAGAAATTGCCTTCGCGCACTCGGGCATAGGCCTTGTGGATCTTGCGGTCGAGGGACAGGATGAGGGCGAGCGTATGTTCCGCGATCGCTTGGGGCGAATAGGCCGGAACCCTTGCTACCGGGAGTTTCAGCGCATCTGCGGCGAGAAGATCGACATTGTTGAATCCCGCGCTGCGTAGCACGACGAGCTTAATCCCGAGCACGGCAAGACGTTCCAGCACCAGGCGATCAAGGCAATCATTCACGAAGGCGCAGACGGCGCCGGATCCGGCGGCAAGCGGCGCAGTCTCGACGCTGAGCCGCGCTTCCAGGAAAGCGAGATCGTGCGGAAAGCCGGCCGCAGCGTTGCCAACCTCGAGGAACTGCCGGTCATAGGGCTTGGTACTGAAAACGGCCACCCGCATCATGTGACTCCCTGAAAAGCATGCGCCCGTCCTCTCGACATGCCGGATTTCAGTGCGTCGGCCACTACGTATCATCCCCGACAGACAAGCCACCATGGGCGAACATATCGTCCTCCATCTCTACAGAGGTGGACCAGACAATGACCGAGAGCCCGATACTTTGGTTCGACAAGATCGGGATCGGCGATATCGCGTCGGTAGGCGGCAAGAATGCTTCACTCGGTGAAATGGTGCGCACGCTTTCGGGCAAGGGCGTGCGTGTTCCCAATGGCTTCGCCACGAGCGCCGACGCCTATCGGAGCTTCATTGCGGCCAACAGAATAGAAGCCGCGATCCGGGCGCAGCTCGCCACCTACGAGGAAGGCAAGGCGACGCTCCAGGAAGCCGGCCATGCGATCCGGTCTCTATTCCTTGACAGCGAGGTTCCCCCTGCCCTCGCCGACGCCATCCAGACGGCCTATGACGAACTCAAGACCAGGGCTGGCGCCCCCAATCTCGCCGTGGCGGTCCGCAGCAGCGCAACGGCAGAGGATCTGCCGGACGCCAGCTTCGCTGGTCAGCAGGAGACCTTCCTCAACGTGCGGGGCCACCGCGCCCTGCTCGATGCTTGCCGTCGCTGTTTTGCATCACTCTTCACAGATCGGGCGATCAGCTACCGCCAGACCAAGGGGTTTGACCATTTCGATGTCGCACTATCGATCGGCGTCCAACAGATGGTGCGATCCGATCTTGCCGGATCGGGCGTGATGTTCTCGATCGACACCGAAAGCGGCTTCCCTAACGTGGCGGTGATCAGCGCCGCCTGGGGTCTGGGCGAAACGGTTGTGCAGGGCAGCGTCGACCCGGACAAATATCTTGTCTTCAAGCCGCTGCTCGAACAGGCGAACGCGCGTCCCATCATCGAGAAAAGTCTTGGCAAGAAGGCCTTGAAGATGCGCTATGCCGAAGGAGGCAGCAAGCGCACCCGCATCGTGGAGACCAGCCCCGCCGAACGCGAAGCCTTCGTGCTCGATGACGACGACATCCTCGAACTCGGTCGATGGGCCGTCATCGTCGAGGCCCATTACGGCCGGCCGATGGACATGGAATGGGCCAAGGACGGCGAGACCGGCCTGCTCTACCTCGTCCAGGCACGTCCAGAAACCGTCCAGGCCGGGCTAAGCCGCTCGTCCTTCCAGCGCTATCAGCTCAAGACCAAGGGCGGCACTCCGCTGGTGACCGGCGCCGCCATCGGCAGCGCGATCGCATCAGGGCAGGCCTGCGTAATCCACAACGCCGCCGACATCGGCCAGTTTCGCGACGGCGCGATCCTCGTCACCGGCACGACCGATCCCGACTGGGTGCCGATCATGAAGCGCGCGGCCGGCATCATCACCGATCATGGCGGCGCCACCAGCCATGCCGCGATCGTCAGCCGCGAGTTGGGCGTTCCCGCAGTCGTGGGGACCGGCAACGCCACGACGGTACTCGGCCAGGAGAAGGCCATCACGCTCTGCTGCGCGGAGGGCGATGTCGGCAGCGTCTATGACGGTCTTCTCGCTTTCGACCGGGAAGAGATTGATCTGGGCGCCATTCCCACGACCAGGACGGACGTGATGGTCAACATTGCCAATCCGGCCGCCGCCTTTCAGTGGTGGCGCCTCCCGGCCAAGGGTGTCGGTCTTGCCCGCATGGAGTTCATCATCAACGCGCTGATCAAGGCGCATCCGATGGCCCTGCTCCATCCCGAGCGGGTTAGCGCGGAGGACAACCGCCTGATCCGAGAGCTGACTCGAGGGCATGCCAGTCCGGCAGACTATTTCGTGGAAATCCTGTCGCGCGGGATCGCCAAACTGGCGGCCCCCTATCATCCGTATCCGGCAATTGTGCGGCTGAGCGATTTCAAGACGAACGAATATTCCCACCTTCTGGGTGGTCGAGCCTTCGAGCCGGAGGAGGAAAATCCGATGCTCGGATTTCGCGGCGCCTCGCGCTATTATGACGAGCGCTATCGCGAGGGTTTCGCGCTTGAATGTCGCGCACTCAAGCACGTCCGCGAAACGCTCGGCTTTACCAATGTGATCATCATGGTCCCCTTCTGCCGCACGCCGGCCGAAGCCGATCGGGTGCTCGCGGTGATGGCGGAGAACGGCCTGCGCCGCGGGGACAACGGGCTCCAAGTTTATATGATGTGCGAGATCCCTTCGAACGTGATCCTCGCCGAAGAGTTCGCCAAGCGCTTCGACGGCTTCTCGATCGGGTCGAATGATCTCACCCAGCTTGTGCTCGGTGTCGATCGCGATTCCGATCTGCTCGCGACGCTGTTCGACGAGCGGGACGAAGCCGTAATGCGGATGGTGTCGGAAGCGATCCGAAAGGCGCATGCCGCCGGCATCAAGATCGGCATCTGTGGCCAGGCGCCCAGCAACTATCCCGATTTCGCGGCATTCCTGGTGACCGAGTGCATCGATTCGATCTCGCTCAATCCCGACAGCTTCGTTCGGACGATGGCCCATATCAGCCAGGCGGAACAGTCCCCTCGTGCAGAGCCGACGCCGGCTCCCGTACTGGCCGCGTGAACGGAATGAATCGCCTGCGCCCGCGTGGCTATCTCCGTTTATGTCCGTATCCTTGATAAACCAGATGCGATGGCGCCGGTCGCAGTTATTCGCCAAGGTCAGCGCCGCTGTTGTCTGTCAGGTGCGACGCTCCGCCCAGAAAGGGGCCCGGGACCCGATCGCGGAGCCGAATAGATAAATCCTACTCGCGGCCTTTCACTTAAATTGAAGCTGGACCGCGGCAGCGAAGACGCCAAAGATCGCCGCATCACGCTTGTGTATGACACAGGAAGCGCTTGTCAGGGGTCCGCGCCCCTTTTCGGGGAATGACGACATGTGCTTTTCAGCCAGTTCCAGCTTTATCGCCAGCGCCGTGATTGGATCGATCGGCGTGGCGACATTGCGGCATGTCCGGGAGCCGCGCGCCCTCCTGTTCGCTTCCGTGCCGATGCTGTTCGCGGTTCACCAATTCTCCGAAGGGTTCGTCTGGCTCGGCCTTGACAGGCATATCGACAAGCTTGCGCTTGATCATGTCGCCTTCCTGTTCATGCTCTATGCGCAGGGGATACTGCCCCTGCTGATGCCAGCCGCTGTCGTGTTGATGGAGCCACCCGGCTGGCGCAGAAAGGCCATTCTCGGCCTGACCGCCGTCGGCGCGCTCGTATGTGTGTGGGACGTTTACGGGTTGATATTCTTTCCGAGCCAGGTCTTTGTCGAGCAGAACTCGATCGCCTACCGCAATCCGCTGACCGGCGATTTCTGGATATCCTGCCTGTATATTATAGCGACGTGCGGCGCTCTGCTGCTGTCCACCCATCGCGTCGTCAAAGCCTACGGCGTGGTGAACGTCATTGCGCTGACGGTCGCACAGATCGTCAAAGAATACGCATTTGCTTCTGTCTGGTGTTTTTACGCCGCGATCATGAGCGTGATGATCTATTGGCAATTCAAGCGTCTGAACATTGATATCGAGACGCCCAACGGCGCTTCACCAAACCTCAGGCCGTTCCTTCTCGCCTGGTTACGTCCGGGCAGGTCAGCTCTTGTGGGGACCGATTGAACACCAGAGGCTGGTTGATTGGGATCTCTGCAATCGACCCGCTGGCCTCGCCCTTATCGCCGCCCTGAGGAACCGGGCAATGTTGAGACCGCCGGCTCAGGGGAAGCGTCTACCTCTGACGTCCGCGCCTGGAGCAAGCCATCGAAAATTGCCGGTGCGTCCCGTCAGCCAAGACGCGAAATACCTGATCGAGATTGTTCGCATGAATGACCCACGATGCATCGGAATTTTCTAGCTGAAGTTGCGTTGTGCGCGCGTGCCGCGCGGCGGCGGGGCATCCGCCCCGTCACCCCGCCCGGACTTTTGATGATCGGGTAGAGCGCGAAACGTTCGGGTTGTCTCGTGGGAAAGTTGCTGTAGCGACAAAGCCGCCTTTGGGCTGGTTCGCAAAGCGGATGGCAGCACCTTCGCGATCGGCCAATGCGCGGACGATTGCCAGGCCAAGCCCGGCGCCCCCGGTCTCACGGTTGCGCGAAGGGTCGAGCCGCCCGAACGGCTCGCCCAGCCGCTCCAGCGTCTCGGGCGGAACGCCGGGTCCGTCATCGGCGACCGAAATCGTGACGGTCTGATCATCTGCGCTTGCCTCGATCGACACGTGGCCGCCATGGCGCACGCCGTTGTCGATCAGATTGGCGAGCATGCGGCGAAGCGAGATCGGCGTCGCTTCGATCGCGAGATCGGAAGGTATGGCGCCGAGCGTGACGGCATCGCCCATGTCGACGCGCAGCGCAGCGATCGCGGCGAGTTCTGTCGCCAGATCGATGCGTTGGGGCTGCGGTGTCGCTCGGCCATCCCGCTTCGCGAGCAGCAGCGTGTCGTCGAGCAGTTCCGCCATTTCGTCGAGATCGGCGGAGGCCTTCGCACGCTGCTCGCTGTCGTCGATAAACTCGGCGCGCAGCCGCAGCCGGGTCAGATAGGTACGCATGTCGTGAGCGATTCCCGCCAGCATGCGCGTGCGCTCCGCCATCAGCCCACCGATCCTGGCCTTCATCTCGTTGAAGGCGGCCGAGAGATCGCGCATCTCGCGCGATCCGGCGACGGGGAGGTCGGGCGTGTCGAGATCGGACGTAAAGCGGCGGACGCCCGCCGATAGCCGGACCAGCGGCCGTGTCGTCTGGCGAACCGCGAGCGCCAGTACACCAAGCACCAGCAGTCCGCCGACGGCGCCGAGGAACGCGCGCTGGCGCAGATAGGCCCGCACCACCATCGAGGGCCGACTGTCGACCGCAAGCAGATCGCCACCGCGCATCGGCACGGTAAGCGTGATCGGCGCGAAGAAGCGGCTGGTCCAGGGGCGTGTCCCCGCCATGCGGCCAAGCAGCGGCCGTCGTCCGGTAAGGCCGATATCACGACCGGGCAGCGCCGCTGCATAGTCGATGCGCAGACGATCCAGCCCCTCGCGCTGCGTGGCTGGCGCCGGCGGCGGCTCGCGTAGAATCCGCACGGTATAGAGCGAGCCATTGAACATCGTGACGAGCGATGCGCGGCGGGCCGGCGGTGCGGCCTCCAGCGTGTCGACCATCGTCCGCGCCTCGGTCGGCAGCGGCAGATTATAGGGGCGCTGATCGTCCCCGCGCGAGGGGAGCGCCATCACCACCCAGATCAGCATCTGGAGCAGCACGAAGCCCCCGAGCAGGATGGCGGTGATGCGCAGCGAGAGATTGGACCCGATCGTCATCGGCTCAGGACCGTGGGCGTGAAGATATAGCCGCCGCCACGCACGGTCTTGATCAGCGCCTCGCCGGTCGGATGCTCGGCGAGCTTGCGGCGCAGGCGGCTGAGCTGGACATCGACCGCCCGGTCATAAGGGCCGGCGCTGCGCCCGCGCGTCCAGTCGAGCAACTGATCGCGGTTGAGCACGCGCTGCGCGTGGGTGACGAGGCTCAGCAGCAGGTCATATTCGCCGCCAGTCAGATCGATCAGGCTGCCGTCGGGATCGGTGAGCGCGCGCGAACCCGCGTCGAGCATCCAACCGGCGAAGACGTACCGCTCGGACCGCAATGCCGGCACGACCCGCTGGGCGTCCCGCGTGCGCCGCAGGATGGCCCGCACGCGGGCCACAAGCTCGCGCGGATTGAATGGCTTGGGCAGATAGTCGTCGGCGCCGATCTCGAGCCCGACGATGCGATCGACGTCGTCGCCCTTGGCGGTGACCATTAGTACCGGCACATCCCCGCGAGCGCGCAATCGCCGACACAGCGACAGGCCGTCCTCGCCCGGCAGCATGATATCGAGGATCGCGAGATCGATCCGCTGACGCTCGATCAACCGGTCGAACTCCACCGCGGTGCGGCAACCGATCGCTTCGAAACCTTCGCGCACGAGCAGCCCGGTCACCAAGGACCGGATCTCGTTGTCGTCCTCGACGACGGCAATGAAACTTGTCTCCATGAAGTGTTTGTGCCGCGTTGCGACGGAGGATGGAATAAGCGTGCGGCAGTGCGTTACAATTCGTCACCGTCCGTTACCGTGGTGCAGCACCAGGCTTACGCAACACACCCATACCGATTGAAGGCGGTCAGACCGTCGGACAATCAAGGAGCGTATCCATGTACAAGCAACTCTTCCTGATCGCAGCCGCGACGGCAGCGGTCGCCAGCGCCACCGTCGCCACGTCTGCGGAAGCCCGCCAGCGTGGTCGCGTGGTGAGCGTCCAGGGCTCGGGCGGCCGCGGCTATGTCAAGCAGCGCTCGGTCTCACGCCAGCCCGGCAGCACCTCGATCAACCGCAGCCTTCAGACCAACAATGGGCGCGGCTACAACAGCAACCGCAGCGCCAACTGGGGCGACGGCAGCTATAATGGCGGCCGCACGACCACGCTCAACGACGGCACGAGCTTCGGCCGCAGCACGACCGCGACCAACAATGGCGACGGCACCGCGAGCTATGCTTCGACCCGCACCCGCCGCGACGGCACCAGCACCTCGGTGTCGGGCACGGTCAATCGCGATCCCTATTGATTGCCCCCGGCCGCGCTCTTCTCCCGGGGCGCGGCCACCCAGTCGAAGGAATTCCCGATGACCCGATTTTTCATCCTGATCGCTGCAACCGCGGCTGTCGCCACGCCCGCCTGCGCCCAGCGCTTCGGGGGCGGCGACGGCGCTGCGGCGTTAGACAAGGCCGATGCCAATCATGACGGCATCATCACCCGCGCCGAATTCTCCGCTGCGCGCACGGCTCGCTTCGACACGATGGACCGCAACCATGACGGCGCGATCAGCAAGGCCGATTTCGCACGCCTCGCCAAATTCCGCCCGCAGGCGGTGGACCGCCTGGAGGCCATGATCGCGCAGGCCGACGCCAATCGGGACGGCCGGCTGACCAGAGCCGAGATGGCATCGGCTCCGGCACCCATCTTCGAGCGTGCCGATAGCAACAATGATGGCGCTATCGACAGCGCAGAGCTCGCCGCAGCCCGCACCGCCATGGCCCAGATGCGGGACGGAGCGAACTGACATGAGCCCCGAGCGCTCGCCCGTCTGGTTGGCAATGATGCTGGCGCTGGTGCTGGCCGAGGTGGCCTGGCGTATGCGCAAGGGGCATGGCTATGATGCCCGTACGGCGCTCACGACGCTCGGTATCGTTGCCGGCAACATCCCGTTTGCCGCGCTCAACGCGCTGCTGCTGGGCGGCCTATTCACGGCGGCGTGGACGATCGCGCCAATCCGCTTGCCGCTCGACGACTGGCGAACCTGGGCGGCGGGCTTCCCCGCGGTCGAATTCGCCTATTACTGGTTTCACCGCGCCAGCCACCGCGTGCGCTGGCTATGGGCGTCGCATTCGGTGCATCATTCGGCCACACAGATGACCTTGCTGTCGTCCTTGCGGCTCGGCTGGACCAATCTCTTCTCGGCCGGCTGGATCTTCTATGTTCCCTTGGTGTTCGCAGGGTTCGATCCGCGGCTGGTGTTCGGGCTGCTTGCGCTCAACCTGCGCTACCAGTTTTTTCTGCACACCGAAGCGGTGGGCAGGCTCGGCCCGGTGGAATGGATCTTCAATACGCCCGCGCACCACCGGCTGCATCATGCGTCGAACCCTGCCTATATCGACCGCAACTATGGCGGCGTGCTGATCGTCTTCGACCGTCTGTTCGGGACACTTGCGACCGAACGGCCCGATGAACCGATCCGCTACGGCCTGGCCCATCGCGAGGCGACGGCCAATCCGATCCGGCTGGCGCTGCGCGAGTGGAGCTACATTGCCCGGGACGCCGCCGTGGCCAGGGGACCGCGCCAGCTAGCGCGCGCCCTGTTCGGCGCGCCCTGAGGAAAAGTTCATGAAAATCATTCTGATCCTGATAGCCGCACTGAGCCTCACCCCATCGTCAACCGCCTGGGCGACAACGTCGCCCGGCCCAGTGTGCGAGGCCAGCTGGGTGGATAGCGCCCGCACCCGCACGGTGCCCGTCCGCATCCGCATGCCGGAAGGGTCGGGCAAGGTGCCCGTCATCCTGTTCAGCCATGGCCTCGGCGGCTCGGTGGATTCGGGCATGCTCTGGGCGCTGGCTTGGGCCAGCGCCGGATTTGCGGTCGTCAACCTCCAGCACCCCGGCAGCGACCGGAGCATCCTGCGCGGCGGCGCGGTGCGCGGCGCGATGTCGCCGCAGCAGCTCGTTTCCCGCATTACGGATGTCCACTTCGTCATCGACGAACTCGGCCGCAAGGGGCGCGAGGGTAGATGCGATCTCAGCCGCCTCGATCTCTCGCGGATCGGCATGTCGGGTCACAGCTTCGGCGCGCATACCACCCAGGCGATCGCAGGCCAGCATTTCCCGATGGCTGGCAGCAATGCCTACACGGACCATCGCGTGAAGGCAGCGATCGCTTTCAGTCCTTCGCCGCCGTTCCGGGGCTCGACGGAAGCGGCGTTCGCCGACGTGCAGATTCCCTTCTTCTCGATCACCGGAACGGACGACAGCGTTCCACTGACCCCGCAGATCAGGCCCGCTGACCGCGAGCGCCCGTATCGCGCCATGCCGCCCGGCGGCAAATATCTGCTGGTGCTCGACGGCGCCACCCACATGGACTTCAACGGCCGGGGTGATGGCCGTCCCGCACCGAACGCCCATATCCAGGCGGTGGTCATCGACGCGACGATCGCCTTCTGGCGCTGGACCTTGCTGGGCGATGAAGCGGCGAAGCGCCAGCTCGACGCGGATGACGTGGGCTTGGTCGCTGGCGATCGGCTCGAACATCGCTGAACCTCGACCCAGTTCCGGGGATTGGAGCACCCATCAAGCTCAAGCGGTCGGCTTCCCCCAGACCTAATGTCGCGCAGGTGCGAAAAAGCCACTGCACACCCGCAGTTAGGATTTACCTGTCGGGTGCCGGGTGCCGGGTGCCGGGTGCCGGGTGCACGTCGGCGCCGGAGTTAAAACCGCCCGCAGAACCAGCCAGGACCCACCCAGAATCATGGGTACGCAGAGCCACTGACCCATGTGAAGCCCTGAATGGACGGCAAAGGCGACGAGTTGCTGATCAGGCTCGCGGACAAACTCAACGAGGAAGCGGAAAACGCCATAGCCGAGCACAAACGCGCCACACAGAAGGCCGGGGCGCCGCCGTGCTCCGGTAAACCGGAACAAACACCATAGCATCGCGAACAGGAGCGGTCCCTCGAGCATCGCTTCATAAAGCTGGCTTGGGTGGCGCGGCAGAGGGCCGGCACCGGGAAATACGATCCCCCAGGGCAGGGTGGTCGGTCGCCCCCACAGTTCTCCGTTTACGAAGTTTGCAAGCCGGCCGAGAAACAGTCCGATCGGTGCGGACATCGCTACATAGTCGATGATCCGCAGCCAATCGAGGCGATGGCGACGGGCGAAGAGGAAGATGGCGATGGCGACACCCAGCGCGCCACCATGAAAGGACATTCCGCCCGCCCAGAGACGCAGGACATTCAGTGGATGAGCCAGATAGGTGGCAAAATCGTAGAAGAGCACATAGGCAAGGCGCCCGCCGATCACTATGCCCGCCGTCGCCCATGTGACGAGCGCGTTGGCATGCTCTCGAGTCATCGGCGCCGCATTCTCGTCCAAAAGGCGGACGAGATATAACCAGCCGAGCAGGATGCCGGCGATATAGGCGAGACTGTACCAGCGCAGCGCGAACGGACCGACCTGGACGAGCACGGGATTGAGATGAAGCGACGAAAAATAGATCGCGTTTGGGACATAGCCCGCGAGACTCATGACGCTGGTCCGATCTAAGGGGGGATCTAGCCTCTTTCCAATATTCGGACTCGCGCTCAACGGTAATCCTTTCCATGTTTCCAATCATTTCCGTCACATTTGGTGCCGAAAGCGCAGCCAGTTTCCCATGAGTGAACGCCTGCTGCGCCCCACCGCACTTCTTTCGCTCGCGCGCCGCCTTTTCCGCTTGAGCGAAGCAGGCTTCATTTTGCTTTCGATCGGTGTCGGCATCGCTGCCGGGCTGCTCGCGGCAATCCTCGGCACTGTCGCGCATTTCCTGCAGTCGACATTCTATCATTTCGACGTCGAGGATCGACTGAGCGGCCTTGCAACGATTTCGCCAGGGCGATTGCTGGCTCTGCCCCTGGGAGGACTGCTGCTCGGGGCGATCATTCTCACCGTCCGCTACCACAAGCGCACGGCGATAGACGTAGTCGAAGCCAACGCCCTCCATGGCGGCCGCATTCCGTTCCGCGACACCATGCTCGTATCCGGCCAGACGTTGATCTCGAACGGCTGCGGCGCGTCCGTCGGGCTCGAAGCTGCCTATGCGCAGGCCGGCGGCGGCGTTGCCTCGCTCATCGGCCAATGGCTCAACCTGCGCCGCAACGACCTGCGCGTGCTGGTCGGCGCGGGAGCCGGCGCCGCGATTGGCGCGGCATTCGGTGCGCCTCTCACCGGGGCCTTCTACGCCTTCGAGATCGTCATCGGAGCCTACACACCCGCCAGCATCGCACCTGTCGTCGCCGCCACGCTCGCCGCTGTGATCACGGCTCGCACACTAGGCACCGCTGCTTATCTCATCGCCGCAACGAGCAGCCAGAATCTCGCCACCGTCGATTATCTGCTCTATGCCGGGCTCGGCCTGATCTCGGCGGTTGTCGGTATCGCGCTCATGCGCCTGGTCTCGCTCGTCGAGGCGGTCGTTAGGCGCAGTGTACTTCCCGAATGGTCGCGTCCAGCCATTGGCGGTTTGATCCTGATTCCGATCGCGATGATCTCGCCGCACGCACTCTCGGCCGGACATGGGGCCCTGCACCTGACCATCGGTGGCGAACTGGCCCTGGGTGCGCTGGCGCTTGTCTTCGCGCTGAAGTGCCTGGCGTCGATCGTGTCGCTCGGCTTCGGATTTCGCGGTGGCCTGTTCTTTGCTTCCCTGTTTCTCGGTGCATTGCTCGGCCAGATTTTCGCAGAACTGTGGGCGCTCATCCCCGGCGTGATCCCTTTATCACCGGTGGATGCGGCGCTTGTCGGCATGGCGGGCCTCGCGGTCGCGGTTGTCGGTGGCCCGATGACGATGTCGCTCCTCGTCCTGGAGGCAACCCATGATTTCGAGATCACGGCGATCGTCCTCACAGCGACCCTGTGCTCGAGCGCACTCGTCCGCGAGCGGTTCGGCTATTCTTTCTCAACCTGGCGCCTCCACCTTAGGGGCGAAGTGATCAGAAGCGCGCGCGACATCGGCTGGATGCGTTCTCTGACCGCACGGCGGATGATGCGCGCTGCGCCGGCCACAGCCTTGTCGACGCTGCCCATGGCAGAGTTCAAGGCGCAGTTCCCCCTGGGTTCGACGAGTCGCGTCCTGCTCGAGGACGAAGCCAGCCATTATGCGGGGCTGGTTCCCACAGCTGCGGTCTTTGCCGACACCGACGCAGGCGAGCGTCCGGTGTCGGAACTCGCGATCCTGAAGGACGTGACCTTGTCGCCCGAACTGACGATCGGCGCGATTATGGAGCGCTTCGACGACAGCGGTGCCGACGATCTCGCCGTTATCGATCCGGAAGGTCGTATCCTCGGCATGTTGACCGAAAAATATGTGCGCAAGCGCTATGCCGACGAGATCGACCGCGTGCAGCGCGACCTCTATGGGGAGGACTAGGCAAGCCGCGAAGCCGACAGAGTCCGCCCTCGGCCATGCCTATCCAGACAGCGCAATGCCAGTCCGCTGTTATGAATCGGTTGCCGCTGTCGGAACACGAGTGCCGCTTCGGTCCGATCTTCACGCCAAGCCTTCGACGGGCGTATCTTGAGTGACCCTGCCAAAGGCCAACCCTTTCAGGAGATTTTTGCTGAACTTCCCGCACGCTACCCTTCGGTCCCCAATTCACCGCTCAGGAAGATGGGCGATTACGATCTGCCCAGGCAATGATGGACTGACGATCCATTGCACCCGCCGTGCGCTTGATTTCGTGACCATTGGCAAAGAGAATCATCGTCGGAATGGAGCGGATGGCGAATCGCGCGGCAACGGCCTCCTCTGCCTGGGTATCAATCTTGAGCAACCGCATGCCGGGCTCGAGTTCCTGGGCAGCGGCGGCAAAGGCGGGTGCCATCGCGCGGCAAGGCCCGCACCAGGGCGCCCAGAAATCAACCAGCACCGGCAATGAGCCGGCTTCGACGTGGCGCGCAAACGCGTGCGAGTCCGCGACGATCGGCTCACCCCGAAAGAGCGGCTGCTTGCAGCGGCCGCACTGAGGATGTTGGTCAAGTCTTCGCACCGGAACCCGATTAACCGAAACGCATCGCGGACACACCACAAGGGCCGGATCGGACTGGATTGCTGTCATGCGGCTTTACTCCGGCCATTTAGTTGATTACATGACTTATGTAATCAAGAGATCACGATTGCCAAGATGGCTATGGAACGGAAGACGTGAATGAACGATGCGACGGCCACCGCCCAGACGCCAGATATCTTGCAGATCGGAGACGCGGCACCCAATTTCCAGGCGCGTAGCACGATGGGCACGGTCAGCCTGTCGGATTTCCGGGGTCGCTGGCTGATACTGTTCTCGCATCCGGCGGATTTCACGCCGGTGTGTACGAGCGAGTTCGTCGCGCTCTCACGGGCGTCAGAGCGGTTCGAGGCGCTCGGTTGCAAGCTGCTCGCGGTGTCTGTCGATAGCCTTTACGCGCATCTGGGCTGGATCAGGGCGATTCGCGATGCTTTCGACGTGAGGGTCGCCTTTCCGATCGTCGAGGATCCCTCGCTGATCATCGGCCGGGCCTATGGCATGATCTCGGACCGTTCCCCCGACGCAGCGACGATGCGCTCGACCTATTTCATCGATCCCGATGGCATCATCCGAGCGATGATCTGCTATCCCGCGACGGTCGGTCGGTCGGTTGATGAGATGCTGCGCGTGCTTGCCGCGTTGCAGCGGGTCGATGCCGATAATGTAGTGACGCCCGAAGGCTGGCGTCCGGGCGACGATGTGCTTTTGCCGCCCCATGCCGATCAGGCCGCGCTTCTTGCCGGCGCAGCCGATCCGCTCTGGTTTCACAGATCTCGTCCCGATCGGAAGGACGCATCGACGTGACGGCTAAGCCCTTGTCGGAAATCGAGCTGGAGACAGTTGCCGAGGTGATGCGCATCCTGGGCCACGAAACACGGCTAAGGCTGATCGACGCGTTGCGCATACGGGGTGAGCAATCGGTGGGCGAACTCGAAGCATTGACTGGGATCGGCCAGCCCGGTCTCTCGCAGCAGCTGGCGATCCTGCGCAAGGCGGAACTCGTCAGGACGCGCCGCGCCGCAAAACAGGTCTATTACGACCTCGCGCCGACGGCACTGGCCGGCACGGCCGCCTTCATGGCAGATCTGGCCGGGATGAAGACCTCGGGAGCCGAACCCATCAAGGCCATCCCCGCGCGCGGTTCGGCGGCCACGTTCGCGAAGATCCTTTAATCGGGCAGCTCCAGGAAGCGATGTGCAAGTGGCAGCATCGCGGAACGGTGGGTGACCAGAACCAGTCCGTTTCCAGTATCCCGCAGCCAGGAATCCAGGTTGCCGCAGAGCGCCGCCTCCGTGGCAGGATCAAGCCCCTCACTCGGCTCGTCGAGGAGCAGCCAGGGTCGCCCAGCCAGCAGTGCGCGCGCCAGGGACAGCCGTTTGCGCTGTCCTCCCGACAGGCGGGCACCGCCGTCGCCAATCCAGGTCAACAGTCTCTCGGGCATGACGCGAACGTCATCTGCCAGACAGGCTATGCCGAGCGCGTGCCAGAGGGCCTCGTCTGCAAGGCCAGGCCGCGCCAGCCTCAAATTGTCGGCAATGGTGCCGGCGATCATTCCTCCATCCTGCGGCGAGAGCGCGAATAGGCGCCGTCGCGCCTCGGGCGGACATTCGGCAAGTGGCCGCTGATCGATCCGCAAGCTATGGCCACCTGTGGTGCGCCAGCCGGCGAGACACTCCAGCAGACTAGTCTTGCCCGCCCCGGACCGGCCCGTGATCGCGAGCCGATCACCCTTTGCAAGAATGACCGAGCGCGGATCGTCGCCCAGCGCAATGCTCTCACCGACCAAAGGGACAGGCGCCGCCGTGGGCCCAGGAATACCGGCGAGTTGCGCCAGCCGCTCCAGGCCTGCCGCGACGACGGCGTCGCGGCCGAGGGACCTGATCGTGGCGCCGAGCGCTTCGAGCGCCCCTGCGGCTGCGAGGGCGGCAAGCAGGGTGAGGGGAAGGCTTGCCTGCGACAGGGCAATCATCGTCGCAATGGCGAGGCCGCCCAGCGCGGATACCCCCGCGCCGAGCAGCGCCTCATTCCGAGCGAAGCTGACACGGGCGTCATCGAGCCGGGCGGCCTGCCGCGCCAGCAGCGCCTCGATCGAGGGACCAAATCCATAAGCGGCGATCTCGGGCGACGCCGCTGCATACTCGACGAAATCCTGCTTCAGCCGCGCGATCTGCTCCTGGATGTCGAGCGCCCGGCGCGGCAGCACACGCCGGGCGAACGATCGCGCGGCCAGGACTCCCGCAGCCATGATGACGAACAACGCAAGAAAAGCGTGCGGTCCGGCGGGCAGCGCCAGCGCCAACGCCGTGGCTGCACCGAACATCCCGGCGAAATAGGCTGGCGCGCGGACGAAGCGATCCTCGAGCGCGTCAACGTCCTGCAGCAGCAACGCGCCAGCCTCGCCAGCAGACCGGGTGTATTCTGGCGACGACGCGTTGATCAGGCGCCCGAACAGTCGGGCCCGGAGGGCAGCAAGAGCGAACAGCGCAGCCTTGTGCCCATAGAGTCTTTCGCCGTAGCGCGTGACGGTCCGTACGATCGCGAGCAGGCGGATCGCGGCGCTGGGGATCAGATAGTTGAACGCCTGGATCGCGGCTATTCCCGCCGCCCCGGCAAGGGCCGCGGCGGTGATGAACCAGCCTGCAAGCCCCAGCAGCAAGATCGCCGCGGTCGCGGCAGTCGCCGCGCAACACAGCGCGACGCGGCTTGCACGCTGCTGTGGCTTTGACACATCCGCCAGGAGCGCCGCCAGTTCGCGATTCATGAGATCACCACGCGATGATCGGCCAATGCGGCGATCGCGGCGCTATGGGTGACGAGGAGAACCGTGCGCCCCCTGCCCGCCTCGACTATGTGCCGGGCCAGTTCCATCGCGGAGCCTTCGTCGAGATCGGCGGTGGGTTCGTCGAGGAGCCACAGCGGGGCGTCGCGGAGCATCGCCCGGGCAATGCCGACGCGCCGGCGCTCGCCGCCCGAGAGGCCCGATCCGCGTGGGCCGATGAGGGTTGCAAGGCCCGCCCTTCGGGTCTGCGCGACCTCGATCAGTCCCGCGCGCCGTGCGACATCCTCGACCTCCGCGTCGCTCGCATGGGGACGTGCGAGGCGGATATTGTCGGCTAGGCTTCCCGGCACGAGCGCCGTCGCCTGACCGGCCCAGCTGACCTCCCCGCGAAGCGCCTCCGGCGAGAGTGGGCGTCCGTCGAGAAGAATATCGCCAGCGACCACCGGCGCCAGCCCCAACAGCGCGTGGAGCAGGCTCGACTTGCCCGTTCCGGTCGGACCCGAGAGCGCCGTCACGCAGCAACCGGCAATGTGCATCGAAATCGGTCCCACTCTTCGTTCGCCATAATCGATAACGACTGACTTGAACCTGATGGCGGGCGGAGCCGCCAGCATATGGGCCGGCGACGTGGCGACCACCGTCCCCGGAGTCAGGGCGGCCGGACGCTCGATCGCCGCCTCGCCGACCTGCTTGTCGTGATAGGCTGCGGCTAGGCGGCGCATCGGCAGATAGAATTCAGGCGCAAGGATGAGGACATAGAGGGCGCGGCTCAGGTCGAGCGTCTCGGGCACGGGAAAGGGCAGCAGCCCGAGCAGATTGAAACCGCAATAGACCGCGACCATTGCAACCGACAGCGCGGCAAAGAACTCGATGATCGCCCCGGAGAGAAAGGCGATGCGCAGAACCGCGACGGTGCGCCGGGCGACCTCCTGTGTCGCCTCGGCAAGCTGGCGCGTAATCCGATCCTGCGCGCCAAAGCCAAGGATCAAGGGGAGCGCCCTGATGCGATCGATAAACAGTCCCGAGAGCCGCCCCAGTACGTCGAGCTGCCGAGCGGCTGCCCGGCTCGCCACGGATCCCGCCAGCGCCATGCCCAGGGCAAAGGGGATCAGCGTCGCCAGGAGAATGGCCGCTGCAATCCAACTCGCCAGCGCTGCGGATGCCGCGATCAGCAAGGGCGTCGCCACCGCCGCAAAACGCAACGGTAAGAAGCGCGCATGATAGCCGTCAATGTCCTCTATCCGGTCGATAGCATCGGCGACCTGCTCCCCGAGCATCCGTCGCGAGCCGGCAGCAGCGCGCAGCACCGCGCCGAATGCAGGCGATCGCCATGCGCGCTTTGCACGAGCCGCGTCCCGGTGCCCCTGAGAGAAGGCCGTTATCTGGAGAGCTGCGCGCGTTGCGGCAGCGGCGGCGAGCAGGAGGAGCGCGACTACGTAATGTTCACGATTTCCGGCCCGCGTCGAAATGGCGATAGCGACTGCTGCGGCCACACAGACGGCCAACACTCCGTCCACCAGCCATAACAGGGAAGCGCGCCTCGTTCGCATCAGTTTCGCACCAAAGGGTGCTTGTTCATATACATACTTACGCCTAATGACTAATCAATATCGCGACTGACTCGGTGGGCAGGATGCCGCAACCGACCGCACAGGAGTTCCGCCAATGGTGGATATGGCAGTAATCGAGCTTTCGCGCCTGCAGTTTGCGCTGACCGCGCTCTATCACTTCCTGTTCGTGCCGCTGACGCTCGGCTTGTCCTTCATGCTGGTGATCATGGAGAGCATCTATGTGATGACCGGCCGGCCAATCTGGCGGACGGTCACTCGTTTCTGGGCCAAGCTGTTCGGGATCAACTTCGTACTCGGCGTCGCCACGGGCCTCACCATGGAATTCGAGTTCGGCACCAATTGGTCCTATTTCTCCCATTATGTCGGCGATATCTTTGGTACGCCGCTGGCGATCGAAGGCCTAATGGCCTTCTTCCTCGAAGCCACCTTTGTGGGCCTGATGTTCTTCGGCTGGGACAAGCTGTCGAAGCGCCAGCACCTCTTCACCACCTTCATGGTGGCGCTCGGATCGAATCTTTCCGCGCTGTGGATCCTGATCGCCAATGGCTGGATGCAGCATCCGGTCGGCTCGCGCTTCAACCCGGACACGATGCGCATGGAAGTAACCGACTTCATGGCGGTGCTGTTCAATCCGGTGGCGCAGGCGAAGTTCGTTCACACGGTAAGCGCCGGCTATGTAACGGCGTCGGTCTTCGTGCTCGGGGTTTCGGCCTGGTATCTGCTGAAAGGCAAATGGGTCGCCGTCGCCAAGCGCTCCTTCACCGTCGCCGCCGCTTTCGGTCTTGCATCGTCGCTCTCGGTCGTCGTGCTGGGCGATGAGTCTGGCTACGCACTTACGGACAACCAGAAGATGAAATTGGCCTCGCTCGAGGCCATGTGGCACACCGAACCCGCGCCTGCCGGCATCGCCATCTTCGGCATACCCAGCCTCGAAGGGCGCGACACACGCTATGAGATCAAGATCCCCTATGTGCTGGGCCTGATCTCGACGCGCAGCCTGACCGGCCAGGTTGAGGGTATCACGGAACTTGTCGCCAAGGCGCAGGGCCGGATCGAAAATGGCATCCAGGCCTATGACGCGGTCGAGAAGCTGAAGGTCAATCGCACCGACATGGTCGCGCGCGAGCAGTTCGAGCGGCACAAGCTCGATCTCGGCTATGCCATGCTGCTCAAGCGCTTTGTCGCCGATCCGCGCAATGCCACGCCGGACCAGGTCGTCCAGGCCGCATGGTCCACGGTGCCAAACGTGCCCGTCATGTTCTGGGTGTTCCGGGTGATGGCCGGCCTTGGTTTCTTCTTCATCGCCTTCTTCGGCGCCGCCTTCTACATGGCCTCGATCCGGCGCTTTGGATGCGTCAACGGCTTCTGCCGCCTGTTCATGCGGGCTGCGGTCTGGATCATTCCGCTTCCCTGGCTCGCCGCCGAGTTCGGCTGGGTGCTTGCAGAGATCGGACGCCAGCCTTGGGCGATCGAGGGTGTGCTGCCGACTTTCCTGGGCGCTTCCAGCCTGACGGTCGGCCAACTCTGGACGACGATCATCGGGTTCACGCTGCTCTATGGCACGCTGGCGATGATCGAGGTGCGGCTCATGCTGGCGGCGATCCGCAAGGGACCGCTCGACCATGAAAATGAGCAATCCGATGCTGCTGTAGCGGGGCACGGCTACACGCCGCTGCCCGCTGAATAAGGAGAGCGATCATGGTGCCTCCCATCGACTATGAAACCCTCCGCCTGATCTGGTGGGCTCTGATGGGCCTATTGCTGATCGGCTTCGCCTTGACGGACGGGTTCGATCTCGGCGTCGCCGCCCTGCTGCCCTTCGTCGCCAAAACCGACGCGGAGCGGCGCATGGTCATCAACTCCATCGGCGCGACCTGGGAGGGCAACCAGGTGTGGTTCATTCTGGGTGGCGGCGCGATCTTCGCGGCCTGGCCGTTCGTCTATGCGGTGAGCTTTTCCGGCTTCTACCTTGCCATGTTCCTGGTGCTCGCCGCGCTGATCCTGCGCCCCGTCGGCTTCAAATATCGCTCGAAGAGGCCCGACGCGGCATGGCGCAGCCGGTGGGATTGGGCGCTGTTCGTTGGCGGGTTCGTGCCGGCTTTGGTCTTCGGCGTGGCCGTGGGCAATGTGCTGACCGGCATCCCTTTCCGTCTGGATGGCGACCTGCGCTCCTTCTATGAGGGCTCGCTGCTGGGCCTGTTCCACCCGTTCTCGCTGCTGGCCGGCCTGCTCTCGGTCGCGATGCTGGTCCTGCATGGCGCAAGCTGGCTGGCGATCAAAATCGAACGCGGCACAGTTCATGACCGTGCCCGGCGTTTCGGGCAGATCGCGGCAATCCTTTCGATCCTGCTCTTTGCCATCGGGGGCTTAATGGTGGCGCGCGGCGGCATGGGATTCCGCATGACAGGCGTGGTGGACCCGATGGGCCCCTCCAACCCGCATCTGATGACCATGATTGCCGCGCCCGGCGCATGGATGAGCAATTACACCCTCCATCCCTGGATGCTGGTCGCGCCGGTGCTTGGTTTTGCAGGCCCGCTGATTGCGCTGGCTGGGATCCGGACCGGCCGCGAAGCGCTGGCGTTCGGCGGCTCGTCGCTCGGCACGCTCGGCATCATCGCCACGGTGGGCCTATCGATGTTCCCCTTCATCCTGCCCAGCTCGATCGACCCGGCCTCCAGCCTGACCGTCTGGAACGCATCCTCCAGCCATTTGACGCTGTTCGTCATGCTGCTGGTCACGCTGGTCTTCCTGCCGGTCGTGCTGCTCTACTCCGCTTGGGTCTACAAGGTGCTGTTCGGGCGCATCACGCTCAAGGACGTCGGCACCAACCCGGACTTCTACTGATCTCGAGGACATCGACCATGTGGTATTTTACTTGGGTATTGGGCCTTGGCCTGGCCGTCGCCTTCGGCATCCTCAACGGGCTCTGGCATGAATTCCATACCGACCCAGACGAAGACATGACGCTTTAGCGTGGGCAAGACCCACGAACAACATTCCCAGTGAAGATTGGAAGACAGCCATGAGCCTCAACATCGGCATCAGTGATACGGATCGTGCAGCGATCAGCGACGGCCTCAGCCACCTGCTCGCGGACACCTATACGCTGTACCTGACCACGCATAATTTCCACTGGAACGTCACCGGGCCGATGTTCAACAGCCTGCACACGATGTTCATGGCGCAATATACCGAACTGTGGAATGCGGTGGACCCGATCGCCGAGCGCATCCGGTCACTGGGCCATCCCGCCCCGGGCTCCTACGGCCAATATGCCAAGCTGAGTTCGCTTCCCGACGCTCCGGCGACGCCCCCCAAGGCGCTCGAGATGGTCGCCATCCTGGCGCAAGGCCATGAAGCGACGGCGCGAACCGCGCGAGGCCTCTATGCAGTGGTCGAGGCCGCCAGCGACGAACCTACAGCCGACCTCCTGACCCAGCGGATCGGCGTGCATGAGCAGTCGGCGTGGATGTTGCGCGCCCTGCTCGAAGATTGAGGCACATCTCGTAACTGATTCTGCATATGCCGATCCGGCACGCGGTAGCAGGCAGAGTCGCCGCAATCCAGTGGGGATCGTGGACGGCCGTGACACCCGGTCGGGATCAAAAACATTTGTCGACCGCACGTTTCTTCACCGAAGCCGGCTCGGCGTCTAACGAAAATCCCAAGGACGATTTGAGCGATCCGAACGATGTCTATGCGAAGAAGAGGCTCACCAGAGTCGCGACAAGCGGATCGAGCCACAGCCAGCCCGTTGCGAGAAGACCTCCGGAGCGATCGCGACGCCCGCCGATGCCCCGGTGTCGGCTGCCATGTGCAGGAAGGCACCTTTGCATTGAAATCGTTCTTCCGTCTTTTTGGAAGAGCAGCACCGTTCCGGTATTGATAGCGATGCCAATGGCGAAAATGATTAGGGTAGGCAGGGCCAGCGGTTCAACCGGCGTCGAAAAGCGCTCGAAGGCTTCCAGGGCCACCGCACCCACGCCTATCAGAATCGCGATTGCGTTGCCGAGCGCAGCAAGGATGGCGGAGCGGCCCAACCCATTAGGTAAGCGCTCCGATTGCCGCTTTCGGACGGCAGTCGCTGCCCCTCATGCGATCAGCAGCCCAGCAACGTCGATCAGGTTATGCCCGGCATCGGCAAGAAGCACGAGTGAACCGATCTTGAGTCCTGCGGTCGCCTCGATCAAAATATGGGCGACATTGAATATGACCGCTCATTTGAACGCCGGCGCCGATATCGTGAAGCACAATGCGTTCGTGGGCATGAATATGCACTATGGTTGGTGCCGACCGGCGTGATCAAGTGGCTTACCGAAGATGGAGTGGCCAGTTCATACTTTTCCTCCGGATCACCTATTCTAAGCTTGATGGCGAGCAGGTTGCGCGTTGAGTTCGTCCCGCAAAGGAAAAAAGGCGCTGGACCGGCCTCACGCCCCCAGCCACTTACCGATGTCTTCTTGCTTGGGCAGCCCGCCAGCATGCACAACCTTCCCGTCGATCACGACGGCGGGCGTCGACATCACGCCAAATTGCGCCATTGCGGCATAGTCGGTGACTTTCTCGATCGTCATGTCCACACCAAGCTTGCCGGCTTCTGCCCGAATCATGTCCTCCGTTGCCTGGCATCGCTTGCATCCGGCGCCGAGTATCTTGATGTTCTTCATGACTGTCCTTTCAGGCGAAGAGGGCGTTGAAGAGAAAGCCGACCGCCAGGATGCCGGTCGCGACCACCCCGATGAAAACCAAAATCAGCCTGATGCTGAGCACCTTGCGCAGGATGATCATTTCGGGGAGCGACAGCGCGATAACCGACATCATGAAGGCCAGCACCGTTCCCAGCGCGGCGCCCTTGCCCAGCAGCGCCTCCACGACGGGAATGATCCCGGCGGCATTGGAATACATCGGAATGCCCAGGAGGACCGCGGCCGGCACCGACCACCATGCGCCTTGCCCCATGATACGGGACAGAAGCTCGGCCGGCACATAACCATGGATGAAGGCGCCTGCCGCGATACCCGCGATGATCCAGATCCACACGCGGCCCACAATGTCGCGAACGGCATCCCATCCCGCTTCGAACCTGTCGACTAGGCTCAACCGCTGCGCCTCGAGATCGACGGGCGCGGTTCGCAGGTCGCGCACCCAGCTTTCGAGCCAGCCTTCGAGGTGGAGGCGGCCGATCACCCAGCCGGCGACGATCGCGATGCTGAGTCCGAACGCCAAATAGGTCAGTGCCACCTTCCAGCCGAGCAGGGCGAAGAGCAGGCCAAGCGCGACCTCGTTGATCATCGGAGCCGCGATCAGGAAGGAGAAAGTCACCCCCAGCGGGATCCCTGCCGAGACGAACCCCACGAACAGCGGGACGGCGGAGCAGGAGCAGAAGGGCGTGAAGATACCCAGCCCGGCCGCCACCACATTTCCAAAGCCTTCCCGCCGCCCCGTGAGGATGGCGCGGGTTCGCTCGGGAGAAAACCAAGTGCGAACCACGCCCATGGCGAAGACCACAAGGGTCAGCAGCATCAACACTTTGGCGGTGTCATACAGGAAGAAGGAGACGGCCTCGGCCAGCGATGTGCCCGGCTGGATCGGCAGATGGGCAGCGGCCCAGTTGGAAAAGGGCTGGAGTTGGCGATAGATCGCAAACCAAGCGATCAGCGTGACGATCAAGCCCATGCTCCAGGCCGACGCCGACCGCCGCCACGGCGAGGGGGCGGTCGATCGCGTCGCCATTCTCAGAGCGCCTTTCCAGCATCGGACGGGAGCGCATCCAGCATCGCCGTGACGATCGCCGCGATCTCTGGCGCGATTCGGGGATTACGGTGATAGCGCGCCCATTGGGTATCGCGCCGGTCGACGAGGAGACCGGTGGCCTTGAGTCCGCCCCATTTGTCGCGACCTGCGCGACTGGGAGACGTCGAGGACTTCCATGAGCTCACAGACACAGTGGTCTTCGCCGTCCCAAAGAACGGCGAGGGCCCCGGGCAAATTGGCTCGGACAGGCGGCCATGGGGTTGGTGACAAGCATGCAACCTCGATATGCCGCGCCTGCCCATGCCAATATCCGCATATTTACCTAAAGGCCGTGCTTGCTGCTTGCGCCGCGTCGCTCGCGACGATGGCCCGCACGATCGCGCGAGCCCTGCGTCCGCTTCCGATCAACGTGGCGGAAGCAAAGCCGGTCCAGTCACCATAGCCGTGCAGCCAGAGCCGCGGTTCCGCTTCGGCCTGGCCAAGAGCATTTACCGCCACGCGCCCGTCATCGCCGACGAATCCAAGATCGCCCAGAAAACCCAGCGCGGCGCGAAAGCCGGTGCACCAGATGATAGCATCGACCTTCGTTTCCGCCGCTTCGGGCCAGACAACGCCATTTGGGGTCATCTGAATAAATGGCCGCACGTTGGCGAGCGCGCCACGATCCCGCGCCTCGCGAACCGGAGGCACCATGACGATGTTCGCGAAGCCGAGCGCGGGTCCGGCAATGGCTTCGCCACGATGCATGGCCGTGGCGCGCTCGAACAGCGCACGCCCATCGACATCATCGGGCAGGAAGACCGGCGGGCTTTGCGTAACCCAGTTCGAATGCGCCACTTGCGAGATCTCGGCATGGATCTGCGCGCCCGAATTGCCGCCGCCGACCACCAGCACCGTCTTGCCCGCAAAAACGTCGGGCCGGACATAGTGCGCGGAGTGGAGCTGGATGCCGGCAAAGCTGGAACGGCCGGGAATGTCCGGGATAAAGGGGTGGCTCCAGGTTCCCGTCGCCCCGATCACCGTCTTCGCCAGCCAGCTTCCGCGATCCGTCTCGACTCGCAGCCGGCCATCGTCCGCCTTGTGCAGCTGTGACACCTGGACGGGGCGTTCGACCGGAAAGTCGTATCGCGTCTCATAGGCCGCGAGATATGCGATCACATCATCACGGGTGGGGAAGCCATAATGGCCTGGCGGAGGCATCTGCCATCCCGGCAGCGAGCTATAGGCCGCCGGCGAGAACAGCCGCAGCGAATCCCAGCCATGGCGCCAGGCCCCGCCGGGCAGCGTCCCGTCGTCAAGGACAACGAAGTCGCGTTGGGACCGCAGCAGATGCCAGCCCATCGAAAGACCGGCCTGCCCGCCGCCGATGACGACGATATCCTTTTCGAAGAGTGTCACGTTCGGACTGTCTGCGACGCAATGGCGATCGAATACACGCTGGGCGGATCAAGCGGGGCGCGGGCCTCCTTGCGCTCCAAATCGCGATCGATCGTATGTATGGCATGCGTCGCAGGAAGATAGAGAACCGAGACCAGTTCCTCCATGACATTGATGAAGCCCTTTAAGGCGGAGCAATTTTCAAGTGCCAGCTTGATCTTCACCTCCCGCGAAAAGCTATCGTGCATGAGAGTCTCTAGAGGAGCCGTAACGACCGACCCCTGTTCGAAACGCCTCAGACGATTTATCGCCCGTATAGCCGATGATCAGCCCTCGCCCATGCCCTCCGACGGCTTCGGTGCGCCGCCGCTGCGGACGCTTTGCTCGATCCGGCGGCCGACATCGGCATCTATGCTCTTCCAATATTCGAACGCCCGCTCAAGAACCGGCGAGCGGACGCCGCCGAGCAGACTGCCCGCGACCTGATCGACCAGCTTCGTCCGCTGCCCGTCATTAAACACGTCGCGGACCATGATCCCGGGTTGCATGAAGTCATCGTCCTCGGCGCGCAGCGTATAGGCGCTGCGAACCATTGGACCGTCGGCCTCCCAGCCGTCCGCAACAGGCCCTGTTTCGTCCGCCCAGCTTCTGCCGCCGCTGTTGGGCGCGTACACCGGAGCGCTACCGCTGTGATGATAGGCCATCTGGCCGTCGAACATGTAGGTGTTAACCGCTACCTTCGGCTGGTTGACCGGCAGTTGGTGAAAGTTGGTGCCGATGCGGTTACGCTGCGCGTCGTTGTAGGCGAACGCCCGGCCGAGCAGCATCTTGTCGGGCGACAGGCCGATGCCCGGCACCGTGTTTCCTGGTGAGAACGCTGCCTGTTCGATCTGGGCGAAGAAATTCTCCGGATTGCGATTGAGCGTCATCGCGCCCACCGGGATCAGCGGATAATCCGCATGCGACCAGGTCTTGGTCAGATCGAACGGGTTGATCCGGTAGGCGCTGGCATCTGCATAGGGCATGATCTGGACAGACAGCGCCCAACTGGGATGCTCGCCGCGCGCAATGGCTTCAAACAGGTCGCGGCGATGGAAATCCGCATCGGCCCCCGCCATTGCCGCGGCTTCGGCATTGGTAAAGAAGGCCATGCCCTGATTGGTGTGAAAGTGATATTTCACCCAGAATCTCTCGCCTTCGGCGTTGATCCACATATAAGTGTGGGAGCCGTAGCCGTTCATGTTGCGCCAAGTGCGGGGCAGACCGCGTTCGCCCATGAGATAGGTCACCTGATGGGCGGATTCCGGATTACTGGTCCAGAAGTCCCACTGCATATGATTGTCGCGCAGACCCGAATCCGGCAAACGCTTCTGACTGCGGATGAAGTGCGGAAATTTCATTGCATCGCGAATGAAGAATATCGGCGTGTTGTTGCCGACCAGATCATAATTGCCTTCGTCGGTGTAGAATTTAAGCGAGAAGCCACGCACATCGCGCCAAGTGTCGGGACTGCCGGCCTCGCCGGCAACGGTAGAAAAGCGCGCGAGCATGTCAGTAGTTGTGCCCGGCTGGAACAGGGCAGCCTTGGTATAGGCGGAAACGTCCTTGGTCGTTTGGAATATACCGAAAGCGCCCGAACCTTTGGCATGCGGTTGCCGTTCGGGGACCTTTTCGCGGTTGAAGTGCGCCATTTGCTCGAGAAAATGGACATCCTGAAGTAGAATCGGGCCATCCGGACCAACCGTCAGCGAGTTGCGATCGCTCAGCGCCGGAGCACCTGTGCTCATCGTGGACCCGCGCTCATCTTCCCGGTCGGTCATTGCACTTCTCCAGCAGAAATCAATGTTTCCTGTCTCGGCGCTATCTTCCTTTGCCGATATCCGTAGAGGCCCTTATGCTGAAGCAACGACCGTCGCCGGACGCCAGAACTCGTGACGGTAGGCGCGTTTCGCTACGTCGAGTGGAGCGGGAAAGTGCCGCACGGACACGTGCCGATGGTCTCGTGAATTCTGTATAGCCATAATGTCGGGCGAGCTGCTTCGCGCATGACAATATCGATAGCATGCAATAGCTCCGTTCGAATTGCGTCGCGACGGTGCGGAACAGGTCTGTAGGTGCCGGATTCCGTGGGTAGCACTTTCAGGAACACCAAGGCGGCCGCCTATCCATTTCTCATATATGCTCTTCCGTTCGCCCGAAACGGCTGCACAGGAATTCCATCAGCGCATCCACATGGGGGTTTGCCATGCTATAGTAGATCGTGGTCGCTTCACGGCGGGTTTGCACCAGGCCGCCCTCGCGCATCTTCCCCAGATGCTGGGAAACGCTGGATTGGGACAGGCCGCACAATCCCACCAGTTCGCCCACCGAAGCCTCGCCCTCGCGCAGGCGGCACAGCAGCAGCAGTCTTTGCTCGTTGGCCACCAGCTTGAGCAGGTCGGCGACTTCCGTCGCACGCTCGCAGAGCATTTCGGCGGCAGCACTCCAGGCCATCATCGTGTCGCGCTTTTCCCGTCATCCCGCAGCACGACATAGATCGCCGGGATGACGAGAACGGTGAGCAGGGTCGAAGAAGCAAGGCCGAAAAGCAACGAGATTGCAAGACCCTGGAAGATTGGGTCGGTGAGGATCACGGCCGCGCCGATCATCGCCGCCCCGGCCGTCAGCACGATCGGCTTGAACCGGATCGCGCCCGCCTCGATCAGCACGTCGCGCAGCGGCTTGCCGGGTGTCGCGGTGTGTCGGATGAAATCGACCAGCAGTATCGAATTGCGCACGATGATGCCGGCGAGCGCGATGAAGCCGATCATCGACGTAGCGGTGAAGGGCGCCGAAAACAGCATGTGCCCGATGACGATGCCGACCAGCGTCAGCGGCACCGGCGTCAGGATCACCAGCGGCAGCCTAAAACTGCGGAACTGGGCGACGACAAGGATGTAGATGGCGAGCAGTGCGACCATGAACGCCGCGCCCATGTCGCGGAAGGTAACCCAGGTGATTTCCCACTCGCCGTCCCATAGCAGCGAGGTGACGGCTTCATCTTCGGGCTGGCCGTTGAGGCGTATGGTCGGCTTGGCGAGGCCTTTGGACGCCCAGTCATAGGCATCGACCGCCTTGTCGACAGCGAGCATGCCATAGATCGGCGCCTCATAGTCGCCGGCGAGTTCGGCCGTGACCATGTCGGCGAAGCGGCCGTCGCGCCGGAAAATCGCCAGGCTGCCCTGTTCGTTGCGCGCATCCACGATTGCGCCCAGCTCGATCAGCGCGCCGCCCGGCGTTGCCGCGACCGGCGTGCTGGCCAGCGTCTGCGACCATCCCCGTGCCGATTGCGGCAAGGCGATGGTGATCGGCAATGGCGTGCGGCCTTGGCCGCGCGGCGCATAGCCGACCGTCTGGCTGCCCATCAGCGCGCCGATGCTGTCGGCGACTTGACGCTCGGAGAGCCCATAATAATCGATGCGGTCCCGCTGCGGGACCAGGCGCAGTTTGGGTCGAGGCTGGCCGAAGCTGTTGTCAACATCGACGATATAGGGGACCGAACGGAAGATCTTTTCCAGTTCGGTCGCGGTGCGCTGCCGGGTCTGTGCATCGGGACCATAGATCTCAGCCAGCAGGGTCGCGAGCACGGGCGGCCCTGGCGGTGTCTCGACCACCTTGACCGACGCCCCATCGGGCAGTTTCAGCGCCTTGAGCTGTTCGCGCAGGACAAGGGCGATCTGGTGGCTGGACCGGTCGCGCTCGCCTTTGGGCAACAAGGCGACCATCACGTCGCCCATCTCCGGCTTGTTGCGCAGGAAATAGTGGCGGACGAGGCCGTTGAAATTGAACGGCGCGGACGTCCCGACATAGGCTTCCATGGCGGTTGCCTCGGGCAGCCTGCGCGCCACGGTCGCCACATCCTCAAGTGTCCGGCCGGTCGCCTCCAGGCTCGTGCCTTCGGGCATATCGACCACCACCTGGAGCTCCGACTTGTTGTCGAAGGGCAGCAACTTCACGGTCACGGCCTTGAAATAGAACATCGAGCAGGCGAGCAGCGTGGCGATGCCGACCGCGATCAGGAAATTGCGCGCCGAGGCACGGCTGTCGATCACGCGGTGGGCGACGCGGGCATAGAGCCGGCCCAGCTTGCCGCCGCTCTGGTCATGTGCGTGGCCGGCATGCGCCGTTCCGTCCGTCAGCGCCTTGCGCGCGAAGCGAACCATCAGCCAGGGCGCGATCACGACCGCAACAAAAAAGGAAAAGACCATCGCCGCCGAGGCGTTGACCGGGATCGGCGCCATGTAGGGGCCCATGAGCCCGGAGACGAACAGCATCGGCAGCAAGGCGGCGACCACGGTGAGGGTTGCCACCACGGTCGGATTGCCAACCTCGGCCACGGCCTCGATCGCGGCCTGCGTCCGGGTTCGATCGTCCGGCATCGCCCAATGGCGGGCGATATTCTCGATCATGACGATGGCATCGTCGACCAGGATGCCGATCGAGAAGATCAGCGCGAACAGGCTGACGCGGTTGATCGTGTAGCCCATGAGGTTCGAGGCGAACATGGTGAGCAGGATCGTCGTGGGGATGACGACGGCGGTCACGCCGGCCTCGCGCCAGCCGATGGCAAAGCCGATCAGGACGACGATGGAGACGGTCGCGAGCGCCAGATGGAACAGCAGCTCATTGGCCTTCTCGTTCGCGGTCGCGCCATAGTTGCGCGTGACCGCGACATCGACCCCGGCGGGGATGAGCTTGCCCTTGAGGCTTTCGATCCTGGACAGCACGGCGTCAGAGACGACAACCGCGTTGGCACCCGACCGCTTGGCGATGGCGATGCTGACAGCAGGCGCGCTCGACCATTGGTCGCCGCTCCGCGCCCAACGCCAGGCTCGGGCCTGGTCCTCGCGTGGTCCCTGGCTGACGGCGGCAACGTCGCGCAGATAGACCGGCGCGCCGCGCGCCGAGCGGACGGTGAGCATACCCACTTCCTGCGCGGAGGACAAAGTGCGGCCGGCGGTGACGGAAACCGCCTTGCCGCCCTCGCGAATGCTGCCGGCCGGAAAACTGCGATTGGCCTGGCCGGCCGCTTCGATGACGCTGCCGAGCGGCACGCCATACTGGTTGAGCCTGGCCGGGTCCGGTGCGATCCGGATCTCGTCGGGACGGCCGCCGGTCAGGAAGGTCAGGCCGACATTGTCGACCTTGGCGATCTCGGTGCGCAACTTGGTGGCAAGATCGTGGAGCGCCTGGTCGCTCCATTGCCCAGCGCCCCCCGGCTTGGGCGTGAGTGTGAGCACGATTGCGGGGACGTCGTTGATCCCGCGCACCGTGACTTTGGGGTCGGGAATGCCCACCGGGATTCGATCCCAATTGGCGCGCAGCTTCTCGTCGATACGGGTCGCGGCGTCCTCGGGGTCCGATCCTACCAGGAAGCGCGCCGTCACCATCACGCCATCATCTTCGGCCTGGGTATAGACATGCTCAACGCCATCGACGCTCTTGACGATGGTCTCGAGCGGAATGCCGACCAGTTCGACGGCGTCGGCAGCGGCGAGGCCAGGCGCCATCACCTGGATGTCGACCATCGGCACGCTGATCTGCGGCTCCTCCTCGCGGGGAATCGAGAAGATGGCGAGCAGCCCGACCGCGATCGCCGCCATCAGGAAGAGCGGCGTCAGCGGCGACATGATGGTGGCGCGGGTCAGGCGACCGGAGATGCCGAGGTTCATTTGCGTGCGCCCGCCAGGAAGAGCGTGTCCCCGGCCGCGACGCCGCTCAGGATCTCGATGCTGTCGGGGTTGGCGGTGGGCGCAACCTGCACGGGCACGGCGCTCACCCGGCGGTCGGCCGTCACGACATCGACCTGGTCGATGCCGTAGCGGGTCGAGACGAAGCGGCGCGGCACGATCAGGGCACGGCGGCGGCCGACTTCGATCGAGACGCCCGCGCGCCGCCCGACAAGCTGTGTCGAAAGGCCGGGCACGGTCGCATCGACCCGCACCCGGCCCCCGGTGACAGCGGGATAAACCTGCGTCACTCGGCCCTGACGCGACCCGTCGGGCGGATCGCCGTCAGCCACCAGGATTTGCGCGCCGCTGCGCACCTGCCCGGCAAGCGATTCCGGCAGCTCGAGCCGCAGCAGCGGCGGACCGGCGGTGATCGTCGCCACCGACATGCCCGGCGCGACGACCGATCCGGCCGGGATGTCGGCGCGCAGCACCCGGCCGCTGGCTGGCGCGAGGATCGCGCCCTGGCCGGCGACGCTGGCGCTCGCGCCTTGCTGCGCACGCGCAGCCGCGACCTGTGCATCCGCGGCGCGCGACATGGCCACCGCCTGGTCAAGGCGCGCCTTGGCATAGACCTTGTTGTTGTAGAGATCCTGGACGCGGGCGAGGTCGCCGCGCGCGCGCGCCGCCTCGGCCTGCGCGGCGGCGATCTGCGCGCCATAAGCGCTGGTCTCGTAGCCCAGGCGGGCATCGACGATCATGCCGATGCGCTGGCCCTTTTCGACCATATCGCCTTCGCGGACCGAAAGACTGACAAGTGTCCCGGATATCCGGGCGAGCGCCTCGGCGGAATCGCGCGTTGTGATCTCGGCGCCGACCGCCTTCATGTCGGCGATGTCGCTTGCCGCAAGCTTCAGCGACTCACCGGCGGGGAGCGTCGCGGAGGCTGGCTCGGCTTCTTCCTTGCCGCCGCAGGAAGCCAAGGCGAGCGATGCGCTCGCAAGCCAGACCCAGTTTGTCATCCTGCGCATCCCCGACCCTTTCGCTCTTATTTGCCGCTGACGATCGGCAGACCGGCGTTTTTCCATGCGCCGATGCCGCCGCCCAGATGCGTATCGATCGCCGTCTGCGCCTGCGCGCAACGGTCCAGCGCCATGCCGGAGCGTTTGCCACCCGCACATTGAAGCACGACCGTTCGCCCGGCTGCATCCGGAACATTACGCGGTGAAAAGGTCGACAAAGGGATGTTCACTGCGCCAGCGATGTGGCCCGCTGCGAATTCGTCCGGCTCGCGCACATCGATGAGCAGCGCGGAACCGTCCGCGAGCATGCTCTTGAGTTCCAGGGGCTGCAACTCACGATGCGATTTTGACTTTCCGAAACCAAACATGGGACTCTCCATCAATTTGATTATTGCATATATCGTGTAATCATTATATTCCGTCAAGCCAGCTCTTGAGAGGTGCGAGAGGAAGTCATGGACAAGCCGAAGATCGTGGTGCTGGGCGCCGGGCTGGGCGGCACCATCGCCGCCTATGAAATCAACGCGGCAGTAAAGGCGCGCGCCGAGGTGATGATGGTATCCGACTCGGAAACGTACTCTTTCGTGCCCTCCAACCCATGGGTCGCGGTCCGCTGGCGCGAGCCCGAGGCGATTCAGGTACACCTTCCGCCCATCTTCGCGAAGAAAAGGATCGGCTTCACGGCGGTCGGCGCGAAGCGTCTCCATGCTTCGGAAAAGCGGCTGGAGCTTAATGACGGCACGTCAGTCAATTACGATTATCTTGTAATTTCAACCGGGCCTGATTTAGCATTCGATGAAATCGAGGGGCTGGGGCCGCACGGCGGTCATACTGTTTCGATCTGCCAGACGGCTCATGCGTCCGCTGCGGCAGAAGCCTTCGATCGCTTCGTCGAAAACCCCGGGCCCATCGTGGTAGGCGCCGTCCAGGGCGCCTCCTGCTATGGCCCGGCCTATGAGTTTGCCCTGATCCTCGACACGGAACTGCGCCGCCGCAAAATTCGCGACAAGGTGCCGATGACGTTCGTCACCGCCGAGCCCTATATCGGCCATCTCGGCCTCGATGGCGTCGGCGACACCAAGTCCTTGCTCGAAAGCGAGATGCGCGAGCGGCATATCAAATGGATCACCAATGCGCGCGTCGCCAAGGTCGATGCCGGCATGATGCATGTCGAGGAGATCGCCGAGGGCGGTGCGGTCGCCAAGACCCACGATCTGCCGTTCAGTTTCTCGATGATGCTCCCCGCGTTCCGGGGCGTTCCGGCCGTTCGCGACATTGCCGGGCTCACCAATCCGCGCGGCTTCATCCTGGTCGACAAGCACCAGCGCAACCCGGCCTTTCCCGAAATCTTCGCGCTGGGCGTCTGCGTCGCCATCCCGCCGACCGGCCCGACGCCGGTGCCGGTCGGCGTGCCCAAGACCGGCTTCATGATCGAAAGCATGGTCACTGCGATCGCCGCTAACCTCGACATGATCCTGGACGGCAAGGAGCCGACCGCCGAGGCGACCTGGAACGCCGTCTGCCTGGCCGATTTCGGCGATGGCGGCGTCGCCTTCGTCGCGCAGCCGCAGATCCCGCCACGCAACGTCAACTGGGCGGCGAGCGGCAAATGGGTCCATCTCGCCAAGATCGGCTTCGAGAAATATTTCCTGCGCAAGGTGCGCAAGGGCGAGAGCGAGCCCTTCTACGAGAAGTTGGCGCTCCAGGTCATGGGCATCCGCAAGCTGCGGATGTGATCTCACTTCAGGAAGGGAATCCGACAATGACTCTCGATCGCGCCGTCATGATATTTGCAGGCTGTGTCGTCCTTCTGGGCATCGTTCTGGCCTATCTGGTTCATCCCTGGTGGATCGCGCTGACCGCTTTTGCCGGCCTCAACATGATCCAGGCTGGCTTCACTGGTTTCTGCCCCGCCGCGACCGTCTTCAAGGCGATGGGCGTCCGACCGGGGACCGCCTTCAAATGAACCGATCCCGCCGGGTCGCTCGCCTGACGCTGTGGTTTGCCGCTTCGCTGCTGGCGAACACGGCGGCCAACGCCACGACGCTTGATGAAGCGATTGCGGCGGCGATGCGCCATGCACCCGAGATCGTGGTCGCGGATGCGGAGACCGACGCGGCCAAGGCGCGTCTCGATCAGGCGCGGTCGGGACAGCTTCCGACCGCAACGCTGAGCGGGACGATCGGTTATGGTCGCCTCGATCCCCAGAGCTTTTTCGGGCTGGGCGCCGCCAATGTAACCCCGCGCGCGGCCCAGGTGACGGTCGAGCAGCCGCTCTTCACCGGCGGACGGGTCGGCGCGGGCATCGATCGGGCGCGCGCAGGGATTGCAGGCGCCGAGGCCGGGCAAAGCGGCGCGCGCGCGCAACTCGCCATGGCGGTGACCCAGGCTTATGGCGACGTCCTGACAGCGGCGCACATGCTGGCTCTTTATGAGCGGCTGCTCGCCGAGACGACCGAGATCGAGCGCCAGGCGCGACTGCGCTATCGAGCCGGTGAAAGTCCCAGCACGGACGTCGCGCAGGCTGGTGCGCGCTTGGCCGAAGCGCGCGCGGGTCTGGCCCGGGCGCAGGGCATGCAGGTCTCGGCTCGCGCGCATTTCACCAACCTGACCGGCCTTGAGCCCATCGATTTGCAGCCCTTGCCCGCCAATCCGCCGCTGCCCGCGACGCTCGACGAGGCGATGGAGGAGGCGATGCGCAGCAACCCCCTGGTCGTCCAGGCCCAGGCCCGCCTGCGCGCGGCGCAGGCGGCGTCCCGTGGCGCGCGCGCCGAACGATTGCCCACTGTCGGGGCTTTTGCCGAAGCCGGAACGGTGCGCGACCAGTTTTTTCCCGATTATCGCGCGGACAGCGCGACCGTCGGTGTCCGGGCTCGCTGGGAGCTGTTCAGTGGCGGTCGCGTGTCGGGCAAGGTTGCCGAAGCGAGCAGCGAAGTCCGCGCCGCCGACGCGCGGATGCGCGCCGCCAGCATGCAGGTCGAGGAGCAGGTCATATCGGCCTTCCAGGAGGTGCGGACGGCGCAACTCGTCGAGCAGGCCGCGACCGAACAGGCCGCCTCGGCCGCGCAGGCGCTCGAGAGCGTCCGTCACGAGGTGCGGGTGGGTATGAAGCCGCAACTCGATCTGCTCGACGCCGAGCGCGAAGCGATTGCCGCCGAAGCGGGGGCCACCCGCGCTCGCACCGACCGAATCGTCGCAGCCTATCGGGTTGCAGCGCTGCTCGGACGCCTTTGAAGCCTGGAGTAAAGAAAATGCACAAGGACTGGCCAGCTATGGCCTCGGAATTGACCGGGGCGATCAAGGAAGTGCGCCTGGGCACTCCAGAGGTAATGAAGGCCTTCTCGGCGATGGCGCGCGCCGCGACCGAAGCGGGTGCTCTCGACACCAAGACCAAGGAATTGATCGCGCTCGCCATCTCGGTTGCGATCCGCTGCGACGGATGCGTCGCCTTCCACTCGCAGGCGGCCGTCAAGAATGGCGCCACGCGCCAGGAGATCATGGAGGTGATGGGCATGGCGCTCTACATGGGTGCAGGTCCGAGCCTGATGTACGCGGCGCAAGCGGTGGAGGCCTTCGACCAGTTCGCGGATAAGGCGCCGGGCTCATAGTGTCCATCGGGCGACCTTCCCGTCCCTCCTTACGCTTTAGAGGTCAGCTGCCGCCATCTGGCCGCTTGGACATCATACTGCGAACGAAGCTGCGCCTTCGGTCGATTCTTCGGAGCAATGCATCAACGGGGACGCGCCCGAGTCGCCTTATCGAGCTGGACCAACAGCGCCTGTTCTTCGATCCAATTCGATCCGTGATCGATCGGTTCATGCCAGCCCTATCGATCCACGCGCTTCGGCGCGGGCTTCCCGGCGATCCTGCTTCAGCATCCGCTATATCCTGCTGGAGCAAGCCCCGGACCAATGCCCGCGCATGATCCATCCTGGCGAGACGTCTCACAGCCTATGGACTATTTTGGGAACACGAATGCTCGAACGCGGCGGGCTCGGATCGACCACCTGCTGCTGAACCTATCGGTCGCCACCCACCTAGCTGACGCGCAGGGTGGATCGTGCCGTACATGGCTGGGGAAGATGTGCAGGCACCCGCCGGTCCGTCGAATTTGCCCTACAGCCGCATCAAGGGGGTGCGTATGCACGGCTGCGGTGCCAATGTCGGCCCGTGAAGCAGGTCGCGACCATTCTCGAATTCTCGACGCGGCGGCAGGGGCTCGTCGAGATCACACGGCACGTAACCGACTGGGTCGCTGAAGCGGGATTTCGGCAGGGGCTGCTCACCCTGTTCTGCCGCCACACCTCGGCATCGCTGCTGATCCAGGAAAATGCGGCGCCCGAGGTACGCGTCGATCTCGAGGCCTATTTCGCGCGGATCGCACCGGAAGATCCGTCAGCATATGTGCATGACGATGAAGGTTTGGACGACATGCCAGCGCACCTGCGGACTGCGTTGACGCAGGTGCAGCTTTCCATCCCGCTGATCGATGGGCGCCTGGCGCTCGGCACATGGCAGGGCATCTATCTGTTTGAACACCGGCGACGGCCACATCGCCGCACCGTCGCGGTGCATCTGCTTGGCGCATGAGCGCAGTCGTCCGAGAGGCAGCGTCATGGCACCGATGAGCGCGGGAGTTCTGCTGTACAGGCGCCGCGGTGCGGAGGTTGAGGTTCTGCTTGTCCATCCAGGCGGGCCTTTCTGGCGTAACAAGGATGCTGGGTCATGGCAGATTCCCAAGGGCTTGATCGAGCCGGGCGAGGAAGCATCCGCTGCGGCACGGCGCGAGGTCGAGGAGGAACTCGGCATCCGCCTTACCGGCGAGCTCCATCGGCTTGGACAGCTGAGGCAGGCGGGAGGCAAATCTGTCGAGGCGTTCGCTCTTGAGCAGCAGGTCGATATCGACGCCGTGGAGAGCAATCTGTTCGAAATGGAATGGCCGCCGCGATCCGGCAGGATGCAGTTGTTTCCGGAAATCGATGAAGCGCGCTGGTTCGCTCTCTCCAGCGCCTCGCCCAGCATGCTCATAAGCCAGCGTCCGCTGCTCGATTGGCTCGCAGATTATCTGCGGAACGACGATAGTTCGGCTTCGCCGTTGGAACGGTGACCGGCGCCGTCTGGAATAGCCGGCGACAGCGGGAAATGATTGAACGAGGACCGTTCCCGTGGCTCAGTAGCCCTGCCGACAAGTCGTCACTCGCATCGATGATACGCTAACGAGAGAGGCTGGAGGTGGCGGCCGCGCGCTCGGGTGGGGACTGCACTAAGGCAGCAGGTGGCCGGGGGAGACGATGGTATCCGGACCGAAAAATCTATAGAGGATTCCAGCCATTTGACATTGATATCCACGCGACGATGCGTTCTGTGGCGCGGCACCCCGACTGGCTGCCTTCCGCTTTGGTCAAACCTGCCAAGTCCTGATCGTTCGGTAATGTTGCGTATACTGGGGCGGCATGGCGCCCTGTAATCGTTCGGTGAAGATCCCGCCCGAACGAGGAGAATGTCATGTCCCCGGTTCCTCTCATGAACGAGAGCCCCACCCGATCCGACGCGGCAATAATCAATTGTCCGGGAAGCGCTTCAAGGGCGCGCGGATGGAAAATCGCACTCTCCGCGCTTGCACTCGCCGCCCTCCCCCTGGTTTGCGGATCTGCGCTCGCACAGAGCGCTGTCGATCAGCGGCGATGGACGGACGCCCAGGAACGCTATCGCGCGGAGGTCGCCCGCTACGAGGCGGAGCGCGATCGTTATGAAGCCGTCGTGCGCGCCGATCATCCTGACACGACCGGTCGGCGCGGCAGCGATCCCTACACGACGGAGTATGACGCGGCCCGTTACTACAGGGACGATCCCCGTTATGGTGAGCGTCGCCTGTCCGACCGCGACGAGGTTTATCGTGGATCCGATGGACGCTATTACTGCAAGCGGAGTGACGGGACGACCGGTCTCATCATCGGAGCCGCGAGCGGCGGGATTCTCGGCAACATCATCGACGGCGGTCGCCATCGTACCGCCGGTACGCTGATCGGCGGCGCGCTGGGCGCGCTTGCCGGCCGATCGATCGAGCAAAATGACATCCGCTGCCGGTAAAACGCCCTGTCCACGGGAAGCATGAAGTCGTGACCGTGGACTAGCCGCATCGACTATCTCGCAACCCTGACGCCGTCCAGAATGGCAAGTTAGAGGCCATCATCGTGACCCACAACACTCGCGCTCGTGCCGGATGTTCCGCCTATAGCCGCCTCTGGCTTGGCTCCGCGCTGATACTCGCTGCTTCCCTCTCTCCGGCGATTTCTCCGGCCCAGGCCGCTGCTGCGGAGAACGACATTTCGCAGCGTCGGGCATTGTGCACCCGCTCGATTGCGCTCTCCGGCTTCGATCAGGTCATGGACGCCAACATCCGCGAAGCGGTCGAAGACTCCTTCCGGACGCTGTCCGCCGCCTTCCCCGACGACACAGATACAATCTCCGCCTATCGCGACTCATTGGGAGAGGCGATGGTGGCCGCGAAGGCCCCCGTCCTTTCAAGGCTTCGCGAGAGTTGCGCGGCGGCCTTCACAGTGGAAGAGTTGACGGGAATTAACGCCTTCTATGAGAGCAGTGCCGGTCGCGCCTGGCTCGAAAAGGGCCGCACGCTCATGGTTCCGGCACTTGAGAAGGCGGTGAGCGATGTCACTCCCGAGATCATTGTCGATGCACAAAGACGATTCTGCGCCCGCTTGGGTGGGTGCAAGAAAGAGCCGGCGGCATCCTCTGCCCATCCGACATTGTGAGAACGTTCGGCGATCCCGCTGGGAGCGTCTCGCGAAACTGGCCGGATGTCGAATGGTGGCGTGCCGAATCGGGTCCGAACCACCCTGAAAAGATCGAGCCCTGCGGAAAAGCACGTAGAGACCTGGACGTGCAAAGCTTGCTAGTCAAAGATCAATCAGAAGCGATGATGAAGATCCGGATCGTACAATTTGTGCAGATGCTCGGATGGTCGGTGGCGCAACGGTGGAAATGCGCCAGGCGCGATGCAGGATCCGGGGTTTCGCCTGCCGCCCACGACCGGGCGATATCGTATCGATTTTGATATCAAGCGGGAGATGAAGATGGCCTCGCCAGTCGATGAGTTCGTCCGTGTTGGCCAGCTGAACTTCCAGCTTGGCCTTGTCCTGACGGATATCGCGCGTGCTACCTGGGAACGCTTCGTCCAGATCAGCGAAAAGATTAGCATCGAATGTTCCACGGAATCGGATGCGGTGATGCAGCGACTTTTCCAGCCCAATGCCGAAAGTCAGACAGATGTTCGCGGCGGTCAATGGGATGATATCGTCGCCGATGTGGAGGCATGGCGGCTGGAGACGATGGAGCGGAGCAGCACGGCCTGCGAGGACTGGCGGCGGGCTTGGCTCAATGGGGCAACGAGTGAGTCGCTGCTCCCAGCCGCTTCGACGGTCCTATGTCCTTGGCCCGTCGCCCTTACGGACCAGGCTGATATAGGTCAGACAAGGTCAGCTGGCGATACCTGAGAAGAAACGCGCTCGACTCTTCGCGGGCCATGCTGGTCGCAGGGACCAGCGGCGCTCACCTCGTCGCCCAGACGCCCGGGATGGCTTTTCCGAAGGAACCTGCCGGAGCGAACGCAGCCATCCAGACAGTGGAGATCGACTCAAGCGTTTCGGTCGATGGCGTGACCGACGAGAAGGAGGAGATCGAACGCCGCCAGGTGCGCATTCTCAACCGACAGGGTGCGGCGATGCTCGCTGCAGAGAAGCAACGTGCGGATGCCATTCAGCGCAACTATCGCAACTATGATGAGGCTATGGTCGCCGCGTACGTTGACATCCACCGGAAGGCGACTTGGTGACCAAGCGCCTCCATGCTCAAGCCGCCCGGCAGAACGATATCTTGTTCGGCAATCGCCTCGCATCGGGAGGGCTGACAAAGCCGCGATGAATATAGGGGGGTGAAGATTTCTGGAGTTGGGATCGATGCGTCCCGCCAAGATAGGCGAGCATGGCAATCCGTGCCCTGTGAACCCGGCTTTTCAGAACTGCCAGTGATACGCCGCATTGTTCGGCAGCGGCCTCATAGGCGAGCTGGTCCTCGACCACGGCAAGCAGCGCCTGCCGGTTGAATTCGGAGAGCGCTGCCAGAGCCTGGCCGAACTCCTCGCGCAGAAGGCCAATCTCCTGATCCGGTGGCGAAACCGGCAAGCTATGCATCGCGAGATCGTTCCAATCGACCTTCCTGCGCTCGCGCCGCACATGTGAGAGGAAGAGGTTGCGCAGGATCGTGAAGGTCCATGCCTTGAAGTTGCTTCCGGTTTCGAAGCGCTCGCGCGCTTTCCATGCTCGCGACAATGCCTCCTGCACCAGATCCTCGGCTCCGTCGGCGCCATTGGTGAGCCGTCGCGCATAACGGGTGAGTGCTGGTAGTGATGCCCGTGTCGCACAGTCGAATTCTCCCGGGGTCATGGATTTCGCTCTACCTTCGGAGTTGCTTGCGACATCATTCTTTGTGTCGACGACATTGGTTATCGACGGCCGATTGACGACCTCACCGTCCACGACGGCGCGGCCACAGGCGCACTGGCGGCACATAAAAGGCGACGAGGCAGGTCAACGCCAGGAACACGAGGGCTATAGCCATGGCCACGACCCAGAAGCGGGGATCTTCTTTCGATACGAACCAGCCCGCGATCAGCGCGGGTATGATCAGCAGCAACCTGGCGGCCCAAGCCATATTTCCATCCTGACATCATCGACCAGGACACTACATCCCAGCTATTGTTGAAGGTGGGCACCGGCACAGGGCAGGTGATCCGCGATTTCGAACGAGAAGTTAGCCCGGGCATGATGGTGCGGGCATACGTAAGTTTACGAAACCGCGACGACGGCTCGGCCCTTGGTCGTTGCCGCAGATGACAATGATTCACGCATGACCATCCGTTCCCCCAACGCTTCCAACCGCCCCTCGCCGGAAATCTAAGGACTTTTGCGCATTGCCCGCAGACCTTCGATCTCCTTCTTACGCTCCTGGGCTGCCGCAAAGAACCGGCCGGCGATGTCCGCACATGAACCGACTCGAAACTGGGAGCAGCTGTGAAGACAGAGACCGCGATGGCCGACAACACCGCCGGCAGCGTACCCCGACACATTGACTTTCTCATCGTCGGCGGTGGCGTCGCGAGCGCGATCGCAGCCGAGACGCTGCGCGCCGAGGGTGCGAGCGGCGCTGTTCTCATACTATCGGCGGACGAATTACCGCCCTATCATCGCCCGCCTTTGTCCAAGCAGTTGCTGCCCGAACGTGAAGACGAGGAACGGATCTTCGTCCATCCGAAAGGTTTCTACGACGAGCGTGATATCGAACTGCGGCTCAACAGCCCGGTGGTCGGCGTGGACACCGTCAGCCAGATCGTGCGGACCGCGGCAGGTGAAAGAATCGCCTATGGCAAGCTTCTGATCGCCACGGGAGCGACGCCGAAGTCTCTCGGTGTTCCGGGAGAGGCGCTCGCGGGCGTTCACACGCTACGGACCAAGGCCGACACCGATGTTATCCGCGAAGCCGCCGGGACGGCAAAGCGCGCGGTCGTCATCGGCGCCAGCTTTCTCGGTATGGAGATTGCCATGTCGCTGGTGGCTCGCGGGCTCGACGTCACCGTCCTCGAGCGCGGAAGCGTGCTCCTTCCCCATCTCGAGGCGTCGGACCTTTCGGCCCATTTCGAACGCCGTGCGCAGAGCCAGGGCGCTACGGTGCTGCTGAACGACACCGCGATCGCGTTCCACGGGAGCACGACGGTCGAGGAAATCGAAACGAGCGCCGGTCGACGGATAGCCTGTGATCTGGTCGTGGTCAGTATCGGCGTTTCGCCCACCAGCGGCTTTTTGGAAGGCAGCGGGATCGCGCTGGAAGACGGCTATGTCGCCATCGACGCGCTGCTGCGCACAAGCGTGCCCAATGTCTTCGCGGCAGGCGACGTCACGAGCTTCTACGATCCGGTCTTCGCGCGCCGGCGCCATATCGAGCATTGGGACAATGCCATAAAGCAAGCCCGCCTCGCCGCGCGAAACATGCTGGGCCGACGCCTGAGATATGACGAAGTCTCCTATTTCTTCTGCGAGGTCGGCGACATCGGCTTCAACGTGCTGGGCGCCACCGAGGAAGCCGACGAATGGATTACCCGGGGCTCGCTGGACGACGGCTCATTCGCGATGTTCTATCTCAAGGGCGATGTGCCGCGCGCGCTGTTCTCGACCGGACGACCCGCCGACGAGACACGTGTTGCCGAAGGGCTCATCCGTTATCGGGTCAACCTTGGCTCGGTGAAGGAGCGCCTGCGGGAGGCCGACTTCGCGCTCGAACAGATCCCGACGCAGACCGCGCTGATCCTGCAGGGCGGCGGCGCGCTGGGCGCGTTCGAATGCGGGGTCGTGAAGGCTTTGGAGGAAGAGCAGCTTTTCCCGGACATAGTCGCAGGTGTTTCGATCGGCGCGTTCAATGGCGCCGTCATTGCCAGCAATCCCCGGCAGGCGACGCAGGCCCTGGAAGCCTTCTGGAACGAACTGGCCGTGCTGACCTCGGCGCTCTCGCCCGCTATTTTCCGGCAGACGGTGGCCGCGGCCCAGATCCTGACGTGCGGTGTGCCGAATTTCTTCAGGGCAAGGTGGCTGCCGCCGTTCACCCCGCTGGAATGGCCCGTGGCCTGGACAAGCTATTATGACACGACGCCCATGCGCCAGCTGATCGCGAAACATGTCGACTTCGCCGCGCTCAAGACGAGCCCGGTGCGCCTGCTGATCAGCGCCGTCAACGTGGCGACCGCAGAACTCGAGGTCTTCGACAGCTATGTCGATGACCTCACGCCGGACCATATCGTGGCGAGCGGCAGCTTGCCGCCAGGCTTCCCGTGGACGGTGATCGACGGCAAGGCCTATTGGGATGGCGGCATTATCAGCAACTCGCCGCTCGATCTCGTCGTCGACCGCTGCGGCCCGGACGGCAAGCGGGTCTTCATCGTCGACCTTTATTCGGGACAGCGGGCGCTTCCCTCCAACATGATCGAGGTTCTGGCCCGGCGCGATGAGATCGTTTATTCCGAGCGGGTGCGGAGCGATCTGCACTACCGGGAGACGGTCGACAGCTATCGCAGGCTCATTGACCATGTTCTCAGCTATGTCGATCCTGCCAGCGCGGCCCGGGTCAAGCATCTGCCCGATTATATCCAGCTCATGGGGGACGGCGCGCCGACGAGGATCACCCGGTTCGTGCGGACCGGCCAATCGGACGAGCATTCCTCGGGCGACTATGATTTTTCGGATGTGGCGATCGAGGCCAGCCGGTCCGAAGGCTATGCGGTCGCAAAAGGAATACTCGGCCAGGCGCGCGCGCCTTCCGCGGATCCCGCACGGCCATGATGGCTACATGGACCCCACCGCGTTCTTGCCGATCCGCCAGCGCCACAGGAGGAGTGTGATCAGCGCGATCGCAGCGAAACAGGAGCCGGCGGCAAATGTTAGTTTCGGCCCGTATCCGTCCCAGAGGCCACCCGCGACGACGCTCGCGACCAGCATGGCGATCCCCTGAGCAAAGCTGAAGATGCCGAAGCCCGTCCCGCGCAACCGCGCAGGCGCCGTATCGGCCACGAGGCTGGCGAAGAGCCCCTGGGTCAGCCCCATGTGCAGGCCCCAGAACAGCACGCCCAGCATGACGCTGGCGACCGTCGTGCCGAAGGCGAGAATGAGATCGGCGCTAATCAGGCAGGCAATGCCCATCGAGAGAAGACCTGTCCGGCCGATGCGGTCGGACAGCACGCCCGCCGGATATGCCGAGCCGGCGTAGACGATGTTCATCACCACCATCACGCTCGGGACAAAGGCAAGCGGCAGGCCCGTATGCTGGGCGCGCAGGATGAGAAAGGCCTCGGAAAACCGTGCGAAGGTGAAGATGATCGCGATGCCCGTCGCCATCCAGAAGGCGACCGGCATGAGACCGGCATCCGACAGCCGGAGTCTCTCCTTCCCCTCGGCATGGTGTTGCGGCGGCTCGCGGACGCCGAAGATCATGATCCCGAGCGAGGCAAGAGCCGGGACTACGGCGATCCAGAATACCAGGCGGATATTGTCGGAGCTGAGCGCCATGAGCGCGATTGCGGCAAGCGGGCCGACGACGGCGCCCACCGTATCGAGCGATTGACGCAGGCCAAAGCTCGCGCCGCGCAGGTCAGGCGGCGCAATGTCGGCGATGAGGGCGTCGCGGGGCGCGTCGCGCACGCCCTTGCCGATCCGGTCGATAAAGCGCGCCGCGACCACCCAGCCGATCGTCGCGGCGAGCGGGAAAACGGGCTTGGTCAGGGCGGCGAGACCGTAACCCACCGTCGTCAGCAGCTTGCGCCGGCCGAGCCAGTCCGACAGCCCGCCTGAAAAAAGCTTGGTCACATTGGCGATGGCTTCCGCGATGCCCTCGATCAAGCCGAGTGTCAGCGCGGACGCACCAAGCGTGGTCACAAGAAAGACCGGCAGCAACGCGTGGATCATCTCCGAAGAAATATCCATGAACATGCTGACGAAACCCAGCATCCAGACACCCGACGGCATCGCGCGTGACAGGGCGCGGGCGGGAGGCGATTCAGCCACGATGGGGAGGGACGCCGGCAAAACCGGTTGGGAGTGATCGCGCCGCCTGGGCCACGAGGCGTCCCGCGCTCATTCCGGTGCGCGTTTCAACCATCGCGGCGGACCGGGTGACCATGAAGGATGTGGATATAGTTGGCGCGCTCGAACGCCGCTGGATCCTTGAGGTGCCGCTGGCTCATTCTGCCGCGCACATCGGCCAGCGAGGCGACACCTCGCGCGGCAAGCAGCGTGGTCAGTCCCTCGATCAATGTCTTCATGTGCGGGATGCCATGCCGCAGCAGCGCCGAGGTCGTCATCACGGTATCGGCGCCCGCCAGCAGATATTTCAGCACATCGCCCGGCGCCTCGACGCCGGTGCTTGCGCCAAGCGAGGCCCCTACCCGCCCGTGTAGCACCGCGATCCACAGCAGCGGCAACCGCATCTCCGCCGGCGTGCTGAGCTCGAGGTCCAGTTTCAGTTCAAGCGTAACAAGATCGATGTCGGGCTGGTAGAAGCGGTTGAACAGCACCAGAGCGTCCGCGCCCTCGCCGGCGAGGGCGTGCGCCATCGCCGCCATGCCGCTGAAATAGGGGCTGAGCTTGACCGCGACGGGAATGGCGACGACAGCCTTCACGGCTTTCAGGGTGTCGATATAGCGCTGCTCGACCGCGCGGCCGTCCGCTGTCGGGTCGGCCGCGATAAAGTAGATATTGAGTTCGATCGCATCGGCTCCGGCCTGTTCAAGATCGCGGGCGTATTCGGCCCAGACTTCGCCGGACACGCAGTTCAGGCTGGCGATCACCGGTATTGCGACGGCCTGCTTCGCGCGTCGGACGATATCGAGATAGCGCTCTGGTCCAAAGCCGTACCCGCCATAGAGCGGGAAATAGCTCTGGGCCTCGGCCGAACCGGTCGCTGCAAGCTGGCCCTGCCGCTCGAGCGCGTGGCGCTCGGCGTCGATCTCCTCCTCGAAGATCGAGGGAAGCACCACGGCACCCGCGCCATGGTCCTCCAGCGCCCGCAGCGTCTTGATTTCCCCGTTCTGCGGCGCTGCCGAGGCGATCAGCGGGTTGTTCAGGCGCAATCCCATATAGTGGGTGGTCAGGTCCATGCGCCGCTCCCGGTCAAAGGCGCGAGATGCGAGCCTGCCCGGCACGAACCGTTCCACGACCGGCCCCATGCGGCCACGCCAGAGCGATGTTGCCCCTTGGCGCACGCGAGACGCGTGCGCGCGAACGAACGGTTGCAGGCGACGGGCCGCGTCATCCCGCCTCGCCCGAATGGTCGCGCCTGGCTGGCGCGACAGCCGGTCGCCTGGCCTCGCGTGTTTCGGGATGGAAGCCATCGCCACCGCGGCTCGCAAGCGCCTCGTATTGGCGATATTTTTCGTCGGCGACCTGCTGTGCCTGGGCGAGCAGCGCCGCGGCTACGGCCGGATCGCTCTGGGCGAGCGCGCGATAGCGCAACTCGTTATAGGCATAGTCCTTGAACGCTATCGTCGGCCGCGGTGAATCGAGCAGGAACGGCCTTTCACCGATCGCGCGCATCGGCGGGTTGAAACGGAACAGTGGCCAGTAGCCGCTGGCGGTCGCCAGATCCTGCTGCTTCATGCCATGGCGCAGGTCGAAGCCGTGCGCGATGCAATGGCTATAGGCAATGATCAGCGACGGACCCGCATAAGCCTCGGCTTCCCGCATTGCGAGCAGCGTATGCTGGGGGTTGGCCCCCATCGCAACCTGGGCGACATAGACGTCGCCATAGGCGATCGCCTGCAGCGCGAGATCCTTGCGCGCCGCCCGCTTGCCCGCGGACGCGAATTTGGCGACGGCGCCGAGTGGGGTCGCCTTGGAGGCCTGGCCGCCGGTGTTGGAGTAGACTTCGGTGTCGAGCACGAGGATATTGACGTCGCGTCCGCTCGCCAGGACGTGGTCGAGGCCGCCATAGCCGATGTCGTAGGCCCAGCCGTCACCGCCGACGATCCAGACGCTCCGCCTGACGAGATGATCGACGACCGAAAGAAGATCACGGGCCCGCTCGTCATCCAGCGCAGCAAGCTTTTGCTTCAGGGCATCGACACGGGCGCGCTGGGCGCGCAGGTCCGACTCGCGCTCCTGCGGCGCGTCGAGGATCGCCCGGGCGACCTCCTCGCCCAGGCTCGCGGCCAGGTCGAGCAGCAACGTCCTTGCCAGATCGAGGTGCTTGTCCGCCGCAAGGCGGAAGCCCAGCCCGAACTCCGCATTGTCCTCGAACAGCGAATTCGACCAGGCGGGGCCGCGGCCGGAGGCATCCTTCGTCCAGGGCGTGACCGGAAGATTGCCGCCGTAGATCGACGAGCAGCCGGTCGCGTTGGCGATCTGCAACCGATCGCCAAACAGCTGCGACAGGAGCTTGAGATAGGGCGTCTCGCCGCAGCCGGCGCAGGCGCCCGGGAATTCGAACAGCGGCTCGAGGAACTGCACGCCGCGCACATTGGCGAAATCGACGCGCGCGCGATCGTTGACCGGCAGCGTTTCGAAGAAGGCGATGCTGGCCTTCCCCGTCTCAAGGATCGGCGCCTTGTCCGCAAGGTTGATCGCCTTCCTGCCCGGTTCGCGCGAACTGTGCGCGGGACAGACCTCGACACAGATGCCGCAACCGGTGCAGTCCTCCAGATAGACCTCCAGCGCGAAGCGAACCTCAGGGTTCCCGCGGGAGTTGACCGGCGCGTGCTTGAACCCTTCCGGCGCGCCGTCGCAGGCATCCTGCGTGAAATATTTCGAACGGATGACGCTATGCGGGCAGGCAAAACCACATTGGCCGCACTGGATGCAGACGTCCGGATCCCAGAGCGCGACGCTCTCCGAAACGTTCCGCTTCTCGAACGCCGCGGTTCCCGAAGGATAGGTCCCATCGACCGGCAGCTGGCTGACCCGGAGATCGTCGCCGCGACCACGCATCATGCTGGCAGTCACTTCCTGGACGAACGCCGGCGCGCGCGACGGTACCGTTGGCGGTCGTTCGAACAGGCTCGTCACGGTGGACGGCACCGCCACCTCGAACAGATTGGCCAGCGCATGGTCGACTGCCGCGAAATTCGCGCGCACCACGCCCGCGCCCTTGATCCCGTAGCTCGCCTCGATCGCGTGCTTGATCCGCCCGATCGCCTCGTCGCGCGGCAGCACGCCCGAAATGGCGAAGAAGCAGGTCTGCAGCACGGTGTTGATCCGCTCGTCCAGGCCCGCCTCGCGCGCGACCCGGGAGGCGTCGATCACGAAGAAGCGCAGCTTTTTGTCGACGATCTGGCGCTGGAGCGAGCGCGGCAGATGATGCCAGACGGCCTCCTGCCCATGCGGCGTGTTGAGCAGGAATGTCCCGCCATCGACCGCCAGCCGCAGCACATCGAGGCGGTCGAGAAGGCCGGACTGGTGACAGGCTATGAAGTTGGCCGATTCGATCAGATAGCTCGATCCGATCGGATGCTTTCCGAACCGCAGGTGCGAGATCGTCTGCGCGCCCGACTTGTGCGAGTCATAGACGAAATAGCCCTGAGCATAGCTGTTGGCATCCTCGGCGAGGATCTTGACGCTGTCCTTGTTGGCGCCGACCGTGCCATCGGCGCCGAGCCCGAAGAACAGGGCCCGCACGACATCCTCGCGCTCGAGCGAGAAATCCGGATCGACCGCAAGACTGGTCTGCGCGATGTCGTCCTCGATGCCGACGGTGAAGCCGTGCTTGGGATTGGCGCTTTTCAGTTCGTCGAACACGGCCTTCGCCTGCGCCGGACTGAAGTTCTTCGATCCCAGACCATAGCGTCCGCCGATCACCCGCGGCATGGCCGCGCGCGTACCGCTTGCGACCGCCTGGGCCAACGTCGCGACAACGTCCTGGTAGAGCGGCTCGCCCGATGCGCCCGGTTCCTTGGTCTGCTCGATCACCGCGATCGCGCGGCAGGTCTCGGGCAGGGCCTGCAGGAACTGCTCGGTCGCGAACGGGCGGTACAGCCGCACCTGCAACACACCGACGGACTCGCCCCGGGCTTCAAGGAACGCCGCCGTCTCGCACGCAGTCGCCACGCTCGAGCCCATCAGCACGATCACGCGATCGGCGTCGCTCGGCCCGGTATATTCGAACAGATGGTAGGCCCGGCCGGTCAGCGCGGCGAAGCGGTCCATTGTCGCCTGCACGATCGCGGGCAGACAGGCGTAATAGGGGTTCACCGTCTCGCGCGCCTGGAAGAAGGTGTCCGGATTATGCGCCGTGCCGCGCACGACGGGATGCTCCGGTGTCAGCGCCCGGGCCCGGTGCGCGCGAACGAGATCCTGGTCGATCATCGCGCGGATCTGGATATCCGAGAGCAGGCTGATCTTGTTGAGCTCGTGCGAGGTTCGAAAGCCGTCGAAGAAGTGCAGGAACGGTATGCGGGCCTCGAGCGTCGCCGCCTGCGCGATCAGCGCTGCGTCATGGGCCTCCTGCACTGAGGCGGACGACAGTAGGGCAAAGCCGGTCGTCCGCACCGCCATGACATCGGAATGATCGCCGAAGATCGAGAGGGCCTGCGTCGCGATCGCCCGGGCGGCGACATGGAACACGGTCGAGGTCAGCTCGCCGGCGATCTTGAACATGTTGGGCAGCATCAGCAGCAACCCCTGCGATGCCGTGAAAGTCGTCGTGAGCGCACCGGACTGCAACGCTCCATGGACCGCGCCTGCGGCGCCGCCTTCGCTCTGCATTTCCTGCACGACCGGCACATTACCCCAGATGTTGGTCAGTCCCCCGGCGGACCATTCATCGGCCAGCTCGGCCATCGTCGAGGATGGCGTGATCGGGTAGATCGCGCACACCTCGTTGATCCGGTAGGCGACATGGGCAACCGCGGTGTTGCCGTCCATGATCTCGGTACGGGGCATGTCGGGCTGCATCATGCCTTCCTTCAGCTCGCCGCCGGTTCGGGGATCATCTCGATCGCATGGCAGGGGCAGCTCTCGTAGCAGACGCCGCATCCGGTGCAGCGATCGTAGAGGAGCCGGTAGCGCAGCCCGGGACCGAGCTTCTCGATCGCCTGCTCGGGGCAGGCCGCATAGCATTGGTCGCATTCGAAACAATTGCCGCAGGACAGGCAACGCTGCGCTTCGTAACGAGCGTCCGCTTCGCCCAGCCCGGCCACCACTTCCTCGAATCCGGCGGACCGCGTCGCGGCCGGCAATGTGGCCTGCGCGCGTTGCTCGGCGTCGCTGTAGATCGGCAGATGCAGCATCTCGAAGCCGACGACGGGGCGCAGCTGCGCGGGCCGCGCGTCCTCGCCGCGCAGCCAGCCATCGATGGCGCGCGCCGCCTTCTTGCCGTGCCCGACGGCGGCGGTGATGGTGCGCTCGCTCGGCACCATGTCGCCGCCCGCGAAAATGCCGGGATGGCCGGTCATCATGTTCGGGGCGACGACGACGGTGCCGTCCGCCGCTACCTCGATACCGGGGATCTTCGCGAGGAAACCACTTTCGGCCTGCTGCCCCAGCGCCAGCACGAGCGTGTCCGCCGTCAGCGTTTCGATTTCGCCGGTACCGCGTGGCGTGCCGTCGACCCCCAGCTCCATGACCTCGACCGTCAGGCTCGGGCCGGCGATGTCCCTGATGCTGGTCAGCCACCGGATCTTCACGCCCTCCTGGAGTGCCTCCTCGGCCTCGAACGCGTGGGCCGCCATATGCGCCCGGTCGCGATGATAGATGATCAGCGCTTCGTCGGCGCCCAGGCGCCTGGCGGTACGGGCGGCATCCATCGCCGTGTTGCCGCCGCCATAGATGGCCACCCGCCGCCCCAGTTTCGGGTGTTCGCCGGCCCCGACCCCGCGCAGCAGGCTGACCGCGTCGAGGACATGCGCGGCGTCGCGCGCGGGAATGTCGACATGCCTGGAGGCATGCGCTCCAATCGCGACGAACGCGGCGTCGAAGCCGCCAGCATCCTTCTCCGCGAGCAGATCCTCGACCTTGTGATCGAGGACGATGCTGACGCCCATCGCCTCGATCCGCTGCACCTCGCGCATCAGCTCCTCGCGCGGTAGCCGGTAGGCCGGGATGCCGAAATGCATCATCCCGCCCGGCAACGGGCCAGCATCCCGGATTTCCACCGTGTGACCCAGCCGCGCCAGATGATAGGCGGCGGAAAGACCGCTCGGTCCCGCCCCGACGATCAGCACGCGCTTGCCGGAGGGGGTTGCCTCGACAGGCAGACGCCAGCCTTCGCGGGCCGCCTCGTCGCCGAGGAAGCGCTCGACTGCGTGGATCGAGACCGCGCTGTCGATGTCCTTGCGATTACAGCTCACCTCGCACGGGTGATAGCAGACCCGCCCGTGAATGGCCGGCAAGGGATTATCCTGCACCAGCGTCAGCCAGGCCTCACGGTAGCGACCCGCCCGGGCATGGGCGAGCCAGGCCTGGATGTCCTCGCCTGCCGGGCACGCATGATTGCAAGGCGGTAGAAGATCAAGATAGAGCGGATGGCGCGTGCGCACCGGACCAGTGCCCGGCTGGGCAACCAGATCGATGAGGGGTGTGAAATCGCTCATCATCGCGGTCCTGCCGGGCATATCGGCCGAGCCATCGGCTTCGCGCGGTGGCCCCTTTGTCCGAGAAGACGCTCATTGGACGATGACACGATACCGGCCGCTGGACAGCTGGGCAGACACATGGTGCGCATCGCATCATGTGAGCGTGAATCTGCTGCCTGACGACCGGCGGGAGCCACGCCGTCAGGCGGCAGGCTGCGTGTTGGCCGACGCCGCGTTCCTGGCCGCGCCGGCGAGCAGCTTCGCGGGATTCCAGGCATCAGCCATGGAGCGCTGCCAAGCTTCCCACGCGCTGGCGAGCGTCCGGGTCGTTCGCTCCCGGCTCTTGTTCACGGAGGCAAGAACGCCTTCGCCGAGATTGCCCGGAGCGATCAGCGAAAAAGGCAAAAATCCGGCCTTGCCATTGGTCTCAGCCGGTTTGCCGACATGCGTGAACGCCTTCCCCGCAAGATCCATCCAATCTTCTCCGGCCTGGCGGGCTGTCTCGACCATGCTTGTCGCGAGGCGGACATTAGCCTCGGAAGTCGCGGTCAGTTGATCGAGGGGATAGGTCATCGAGTCTTCTCCTGCGGTGCGAATTCAAGGGGAAGCATGCGTTGTGGCGAAACGCAGAACCGACATGCATTGGGAATGCTACGTAGGCCGGTTTGGGAAGTTTGCCGACAGCGGCACGGGCTGCGGGACGCGCGGCGGTAACACTATCGGCTGCCTGCGTGAACGCCGAACGCGAGAGAGTGAATCTCCGCACAAAGCAACGCTCGTTGAGATTTTGCACCGATGTGGATGTGAAAGTACGCGGAAATGGAGTCCGAAATGCGAACTCTCGGCATATGTGAGCGCCCATTGGGTCGGGCCATGCTATGATCTGTCAGACGACTCGGACAGGTCCGGGCAGCGTTCCGAAGGAACAGCGGCCATGAAGGAATTTGTTACCCAGACCAATATCGAGCGGTTCGAGAATCTGCTCGCGAGCGAAACCGACGCCTGCAAGGCGACGACTCTTCGCGGACTGCTGGCAGTCGAAAAGGCGAAGGCTGTCGCGGCCCGGCGGAGCGAGCCGGGGGACATTCGAGTGATATCGGCGGTCCCCGTAATCTGAATCTAATGGAAAACTTCACCTCCCGCGAGGTGCGGCGTGTGGGGCGACCGGCGGCGCGGCCGGCCGCTGGACCGGCGATGGTTGGCGCATGTCTGCGAATGTCCTGCGCAAGCCTCCGGGGCTGATGCGATCCTCCATCCAGCCGCGGCGCACGTCAGAGCCTCAACGCGGCCACGAGAATGGGATGGCCGTTTCACCCTCCCTGTCTCCACTCGCGCCGAAACGACGCTCGAAGATGATGCCGCGCCCGACACCATCAATCGCGACGACGGTGCTGCACCGCGTCCCGTAAACCGGATCGCGGATAAAAATCGGCGAAAGAGGTGGCTCCTGCACCACGTCAGATGGGCCGACCGGCCAATCGGACGGTTCCGTAAGGGTCTCTTCCATTAGTCCGTCCAGAAGACTCTCGGGGTGCTGCGCGCCGGCGCCGATCCAGTCGCGAAGAACGGCCTTGAGGCGAACAGTCTTGGGCCAGGGCTCGTCCAGCCCGCCGTTGGACAGACCATAGACCTGCGGCGGCAGGATGTGCCGCGTGGGACCGGGCCTGTTGGACCAGAATTCGGCCTGGCCGGGCTGGACCACGATGAGGTTGAACGGATTGAAATCCACGAGGTCCGCGTCGGCTGGTTCGGCATATCGCCCCTCCCCCGCCAACAGATCCTTCAATAGAAGACCGCGGGACGGTCGGCCTGGCTCCGACGGCCCGAAGCCTCGCAGGTTCGTGACCACGGCAAACCGTCCCTGCTCCGAGGCGCCGAGCCATGTGCCGCCCGATAGCAGATCCCTGCCCGCAAGCACATGATCGGGCTCGTCCCATCGTCGTAACGGTTCTGCAGGGCGCGCGTGAAACTCGTCACGGTTGCCGGCAACGACGAGGCGCCAATTCGGGTGCGCGCACCACGCCAATGCTAAGACGCACATATCCGCTCGCCGACGGCTGCCGGATCAATCGAAACGCTGTCCAACGAGATGGCGTTCCGTTTCCGACACGCAAGAGCGGGCGGTCTCGGGACTTTAAGTTGCCGCTCGCCGTTTCGGCCGACAACCTGATCAGGCCCGGCAACACCTATCATCATCTGTTTCCTCCCGTTTGTCGCCATAGCCGTTTCGCAGGGCTGTCACGCGTGTGCCGCCCACAATGCGCGCGCCGATGTGCGGCGAATAGATCTGCTCGCCGGGCAACGCGTCATTGCTTGCCCAAACGAAGCGTATCGTGCTCAGGGACCGTCAGAACGGCCGCTCAGCATCATCGCTGATAGCTTCAGCCGCCGCGAGTGTCTTCGCGCACGTGCAGCGGACGCCCACTAAGGGATCATTGTCGCGGCCGTCAGGCTGTCGTCAGTAAGCGGCCCTATCGATTGGGCAAAGGAGATGTCGATGCTCGTGGCAAACCCCGCTGGTGGCAATACATTCAAGGTCTGGGACGCGCCGCTCAGGCTGTTTCACTGGCTGCTCGTCGCTGCGATAACAGCGGCCTTCCTATCCTCGGAAGGTGACAGTCCGATCGCCGCCTGGCACATGGCGGCCGGCTGGGTCGCGGCCGTGCTCCTTGCGTTTCGCCTGATCTGGGGATTTGTCGGAGGCGAGCATGCGCGGTTCGTGAATTTCATCCGGCCTTCGGGTATCGTGGCGCATATCCGTGGCCTCGTGACCGGCCATCCGGAGCGCACGGTCGGGCATAATCCGCTTGGCGCGCTTGCTGTGCTTGCCCTGTTCGCGGCGGTCGGCGCAGTCCTGTGGACCGGCATCCAGGTCGATGCGGGCAAAGCGGACGAAGACATCCACGAAGCGCTCGCCTACGGCATGCTGGCGCTGGTCGGCATCCATGTCGCCGCCGTTCTCGTGATGTCGCTAGTCACTCGCGACAACCTCGCCAGAGCGATGGTCACGGGTCGCAAGCGCACCGCACTCTACCCGGGCGCGCGGGATGCGCGGGTTCCGGGTTTCATGGCGGTCGTGCTGGGCGGCGTGGTCGTCATCGCGGCGGTGTTCGGCATCACGCGGTTCGATCCCGCCGCCTTCAGCCCGCAGGCGCATGGCGAGGCGGGAGAAGGCCAGGGCGGCGAGTACACAGCCGCCGGGCGCGGCGAAAATCCTGACGGGGATTGAGCGTAGCTCCCGGCGCGGTTTGACCTGGGCTGCCGCAACCTCCATGTCGCTCGTGCCAATATACGCAAAGAACAGGGGCAGAAGCCCTGGAACGGGCTATATTGGAGAGGTCCATTTTTATGCGTGTCCTTGTAGTCGAAGACAATGACCGGCTGGCGAAGCTGGTCGCGGACGGACTCCAGCGCCGGGGCTTTTCGTGCGACGTTGCCGGTTGCCTGGCGGGTGCGGACAGCGCGATGGACAGCGCGGTCTATGACGCCATCGTCCTCGACCTGGGCCTGCCTGACGGCGACGGGATCGACTGGCTGGCCGCGCGGCGGCGATACCGGCAGGTCCCGCCCGCGATCGTCCAGACCGCGCGCGGCGCGCTGGAGGACCGGGTAACGGGACTTGACGCCGGCGCCGACGATTATGTCGTCAAGCCCGTGGAGATCGACGAACTGGCCGCACGCCTTCGCGCATTGCTTCGCCGCCCCGGCCCGCGCACCCAGACCGTGCTGCAAGTCGGGCCGCTACTGTTCGACACCGCTGGGCGGACGGCGCGCCATGACGGCAGGGAGATTGACCTGTCCCGCCGCGAGGCCGACCTGCTGGAACTGCTGATGCGGCGCGCAGGCGCGGTCGTTCGCCGGGAAGCCATCGAAGACGCGCTCTACAATTTCAACGAGCCCGTCACGCCCAATGCGGTGGAAGCGGCGATATCGCGGCTGCGGCGCAAGCTCGAAGATGCCGGCGCGGGTGGAAACCTCCATACCATCCGGGGCGTGGGCTATATGTTGCGGGACAATGGCGCATGACCTATCGGCGGTCCGTTTCCCGACGGCTGGTGCGTGGCCTAGGCCTGGTCGGGCTGGTCGGCACGGTCCTGCTGCTCGCGGCCGTCGCCTTCTTCTATCGGCTGTCGTTCGCAGACCTTGCCGCAGGCGAAGCGACGTCCCGCGCGCTCAACGAGATGCTGGATCATGTCGCCCTGCCGGTCGTTATCCTGATGGCGCCGGTCGCGTTCGTCGGTCTCCGGGTCATCAGACAGGCCTTCACCCCGCTGGCAGAGGCGGCGGCGGAGATCGAGGCGGCACGCGGGCATGAGCGCGGCTTCCGGATCGATACCTCGCGAATGCCCTCCGAGGCGTTGCCGTTCACCGATGCGATCAACGATCTGCTCACCCGGCTCGACGATGCGGCAATGCGTCAGGAGGCCTTCGCCGCCGACGTCGCGCACGAACTGCGCACGCCGCTCGCCGTGCTGTCGCTTGAACTCGACCGGCTCGATCACGCCGAGGCAGGCCGTCTCAAGGGAGATGTCGCGGCCATGCGCCGGCTGATCGACCAACTCATGCTGCTCGCCCAGATCGACGCCGCCACGGCGGCCCAACTGGTGCCGGAAGCCGTTTCGCTGACGGATGTGGCGACCGACGTCGTCAGTTTCATGGCCCCGGGGATCATCGCGACGGGCAAGACCATCGCCCTCGAAACTGGAGAGCAATCACCGGCCGTGCGTGGACGGCGCGAGGCGATCGCGGCGGCGCTGCGCAATCTCATTGAGAATGCTGTGCGCGTGACGCCCGCCGGCGGGGCTGTCCATGTCAGCGTCGGTCCCGGAGCGGCGATCGGTGTTCGAGACGATGGGCCGGGCCTTTCGCCCGATCGCCTGGGCGATCTTGTGCGGCGCCACAGCCGCGCCGATCATGCGAGCAAGGACGGCGCGGGGCTGGGCCTCGCGATCGTCGACCGGATCATGGCGGCGCACGGCGGGATGCTTGCGACCGATTCGGACAGGCGCGAGTTGTCGCTGCGCTTTCCCGGCGCCTGACGTTCCGCTCCCGTCAGGGAGTCGTCAGCATCGTCCGCTAGGCGAAAGCCATGTTGAACCGCAGCTTCATCCTTGCCGGCGTCGCCGTGATCGCGCTGACGCTTGCCGGCCTGTGGTGGTTGACCACCCGTGCCGACACGGCGCCGCCCGCCGCTCAGTCCAGCCCCCCTGTGGACTCTGTGAGCGCGGCGCCGGGCCATCTACGCGTCGAGGCCGGGCAGGCGGCGCAACTCGGTATCCGCCTTGCACCCGCCGTTGCGGCGAGCGAAGCGCCGCTCGCGATCGTGCCCGCCCTGATCCAGCCGCCCGCCAATGCGCGCGTGGCTGTGGCCGCAACCTTTCCGGGCGTGGTGATGCGCACCCTGGTCGTCGAAGGCGACACGGTGCGGCGCGGACAGCCACTTGCGGTGATTTCGAGCCGCGAGGTGCTGATGATGGGCGCGGACCTGACGCGCGCGAACGCACGGCTGGGGGTCGCTCGATCGAATGCCGCTCGTCTGTCGCAACTCAGTCGTGAGGGCATCATTGCCGGCGCCCGTGCCGACGAGGCCAGTGCGATCGCCGTGGAAACGAGCGCCGATGTTTCGGAGAAGGCGCGTATCCTGCACATGGTCAACGGCCATGGTGCAAGCGGCAGCTACACGCTGACGGCGCCGATCGCCGGCCGCATCACCACGGCCAGGATCCAGACCGGAAATTCGGTAGACGGCACGAGCGCGCCTTATGTGATCGATGCAGCGAACCGCTACGAAGTGCTTGGCCAGCTGCCCGAGCGGCTGGTTGGGCTGGTCCGTCCGGGCATGTTGGTGCGGATCGATCCGAACATACAGGGCCGCGTCACGGCGGTGGGGTCGACCATCGATCCTGCAACACGCTCGGCCAGTGTGAAGGCCGAGATCGCCGCCGGTCCAGGCATCGTGGCGGGGCGGGCGACCAATCTGCTGATTTCCGGCCCTGCTCCCGCGGGCGCGGTCGGCGTGCCTGCTGCCGCCGTCGCAACGATGAACGGCCGGACTGTCGTCTTCGTCGCCATCAAGGGTGGCTTTGCGGTGCGCGACGTGAAGAGCGGCGGGGCGAATGGAAGCCAGGCCATCCTGCTGTCTGGCGTGAAGCCCGGCGAGCAGGTCGTCATCGCCGGCACGAGCGCGCTCAAAGCGCTCGCCTTGTCGCGGTAACCGGCCAATGCTGCGCTCACTGGTCGCCGCGGCTCTATCCTATCGCGTGCTCGTGCTGGCTCTCGCGCTGACGGTTGCGGGCCTCGGTGCATGGGCCTTCGTGAACCTGCCGGTCGATGCCTATCCCAATATCGCTCAGACGCAGGTCAAGATGATCCTGAAGGCGCCAGGGATGACGCCCGAGGAGGTGGAGAGCCGCGTCATCACGCCGATCGAGATGGAGATGCTGGGCATTCCCAACCAGGCGATCCTGCGCTCCACCGCCAAATATGCCATTGCCGACATCACCATCGACTTCACCGACGGCGCGGACATCTACTGGGCCCGTCAGCAGGTTGCCGAGCGCCTGTCGGGCGTGATGGCCGATCTGCCCGCGTCGGTCAGCGGCGGCCTCGCCCCGATTTCGACGCCGCTGTCCGACGTTTACATGTTCACGATCGAAGGGCCGCTCTCGCTCCAGCAGAAGCGCGAACTGCTCGACTGGACGATCCGGCCCGCGCTCAGGACCGTGCCCGGCGTGGCTGACGTGAACGCCTTGGGCGGTTTCGTGCGGACGTTCGAGGTCAGGCCCGATCTGGTGGCGCTTGCCGGCACGGGACTGTCGACCGCAGACATCAGCGCTGCGATCGAAAGCGGCAACCGCAACGACGGTGCCGGCCGCCTGACAAGCGGAGAAGAATCGCTGATCGTCCGCGCGGTCGGCGCGATCCGCACGGTGGAGGATCTCCAGTCGCTGGTGATCGCCAGTCGCGATGGCCACATCGTCCAGTTGGGCGATGTCGCGACGATCGGGATCGGCAGCCTCACCCGTTACGGCGCCGTCAGCAAGAACGGCAAGGCCGAGGCGGTCGAGGGGCTGGTAATCGCCTTGCGCGGCGCCGATGCGCGGCAAGTGGTCGACGGTGTGCGCGCCAGGCTCGCCGAGGTCGAAAAGACGCTGCCCGCCGACACGCATGTCAACGTCTTCTACGATCGTTCCGATCTGATTGAACGCGCCATCGGCACGGTCGAGGAAGCCCTGCTTGAGGCGACGATCCTCGTGGTCGTGCTGCTCATCCTGTTCCTGGGCGACTGGCGGGCGGCGGCGATCGTCGCCGCGACCCTGCCGATGGCGGCCCTCATCACCTTCCTGTTCATGCGCGGTATGGGGTTGTCGGCGAACCTGATGAGCCTGGGCGGCCTCGCCATCGCCATCGGCATGCTGGTCGACGGCACGGTGGTGGTGGTCGAGAATATCGTCGAGCGGCTCGGGCGGGCTCATGATGACGACCATCCGCGCCTCAATCATGTCTTCCAGGCGACCAACGAGGTCGTCGTTCCTGTGTCGGCGGGCATCGTCATCATCGCGCTCGTCTTCCTGCCCTTGCTTGCGCTCCAGGGATTGGAGGGCAAGCTGTTCGCGCCCGTCGCGCTAACCATCGTCTTCGCGCTGGCTGGCTCGCTGTTGCTGGCGCTGACGCTGGTTCCGGTGCTGTCCTCCTTCGGCCTGAAGAGCGGCCACCACGGCGATCCCTGGATCATGCGCCGGATCTCGCCGCGTTACCGCGCGCTGCTGGACGCGGCATTCGCCCGCAAGCGACTGGTCTATAGTCTGGCGGCGGCGGGGCTGGTGATCGCCGGTATCGCTTATGGTGCGGTCGGCAAGACCTTCATGCCGACCATGGACGAGGGCTCGGTGATCGTGCAGCTCACCAAGCTCCCGTCGATCAGCCTCGACCAATCGGTCAAGGGCGACATGGCGGCGCAGCGCGCGTTGCTGACGGTGCCCGAGGTCGGCGACGTGATCGCCCGCGTCGGCGCCGACGAGATCGGCCTCGATCCGATGGGGCCGAATGAGACCGACAGCTTCGTGCGCTTGAAACCGCAGTCGGAATGGCGCGGCGACAAGGACTTCGTCGTCGGCGAGATGCGCAAGGCTATGGAAGGCCTGCCCGGCATCCAGCCCAGCTTCACCCAGCCGATCGAGATGCGCGTGTCCGAGATGCTGACCGGCGCGCGCGGCGATCTCGCGGTCAAGATTTTCGGGCCGGACCTCGCGAAGCTCGCTGACCTCGCCGGTCAGGTCCAGCGCACCCTTTCCAGCATAAGCGGGGCGTCGGAAGTGCTGACCGTCGCCAACGACAGTGTCGATTATCTCCAGCTCGACATCGATCGCGCGGCGGCCGGGCGTTTCGGCATGCCGGTGGACCGGATGCAGGATGCACTGCGCGCCCAGGTCGAGGGCATTCACGCGGGCATTGTCGCGGAAGGTCAGAAGCGCGTTCCGATCATGATCCGCGGCGACGAAAGCCTGCGCTCGGACCCAACGCGCTTCGCCGACCTGCAATTGCGCACGCCCGGGGGCATTCTCGCCCGCGTCAGCGACATGGCGCGGGTGGAGCGGACCCAGGGGCCGGTGAAGCTCGACCATGAGAACGGCTCGCGCTTCGCGCTGGTGCAGGCGTTCGTCTCGGGCCGCGACCTGGTGGGTTATGTCGACGAAGCCAGGGCGGCGGTGGCGGTAAAGGTCAAGCTGCCGGCTGGATATCGCATCGTCTGGGGCGGCCAGTTCGAGAACCAGCAGCGCGCCTCGGCCCGGCTGATGCTCGTCATCCCGGTGGCGCTGCTGCTGATCTTCTTCGTGCTGCTAGCGACGCTCCGGTCGCTGCGCGCCTCGATCGTCATCCTGCTCAACATCCCTTTCGCGATGGTGGGCGGCATCGTCTCGCTCTGGGCGTCGGGGGAATATCTCTCGGTGCCGGCCTCGGTCGGGTTCATCGCGCTGCTGGGGATAGCGGTGCTGAACGGTCTCGTGCTGGTCGCCTATTTCCGGCAGCTTCGCACCGAAGGGCGCAGCATGACAGAATCCGTCCGTCTGGGCGCGGAGCGCAGGTTGCGCCCGGTGCTGATGACGGCGAGCATCACCGCCTTCGGCCTCGTCCCGCTGCTGTTCGCCAGCGGCCCAGGCTCGGAAATCCAGCGCCCGCTCGCCATCGTCGTCATCGGCGGGCTCATCACCTCGACGCTGCTGACGCTGGTCCTCCTGCCCATCCTGTTCGAGCGCTTTGGTGAAAGTGCCAGGGAAACCGAAAATGCCTGACCTACTCCTGACCTTTCACTGCGCGACCCGCGATGTCGAAACCGTCGTGGCGGCGATCCGCGCGGCATCACAGGCGCCGATCCACATCCACGATATCGCGGTGCGCGGCCGGGATTTCAGCGACGCACGCACCGCCGAGCGCGTGACGGGCAATCTTGATCGAAGTGCGATCGAGCTGATCGTAGCGGACGATGCGATGACCGAACTGGTTCGAGCCGTGGCCGAATCCAGGCGCGACCTGCCGGTTCGCTGGCGCGCCGTTGCGGTCGTGGCGCGGGGCAGGCTCGCATGAGGCCGTCCATTGCCGTCCTCGCCATGCTCTCGCTGCTGGTGCCCGGCATGCTCCATGCCCAGCGCGCAGACCTCCCGCCGGTCGAGAAGGTCAACGAAGCGCTCGACAACCATCCGACCGTCATGGCCGCCGCCGCCAGGGTCGAAGCCGCCCGTGCGCGCGGGGGCATGCTGCGCAAGGGCGCCCATGAATCGGTTATCGCGGGCAGCTATATTCGCCGCAGCGTTGACCGCGAAGGCGGCTATGACGAGTTCGATGCGACCCTCTCCCGTCCCTTCCGTCTTCCCGGCAAGGCGGCGCTCGACCGCGAGTCAGGCGCGCTGGGAGTCGAGGTTGCGGAGAACCAGATGGAGGATGCGCGCCATCAGGCGGCGTTGGTCCTGACCGGGCTCTGGCATGACTGGCTGACCGCCGGCAGCCATTATCGCAACGACCTCGACACGGTGCGCTCGCTGGAAGCGGCCCTGACCGCCTTGCGTCGCCGCGTCCAGCTACGAGATGCCTCGGCGCTCGATCTCGACCAGGCTTCCGCCGCACTGGCGCAGGCGCAGGCCCAGGCCGCTGCATCTCTCTCCGCACGCGAGCAGGCGCGCGTGATCCTGGTCGCGACTTTTCCAGAGATACCGCTTCCTCCCGAGCCAGCCGAACTCGCCTTGCCCGAACTGCCGCCACAGAAACTCGAAACCATGCGGACGCTGGTGATCGAGCGCAGTCACGAGATCCGCGCCGCCGACCGCGAGGCGCAGCGGTTGGCCGTCGTTGCGCGACGGGTTCGAGCGGATCGGATCGCCGATCCCTCTTTCGGTGTCCGCCTGTTCAGTGAGCGTAGCGGCGTGGAGCGGGGCGCGGGCGTGGTGGCGTCCATCCCGCTGGGAGGCGGCTACCGCCGGGCAGCCGCCTCCCAGGCGTCGGCGGAGGCAAACGCCGCCCGTCTCGAACTCGCCAATATCCAGCGATCGGTCGCGGCTATCGCCGACGCCGACCTGTCGAATGCGCGCATCCGGCTGGAAGCGTGGCGAAGCGCGCAGGCATCGGCGCAGAGCGCTTCCGACGCCGCCGGGCGGACGGAGCGCGGCTATCAACTGGGCCAGATCGATCTGGTCGACCTGCTCTATGCCCGCCGCCAGGCGAACGACGCTCGCCAATCCGAGATCGATGCGCGATCGGAAGCCTCGCGGGCGCTGCTGAAATTGCAGATCGATTCCCATAGCATCTGGGTTCCCGATGGCGACCATGATTGAGAACGGCTTTGTGCACGGGCGCGAAGCCAGGCCCTCTGGTTCAGCTTCTTGGCGGCACAAGAGATGAAATGTGCAGGGAAGCCGAGTCCGGACCTCACCGACGGCGGCGTACCGCGAACGCCTTGATCGCTTGACTAAAGCTTGGCCGCGTAGATCATTCGGCCCGGGCCGAGCCGGCCGAGAATTTGGGCTATATCGGCCTGTGCAACAGCAAAGCACCCCTGGCTTCGCCCGAGCTTGCCGGTGGCGCGAACGATGTCATCCGATACGTAGGATGCCGCATGGATGACAATGGCGCGCGCCTCGGCGTTGCTGTTCTCAGGGTCAAGGCCGATCAGGCGCTGCGAGCGACCATGCTTGCCTGAATAGCCGTTGCCGACCAGATAAGCGCCCGCTGAAGACGCCGCCGAGCCCGGTGAATTCGAGAAGCGCTCGACCCAGCCGCTATGATCCGGATCGGACCCGCGCCCGTGCGCGACCAGCAGACTTTGGCTTCGCCCGCTCATCACATCGACGATGTGGAACCGGGGAATGCGCGACGCCTGGCTGAAATCCACGATACCGATCACGTCGCGATGCTTTATCGTCGCGTGGTGGCGGTCCAGCGCACTCAATGCGCGTTGAAGCAAGGCCGGGCGCGGAAGAGCTGGTCCGGGCAGGGCGGCAAGCCCGTTCGTCTGCTGTAACATGCCCAAAGCAGCTGCACCGCCACCCAGAAGCAGGTGGCGCCTGGAAATGAATGTCACGCTTGTCTTGAACCACTATCTGTTTGCTGATCAAGACCATGATAAGCATCATATGAGCCACTTCACAGATAAGTACTAAACCTTACGAGAATCGGGAAGATTGCCGGGCGGGCTGGTTCGAGACGATCGCCGAGACCGATGCGGACGCCGCCTGAGTACCGAGCGCATCATCATAAGACCGGGCAGAAGCGGCAGCCACAATGTCAGGATCCTCAGCAGCATGGTGGCGGCAAAGGCATTCTCGATCGGCACACCCAGGAAACCAAGCGTTGCGGTCGACGTCGCCTCGAAGCTGCCGAGACCCAGCGGGATCGGGCCCAGCGTCACGACGATCGACGCCATGATCAGCGCAATGAACGCAGTTCCGAAACCGGCGGGTCCTCCCAGCGCGTCAAGACAGGCCCAGAGCGTCGCGGCGTCGGCAAGGAAGACCAATGCATTGAAGCCCGTGACGCGAAGCAAAAGCGGGCGATCACCGATCAGATGGGCCGGGGCCTGACCGACGATCTCCAAAAGGTTACGGACCACGCCCACCCGTTCGAGCCGGGGCGACAAGGGCTGGCTGCCGCGATGTCTGAGCCAGAGCGCGAGCGACGGAATGGCGAGCGCCACCAGCAGAAATGTGGTGACCATACCGGCCATCAGCGGCGTCGCCTTGTCGTGGAGCCATAACAGGACCAGCATGGCGACCGCGAAGAAGGCGAAGGCGGCGTAATATCCTGTCATCGAGACAAGCAGCGCCGCCACGGCCGTCCCGCGCGGCACGCGCAACCGCACGAGTTGGTCGACGAGGAGGACATTGCCCCCCATTCCCGCGCTTGGCACCGCCTGGTCCGCGAACAATTTGGTGAGCGCGATGCGCATCAACCAGGAAAGCGGCCGCGAGGCGCCGGCGCTGCGCAGCACCGCCGCCCAGCCAGCCGCCACGCTGGCATAGGTCGAAAGCTGGAACAGGACGGCAAGAGCCAACCAGAAGAGATTGGCGCGAGCGACCAGCCGGCCGAAATTCTCGATCTCGCCGAAATGCAGCACCGCTCCGACCAGCGCCGCCACAAGGATGATGCCGAGAAACCAGGACCGCCATGCGCCCGACGGCTTTGTGGCGGTCGCCTCGTCAGCTTTCGAGGACATAGCTGCCCGGCGCGTTCCCGAGCGTTCCAGCGTTCACGCCAGAACCGCCGAGCGGCGGCGGTACGCCTGGAGGGCTTGAATGCAAATCGAGCCAGGCGGCCCATGCCGGCCACCACGAACCAGCTTCTGACGATGTCCGGGCCATCCAGGTTTCAGGATCGACGCCGTCCGCGTCTGCCGGTCGTGCGAGCAACCGATAGAATCGATCCGGATGGCCGGGTTCGGATACAATTCCGTCGTCATGGCCGCCGGTGGTGAGCAGAAATGTCACCTCCGTGCCCATCAGCCGATGGATCTTGTAGACGGAGCGCCAGGGCGCGACATAGTCGCTTTCGGCGCCGACCGCGAAAACCGGTACATGGATATTTTCGAGGGGGATCGGTCGACCATCGACCTCATACCGTCCCTCGGCCAAATCGTTAGCAAGAGCCAGGGAGTGAAGATACTGGCTATGCGCTGCAAATGGCAGGCGCGTGGCGTCGCTGTGCCAGGCTTGCAGGTCGCTCATCGGGCCGCGTGCGCCCATGAGATAGTCGCGGACAAAATAGGGCCAGACAAGTTCGTTCGAGCGCAGCGCCTGGAAAGCGCCGCTCATTTGCGCGCTGTCGAGATAACCCCGTGCGCGCGCCATCGTCTCAAGAAAATCGAGCTGCGCCGCGTCGATGAACAGGCCGACCTCGCCCGGTTCGCTGAAATCGGTTTGCGCGGCGAACAGCGTCATCGACGCAAAACGATCATCGCCATCGCGCGCCATCGCCGCCGCCGCGATCGCGAGCAAGGTTCCCCCGAGACAGTAACCCGTAGCGTGAACTCTGTTCCCGCCGGTGATCGCGGTGATCGCGTCAAGCGACGCCATGATACCCAGCCGACGATAATCCTCCAGGTCGAGCGCGCGACCGCCTTCGCCGACATTGCGCCACGAAATCATGAACACCGTATGCCCCTGCCCCACGAGCCAGCGCACCAGCGAATTCTCAAGCGACAGGTCGAGAACATAATATTTGAGGATCCATGCCGGAACGATCAGCAACGGTTCCGGACGGACGGCCTGCGTTGTCGGCGCATATTGGATGAGCTCGATCAGATCGTTCCGATAAACTACCTTGCCCGGCGTGATCGCCACGTCGGCGCCAGGACGATAGCATTCGGCGCCGGCCGGCCGCTCTCCCGCAAGCGAGCGGAGCCAGTCCTCGATCAGGGTTGCCAAACCATCGACCAGGCATTTGCCCTGGGTTTCGATGATGCGGTGCTGGAGGACCGGATTGGTGGCGACAAAGTTCGAGGGCGCCAGCATGTCGAGTATCCGGTGGATCGAAAAGCGCATGATTGCCCGATGCTGCGCTGTAACCCCAAGAATATCGCACGCCGCCTCATCCCACCACCTCTCGCTGTGCAAAAAGGACTGACGTATCAGATCGAAAGGCCATGCCTCCCAGGAAGGATCGTCGAAGCGGTGTTCCCGCGTTGGAGGGCCGGCTTGGGGCTTGGGTGCGCCTGCGGACGCAGCAGTCCGCCACTCACCACCGGCGAGCGACATAAATTCGCGGACGGTCTCGGCAACAATATGCATTTGGCTACCTGGAAATAAGGCGAGATGCGTCGCCCAGTCTGCGAAGGCCTCACCGAGCGACGACGGCGCCAGCCCGCCTGTAAGGGTTGCAACGGCCGCTCTCGTGGGGCGAAGGAACAGTTCGGCCCATCCGTCATATGGACCACCAGCACATTTTGTTGCCGTTCCGTCGGGCGTCGATAGCGAAACCACTGCCTGCTCCTCGTTGCCTGTCACTTGGCTCATAGGGACTTCGGCAGCGCCACGAATTAGGTAAGCCTACGGACCCGGGCCGCCCGTCAGCTTACGTAGCTTTGCGGATTGGTCGCAGCGACGTGCCGACACAGGGTAGAAGTGTAGCTTTTACCCAAGGCGAGGACCGGCGTATGCTCCATCGAAGCAACGAATTTGAGTGGCCGGCATCCGGCAATGCGAACGGCGGGTATCGTGGGCTGGGCGCCTATATGAGCGCGGTCTATCTCCACATGGCCGGCGGCGTGATCCTATCGGCAGCGTTCGCCCTTCTGGCCTCCTACAGCCGATCGCTCGCGGACGCCCTGTTCACTGCCGACGGGCTCACCATCATTGGATGGATCGTGACGCTGGCGCCCCTGGGACTGGTGATCCTGCTCGGCGCACGGGTCGATCGGCTGTCTGCCTCGACGGCCAGCGCGATCTTCATCCTCTACACCGCGCTCGTCGGATTGTCGCTTGGCAGCTTGCTGCTCACCTACAGCAGCGACAGCGTCGGCTACACCTTCGTTTCCGCTGCGGCCGGATTTGCCGTGCTCGCTCTGGTGGGCACTGTCACGCACAAGGATCTGTCGGGCCTGGGCGCCTTCTTCACGATCGCGCTCGTCGGGCTCATCGTGACGATGCTGCTTAATCTGTTCGTGCGCTCAGGCACTGTCGATCTGCTCACCTCGGGCGTCGGCATCCTGCTGTTCGCAGGGCTCACCGCATTCGATGCACAGCGGCTGAAGCGTCAATATGAGGAGGGCGCCGCGGATGGGCGCAATGGCGCTGCGGTGCTGGGTGCGCTGACGCTCTACCTCGATTTCCTGAACCTGTTCCTGTCGTTGCTGCGGTTCAGCGGACGGGAGCGGTGGTGACCGAGCCGCAGGCGTTCTGGCAAGCCACGCCCGACGATTCTCTCCGCACGCTCGCCGCGACCTGCGACGGGCTGTCGTCGAATGAGGCTGCCGCGCGTCTCGACCGTGACGGGCCGAACGAGATCTCCGCGGCGAAGCAGCGGCATCTCCTGCTCGACCTCCTGCGCCGCCTCGGCAATCCGCTGATCGCTATCCTGCTCGTGGCCGCCGGCATAGCCGGGGCCACCGGCGACATGGCGAGCTTTGCCATCATTTTCCTCGTCGTCGCGCTGTCTACCACCCTCGATCTCGTCCAGGAGCACAGGGCCGAAGCGACGGCGGAAGCGCTCAAGCGGGCGATCGCCCTTCATGCGACCGTGCTGCGCGACGGCAAGCCGATCGAGTTGCCCGTGCGCGAGTTGGTGGCCGGCGATATCGTCATGCTTGCGGCGGGCGATCTCGTCCCCGCCGATGGCGTCGTCCTGGCGGCGAACGGCGCGCAGGTGAACGAGGCGCTGCTGACCGGCGAACCCTATCCGGTCGAAAAGCAGATCGAGCCCGTCATGGTCGCCGAGACGCCGGCCGACGCGCGCAACGCGCTGTTCCACGGGACATCGCTCATTGGCGGCACGGCGACAATGCTCGTCGTCCAGACCGGTTTGCGCACGCGCTTCGGCGCGATCGCGCGTTCGCTCGCCGGCAAACAGCCGACGACTGCTTTCGAGCATGGCATCCACAAGCTCGGCGTGCTGATCGTCAGGCTCACGATCTTCCTCGTGCTGTTCGTGCTGCTCGCCCATCTCGCGCTCGGGCGGCCGCCGCTGCAATCCTTCCTGTTCGCGATGGCGCTCGCGGTGGGCCTGACACCCGAGCTTTTGCCGATGATCATGACCGTCGCGCTCGGGCGCGGCGCTCAGCGGATGGCGAAAGCCAAAGTCGTGGTGAAGCGGCTATCCGCGATCCACGACCTCGGCCAGATGGATATATTGTGCACCGACAAGACCGGCACGCTCACCGAGGCGCGGATCACACTCGTCGGCCACCCGGGCATCGACGGCGAGGATGACGAGCGGGTGGCGGAGTTGGCGGCGGTCAACGCCCGCTTCGAGACCGGCCTGAAAAGTCCGCTCGACCAGGCGTTGCTGCTCCACATGACCGGCCGCTCGCTCGAGGGCTGGCGCAAGCTGGATGAACGGCCGTTCGATTTCGAGCGGCGGCGCGTCGCGGTGCTTGCCGAGCAGGGAAGCGAGCGGATCGAGATCGTCAAGGGCGCGCCCGAGACGCTGCTCGCCTTGTGCACAAGAGCGCAGGACCGATCGGGAGAGTTCGTGCCGCTCGACGATGCGCTGCGCGCCCGTCTGTGCGCGCTGCGCGACGATCGCGCGGCGCAGGGGCTGAGATTGCTCACGATCGCATGGAAACCGGCGGCCGGGCAAGAGCGAATCGACGCCCGAGGAGAGGACGAGCTGGTGTTCGCGGGCTATTGCGTGTTCGTCGACCCGCCCAAACCGAGCGCCACGTCCGCAGTCGCCCGGCTCGAAGCGGCGGGCATTCGCATCAAGGTGATTTCGGGCGATGCGGCGCCCGTGATCCAGCATCTCGTGGCGGCGCTCGCCCTGCCGGTCGAAGGTATTTTGACCGGCGAAGAGATCGCGAAGCTGAATGATCCAGCACTAGCTGCCCGGGTGGAACAGGTCGACCTTTTCGCTCGGGTCACGCCCGACCAGAAGACGCGGATCGTCCGCGCTCTCCGTGCACGCGGTCACACGGTGGGCTTCATCGGCGACGGCATCAACGACGCGCCGGCGATCCGCGCCGCCGATGTCGGCCTGTCTGTCGACGGCGCCACCGATGTGGCCCGCGAGGCGGCCGACATGATCCTGCTCGCGCCCGATCTCGGCGTGCTCGCCGATGGTGTCGCGGAGGGGCGACGGACCTATGCCAACATCATGAAATATGTCCGGATGGGAACGAGTTCCAACTTCGGCAACATGCTGACCATGGCGATCGCGTCGCTGTTCCTGCCGTTCCTGCCGCTCACGCCGGTGCAGGTGCTGCTCAACAACCTTCTCTACGACCTTTCCGAGATCGGCATCCCGTTCGACACCGCGGACAGCGGCGATCTGGCGCGTCCGCAGGGATGGGACATAAGGGGGCTCGTACGCTTCACCGCGATCATGGGACCGCTTTCCTCGCTCTTCGACTTCGCGACTTTCGCGCTTCTGCTCGGCGTCTTCCACGTCGGCATCCCGGAGTTTCGCACGGCCTGGTTCATGGAATCGATGATGACGCAGATCCTCGTCGTGTTCGTGATCCGTACATCCCGCCCGGCCTGGTCGAGCCGGCCTCACATCGTGCTGACGGTCACCGCGCTGGCCGGCCTGGCGGCAGCGCTGCTGCTGCCGCTGCTGCCTTCGGCCGGTCTGCTCGGCTTCGCGATACCGGGTGCAACCATATTCGGCGCCATCGCGCTGTTGGTGGCCGGCTATCTGGCAAGCGCGGAGTTCCTCAAGCGGTTCGCATTGCGGCCAGCGAGGTCCGCGCGTTGATGACGAGGCCGCCGTGGCTGCATGACCGCGACCCTCGATCTTATCGGGATGGTTTGAAATGCCGGCAATTGGCATCGCGGCGGAGCGATAGGCCGGGGCCGTAAGCGCCCATGCGGACGCACGGCGCTGGCGCACGGGCCCGGTATCATGAATGCTTGCAGGCAGTTTGAACACGATCGGAGATTCGGGACGGTGAAGGAACGACGTATTGGTTACGAAGCGCTGCGGTCGAAGCTGATGAGCGCGCAGGATGCCGCCCGGTTGATCGCACCCGGCACCACAGTGGGCATGAGCGGCTTTACTGGTTCGGGCTATCCCAAGGCGGTCCCGCTCGCCCTTGCCGAGCGGATCGAGGCCGAGCATGCCGCAGGCAACCCCTTCTCGCTCCGCGTCTGGACCGGCGCGTCGACAGGTCCGGAACTCGACGGTGCGCTCGCCAAGGCTGATGGCATCGAATTCCGCCTGCCCTACAACTCCGACCCGATCGCCCGCGACAAGATCAACCGCGGCGAGATGGAATATTTCGACATGCATCTGAGCCAGGTCGCGCCGATGGCGTGGCAGGGCTTCCTGGGTCCGCTGGACACGGCGCTAGTGGAGATCAGTGGCATCCGGCCGGACGGCTCGCTGATCCCCTCGTCGTCGGTCGGCAACAACAAGACGTGGCTGGACAGGGCGAGCCAGGTCATCCTCGAGGTGAACAGCTGGCAGAACCCGGCGCTCGAGGGCATGCACGACATCTATTATGGCACCGCCCTGCCCCCGCACCGCGTGCCGATCCCGCTCGTGCGGCCGGACGACAGGATCGGCGAGACCGGATTCCGGTGCGACCCCGCCAAGATCATCGCCATCGTCGAAACGGACGCGCCCGACCGCAATCTGCCGTTCAAAGCGCCCGACGAGGACGCGCTGACCATAGCCGGTCACCTGCTGGATTTCTTCCGCCATGAGGTCGCACAGGGCCGATTGCCCGCGTCCCTGCTGCCGATCCAGTCGGGGGTAGGCAACATCGCCAACGCCGTGCTGACCGGCCTTGTCGACAGCCCTTTCGAGGACATGACCGCCTATACCGAGGTGATCCAGGACGGGATGCTGGACCTGCTTGCCGCCGGCAAGCTGCGGATGGCATCCGCGACGGCCTTCTCGCTCAGTCCCGAGGCCGCCGCCGGGCTCAATGCCGACATGGAGCGTTTTCGGGGCAAGATGGTGCTGCGTCCGCAGGAGATCAGCAACCATCCCGAGCTGATCCGGCGGCTGGGCTGCATTGCGATGAACGGGCTGATCGAAGCCGACATCTACGGCAACGTCAATTCCACCCATGTCATGGGCTCGCGCATCCAGAACGGCATCGGCGGATCGGGCGATTTCGCCCGCAACGCCTATGTGTCGATCTTCATGACGCCCTCGCTCGCCAAGGGTGGCGCGATTTCCGCCATCGTGCCGCAAGTGAGCCATGTCGACCACATCAACCAGGACGTCCAGATTCTCGTGACCGAGCAGGGCCTGGCCGACTTGCGCGGTCTCTCGCCCAAGCAGCGCGCGCGACTGATCATCGAGAAATGCGCGCATCCTCGCTACAAGCCTGCGCTGTCCGACTATTTCGAGCGGGCCTTGCGGTCATCCTACGGCAAGCACTCTCCGTCCCTGTTGGCCGAAGCCCTGTCATGGCACCAGCGCTTCGTGGAGACAGGCACGATGATGGCCTGAGCCAGCGCGAGTCCCTCGGATCATCGTCTCTCAATGCCGCCGGGCGGCGCGCTTGTCCCGGACCTTCTTGTAGCTCTCCAGAACAGCCCGCATATCGTCGAGCGCCTGCTGACGGATCCTGGCATCCTGTATTTCCGCCAGTTCGCGTTTCAGGCCGGCGGCGAAATCAGCGTAGCTGTTCTGCCAGTCGCGACCCACGGCCTGCTGAAGCTCCGGGTCTCCGGTCTTGATCCGGGCTGCGGGCGTGCCGACGGGCAACCGGAACACTTCGCCCATCTCCGGCACGACGATGGAAGCGCTCAATTCGCGGGCCTGGGTGATGCGACGCAACGTCTCGATCGCCGTCGCTTCCCCATGCGAGAGGAAGAGACTGCCCCCGACAGGACGCCGCGCCTCCATCCACGCCAGCAGATCGTCCTGATCGGCGTGCGCCGAATAGGTGTCGATGTGCCGAATCTGGGCGCGCACGACGATGTCCTCACCCGAAATGCGCACGCGCTCGGCGCCGTCGAGAATGATCCGGCCCAGCGAACCCTCCGCCTGGAAGCCGACGAACAGTAGCGTGGATTCGCGTCGGAAGAGATTGTGCTTGAGATGGTGCCGGATGCGGCCGCCTTCACACATGCCCGATGCCGCCATGATAATGGCGCCCGACAAGCTGTTCAGCCGGATCGATTCCGCGACATCATCGACGAAATGAAAAGCCGTGTGACCAAAGACATTCTCGCCCTCCATATCCTCGAGCGACCCGGCATATTTGGCGAACACGCTGGTCGCGCGATTGGCCAAAGGGGAATCGACGAAGACGGGGGTGGATGGAATGCGGTTGGCGTCGATCAGCGCGGCGATATCCAGCAGCAGTTCCTGCGTGCGCTCGAGCGCAAACACCGGAATGATGAGATTACCACCGCGCGCCAGCGCGCCCTTGATTTCGGCTTCCAGCAAGGTTCGGCGCTCGCCGATGGCGAGATGGTCGCGCTTGCGGTCGCCGTAGGTGGATTCGCAGATGACATGATCGAATCCCGAGGGACCCTCGGGATTGCGTTGAAACGCCTTATGCTCGGGACCAAGGTCACCGGAACACAGGACATGCGTCCCACCGACATCGAGCTCAACCGACGCCGAGCCCAGGATGTGCCCGGCGTTCCAAAGGCGCGCTCTGAACCCGGGGACGGGCTCAAACCATGTCTCGAGCTCAACGGGCCGGGTCTGCCGCCACGCGGCCATCGCGTCCTGCTCGGTGTAGATCGGCAGGATCTCTGGCTGGTCCGCACGATCCTTGCGTCGATTGCGTCGGGTTGCGTCGCTCTCCTGGATGCGCCCCGCGTCGGCCAGCATGAACTCGAGCAGATCCGCCGTTGGCGCCGTGCACCAGATCTCGCCCGTGAAGCCTTCGGCCACGAGCCTGGGCAATAGTCCGCTATGATCGATATGGGCGTGGGTCAGGATGACCGCGTCGACCTCCTCCGCGTCGAACGGGAAGGCACTCCGGTTGAGCGCTTCGAGCGTACGGGAACCCTGGAAGAGCCCGCAATCGACAAGCAACCGTTTCCCGTCACGGCAGAATTCCATGCATGAGCCAGTGACAGTACGGGCTGCTCCGTGGAAGGCGAGTGTGAGGTCGTCAGTCATGAAGTATCAGATCATTGTCCTGGATCGGCTGGGGACAGGTCGTTTCTCCCACTCGAACTTGCCCATGTCCATTGTTTCGGCGGAGAGTGTCCGACGCGTTGCAAGCGAAGCAACCCAAGCAGGACTTGCCGCCACGAAAACAGTATTTGGGACGATATTCTGGGCGGCATTCATCCGGACGTTGGCTGAGCAGCCTATCGGCGCGGATGGCGCCGCGATCAACGAAGCTTCAAATTCAGAAGAGATGGCGCGGATGCGGCCGCCGGAAATCGTCGGCAGCCGCTCCGCCATTCGCCAGACGAAGGTCAGACGACGACGATATTATCCTCGACCTTGGTCACGCCGGGAGCGGCCCATGCAGCGCGCTCGGCGATCTGCCGCTCGTTCCACGCCCTGACCTTGCCGCCCAGCGTCACCTTGCCGCCATCGGTGAACACGGTGACCGAAGCGGCGTCGAGATCGGCGTTGCGCTTGATCGCCGCCACGATCCGATCCTTGACGTCGCCGGAGGTCGGCAGCGTGTGCAGTTCGATCAAGTTGCTGACGCCGATGACGCCGTTGACCTTGCCGGCGACCTTTCTGGCCTCATCACTCTGATAATACCAGTCGACCGTGCCGCTCAGCGTCACCCAGCCATGCTCGACCTTCACCGCGATCTTGTCGTCGGGGATCGAGACGTTCCAGGAGAACAAGTCGAGGATGCGCTTGGCGATTTCATGATCGGCCGTCTTCGGATCGGAGGCGAAGCGCACCTTGATCTCCTCGGCGAGCGCCTTGACCCCAGCAACGCGCCGGGTTGCCTTCTCCGCCGCCATCTTCTGCGGATAGCTTTTGACGAATCCGGAAAGTGTGACGACGCCGTCCGTCACGGCCACGCCGATATCGGCGTGGTCGATGCTCGGCTCCCACGCCAGCTCATCGAGAACGTCACGCTGTAATTGACTGTCGCTTTTCATGTCTGATCTCCTTGCGGGTCATTCTATTCCACCGGGCGGGGGCCGTCGCGGCGGTCTCAGCGCCGGCGACCTTGAGGACCAGCGGCAAGTTCAGGGAAGCGACGGAGCCGCGGTTCTCGCTGCTCCGGAAACGCAGGCGGCCATGGGCGTTCTCGACGAAATGCCGGACGCGGTCGAGGCCGAAGCCGTTCACGGAGGGCTGTTCGAATCGATGCAGCGCCGCGTGGAGTTCGGCGGCGCTCATGCCGCGGCCATTATCGGCGACGATGAGCCGGACGCGGCCTCCGAGCCGTCTGGTCCGGATCCGGATGACGCCCGGTCTCACCAATGCCGCGCAGGCGTTGGAGACCAGCTCCAGGATCACGGCGTCCAGATCGGCGGGATCGAGCTTCACGGGCAGTGAGCCGACGGCCGGTTCGAACCGGATTTCGACGTGCCGACCGGCGCGCGCGCGCATCAGCGACCCGAGACCGGCGAGATGCTCGTTGAGGTCGAAGCGCGTCGCGGCGCCTCCCGATCGGCCTTGCCCGAGCATCGCGCTGGTAAGTCGTCCCCCGCGCCACGCGGCGTCCTCGATCGCGTCGAGCAGCAATGTCCGCCGATCGCCCGTCGGCCTGTCGTCCAGCATGTGCCGCGCGGAGGCCACGACGCCGAAGAGGTTGCGCAGATCGTGAATAGTCTCACGCGTGGATATATCCGGATCCTGGTGAAGTGAGACACTGTGCATGGCGCCCTCCGTTGACGCAATTCTTGTCCCTCTCAGGAAGCGCCCGGAGAATCGGGAATGTTACTTAGGGGTCGATCCCCCGTGCTCGCGTCCTTCCATATTGATGTTTCACGCCGCGGGCTCTTGGCGACGGCTTCATCGTGGCCGTCAGCCGAGCGACACGCCGACCATTGCCCCGGCACCGTAGGTGACTGCGGCAGCGGCAATCCCGATGACGAGTTGGCGCGCCGCCGAGAACAGCGCGGAACGGCCGGTGAAAAGGCTCGTGCCGGCGCCGATCAGCGCGAGGGCAAGGCCACTGGCGGCCAGGCTGGCGATCAGCGCCGGTCGCCCCGAGAGCAGCAGGAATGGCGCGACCGGGATGATCGCGCCGGTCGCAAAGAGCAGGAACGACCATGTCGCGGCCGTCCAGGCGGACCCGCCGAGCTGATCCGGATCGATCCCGAGCTCCTCGCGCGCCAGCGTGTCGAGCGCGGTTCCTTCATTGCTCAGCAGCCGCTCCGCCAGTGCGCGCGCCTGTGGTTCGGCGATGCCTTTGGCCTGATAGATCAGGACAAGCTCCTCCTTCTCTTCCCCGGGAACCTCGCGCAACTCTTCGGCTTCGGTCGCGATCTGGCTCTGGTAGAGTTCGCGCGAGCTTGTGACCGACAGCCATTCGCCCATCGCCATCGAGCAAGCGCCCGCGACAAGACCGGCAAGCCCCGTGAGCAACAGCGTATTGTCCGCCGCGGCGGCGCCGGCCACACCCATCACCAGGCTGAGATTGGAGACGAGGCCGTCATTGGCTCCGAGCACGGCGGCGCGCAATGTGTTGCCACCGCCGCGGTGGCGTCCCTCGAGGAGCGCGATCGTCGGTCCGGAAAGACCTCCTTTGCCGGCGGCGGCCCGCATCAGCGCGGCATGCGATCGCTCGTCGCCCGGAAGCCCGGCGGCCCTCGCCTCGGGCTGTGCGTCATAGGCCGTGCTGCCGCGCATCTCGCTGGCCGCGATCGCCGGCAGAACGAAAGCCGGTCCGAATCGCTTCGCCAGCCAGGAGAGGATGCGTGCGCTTGCGGAGGGAGCAGGCGAAAAATGGCCGCCGCCGGCTTCGATCCGCTTGCGCCAGAACTCGCCATGGGCCTGCTCGACCGCGGCGAGCCGGTGGAACACCTCGGCCAGCTTTGGATCGGTCTCGCTCTCGGCCAGCGCCGCATAGACCGCCGCGCCGTCGACCTCGCCCTGGAGATTGGAGCGATAGCGCGGCAGAGGGTCAGGGTCGGTCCCGGTCGTCAAGCTTCTATGATCACTTTCAGTGCCTGGGTCGTAGCGGCGCGGCCGAACGTATCATAGGCGTCGAGAATGTCCGCCAGCGCGAAACGGTGCGTGATCAGCAGCTTGGGATCGATCTTCTTAGATTGAACCGTCTTGAGCAGCATCGGCGTCGTCGCGGTGTCGACCAGCCGCGTCGTGATCGAGATGTTGTGCGACCAGAGCCGCTCCAGATGGAGGTCGACCTTGGAGCCGTGGACGCCGATATTGGCGATCACGCCGCCCGGGGCGACGATGTCCTGGCACAGCACGAAGGTGGCGGGAATGCCCACAGCCTCGATCGCGGCGTCGACGCCGCGTCCCTCGGTCAGCACCTTCACCGCGTCAGCCGCTTTCCCGTCGGCGCTGTTGACGACGTGCGTCGCGCCGAAACGGCGGGCGACTTCCAGCCGGTTGTCGTCGAGATCGATCATAATGATCTGGGCAGGAGAATAGAATTGCGCGGTCAGCAACGTCGCGAGCCCGATCGGCCCCGCGCCGACGATGGCGACGCTGCTCCCGGGCGCGACCTTGCCGTTGAGCACGCCGCACTCGAAGCCGGTCGGCAAGATGTCGCTCAGCATCACCAGGGCCTCCTCGTCGGCGCCCTCGGGGATCGGGTAGAGGCTGGTGTCAGCATGGGGGATGCGGACATATTCGGCCTGGGTGCCGTCGATCTCATTGCCGAGGATCCAGCCTCCCGTCGTGCAATGCGAATACATGCCGCGACGGCAATAGTCGCACCGGCCGCAGGCAGTGACGCACGAGATGAGCACGCGGTCGCCCGGCTTGAAGACGGTGACGCCCGCGCCGATCGCCTCGACCACGCCCACGCCTTCATGACCGAGGATGCGGCCCGGGGCGCAGGTCGCGACGTCGCCCTTCAGGATATGCAAGTCCGTCCCGCAGATCGTCGTCCGCGTGATGCGAACGACCGCGTCGCCGGCGTCGCGGATTTCGGGCTTGGGCCGGTCCTCGAGCGCCTTGGCGCCTGGACCCTGATAAACGAGCGCTTTCATGCACAAACCTTTCTGTAGCCGAATGTCGGACATGCGCCTTGGCGCGTCCCTTCAGGACCGGTGATGAAGACCAGCGATGTGAACCCGGACTCGCGCCGAACCTATCCGTAGATTAACGGAAGGATCGAATCCTGTCGGCGTCTTGTGACCTCTGACGGGTTTCAGCTGTCCCGTGGGGCTGGCTAGAGATAAGTCTCTGGCGCTGGAATGTCCCGATAACGGAACGCGATATCCAGAAGCGCCGAGAGACTTGTGACGCTCAAACGAGCGTCACCGCCGCCCATATCGGTGTCACAGCGAACGCTGGCGTCGTGACGCTCACGGGTCATGTCGAAAGCTTTGCGGAAAAGCAGGCAGCCGAAACCGCGGCGCGCAGGGTGAAGGGCGTCAAGACAGTGGCCGAGGAGATCGAGATCCGGCTCCCTTTCGATGACCGACATTTCGGCTGCCGCGATCGGTCGTCTCGCCTGGGACGTTTCCGTTCCGCTCGACTCCATCAAGGTAAAGGTCGAAAAGGGGTGGATCACCCTGACCGGCGAGGTCGACTGGCACTATCAGAAGGACAGTGCCGAACAGGATGTCCGACGGCTGCTCGGCGTGATCGACGTGTCCAACCAGATCACGATCAAGCGCCGGGTCGACGTCTCGAATATCAGCGACGACATCATGCACGATCATGCACGCGCTTCATCGTTCGTGGTTCTTCGACCCGAAGACTATCACGGTCAGCGCGCAGGAGGGGAATGTCGTGCTCTCCGGAACGGTTCACTCGCCGCACGACAGGCGGGTTGCCGCGGCAACGGCATGGGCCGCACCGGGGGTCACCGATGTGCGGAATGACATCATCATCTCGTGAACGCGGTGACGGGCTCTGGTAAACGACGATATTGTTGCTGCGCTGGTTGATAAGGCGCGCGTCGCCGTTCATGATACCGGGACGGCCGAGGACGAGATCCCGCTGCCTGCCAGCTACGCTGTGGCTGGCCGCAAATGGCTGTAGGCCATGGGTCGGATATGCTTACCGGGTGTGACTTCTGGCGGCTCCTGCGACAGCACGAGAACGTTGTTTGAATGTTGCGCTGAACTGAACCGTTGGGGGGCGCGGCGCCAATCCGTAGATAAACGGAGTGTGCTGGAGATCGCCGGAGCCTAGCAAGCAGTCGTTGGGCGTTGGACCGTAGAGGCATAGGAGGCGAACATCATGATCTACACGCAAGGATCGCGCTTCGGCGACGGCCCGGCTTCGCTCGAGCAGCGCGGCGCATGGCGCTGGTTCGCGGCGCTCGGCATCGCGCTTGTTCTGTTGGGGGCCATTGCGTCCGCAAACCTGTTCATCACGACCGTTGCAGCGACTTTTTACGTCGGGGCCGTCATGCTCGTCGCTGGCGCGTTCCAGATCATCCATGCCTTCGGCGTCAGAAAATGGACGCGGTTCACATTCTGGCTTCTCAGCGGATTACTTTATCTTGCGGCCGCTGCCGCGATGTTCCTCGATCCCCTGTTCGCGGCCACCCTGCTGACCCTGTTCCTCGGCGTCTCGCTCGGACTCTCCGGCGTTCTGCGTCTCTTCATCGCGCTTACAACGCGCACGCCGCCCCGTTGGGGATGGATGGCCGTCTCGGCCGTTGCGAGCATTGCCGTCGCGCTGGTGATTGCACTCGGCTGGCCGGTCAATTCGATCTGGGTTCTCGGGCTGGTGCTGTCGATAGACCTGCTGTTCCAGGGGGTCGCCCTCCTCCTGATCGGTCTGTCCCTGCGTAACGCCACGTTCTGCATGCGCGCTTCGGGCTGGCGCTAGAGCGCAATGGGCAATCGGCTCGATCCGAGGGCACGACCGCTCATGATGCGTGAGCCAGGCTTCGCAGAGCTGTTCACGCCCAAGCTCTTCACGGTGCTGCGCGAAGGCTATGGTTTTTCCGCGCTCAAGGCCGACGCCGTGGCCGCGCTGACGGTCGCGGTCGTCGCCCTGCCGCTTTCGATGGCGATCGCGATCGCCTCGGGCGTGACGCCGGATCGGGGTCTTCATACCGCGATCGTCGGTGGCTTCCTCGTCTCGGCGCTGGGCGGCAGCCGGTTCCAGATCGGCGGGCCGGCCGGCGCGTTCATCGTGCTGGTGGCTGCGACGGTCACGCAGCACGGGTTTGACGGGCTGATCCTTGCCACGCTGCTGTCCGGCCTGATCCTGCTCGCCATGGGCCTTCTGCGGCTGGGCACTTTCATCAAATATATCCCGTACCCGGTCACCGTCGGCTTCACCGCAGGCATCGCCGTCATCATCTTCGCCAGCCAGTTCAAGGAACTGCTGGGGCTGACCCTAATCGGCAAGGAGCCCGGAGCGATCATCCCCAAGGTCGCGGCGCTGGCGGGCGCATGGACGACGATCAGCCTGCCCGCGGTCGCAATCTCGCTGCTGTCGATCATGATCATCGTCGCGGTCCGCCGGCTTCGTCCGCACTGGCCGGCGTTTCTGATCGCCGTCTGCGTGGGATCGATCACCACCTGGATGATCGGGCTCCCCATCGAGACGATCGGCACGCGCTTTGGCGGCATTCCCCAGCTGCTCCCGTCACCCCAGCTGCCGGCCCTCTCGCTCACCAAAATCGGCGCCGTATTGCCCGCCGCCCTCTCCTTCGCACTGCTCGGCGGCATCGAAAGCCTCCTGTCAGCCGTGGTTGCCGACAGCATGACCGGGCGGCGGCACCGCTCCAATTCGGAGCTCGTCGGCCAGGGCATCGCCAATATCGGCTCCGCGCTGTTCGGCGGCTTCTGCGTGACCGGCACGATCGCGCGCACCGCGACCAACGTGCGCGCCGGCGCCCATGGCCCGGTAGCCGGTATGCTGCACGCCGCTTTCCTGCTGCTCTTCATCCTGCTCGCGGCGCCACTGCTGAGCTATGTCCCGCTCGCCACGCTTGCCGCGGTCCTCGTCGTAATCGCCTGGAACATGATCGAGAAACAGGAGATCGCCACGCTGTTTCGCGCTTCGCGCGGCGACGCTGTGGTGCTGCTCGCGACACTGCTGCTCGTCATCTTCCGCGATCTCACGGAAGGCATTCTGGTCGGCTTCGGCATCGGGACGCTGCTCTTCCTCCATCGCATGGCGCAGGCCGTGGAGATCGAGCGTCCCCAGCCCCTGATAGAGACGGACTTGGCCGACCGCGGTGAGGAGGGCCGGACGCCCTATGATGTCGCCTTGGCGACAAATCCCGATGTCATCGTCTATCGGATCTCTGGCGCCTTCTTCTTTGGCGCTGCGGCGAGTGTCGCGGCGGCGCTTGATCGGATCGGCGAGCATCCGAAGGCCTATGTGATCGATTTTTCCGCTGTGCCGCTGCTCGACTCGACCGCCGCGGCGACGATCGAGGGTTTCGTGCGCAAGGCGCACCGCAAGGGCGCAATCGTCTATATCGCCGGCGCCCGGCCCGCCGTTCGCCGGACGCTTCTGACCCACGGCGCCCGCCCTCCCCACGCCCGGTACAGGAAGACACTCTCAGGAGCAGTGGAAGCGGCGCATGCCGATATCGAGGGTACTCGACTCCCGGAAGCCGGCGGGATGGGGTCCGAGCTGGCGGAGCCCTGATCGACGACCGCCGTCGGGTGTACCGGTAGGATCGGAACGCGCTTGGCCTCGATAAGGTCGCATGTGACGCCGCCGAGCAGAACTTCGCGGAAGCGCGAACGCGCATAGGCGCCGATCGCAAGCAGATCCGCCTTGGCCGTGACCGCGACACGTTGGAGCACGTCGGAAACGGACCGTCTCCGGGCATCCGGGCATGAATCTCGACGACGAATCCATGATGCGCCAGGTGACCCGCGATATCAATCGATGGTGGTGCCCGGCTCGGCAAGCGCGATGAGCGTGCCCGGCTCGCGACGCCTCCGGCGAAGCGTTTAAGCCGAGAATTGCGTGCCGCACCGGTGCCGGCATCCAGCCTGTCGGATGAAGGGCGTGGGTGCGCCCGAACCCCAGCAATGTCGCCATCGCGACGTGACGGCGCAACCTTTTGTCGGTCCATTAGGGACTGGGGCCGATCGACACGAGGTTAGCGTAGCGGCCCTGGATATTGGCCAGACTCGGAAGGGCCGCTGGTTCGTCACAGAGTCCCTGCACATCGACCGGAATGGTCGCCCTCACCGTCCGTTCTCGAACTTCGTCGAGATGGTGTACATGTCTGCTTCGCGCACCGGCTCAGGCCAGCAATATCCTACCGGATCGAAGGCGGCGATAAGCATTTGCCGCTTGGTGGGCATTGTCAGTCCGAGATGAGTGCCATGCAGTTCGGCAAGGGCAATTGCATCATGGATCGCGAGAACCGACTGCTCGCCGCCCTCGATGATCGCAAGCATATCCTTCCGCATACCGGCCTCTCACGCAGGGTCGATATAGGCAGGGTATGCCGCGTCGAATGCGCGACCGAATTGGGTAAGTCTACTTAGGGCGGTACCCGGCAAAGTGTGCGAGACTGACCGTACTGCCAATGATAGGATCATGACATGGGCCAGATGCGCGCCATGCAACTCGACGGACCCGGCAAGCCGTTGCGCATGGTCGCGCGGCCGTTGCCCGTTGCCGGCCCGGCGGAGCTCCTGATCAAGGTGGCGGCCTGTGGTGTCTGCCGCACCGACCTCCATGTGCTCGACGGTGAAATTCCCGCCCATTACCCAATCATCCCGGGTCATGAGATTGTTGGCCGGGTGCTTGCCGTGGGCGAAGAAGCCGCAGGCTTCGCGATCGGGCAACGCGTTGGCGTTCCGTGGCTCGGCCACACCTGCGGCGTCTGCAGCTTTTGCAGGAGCGGTCACGAAAATCTCTGCGATCAGCCGGAGTTTACGGGCTGTACCCGCGACGGCGGCTATGCCAGCCATGTCGTGGCGGACGCACGCTATTGTTTTGCGCTACCCGATCGCTTCACCGATGCGGAAGCTGCCCCCCTGTTGTGTGCTGGCCTCATCGGCTGGCGCGGGCTGCGTCTCGCCGGCGACGGGCGGCGGATCGGGCTGTACGGTTTCGGCGCGGCCGCGCACATCCTCACCCAGGTCGCGACATGCCAGGGACGTGAGGTCTATGCCTTCACCAAGCCAGGCGACGAAGACGGACAGGCCTTCGCGCGGTCGCTCGGCTGCGTCTGGGCCGGGTCATCCGAGGCGGCGCCTCCAGTTCAGCTCGATGCCGCGCTGATCTTTGCGCCCGTAGGCGCGCTGGTGCCAGCCGCGCTGAAGGTCGTTCGCAAGGGTGGACGTGTCGTCTGCGCGGGAATTCACATGAGCGACATCCCTGCCTTCCCCTATGCCGATCTCTGGGGTGAGCGTGCGATCCTTTCGGTCGCCAATCTGACGCGTCAGGACGGGATCTCCTTCTTTGAGATGATCGAAAAGACGGGGATCAGGACCGTGACCGAACGCTTTACGCTGGAGCATGCGAACGAGGCATTGCAACGGTTGCGCGAGGGTCAGTTGACTGGCGCCGCCGTGATCTGTCCCCATCCGGAGACATAGGCGGGCCATCAGAGACACCATGCTCCCCGTGAATGATGGCGGACGGGACGGGCGCGGGCCAGACAAGCATCTCGTTCGGCGGACTCCTGAACAACGACGTCTCCCGCGCCGTCGGTGAACCGTCGTGTCCCGATTAAGCCCGATAACTGAGCGTGAACCAGCGTCACTCAGCCCTTTCTGAGCTGAACCTTGTTGCGCGCCATCGTTCAAGCCTCCGGAATGGGTCATTTGTTCCCATTTCGTATCAACAAATCGGCTGACGATGGTGCCTAATCAGGAAAGTGAATGTTACAGCCAGCCCGGTCTTTCGGGTGCCTCAGGCACTCCGTTATTATACGGATTGGAACCGCTGCATTTCCGATCGACTCTGAACCGACCAAAAAGCCGCGGGGACGATTGCCCACCGGCGCCAGCGGCATCGGACGAAACCAAGCCTCGATCTATTGCGGAGTGCAGCACATGGACCTGACTGAAGCGATCTACGGACGCCGTGCAACACGCGCCTATACGGCGACTCCTGTTTCAAAAGATGTACTGGAAAGCTTGATCGACGCCGCCATTCAGGCCCCGAGCGCCGTCAACGAACAGCCTTGGGATTTCACCATTGTCCAGAACATCGCGCTGCTCGATCGGATTTCGGCAGCCGCCAAAGCGTATATGGTAGAGACGATGCCACGCGGATCTTTTCCGGAACATCTGCACAAGACTCTTGAAAGTCCAGATTTTCACATTTTTTATCATGCGCCGGTCCTCATCACTATCTCAGCACGCGCCGGAGGATGGGCGATCGAAAATGCCACCCTGGCGGCCGAGAATCTGATGCTGGCGGCGCACGGACAGGGCCTGGGATCCTGCTGGATCGGCTTTGCCCAACGCTGGCTCGAGACTGCGGACGGCAAGCATGCGCTGGGCGTTCCTGACGATTTCGTGCCGGTTGCCCCGATAATCATCGGCCATTCCGCCGCGCCCGCCGGCCTCGTCCCCCGCCAACCACCGCAGTCGCGGTGGATCGATTGAACGCCCGCCTTCCGGCGGGCGAACCGCCGCAAGGAAGCTGCGCCTGATACCTTTGGGGAAGATTTGGCGGGTTCAACCGGTCGTCGCTCGAACGACCTGTCCATCCGCGTGCGTAATCGCCAGTCCTGTTGGCTCTCCAGTTCCAGGAAATGGTAAGGCGCACGTCTGCGGGCGATTTCGATCTCCTTTGTCGAAAAACAGAGATCGCGTGCATTGGCGATGAACCGCTGCCGGTTCGCGTCGGCGTTGGATAGTCGCGGTACCCGCTGTCCCGTCGCGGTGCAGCGGGTGCGAGCCGATCATCTCGTAATAGCGGATCATCCGCTGCGAGACCCCCCTCACCTTCCAGGCCTCGCCTATGTTCATAGCCGCTGCCGGTTGAGCCGAAGCGCGTTGGTCACTACGCTGACCGACGAGAGCGCCATGGCGGCCGCCGCGATCATCGGCGACAGCAGGATACCGAAGAGCGGATAGAGCAGCCCCGCCGCGACCGGTATCCCCGCTGCATTGTAGATGAACGCGAAGACGAGATTCTGGCGGATATTGGACATGGTCGCCTGGCTGAGCCGACGCGCACGCACGATCCCCATCAGGTCGCCCTTGAGGAGCGTGATGCCCGCGCTCTCGATCGCCACGTCGGTGCCCGACGCCATCGCGATCCCCACCTCGGCGGCAGCGAGCGCGGGCGCATCGTTGACGCCATCGCCGGCCATCGCGACCGTGCGGCCTTCGTGCTTCAGGCGCGCCACCACCGCGCTCTTGCGGTCGGGGAGCACATCGGCCTCGACCTCGTCGATGCCGAGCGCCCGCGCCACGGCTTCGGCCGTCGTGCGATTGTCGCCGGTCAGCATGACGACGCGGATCCCCTCGGCCCGCAAGGCGCTGAGCGCCTCGGGCGTCGTCGTCTTGATCGGGTCGGCAATCGCCAGCACACCGGCGACAATGCCGTCGAGACCCGCGAAGATGGCCGTAGCGCCTTCACGCCGCAAGGCGTCAGCCTGTGCGGCCAGCGGCGCGGTATCGACGCCATGTTCTTTCAGAAAGGCGGCATTGCCCAACAGCACACGCCTGCCCTCGACGGTGCCGAGCGCGCCCTTGCCGGTTGGGGAGTCGAAGTCGGCCACCTCGGGAATGACGATCGGGCGACTGACTGCAGCCTCGACGATGGCGCGCGCCAGCGGATGCTCGGACGCACGCTCCACACCAGCGGCCAGCCGCAGTAACTCGTCCTCCCCAACGCCCTCGGCAGCTATGACCTTCGTTACCGAGGGATGCCCCTCGGTTAGCGTTCCGGTCTTGTCGACGACCAGCGTGTCGACCTTTTCCATCCGTTCGAGCGCCTCGGCATTCTTGATCAGCACGCCGAGACCCGCGCCGCGACCGACGCCGACCATGATCGACATCGGCGTTGCGAGGCCCAGCGCGCATGGGCAGGCGATGATGAGCACCGCCACAGCCGCGACCAGACCATAGGCAAAGCGCGGCTCCGGTCCCCAGATTGCCCAGCCGGCGAAGGCGAGCACCGCGATCGCCAGCACCGCAGGCACGAACCAGCCGGCAACTTGATCGGCCATGCGCTGGATCGGCGCGCGCGAGCGCTGTGCCGCGGCGACCATCTGGACGATCCGCGCCAGCATCGTGTCGCGCCCTACCTTGTCGGCCCGGATGATGAGAGCCCCAGTCTGGTTGAGCGTGCCGCCGATCACCTTGTCACCAATGACCTTTGTTACGGGCATCGACTCACCGGTGACCATCGACTCGTCGAGCGAGGAACGACCATCCTCGACCACGCCATCTACCGGGACCTTTTCCCCAGGCCGCACGCGCAGCCGATCGCCAACGGAAATCTGGTCGACGCCGACCTCTTCGTCACTGCCGTTTGCGGCGATGCGTCGCGCAGTCTTGGGCGTAAGATTGAGCAGAGCCTTGATCGCGCCTGATGTGCGCTCGCGAGCGCGCAGCTCGAGCACCTGCCCGAGCAGCACCAGCACGGTGATGACCGCGGCCGCCTCGAAATAGATGGCGACCGTCCCGTCCGGCGATCGAAACGCCGATGGAAAGGCGCCGGGCGCGAGCGTTGCGACAATGCTGTAGGTCCAGGCGATCCCCGTCCCCATCGCGATCAGGGTGAACATGTTGAGGTTGCAGGTCCGAAGCGACGCCCAGCCGCGCTCGAAGAACGGCCAGCCAGCCCACAGCACCACCGGGGTCGCCAGCACGAGCTGAATCCATGCCGAGATTCGCATCGGCACCAGATGATGCAGCGCCGGGAAGACATGGCCGCCCATCTCGAGGACGAACACCGGCGACGTCAGCGCAAGAGCGATCCAAAAACGCCGCGTCATGTTGGCGAGTTCAGGACTTGGCCCAATATCCGCCGTTACCAAAGCTGGCTCGAGCGTCATCCCGCAGATCGGACAATTGCCAGGATGATCCTGCCGCATTTCCGGGTGCATCGGGCATGTCCAGATCGTACTCGGCGCGGCATCGTGAGCGGTGGACGTTGCCTGGGCCGCATAATGGTCGGGATCGGCCACGAACTTGCTTCGGCAAGTCGCGCTACAGAAGTGCCAGATCTTGCCAGCATGATCGGCGTGGTGGGCGATCTTTTCCGGATCGACCGTCATCCCGCAGATTGGGTCTTTAGGCAGTGCATGATCCGCCTGCGATTGCCCATGACTATGAAGGTCGTGCTGCATCAATCTGCTCCTGTGGCAACGCCGCTGCATATGAGGTTTGATACTATGTCAGGGTCAAGAGCTGCTGGCGGTCGGCATCCGGTCGACGACAAGGCCATAACAAACGGAAGAGCCCACCGGTCTCCGTTACATTACCTATAGAAGTGGGCGGGGCGGCGGGAGACCATGCGGACAACTCCTCGAAGGATTCGTTCCATGCCATCCAACCTCAAGATCCTGTCTCTCTGTGCGGCATTGATCAGTATGCCGGCTCTCGCCCAGACCGATCCCCATGCCGGACATCATCCTCCAGTCGTGCCGCCTGCAACGGCGCTGACCGCCGACCGGACCAAGACCGATCCGGACTGTCCGATGATGCGGGTGCAAGGGACATCCGGCGGCACGATGCCCTCGACTCCGCCGCAGGGAGGCTCCGAGAAGATGCACGGTGGCAGAATGATGATGGACAAGTGCATGGAGGGAGGACATCGACCCGCCAAGGGTACGGCAACACCTCCGACGCCTCCGTCCGAATAGCGATCCGAGCCAGAATGTATATTCGACCGCGCCAGCCAGGAGGTCCACGATATGGGCGTTTACCGGCACTTCGGGCTAATGCTCCTGCTAACCATTGGTTCGGCAGTCCTCTTCTATTTCGGTCGGGAGCATTGGGGACACATCTTCGGCTTCCTGCCTTATGCGCTGTTCCTTGCCTGTCCGCTGATGCACCTGTTCATGCACCATAACCGTCATCACCGACACAGTGCAGGATCAGTAGCCGAGGCTGGGTTTCCTCCACACCGTCCATAGAAGATAGCCCGCTGTCAGCTGGATCCGTTAACTTGCATCTCTCCGGAGCGCTCGGCAGGCCGCGTGAAGGCATGTCTGCAGAGACTAGGATGCGATGTTGGGCCGGCCTTTGAAACACTTCCCCTGGAAATAGGCGCCTTCGGGCTGAACCCAAACGCCCGTCAGGCGATGACGAGGTCGAGGAGCGTTCGTACAGGGGATTTCCCGAAATGCTACGCGCGGAAGACCAGGCGGTCAGATATGTCTGATACGCCTTGCATTTCGAATATGACGCACTGATAAGCAGCGCAATGGATTCCGGGAATGTCCTCCTGCTTGCGGCGGCGGACCATGATCACATAGCCAGTGTTGCGCTGATCTGCACTGCGTGAATGATCGAATATCCCTCTCCAACATTCGATATGCAGGGAACTATGCTATTCCCGCGCTGGAAGAGCCGGGATTATTGCCTCATCTAGTGCTCAAGAGCTGCGCAGGGCGCGCCAGCAACCGTCGCCTCCTGTGGAATTAGGACGCCAAGGCAATGCGGCGAGCCAGAAGACACCGGACTTCGCGCGTCTCGCCTTCAGAGGGAAAGGGGATTCCGTCCCCGGGGTGTTCTGCGCCATCGACCGTGATGCGCGCGTCGCCTGAAGCAAGCCCATCTGGGTTTTCGACCCGGATATGCAGACTTCCCGCCGCCCTGGTGATCGTTGCCTCGAAGAATTTCCACCCCGCAGGCAGGCACGGCGCGAGATGCAGTCTGCCTTCCACCAGCCGCAGCCCCAATATGTCCTCGACCGCCAGTCGCCATGTCCAGCCGGCCGCGCCCGTATACCAGCTCCAGCCGCCGCGGCCGACATGCGGCGGCGTCCCGGCCACATCCGCCGCCAGCACATAAGGCTCGGTTCGATAACGCGCGATGTCTTCGGCCGAGCAGGTCTGGTTGATGGGGTTGATGCGCTCGAAGACCCGCATCGCGCCCTCGGCATCGCCAAGCCGGGCAAATGCGATGCCGAGCCAGGCGGCGGCATGCGTGTACTGACCGCCATTTTCCCGGATGCCGGGTGGATAGGCCTTGATATAGCCGGGGTCGCGTGGCGTGACGTCGAAGGGTGGCGAGAGAAGTCGGACCAGCCGATCATCGTCACGGACCAGATGCTGCTGGGCCGCAGCCATGGCGCGCGCGATCCGCTCTGGACTGCCGGCGCCCGACAGCACCGCCCAGGATTGAGCAATCGAATCGATCTGGCACTCGCTGTCCGAGGCCGAACCCCAGGTGCGGCCGTCGTCGTCGAAAGCCCGCAAGTACCATTCGCCATCCCAGGCGGATTCTTCGGCCGCCTTGGCGAGCGCCGTCGCACGGGGTTTCCAGTGTTGAATCAGATCGTTGCGCTGCAGCCGGCCGCAAAGGCCAACGAACCCGTCCATCGTGGCGATCAGGAACCATGCCAGCCAGACGCTTTCGCCCCGTCCCTGCTCGCCCACGCGGTTCATGCCGTCATTCCAGTCGCCGGCCCCCATCAGCGGCAGCCCATGAGCCCCGAGCCGATGACCGCATTGGAGCGCACGCTCGCAATGCTCGAACAGGGATCGGCGTTCATCCGTGATATCAAATCGCGCATAGCGATCGGCCTCGTCCCCGGCCAGCGGGGGACCGCGCAGGAACGGCACCTCTTCCGCGAGAATGCCGACGTCGCCCGTGGCCTCCACATAGGCGGCAGTGACAAAAGGCAGCCAGAGCAGGTCGTCCGAGCAATGCGTCCGGACACCCCGATCCAGCGGCGGATGCCACCAGTGGAGGACGTCGCCCTCCTCGAACTGGTGGGCAGCGGCCGCGAGAATGTGCCGTCGCGCCAGATCGGGATCGGCATGAAGCAAGGCGAGCACGTCTTGTAGCTGGTCGCGATAGCCGAAGGCGCCGCCGGCCTGATAGAAACCCGCACGTGCCCGCAGACGCGCACTAATTGTCTGGTAGGGGAGCCATCTGTTGACCAGCATGTCGAACGCAGGATCCGGCGTCTTCACCTTGACGGCGCCCAGACGCCTGTCCCAATCATCCTGGCATTGCTGGAAGGCACGCTCCACCTCAGCGTTATCCTGCCACCGCAGCGCCAGCTTTCGGGCGTGGGCACGGTGATCCCCCTGCCCCAGTACGAATACGACCTCGGTGGCTTGCCCGGCGGCGATATCGAGATGGACCTGCAAGGCGCTGCAGCAATCCACGCCGACTGACTGCTGGCGACCGCCCAGATCCCAGTTCAGCAGCGCTTCGGGCCGGCGTGAATCGCCATCGCCGCCTATAAAATCCCGTCGCGACGTCGTCAGGCTGTGCGGTGGATGGCTGCTTGTCAGGAAAGCCGTCCGCTCGCCGAATTCTTCGTTCCACGGGTTGTTTGCCATCAGTGCATGGACTTCGGCATCATAATGCGCGGTCCGCAGCGGGGCCGGTTCGCCGTGAACCGCGCCCAGCAGCCATTCGGCATAATAGGTCGCCGTGATCCGGCGGGCATGGGGCAACAGGTTGCGAAGCCTCAGCCGGACGATCTTGACCGGATCGTCGACGGGGACGAACACCTGAAGTTCCTGTTCGAGGCCTTCGCTGCTGCTCTCCCAGCTCGTATAGCCCGCGCCATGTCGGATTCGGCAGGCGGTTCCGGCCCCGGCGGGCTGCGGCGTCGGGGTCCACAGATGCGCGTTTTCCTCGTCACGCAGATACAGGATCTCGGTCTGCGGATCCCGAACGGGATCGTTGCTCCATGGGGTCAGACGGTTTTCGCCGCTGTTGATCGCCCAGGTGAAACCGAGACCGGCCTCGGTGACGATGGTGCCAAAGCCGTCATTGGCGAGGACGTTCGACCAGGGCGCGGGGGTGGTCTCACCCGGCGCGAGGTGGATCACATAGGTCTCGCCTTCCGGCGTGAACCCGCCGCGACCATTGTCGAACGCCAGCTCCTTGAGCGGGAGCAAGCCCAAACCGGCGCTTGGCGACGCCCCGGTGCTGCCCACCGGCTCGAAGCGCGGGCTCCGAAGCTGGGGAGATTCGGCGCGCGCGAGTTGGTCGCCGAGCGCACCCGCCGCTTCGTCGAGCACGATCCGCGCGGCGCGTTCCAGAAATTGGGCGCGATCGGTGTCGCCGTGCCCGATCCCCACGAGGTGGATTCCGCCATTTTGCCCGAGCTGCTCCTGCACGCCCGCCTCGCGGAGGAGCTCGATCAACCGCTCGCGCACCGGCTCAAGATAGCCCGCTGCCCCTTCGTGCATCATCACGAGATCGATCGCGATGCCCCGCCTCCGCCACAGCTGCTGGGCTGCCGCGAGAAACCGTAGCAGGGCGGTTCGCTGGCCGTCGCCTGCGCGCACCAGCAGAATGGGATGATCGCCCGATATTCCAAGCGCCCAGAGATCGCCTCTGCCATGATGGTCGGCGACAAGCGCATTCTGCATGCCGGGAGATGACTGAACGGGCTGGAGCAACGCGGACAGCAACATCTGCGCGTCCCGCACGCGGTCGGGGCCAAGTCCGAGTTGATGCATCTCACGCGCCGCATCCGCCACGGCGTCATTCATGGCCCATTCGAGTGCCGTCAAAGTCGCATAGCGCTCGGCGATCTCCAGAGCGGATTCCCGTGAGCCCGCTACGATCGTGACGAAGGCGAGTTCGCGTCTACCGTGCGGCGGAAGCTCCAGCTCGGCGCGCATCGCCAGGATCGGATCGAGGGTCCAGCCGGTCGTGCCATTGAGTTCATCGGAGTGCATCGCGGCGGGGTTCGCCTGATCACCGTGGCGCTTCAAGAAGGCCGCGCGATCGGTTTCGACGCCCCGCGGCGTGAAGCCCTTGTCGTCGGCGATGATCCGGTGAAGCAGCACGGGGGGATGATCGCCCGCATCGCGTGGTCGGCGCGTGAACAGCAGGCCGTTCGCACCCGGAAGCAGTTCGCTGCCGACGAAGAGCTTGCTGAAGGCCGGGTGGCGCGCGCCGTCGAGCGGCGGCGCGAGCATGACCTCGGCATAGCTCGTGAAGTCGAGCGTTCGCGGCCGGTCGCTCTCGTTGACGACAGTGACCCGGCGGATCTCCAGATCGTCCCCGTGCGGGATGCCGACAGCCATAGTCAGAGCGATGTCGTGATCCCGACGATGATATTCGACCTGGTGCGCCTGAAAGAGTATGCGCGCCTCGGTCGCCGGCGCGCGCACCGGCTCCGGCGTCGCCGACCAGAGCGCGCCGGTGTCCCGATCGCGGACATAGATCCAGAGCCCGGCGTCGCCAGGGATCCGATCGGGGCGGGTGAGCGCATAACGCTGCCAGTAGAGCCCCCCTCCCCCATTCGCCGCCAGTCGACTGGTCAGACGGCCATTGCCGATCGCATGCAGCGCAGTGGAACCGCCGATGGAGCCAGGGTTCCAAGGCTGGAGACGGGGGATCGCGCCTTCGGCGACCGGTTGCAGCTCGCGGAGTTCGATGCGCGAAATCTCGGGCGGGAGTTCCCAGGGAATGCGTTCGTTGAGGAGGAGGTCGATCGTGCGGATATGGGGGTCGGCGTGGAACCAGCGGACGAACATATCGCCGCACAGCGCATTGCCGAGAGCGGCCATACTCATTCCGTGATGGTGCGCCATATAGGATCGGACGATCGCGAAGCGCTCTCCTTCCGGCACGCGCTCGGTTGTGAAGTCGGCGGCCTCATAGAAGCCGTATCGCCCGAGCATGCCCAGCCCCGCGAGATCACGAAGGTTACGGACTGCCAAGACCGTTCGCGCAGCGAGTGCGAGCACAGTCGCATAGGGGGCCACCACCAGATCGCGCGCAAGCCCACGGCGCAAGCCCAGCCCCGGGACGCCGAACGCATGGTAGCGATACACGCGATCGGAACCCATCGAGGCGAAGGAGGATTCGGATATGCCCCAGGGGATGCCATGCTTGGCCGCGTAGGCATGCTGAAGATCGACGGCGGTCCGGTCGCTTTGGCCGAGAAGTGTTGCGGGATCGCTGCGCAGGAACAGGTTTGGCATGAGATATTCGAACATCGAGCCGTTCCACGAGACCAGCGACAGGCCCGAGGCCTTCTTCGTGATCGGGCGACCGAGGAAGAACCAATGCTCGGGAGGCACATCGCCCTTGGCGATGGCAAAGAAGCTCGCGAGCCTCGCCTCGCTCGCCAGCAGGTCATAATGGTGCTGATCGATGCGGTCGGCGGTGACATTGTAGCCGATATGGAACAGCCGGCTGCTCATATCGAACAGCAAGGCGAAATCCATGCCATGGGCCCAGGCGCCCGCTCGCCGGGCGATGCCATCCAGCTGGTCGCGCATGGTCTTGTGGGCATCCGCAGCGCGGGCGAGAGCCGAACCGAGCTCTTCCGCCCAGCTCCTTGCTTCGGAAGGATCGAGGGAGCCGCCGAATGCGTCCAGCAGCGCGCTTGCCTCCTCGCACGCGGCCTTGACTTCGGCAGGCATGCGCTCGCCCGCGAGCATGGGGCCGATCCGGGCGGCGATGTCGGCGCAATCGGCGGGCGGGCGCGTCAACAACGGCAGCCACGGGAGGAACATCTGCACGTCGCGGCGCATGCTGCGCAGATGATGATCGACCCGCTCGAGCCACAGCTGAACGTCGCGGATCACGTTCGTCGGGAGTGTCCCCGCGTTGGCGATGCCATTGCGGATCCTTTCCTGCAGCTCGGGGCAGTCCCGATCGCAGAGCGCGTCCAGCCGGTCGCCCCAGCAGGCGCTGTCGTCCCGCGCCGCAGTTGCGGCGTCCCGCATCGCCGCAACAAGAGTACGACAGGCATGATCCGGGTCGGCGCGATCGGCCGCAAGCGCGCCGACAAGCAGATCGAGGGTGTCGTCGAGACCGGACCATAATGCAGGGGAAAGCACGGGGGCTCGAACAGCATCGCGGCACGCCTCGTTCACGACGACAAGACTGACGGCCAGATTGCCGCTGTCGACCGTGGAGACGTAGCGCGGCTCGAGCGGCTGCAATGTACGGGTATCATACCAGTTGAGCATATGTCCCCGGTAGCGATCGAGCCGGTCGAGCGCGTCCAGCGCATTACGCAGTCGCATCTCGAGATCGGTCACGCCGATATGCCCCAGCTTCCATGCCGTCAGCGTGGAGAGCAGCATCATGCCGACATTGGTCGGCGACGTCCGATGGGCGATCTCCTCCTCGGGCGGCTCCTGGTAATTGTCGGGCGGCAGCCAGTTGTCCTCCGGCCTCACGAAGGTTTCGAAGAACAACCATGTCCGCCGTGCGATGCTGCGCAGGAACAGACGGTCTTCGGCGCCCAGCGTCTCGACCGAGGAGCGGCGCGGACGGCTTATCCGGTACGCGATTTCAGGCGCCAGCACCCACAGCATCAGTAGCGGCGCGGCGGGCAGGAGGGCCGCAGCATGTGCCAGCACCAGCCCCGAGCCGACTGCAAGCGCGAATGCGGGTGACACCCACATCTCGCGCCAGGCGGCCCGCCGCGGATCGAGCGCGGCAAAATGCGCTGTCGTGTGCGCTGCAGACGTCCACTCCAGCAGTCCACGCCCGGTGCCTAGCCGCCAGAGCGTGATCAGTATCGCATTGAGCGCGATGGCGGCATCGCTTATCAGGAAGGCGATCGACAGCGCCCATCGTCCCAGTTCATCGCCCAGCCGTCGCAGGACACCCTGGAGAACGCCGCGCCGGCGGCCGCGCGCGAGACCGGTGACGACGTCGGTGAACAGATAGGCTGCCGGCGCGACGATGGCGAGCGATGTCCATATCCAGGGGTTGCCGCCCAGGATGAACCATCCGCCAAGCAGCAGGGCGACAAGGCTGGGCGGCACGAGGCTGCGGCGCAGATTGTCGAAGATCTTGAGCCGGTCGAACCAGGTGAGGCGGTTGTGAAGGCGCGTTCCCGCGCGGCCCGGCACCAGCGGAAGCAGCCAGGGCAGCAGCTGCCAATCGCCGCGCACCCAGCGGTGCCAGCGCCGGCGGTAATCGAGATAGCCGGAAGGAAAGCCCTCATAGACGATGATGTCGCTGGCGAGCGCCGCGCGACCATGCAGCCCTTCGAACAGGTCATGGCTGAGCAGGTTGTTTTCGGGTATCCGTCCCTCGACACTGCGCTCGAAGGCGGCGACTTCATAGATGCCTTTGCCGACGAATATGCCTGAGCCGAACAGGTCCTGGTAGACGTCGGATACGGCGCGTGAATAGATGTCGATCGCGGTGTCGCCGCCGAAGTAGCGCGTGAACAGCGATCGTCCGCTGGTTTCAGGTGCGATCTCGACCCGCGGCTGGAGGATCGTGTAGCCGCTTGCCACCCGCCCGGTGCGCGGATCGAAACGAGCCTTGTTGAGCGGATGGGCGAGCGTCGCCACCATCCGATTGACTACGCCCGTCGGCAGGCGGGTATCGGCGTCCGCGGTCACGACGAACCGAACCTCGCGAAGTGCTTCGATGCGGCCGGCGGTGCGTGAAAAAGGGCTGAGGTCGCCGCGCAGGATATAGCCGTTGAATTGCTCCAGCTTTCCGCGTTTGCGTTCCCATCCCATCCAGACCGACTGGGCGGGATTGTAGAGCCGCGGCCGGTGCAGCATATGGAAAGGGCCGCGGCCCGCGCCGCCATAGGTCTCGTTGAGGCGCTTCACGCCATTTTCCAGCGCGGCCTCGACATCCGCATCGCCAGGAAGGCTGTCGTTGTCGGCATCGGCATGGTCGCTCAGCAGAACGAACTGCAGCCTTGGATCGGGATTGCCGAGATAGTGACCTTCCAGCCGCTGGAGGAGCGCCGCCACGTCCGCCGGATGCGCGACAAGCACCGGCATCACGACCGCTGTCCGGCAATCGTCGGCGATACCCCTCTCGAAATCGAGCTTTGGAAGCACCCGGGGCGACACGAGCAGCGTCGCGATCCAGTTGACGAACGTGACGCTCAGGATGGTCGCCGGCAGCGTGGTGAGCGCGATACCTAGGAGCCACCTCATGGCGGTCGCCTCGACCAGCGCCAGGTAAAGCGCCGGAACGACAAAGCTGACGAATCCGGCCAGAAACAGCGACGCCGTATAAAGCGCCGCGGGATAGCGCAGAAGCCTGCGGCCTATCGATTCCAGCGCCAGCGGCCGCACGTCGATCGCATCCTCGAACGCCGGCCGGCCCTCGCCGACCAGCCAGTAGCCGACATGATCGGCCGGCACGTCGTCATTGGCCCGGCATTGAACGAGCAGGCGTTCGGCGACATCCAACTCTGGCAGGCCGCCATGGTCCGACAGTTGCTCGATTGCATGCCGGTAACGGTCGCGCGTGTCGAAATCCATGTGCGGATAGACCTTGGCAGGGTCGAGCCGCAGGATCGCCTCGACGCGGCTTGTCCGGTCGAAAAAGTCCTTCCACTGGATCGTCGAGATCACTGCGAGGTTAGCGATCGCACGCGAAACGCATTCGGTATCGTCCGCTGCGGCGGATTTGGCGGCATCGGGCCCCACCTCGAACGGCGGCGCCACATCCGGGAATATGCGTCCGAAGCCGGTTACCAGAAGCTCGAGGCAGGCTAGGCGCAGCATGGCCGGAAACGCCCAGAGCTCGGCAATGCTCAGCGGCTCTTCATCCTGATAGCGTTCGATGAACGGGATCGCGGTATTGAGCGATATCTGCAGATGCGACGCGTGGAGCAGCCCATGGGCCAGGGCATAGATGCGAGGCAGGCCCTTCGCCGCCTCACCCGCGAGGCCGGGCAGGCGCCGGTAGAACTGGGCCGGCATATCCTCCTTGATCTGGAGGATTGCGCGTTGAACGTGATAATCGTTGTCGAGCAGCCATTCGGCCGCCGAGCTGCTTTGCGGCTCCGCGGCGCCAGCGGCGATCCGGGCCATACTCAGCCATGCACGCAATGCCGGCAGCTGCGACCAGGTTGTCAGCGGCGCCGCTCTGCGGGCCAAGCCCACAAGACGGTGACGGCGCGCAAGCTCGTGCGCAGCGGCGACTATCGGGTCCGCATCCTCGACATCCGCCATTCTCAGACCGGACCTACGGCCGGGAGGCGCGCATTCTGGACATTCGCCAGCACCATCGGCTCCACTGCAGTCACGGATGGACGAACGATCAGCATCGGCACGGGCGAATGGGTCATGAGGTAGGCGGCGACGCTGCCATAGGGAACGTCCATGTGATGGCGGCCGCCATGGCCGCGCGCCGACAGCACGACGAGGTCGGCCGCTTCGGCGCGGATCAACCCGGCCAGAGCAGCGCGAACATCCTCGCTGCGCATCGAGATCGCCCGAACTGTCAGCCCCATGGCCGCCACATATGTCCGAACATGGTCGAGATAGGCGCGCGCCGTCGCTTCATTTCGTTCGACAACATGCCGTTGGAGTTCGAGATCGCGAGGCTCGAGCGGCCTGGTTTCAGTGAGTTCCGGCGTCGGGACGACGTGCGCGAGGATCAGTTCCGCTTGCGCCGATTTCGCAAGCCGGGCCGCGAGCGGGATGACGCTTTCGGCCCAGGTCGATCCATCCACGGGCACAAGGATGCGCCGATAGCTCGGCGCCGGCGCGACGGAGGCCGCGATCGGGACCAGCAGGATCGAACCGGGCGCCCGCTCGAGAACATTATGGGCCGTGCCGCCAATGCCTTTCTGGCTTGCGCCATTCTCGCCCTGAGTGCCAAGTACGAGAAGGCAATCGGGCTGTCCGCAGGTGAATCGGCAGATTTCCTCGGCAGTTGCACCTTCTGCAAGTTTGATCTCGGCGATGGTAGTCGAGGGCTCGGGAGCGGCTGCCAGTTTCCCCAGAGTGCGTCTCGCCTCGTGCCGGCGAAGATCCCATTCGATCGGGTCAGGCCGCATCTCCTTTGCCGGCTGGCCTTCCAGCACCTGCAGCAGCGTTACCGGAACCTCGAGCGCCTGGGCGATCGCAAATGCATGGGAAACGACGCCGGCCGCGTGCTCGGATCGATCCAGGCACGCGACGACGTGACAGGTTCCCGCTTGCGTGTCGGCGCGGCCTGGGAAGAGTGCGTTCGATGTCGACATATTCCGGCCTCCTGTTGTCTTACGCGGCATTTTTCCGTGCGCCCTAACACAGGGCCACCACGCCCAGCGCCAGGCGTTCGAGGACAAGCCCGAAGCTCGTTGCGACGCCGCAATTTCTGATGGCGGCCACGGTGACCGATCCGGAAGAGACTCGAAATAGGTGTATCTACGGAGTCATGGCGCGTGCCGTCCGCCTCGAACAGCACGACTCGCCAGTCCCGATGAGGCGTGAAAGCAATCTGTCCAACAGCCACTCCTGATCGAAGGACCCAAGGACGGCCAACGGCTCAATCCGCGCAAGCGGCTTTCCTGGATCGCGGGTCAACAATGCTGCCGAAAATCCGATTCTCAGTTCGTATGCCGCACACGTCCGCTCAGCATCCCGTCAATAGAATTGGATCATGTGCGGAGCGCCTGCTGTGCTTGGGTGCCACCGGATATTCTCACGGCGCGGCTAGTGCGCCAGCAGCAGCGGAACGGACGTGTCGGACAGGAGGTCGCGGGTCACCCCGCCGAGCACCGTCTCACGCAGCCGAGAGTGCCCGTAGGCTCCCATAACGAGAGAAGATGCCGCCAGTTCTCCCGCTGCGTCCAAAAGCGTCTGCGCGATCGTGCGCGCCTCTTGGGGCCATTCGTGCAACTGAGAACCTATGCCATGCCGGGCGAGATATCGGCTCGCGTCCATCGGTGGAAAATCGTTGTTATCGCTTGAGATGTTGACGATGTGGACTTCGCTCGCCACCCGCAGGAAGGAAAGCGTCAGACGCAGGCTGTGCGCGGCTTCGATCGATCCGTTCCAGGCCATGACGACCGGCCCGCTGGCGTTGAAGCTGGTCGTGCCCGGGGGCACGACCAGCACCGGCGCGCGCGCGTGAAGGGCCACGTCGGCGACGATCGGCAGAGGCTCCGGCGTGTCATCCTGCCCCTTGTACTGGCGGCTCAAGATCAGGACGTCGGCCAGGCGCCCGCGGCTCACCAGCGCATCGGCGGCATTTCCATCGGCATGCTCCCAATCCCAGGAGATATCCTCGCTTTTCAGTCGCTGCTCGATGCGTTCTCGCTCCTCATCGTCGCGCGCCTGAAGGGCCTCAAGCAGTTGCGAAGAGGCATAAAGGCCGCCGAAGGGGTCGCCGACGACATAGCTGTTGAACGGAGTGACCTGGACGCAGGTGATATGTGACTGGTGGGCGCGCGCAAGGTCCAGCGCCACGGCAAGCCGCTCCGTCTGTCCGTGATCGTCATGGATATGCAGAAGTATCGATTTCACCACGCCCTCCTCGTTTTCGCTACGATCCCGTTTGAAATCGCACGCTAGAGGTTAGGGCGGCGCGGATAACTAGGGGATAATACCAATCCCGGGACGGTGCCGATCACATCATTCTCGCGTGCGACGGGTCCAGATACGGATCGTTGTCCGCAGGATCGACATGACAGATTATCGAGGATCAAATGCGATGCGTTCGGCCGGCACATACGCCTCAGCTACGCGAACCATGCCGTGTTTGAGCTTGGCGATATATCCGATTTCGCGAAACTCGACGCGTTTGGGTCGCAGCATAGGGATGGCCATGATGTCGGCATTGCTCCTTGGCATGCTGTCCGTGCCGCTGTCCGCGCAGCAACCGACGCTGGATACGAGTTCGGTCCTTGAGACGGTCGAGCGGCTAAAGCCGGGGGAATATATCTGGGCGCCTGATATTGCTCCCGCCGGCCCCGTGCTGATCATCATCAGCCTCGCCAACCAGCGGGCCGTCACCTACCGAAACGGCGTACCGATCGGCGTCTCCACGGTCTCGACTGGAAAGCCCGGACATGAGACACCAACGGGGCTGTTCACGATCCTGCAAAAGCATGTCGACCACAAGTCCAACCTCTACGACGATGCGCCGATGCCCTATATGCAGCGCCTGACTTGGGGCGGCGTAGCTCTGCACGGCGGCAATCTACCTGGCTATCCCGCGTCGCATGGCTGCATCCGCCTGCCGCTGGGCTTCGCCAGGCTTCTCTATGGCGTCACCCGCCTCGGCTTGACCGTCGTCATCACGAAAGAGGCGGCAGTGCCGCGTGTCGCGCCGGTACCCGATCCCATGCGGCCGACCGCCTCCGACATCGACGACGCTCCACCTTCCGGGCCGTTCACATGGCGTCCCGAACTGTCACCCTCGGGATCTGTATCCATCGTGATCAGCACCGCGGATCGACGAATGATCGTGCTCCGCAACGGCCGCCAGATCGGATCCGCACCCATAGCACCCGACACCGCCGTCGACCGAACGACGGCTTATACGCTGCGCGCTATCGATGAAACCGGGTTTCACTGGCTGCACATCCCGTTGTCCGGCGAGGCATCGCCGGCGCAGCAGACGGCGCCATCCGAGGATCGGAACCGATTGCGCGTCGCCGAGGAATTCCGGCGTTCCGTCGCAGCGATCCTGACCGAGGGCGCAACGGTGCTGGTTACCAACGACAGTCTCGCAAGGAGTGAAACCGGCCGGCGGCTCACAGTTATAACCGGCGAAGACGAATAGCGGGCGCGGACAAAGGCTGCGGCCAACATGCCTACCGGCATGAGGTGAGGCGTTTCCGTCAGCAGAGTTGTCTAATTGATTTTCGCATTGCCGTTCCGTTTTTTCGTGCCCGTTTGCCAATGGTTGTCTTCGGGGTCATCGGACGGCTCTGTGAGCTGGCTGTCCGTGCCTCATGATCGCGGCCTAGCGGGTGTGGGTGGACGTCTCTGGGTCCCAAACGAGGTCGAAGCCTCCACTTTTTAGACGAGATCGTCCGGGCATGGCTGAGCGGGAACGGGGCGCTGGGTCAGGCCCAGCGGAACTCGGTTTCGTTCAGCCAAAGGGAATGGAGTAATGCGGCCAGCTTGCGGGCGACCGCGACTTTGGCGCGCTTGGGGCCTTTGGCTTCGGCCAGTTTTTTGCCCCAGGTCTGAAGGGCGCAAGGCCTTTTGAGGCGCGTGAGAAGGATGTTGGCCGCTTCATATAGCGAGCGTCGCAACATCGGATCGCCAGCCTTTGAAATATGCCCTTGCGTATCCCGCTCGCCTGACTGGCTTCGTCGCGGAACCAGACCAGCATAGGCGCCAACATCATCGCCTCTGGCGAAACGGTGAGGGTCTTCGATGCTCATGGTGTAGGTGAGCGCCGTTATCGGACCAACGCCCGGAACTGTCATCAGTCGTGCGCAAACCGGGTCAGACGCAGCGCGCTTCTCCAAATTGCGGTTCGAGGTCCGCAACTGCTCTTCGATCGCTTCAATGGATGCCAGAAGTGGAGCGAACAACGCCTCGAGATCAGGACGCTGAGAATACAGCATGGCCAGGCGTTCGGTGCGTTTGCCGGGTGCCCTGGCCGAACCGAGCTGGAGACCAAACAGCTTCAGCAAGCCACGAAGCTGGTTGATCATGGCAGTCCGTGCCGTGATCAGCTGCGCCCGAATGCGGATTGCGGCACGGTCGAAATGCGTAGCCGACGCCTTCATGTGGATGCGCTTGAACCAGCCTGTCCGCGCCATCTGGGCGAGCCCCTCGGCGTCATGAACATCGCTTTTGTTGACCCGCGCCGAAAGCACGCCCTTGGCGTGACGGGCGCAGATGCATTCGATCGGAACATCGCGGGCCACCATGCCATGATAGAGGAACGTCGAAAGCGGTCCCGTCTCCATCACGACCCGGACCAGATCCGGGCAATATCGGTCAAGCCATTTGGCGAGAATGGCAGGATCGCTGGCCATCACCTCGCGCCTGAGCACAGCGCCTTCGACGTCGACCACGCAAACATGCGTGGCCTTGTCACTCACATCCAGTCCTGCATAGATCGGCATCGGTCACCCTCCTGCATTGAAGCGGTCTTCCGACTTCGTACCATCCAGGAGGGGGGCTACATCAATTACGCGGTGTCCCAGTTTGGCGCACGCCACCGCAGCCACCTCGTCCAGCGATCCGTCCGCATGGACCCTATGCCACGAGCCGAGATCGCCGATTTCCAGCTGGGATTGGGCCTGCGCGACTGCAACATCGGCATCCGACGCGTCGGCGCCGCGCGTCCCGACCCGGCTGAGCCGCGCGGTTGCCGCCGCTTCTAACCAGAGACCATCGAAGGGAACACCCGACTGCCGCCCGACCGCCTCGATCCTCTCGCGCTCGACACGCTGCGCGAACACCGCATCGGCCACGACGGATTGACCGAGCGCAAGCGCCGATGCGGCCATCCTGTCAGTTGTCTCATAGACCCGGGCGGCGGCCTGCGCCGAATAGCTGCCGCGGGGAAGCCTTGCCTCGGGAGACAGCCCCGCGAGGCGCTTGCGCAGTACATCGTTCCGAAGGATCCTGGCACCGGGCGCGCGTCCGATCGCGCCGCCGAGCCGACGTGCGAGACTGGACTTGCCGGTTCCCGAGAGTCCGCCGATCGCTACCAGCCGCGGGGGAGCGGGCACCAGCATGGCGAGCGCAAGTTCGAGATAGGATCGCGCATTCTGCGCGAGCGCCCTGTCTTCAGGAGCACGCAGGCTCTGCGCTGCCAGCACATGCGCGCGGATCGCGGCGCGAACCGACAGGAACAAGGGCAGCAGCCCGATCCCGCTCTCATCCGCCGGCGACAGATCGAGATAGCGGTTGAAGACGATGTTCGCCTCGGTGCGGAGGTTGCGATGCCAGAGATCCATCAGGAGAAAGGCGAGATCGTAGAGGACATCGATCGTGGCCAGTTCGACGCTGAATTCCAGGCAGTCGAACAAGGTCGGCTCGCCGTCGATCAGCGCGATGTTGGCGAGATGGAGATCGCCATGACCATGTCTAACCCGGCCTTCCCGCGCTCGGGCATCGAGCAGCGGTGCCATATCATCGGTCATCTGGAGCAGGCTGTCGCCGAGATGCTTCGCTTTGTCCGGGTCGAGGATATCGGGAAAGGCCCCCATGCTGGCAATATTGCCGTCTATGACGCGGCGGAACGATATCGCACCCGCGTGAGCCCGATCAGCCTCCGCTGCCGAGTGAAAAGCGCCTATGTGGTCCGCCAGCCGCATCAGCAGGCGCTCATCGAGCTGGCCGTGATCGGCGATATGGATGAGCAGCGCATCATCGGGGAAGCGTCGCATCTCGAGCAGCCAGTCGACCACGTCACCGGCGCCGTCGATCGCCAGTCGACCGCCGGCTTCCCGCGTGATCGGATGAAGCGCGAGATATAGATCGGGCGCGGTTCGGCGGTTGAGGCGAAGCTCCGCCTCGAGCGCGGCATGGCGCTTGTCGAAGGTCGAGAAATCAAGATAGCCGAACCGGACCGCGCGCTTGAGCTTCCAGGCGCGGTCGCCGACAAGGAAAATACTGGCGCAGTGGGTATCGATGCGCGTGGGGCGCGTTCGCTCGAAGGCGTGACCCTGGTCGAGGAAGGCGACGACATCGGCTTGGTCGTCCGGCGTGCCGGGGCCAGGCGATGTCGTCGCCATTGGCTCAGACCTTCTCGATCGCGATCTTGCGCGTGCGTGCCGCCACATTCTCGTCCTTGGCCAGCGTCACTGTCAGGACTCCGTCCTTGAACTGCGCCTTGATACCCTCGGCATCGACATCGGCGGGAAGCGAAATCTGGCGCCGGAAGGAACCATAGCGGCGCTCGTTGAGCAGGAAGCCCTTCTCCTTGCGCTCTTCCTCTTCCTTCTTTTCGCCCGAGATGCTGAGCACGCCATCGGCGACGTTGATCTCCACATCCTTTTCATCGAGCCCGGGAAGCTCCGCGGTAAGACGATAGGCCTTCTCGTCATCGACCAGCTCAAGCGCCGGCACGATTGCCACGGCGCCGCGCGGAGCGAAGTGGAAAAGGCTGCGGCTGGAGCTGCCGAAATCGTCGAACAGGCGGTCGATCTCCGATCGCAGCCAGCCGACCGGCTCGCTGATCTGGGTTGCGAGATCGCGCAACGATGACGCCGGACGCGTTTTGGTCACTGGAACATTGGTCACACCGTTCATCTTGCTTCTCCTAAGGTTAAAGATGGTCGATCCCGTGACGAGGGAAAGACCTTTCGTCAGGCGAACAGGGCATGTTCGCTTTCAGCCTCGATCGGTTCGGGAACCACGAGCTGGTCATGCTCGTCGTGATGGTGCGGATGCGGCATATGTGGCCAAAGTGTCTCCACGCCCACATTCCACCAACTCGTGTAGAGCGTCAGCGGCAACTGCCACAGGCGTTGGGCGGCAAGCATCGCCGCTGCTGCGTCTGGACCACCGGACGGCCAGCTCGCCCGGATGGTGCTCTTGTCACTCATGATGACCTCCTTCGCCGAGTCTTGTTGAGGATAAAGGCGGTCCATCGGCGCCTATATTGGGGAGTTTACCTAGCCGACCATCTTCGGGCGCCGTCCTGCGGCCGCACTCGGCTGAAATTTGTCGCTTGGCCAAGGAGTCGAGCCCCGGCCTGCAGGGATGATGGCATACCCTGGTCCCTCCGGGACAATACGGATTCTGTGGCAGCGCCAGGCAACAGACAAGGGACGTTGCAGGGATTCCCCGATGCGCGGTCAATCCATTGGCGACCCTGCGATGAACTTGCCGATGGTCCCCGGCTTATGGCCGTCGATGAGCTGCCGACCCACCTGGGACGGTTATTTTACGAGCCAAGGAGAGCTGAGATGAAGAGCGACAGTCAATTGCAGCGTGACGTGATGGCGGAGCTGGAGTGGGAGCCGAGCGTCGATCATGCGGATATCGGGGTGGCGGTGACCGACGGCGTGGTGACGCTGTCGGGTTTCGTGAAGAGCTATGCCGAGAAGCTGGCGGCGGAAAAGGCGGCACGGCGCGTGGCTGGCGTGAAGGCGCTCGCCGAGGAGATCAAGGTGCGCTTCGCCTCCGATCCGAAGACGGCCGATCATGAAATCGCCAAGCGCATCCTCGACATGTTCTCCTGGAACGTCTCGATCCCCGACGACAAGATCGCGGTGAAGGTCGAGCATGGCTGGGTGACGCTGAGCGGCACGGTCGACTGGCACTACCAGAGCGACGAGGCCCGGAAGGTCGCGGGCAAGGTCAACGGCGTCGTCGGCGTCGGCAATCTGATCGAGGTGCGCAAGCTGCCGACGTCGGGCGATATCAAGGACCGGATCATGGCGGCGTTCAAGCGCAATGCCGATCTCGATGCGGCATCGGTGACGGTGTTCACCGATGGCGGCAAGGTCACGCTGGGCGGCAAGGTCAAGGCGTGGAACGAGCGCCAGATCGCCGAGCGTGCGGCTTGGGCCGCTCCCGGCGTCACCACGGTCGACGACAATATCATCGTCGCTTTCTGACCTTCGCAGCGAGCACACGAGCAGACGGCCGTCGGGATATCCCGGCGGCCAGCTTCGATAATCGCTCAAGATGAACGTGAAGTCCGCGCCTGTCCGTTCCTGGCGATCCTTCCTCTTTGCATTTTATGCAGGAAGCCCGGCCGGCGAGCACATCGACCCGGTTACATTATCTGTGGGTTGGCATTCGATTTCTATGTCGCCTACCGGCGACCGACGCATGTGGGCTAGACTTTGAGGTGCCCGCCGTCGAGGACGCTCGCGTGGCTATCGATACCAACGGCTCGCCTCAGACGGTATGAACAAAACCGGCGTGGAACTGGCCAAGATCCACAGGCCAGAAGTAGCCACTCCGAGCGCGCGCCACCAGGACTGCGGACAATCAAGCGAGAAGCTCCTTGGGCATCACGCGCCGATTCGACAGCGATTAGAGCCGCTGACTGGCTATTCGGTCTGGGAGTTCTATTACCGGGAATGCGCCATGATCGTGGATGCCCGCGCATCGATTTGGGGATGGACTTGCCGTGTGCTGAAGACCGCCGACAAATGAGGTAGGGGGTCAGCCCCAGTCGCCATCGACACCATGATCTGGCTCGCAACCACGCCGCACAGCATGATTATACCAATCCGCAAACGGTTGGCGCCGTCGGGCAGGTTTCGGCGTGTTTGGATGGACCGGTTCATCAGGGACTCCTGGGTTTAATCTTTGTCCGGGGTCTGGCCGGAGAACGTCGGAGTCGTACGCAACGAACGACCTGTTCGGCATCCGGAAGTCTACGCAGTGGCGCACCGCGAACTCTTCCTCCGTATCCTCACGTAATGATTGTCGCGAACGTGACCGCCATTGTTCGGCTACGACTCCGCCTCGATGGCGGGCATGCGCTGGAGATTCATATGAAGAATGTTCTGCTGTTGATTCACGATGACGCCGGTGAAGAGGCTCGCTTCCAGGCCGCGCTCGATCTTGTCCGCGCGACCAACGGGCATCTCACATGTCTCGACATTGTCCAGGCGCCAATCCTGGTCGGCGCAGACTATATGATGGCCGATGCCGAAGTCGCCCTGCTCGCCGACGCGCGCAACCGGGAAGCGGTTAATCGCGACCGGATCGAGGCGCGCCTTTCAGTCGAGGACATCACATGGGACTGGGCTGACGCGACCGGCGACATTGCCGGTCTGCTGGAAGCCGAGACGGGGCTCGCCGACATCATCGTGCTCAACACTATGTTCGCCGATCATGAGCCTCCCGACATGCGGGCGATCGTTTCCGACGTCGTTATGCGCGCCGGAAAGCCAATCCTCGCGGTTCCACAACAGTTTCGCAGCCTCGATGCCAATGGACAGGCGCTGGTCGCCTGGAACGGTGCTCCCGCTGTCGCCGAGACGCTTCGCGCGGTCACGCCGCTCCTCGCCCTCACGAAAGGCGTGACGATCGTGGAGATCGGCAAGACCGATGGACCGCCTGCGGAAGAGGCCGCCGCCTATCTCTCACGCCATGGCATCCATGCCCGCATCGACCGTGATGTTCCGCTGGAATGGACGGTGGCGGATGCGCTTCTCACCGCCTGTCGGGACCGGCAACCAGCCTACTGCATTATCGGCGCCTATGGCCATTCACGCCTGCGCGAGCGGCTGATCGGCGGCGTGACCCGGCGGATGCTCGCCGAGAGTCCGGTGCCGCTCCTTCTTGGGCATTGACAGTGGGCCAGACCTGACAAGGAGATCCGCATGCCGAACGCAGCGCTACACGACCGTATCGGCCGGGAGGCACCGGCGGCGCTGATCGAAGCGCTGCGCCGCCACGCCGAACCGCTGCCGTCGCCCGAGCGGATCGACGAGTTCGGCAGCTTCTTCGATCGCTTCGGCGATGCGCGGATCGTCCTGTTGGGCGAGGCGACCCACGGCACGTCGGAATTCTATCGTGCGCGAGCAGCAATCACCCGCCGCCTGGTCGAGCGTCACGGATTTACCGTCGTGGCAGTCGAAGCCGACTGGCCGGACGCCGCGCAGATCGACGATTATGTCCGGCATCAAGCACCGCGCCCCCTACGCGGCGACAGCGTCGTGCGCTTTCCGACCTGGATGTGGCGCAATGTCGAGGTGCTGGAATTTGCCGACTGGATGCGGGGGCATAATGCATCGCTTGACGAAGATTGCCGCGCGTCATTCCATGGTCTGGATGTCTACAGCCTCAGCGAGTCGATCCACGCAGTGCTCGCCTATCTCGACACGGTCGATCCAGAGGCCGCCGGGAATGCGCGCCGGCGCTATGGGTGCCTGACACCATGGCAGGATGAACCGGCGCATTATGGCCGCGCCGTCGTTCATGGCGGCCGCGCGAGTTGCGAAGATCGCGCGGTCGCACAGCTTCATGAACTGCTGACCCATCGGCTCGCATATCTGCACGGAGACGGCGAAGCCTGGTTCGACGCCGTCCAGAACGCGCGCATCGTGCGCGCCGCCGAGCGCTATTATCGCGCCATGTACCGCAGTTCGACCGAGAGCTGGAACCTGCGTGACCGGCATATGTTCGAAACGTTGCAGGCGCTGCTCGCCCATCGCGGCGATGGTGCCAAGGCTGTCGTCTGGGCGCATAACAGCCATGTCGGCAACGCCGCCGCGACCGCGATGGGCTGGCAGGGCGAATTAAACATCGGCGAGCTGTGCCGCATGGCCTATGGCGAGGAAGCGGTGTCGATCGGCTTTGGCACCGATACCGGTACGGTCGCCGCCGCCAGCGACTGGGGCGCCGACATGCAGATAAAGACCGTGCGGCCGGCACGTGCCGACAGCTACGAGCATGCGTTTCGGTCCACGGGACTGGCGCGGGCGCTGACCGATTGGCGGAGGAAGCCCAATCTCGCCGGGCTGCTGCGCGAGCCCCTGCTCGAGCGCGCCATAGGCGTCGTGTACCGCCCGGAAACCGAGCGCCTCAGCCATTATTTCGAGGCGGTCCTGGCTGAGCAGTTCGATGCCTGGGTCTGGTTTGAGCAAACGACCGCGGTGACCCCGCTGGGACATGAGCATCCCCATGGCGCGCCCGAAACCTGGCCCTTCGGACTGTGACGATGATCGCCCTCGCCGCCCACGATCCGGTTCCCGTCACCGTTCAGCCCGATGGGCTCAAGGGGCTGCTGGGCGTGCCCGTCGCTGCCAAGGGGATCGTCATCTTCGCCCATGGCAGCGGCAGCGGACGGCTCAGCCCGCGTAACACTCATGTCGCGCAAGGCTTACGCGACGCGGGGCTTGGGACATTGCTGATTGATCTGCTGACTCCGGCCGAGGAGCAGGACCGCGTCAATGTGTTCGACATTCCGTTATTGGCGTCCCGGCTGAAGGCCGCCACCGGGTGGGTGAGATTGCTGCCAGGAATGGCGCCGCTGCCGGTGGGCTATTTCGGCGCGAGCACGGGCGCGGGCGCGGCTCTGCTGGGCGCGTCCGGCCCCGACGCACGCATTGCGGCCATTGTCTCGCGCGTGGCCGGCCGGATCTGGCGGGTTCGGCCGCGCTCGCGCATGTCCGCGCGCCAACGCTGCTGATCGTGGGCAGCCGGGACCTGCCGGTGATCGAGCTGAACCGGATCGCGCAACGCCATCTTCATGCCGAGAACGAGCTGCTGATCGTACCGGGAGCGACGCACCTGTTCGAAGAGCCAGGCACGCTCGACGCAGTGATCGACCACGCCGCGCGATGGTTCCGGCAACATTTCCAGGAGGCTTGACCATGGCCGGCCATAAACCTGAGTTTCACGACAGGCGCGAGGCCGGCCGGAGACTGGCGATCGTGCTCGCCCCCTTGGCGGGGGCGCATCCACTGGTGCTGGCGCTGCCCCGCGGCGGCGTGCCGGTCGCGTTCGAGGTGGCCAAGGCGCTTGATGCGGAACTGGACCTACTGTTCGTCCGCAAGATCGGCGCGCCGGGCTATGAGGAGTTGGGCATCGGCGCGGTCGTCGATGGTGCCGAACCGCAGCTCGTGCTCAACGAGGACATCGTCCGCCAGCTGGCGCCCAGCCCCGACTATATCAGGGCCGAGATGCGGCGGCAGCTCGCGGAAATCGAGCGACGGCGCTCATCCTATGTCGGCGGTCGCGTCCCGGTGGAGGTGACGAGCCGCACGGTCATCGTGATCGACGATGGGATCGCGACCGGGGGCACGGTGAAGGCTGCCCTCAAAGGACTGCGCAAGAATCGGCCGGCACGCCTTGTCCTTGGCATACCGGTCGCGCCTAGCGACAGCATCGCCGAGATTTCGCCAGAGTGCGATGACATCGTCTGTCTGGCACAGCCCGATCCTTTCTACGCCGTTGGAACACACTATGCCGTGTTCGATCAGACGACGGACGAGGAGGTGGTCCGGCTGGTTCGAGAGGCGACACCTTTCGGTCACTCGCACGGCTCGCCCGGGCGTCCGACCGCCATGCGAGGCGCACGGGGTCCGGCCCCAGGATAAGGAAGAGACGATGCTTATTCCCCACGATACGACGATTCTGGTTGTCGATGGCGGCCATGTGCAGGTGCTTCGCAATCGCGGCACCGACGCCGCGCCCGAACTGGAGCTTCTGCACGAGCGGGCGATGAAGAATCCGCCGAGCCGCGCGATGGCCACGGACGCTCCGGGGCGCAGCTTCGGCAGCGCGGTGCCGACGCGCAGCGCCTATGCCGATGCCGACTATCACCAGCGCCGGGAAGACCGTTTCGGACAGGAGGCGTTGCAGGCGGTGGCATCGCTGGGCAGGCAGGGCAGGCCGCTGATCCTCATCGCGCCGCCGCGCATGCTGGGCGTGCTTCGCAGCGACCTCGACCCGACTATGCAGGGTCATATTCTGGCGGAAATTGCCAAGGACTTCGCCCAGCGTCACGCCACCGACATCCTGAAACTGCTCCGATCGCATCAGATCTGAAAGGCTGCCACCAGACCTTATGGCGGCCACAGCGTCCAGGGTCGATGCAGCGGCTTGATACGGAAGGTTTTAACGATGCGCCGGCGATCATCTTCGTTGCCAATATCGGTTCTGCGGACGGACAGTCATTCGGGAAACGACACGGTCGTATCTTGTGGACAAGCAGGGGCGATCGGCATAGCCTTTCCTCGCCCGTCCGATCTTGATCGTGAAGAGGGGTCCGCATCGCGCGGCAAACATGGGTTCTCGGCTTCGGTCGGGCGGCCTGCGGAATACAAAACCTTCGGGAAATACGCCGGGCGCGTTTTCCTATGTTTGCGCGCGATCAACCGTCCCGACTGGCGGGACGCGCGGCAGGCACGGGACGGCCAATGACGTATGCCTCATGACCCGCGATGCCTCTTGGCTTGCTCACGCATCGACCGATGCGTTGGCGCCCACTGTTGGCAGGATTGCACTCGGCTGCGAACCCGAACGATGCCTGGCATCGCGGATGTTTTGATGCTTTTCCAAGGCAAGGTTGCCAGATAAAGGTCTCAAAGTGAGACGGAACCTGCGAGGGTCTTGGGCCGATTCGAGGCTTTTAGAAGGACGGCAGTGGAGTTGCGAAGACGGGCTACGATCTCATTCCAAAAAGTCCTTCTGTTCTATCGAGTAGCATTTTCTGATGTAGTCAACTGACGAGTTCCGACGCTCGGAATATAATCAAGGTGCAACCAGAGAGGATGGATCAAAGCCAGACGGGATTCCATATGGAAAGTGACGCGCAGGATAGCTCAACACGGCAGGCCCGCTGGGGCTATGCGATTGGTATCGTGGCCGTTCTCCTCGCCGTACCCGCCGATCTTGCTCTCCGCGCGTGGGGCGTCAACCACAGCCCCTATCTGCTGCTCATCCTTTCGATCATCGTTGCAGCCGCGCTGGGTGGAACGGGCGCCGCAACGGGCGCGGCTATTCTCGCTATTCTGGTCGGGGCCTTGTTTGCCCTATTGCGCCCATTGCCTGGTCTTGAACCCTTCGATCTGCTGCTTTCGCTGCTGGTGGCCGCAGGCATCGCCCTGCTCGACGCTCGCAACGCGTCCTTGCGACGGCGGCGTGCAGCCTGGGACAGGAGACGCCAGAACCAGCTCTCGGAGATCGCCGACGAACTTAACCTGCTGATCGACGGAGCACAGGGTTATGCAATCTACATGCTCGATCCCGAAGGCCGCGTCACGATCTGGAACGACGGCGCCGAGCGGCTGAAGGGCTGGAGAGAGCAAGAGGTCGTCGGCCAATATTGCTCGATCTTCTACCCGGCGGACGCCGTCCAGGCCGGCAAGCCCGAAGCCGACCTCAAACGCGCGCGCGACGAGGGCAAATTCGAGGAGGAAGACTGGCGGCTCAGGAAGGATGGTTCCGAGTTCCTCGCGCATGTTTCGATCACTGCGCTGCGTGATGAAAGCGGAGCCTTGCGCGGCTTCGGCAAGGTGGTCCGCGATGCAACGGGGGAGCGCGCCGCCGAGAGTGCGCACAAAGCCAGCGCCAGCCATCTCCGCTCGATCCTCTCGACGGTCCCCGATGCGATGATCGTGATCGACGAACACGGCATCATCCTCTCGTTCAGCGCCGCGGCCGAACGGCTGTTCGGCTTTTCAGAGGCTGAGATTCGCGGATCGAACCTGAGCCTGCTCATGCCGTCGCCCGATCGTGAACGCCATGACAGCTATCTCGAACGCTATCTTGCAACCGGCGAGCGAAGGATCATCGGGATCGGGCGCGTCGTCATCGGCGCGCGGCGTGATGGTTCGACCTTCCCGATGGAACTATCTGTGGGCGAAGCCATTGGCGAGACCCAGCGCGTCTTCACCGGCTTCATCCGGGACCTGACCGAACGCCAGGAGACCCAGGAGCGCCTCGATGAACTGCAGTCCAAGCTGATTCATGTCGCCCGGGTGAGCGCGATGGGCACGATGGCCTCGACGCTCGCCCACGAGCTCAACCAGCCGATCACCGCCGTCGCCAACTATGTGGAGGCGGTGCGCGACCTGCTCGCCGAAGCCAATCCCGAGGATCTGCCGATGATCCGCGAAGCCCTGGATGATTCGGTTCGAGAGGCTCTGCGCGCCGGACAGATCGTACGGCGGCTGCGCGACTTCGTTGCGCGCGGGGAGGTTGAGAAGACCGTCGAGAATCTTCCCACCCTCATTGGCGAGGCGGCGGCGCTCGGGCTGATGGGCGCTAGGGAGAAGGGTATCGACGCCCAGTTCGATCTCGCTCCCGACGCTTCGAAAGTGCTTCTCGACAAGGTGCAGATCCAGCAGGTGCTAATCAATCTCCTTCGCAATGCGGTGGAGGCCATGGCGGAATCGTCCGAACGGCATCTGTGGATTGCATCCCGCCGTGACAAAGCTGGCTTCATTCGGCTAACTATTGCTGATTCTGGCCCGGGCGTTTCGCCTGAAGTCGCGGAACAGCTCTTCACCGCCTTCGTCAGCACGAAGAGCGAGGGCATGGGTCTGGGGCTCTCGATCTGCCGCACCATCGTCGAGGCGAACGGCGGTCGGATATGGCTGGAGCCACGTCCCGGCGGCGGGGCTCAGTTTCATTTCACGCTCGTCGAAGCCGAGCCGGAGACTATCGAATGACCGAAAGACGTATGATCCATATCGTCGATGATGAGGAGGCGATCCGGCGATCAGCCGGATTCATGTTGAAAACATCGGGTTTCACGGTGGCGAGCTACGCGTCCGGAGTCGCCTTCCTGCGCGAGGTGCGGCACGCCGAGCCCGGCTGCATCCTTCTCGATGTCCGCATGCCCGAGATGGACGGACTGGAGGTGCAGCAGGCGCTTCTCGAGCGCGGCGTCGCCATGCCCGTCATCATCTTGACCGGGCACGGCGATATCTCGATTGCGGTGCGGGCCATGAAGGCAGGCGCAGTCGAGTTCATCGAGAAGCCTTTCGAAAAGGCCGTGCTACTGGATGCTATCGCCGCCGCCTTCGAACGGCTCGACGACAGCGACAAACGGGCGACAAGGGCGGCCGACGCGGCCGTGATGATCTCCGCGCTGACCGGACGCGAACAGGACGTGCTCAAGGGACTGGCCGAAGGTTTACCCAACAAGACAATCGCCTATGATCTCGGCATATCGCCCCGGACCGTCGAGGTGCATCGCGCCAATCTGATGACGAAACTGGGGGTCCGTAGCCTGTCCGATGCGCTGCGTATCGCATTCGCCGCCAATCTCGGCGACGACCGCTCATAGGACCTCTACGTAGCGACTTGCCGCGATTTTCCTGCGATTCCTTGCATCCGGTCGACGTTAGGAACCGGATCAATGCGAGACGATCATGAATGGCACTGTTGCACCTCTCCCGGTGGAGCGCCCTAAGATTTTACTGGTGGAGGACGAGCCGGCCGTCCGCCGCTCTCTCCAGCTTCTCCTTCACGCCCGAGGCTATGACATCCGCTCTTACGCATCGAGCACGGCCATGTTTGCCGATCCGCTTGTGAACGACGCGATCTGCCTGGTGACCGACTATCGCATGCCCGAAATGGACGGTCTGGAGGTCTTGCAATCGCTTCGTGCGCGCGGATGGCGGGGACCGGCCATCCTCGTCACCGCCTATGGCTCGCCAGATCTTGTCGAGCGGGCGATGAAGGAGGGCTTCAGCATCGTCATCGAGAAACCGTTGCGCGAGCATGCGCTCGCTGACGCTGTCGCGCGATTGACGGCCCCGCCCCGCGCCTCCCCTGCCCCATCTTCGTGAGCGGCGAAGCGGCGTTGGCCGCTGCAGCGCGTGCATGGGAGCGCGTACCCCTGCCTATTGCTGCGTCTAACCGAGACCCAGAGGCAGGACTCCATCGACAAGGCCAAGCAGCACATGGTGCGCGAACGGCTTGTGGAGAATATGCGCGTAGCCCGCACCGCGTGCGCAGAGTTCGGTCTCCGCGGAATGATCGGCTGTGGTTAGAATGGCCGGGCGCTGCCAGCCCGCCGCCCGGAGCTGACGCAGAAGGTCGATTCCATCCACATGAACGGGCCGATGCTCGGCGATCAGGCAAGCTGCCTCCTCTCTCATCGGATCTGCCAGGAGGCGGGTCTCCTCTGCATAGGCTTTCACGCTATAGCCGCGAGCCATAAACAACAGGTGCAACGCGCGCCTCAATCCGGTGTCGCTCTCGACAAGGAGGATCACAGCGTGAGGAATCTGCGGGTCGGTGGGCCTATGTGTCACTCGTGCCAAACAAACCAAGGACTGCCGGAATCGTCCGGTCGATTCGGTCTAACGGCAACGTCGCCGCTCTGAACTACGTAGATTTCCCAAGTGACGGATAGCGCCACTGCTGATTTCCCCTCCGAGGGGAGCGATCTCAATCCATCCGCGACCGATCCTGCGAACCCCCTGGCGACAGCGGCAAGAAGCGCGCTCTGGATGACCGTACGGAGAGCATTTGTCCGGTCGCGATCTGGTGCCGCACTATAGGGTCACAATGTAAGGACGGCTGGGCAAGACCGTCTGCTTCTGCTCGATCATTGGGTTTACCAAGATCAATTCCGCCGTGTCGCACCTATGTCATCCATGAAGGCAAGCTGCTTTTCAGGGGACGCGCGCGGCGATGGATCGCTGACGAAAATGTTCGGGAGCAACCGACGGACTTGCGCTGTATCTAACCTTTGCAGTACCGTTTATTGCCGTTGCGAAGGTGCGATTCTTTTCCAAGGCACGGATCAAGCCTTGGCCCAAAATACCTGAGAATACAGGCGAAAGTGATAGCAATGGAATGCCGTGGGACATGCGGCATGGGGCATTTACGTAATGCGCTTGCGCGTGTTCAGCCGCAGTAGAGACAGGATTTTTTCAGGAGCTCCAAGATGGCAGCAGCGCATTCACGTCAGGACGCGTCCGATCCGCTCGACGGCATTGCCGAAACCCTGGACCGGGCCGCGATCGCGGGCATCGCACAGATCACCCACGGCCTGTCGCCCGCAACGATCTTCCAAGCCTTTTCGGACTGGGGCATGCATCTTGCCGGCTCGCCGGGCAAGCAGTTGCAGCTGGCGGCCAAGACGACACGCAAATTCATGCGGCTCGGCGAATATGCGGTGCGCAGCATCGGTGACCACGACGCCGCTCCCGCAATCGAGCCGCTGCCGCAGGATCGTCGCTTCGTCGATCCGGCCTGGAAGGAAGCGCCTTTCAGTCTGATCGCGCAGGCTTTCCTTCTCAACCAGCAATGGTGGCACGCGGCCACGACCGGCGTGGTGGGCGTCACGAGGCATCATGAAGACATGGTCGCCTTCGGGACGCGGCAGATCCTCGACACGATGGCGCCGACCAATTTCGTCGCGACCAATCCCGTCCTCCAGAAGCGGATATTCGAGACCGGCGGGCAATGCCTTGTCGAGGGTGCCAGGCTGCTGCTGGAGGACATGCAGCGCACGATGCGCGGCGAGCCGCCGGCGGGGACCGAAGCGTTCGAGGTCGGGAAGGACGTCGCCGCCACGCCCGGCAAGGTCGTCTACCGAAACGAGCTGATCGAGCTGATCCAATATGCGCCGACCACGGACACCGTGCGGCCGGAACCCATTCTGATCGTGCCGGCCTGGATCATGAAATATTATATTCTCGACCTGTCGCCGGAGAACTCGCTGGTCCGCTGGCTGACCGGGCAGGGCTATACGGTCTTCATCATCTCCTGGCACAATCCCGTCAGCGCGGACCGCGACCTCGACATGGAGGCCTATCGGCGCCTGGGCCCGATGGCGGCGCTCGACGCGGTGACAGCGATCACCGGGGCGCCGGCCGTTCACGCCGTCGGCTATTGCATCGGCGGCACGCTGCTGTCCATCGCGGCGGCGGCGATGGCGCGCGACGGGGATGAACGGCTCGCCACCATCACCCTGTTCGCCGCGCAGACCGAGTTCAGCGAGCCGGGCGAGCTCGGCCTGTTCATCGACGAGGCGCAGCTCAACGTGCTAGAGAACATGATGTGGAGCCGCGGCTATCTTGACGGGGCTCAGATGGGCGGCGCCTTCCAGATCCTGCGCTCCAACGACCTTGTCTGGTCGCGGATCCTTAACACCTACCTGATGGGCGAGCGCGAACCCATGTCGGACCTGATGGCCTGGAACGCCGACGGGACGCGGATGCCCTATGCCATGCACAGCCAGTATCTGCGCCGCCTGTTCCTGGACGATGATCTTGCCGAGGGGCGCTACAAGGTCGATGGCCGCACGATCAGCTTGGGCGCGCTGCGCAAGCCGATGTTCGTAGTGGGCACCGAGCGCGACCATGTCGCGCCCTGGCGGTCGGTCCACAAAATCCACATGCTCAGCAATGCCGAAATCTGCTTCGTTCTGACCAGCGGCGGGCACAATGCGGGGATCGTTTCCGAGCCCGGGCACAAGGGGCGGCGCTATCATATCCTGACCCGCGAGACGGACGGCGCCGCGCTCGATCCGGACGACTGGATGGCGCATGCGCCCGTGCGCGACGGGTCCTGGTGGGTCGCCTGGGAAGAGTGGCTGCGCGCGCGTTCGGGCGAGCCGGCCGCCCCGCCGCCGCTGGGCGCGCCGGACAAGGACTATCCGGTGATCGAGAACGCCCCCGGCCGCTATGTGCTGGAGCATTGAGGGATGGCCGTCCCGGAAATGATCGAAAACCGCACCTTCGACGAGATCGCCGTCGGCGATACGGCGAGCGTCACGCGCACGCTGCGGGAAGAGGATATCCAGCTCTTCGCGCTCGTCTCGGGCGACGTTAACCCGGCCCATCTCGACGCCGATTATGCGGCGACCGACCTGTTCCACCGCGTGATCGCCCACGGCATGTGGGGCGGCGGCCTGATTTCGGCCGTGCTCGGCACCGAGCTGCCGGGACCGGGCGCAATCTACCTCAGCCAGTCTTTGCGCTTCACCCGGCCGGTGGGCCTGGGCGACGCCATCACAACCTCGGTGACCGTGACCGAAAAACGATCCGAGCATCATGTGCTTTTGCTCGATTGTCGCTGCGTCAACCAGAATGGCGACGAGGTCATTACGGGCCAGGCCGAGGTCAGGGCGCCGACCGAGAAGATCCGCCTTCCACGGATAGCGCTTCCCGACGTTCGCATCTCCGACCATGACGGCTATCGCAAGCTGATCGAACGGACGAGGGCGGACGCAGCGCCGCCGACCGCTGTCGCCCACCCCTGCAGCGCCGCGGCGATCACCGCGGCGGTCGACGCCGCCGAAGCCGGTCTGATCCTGCCGATTCTGGTCGGGCCGGAAGCGCGAATCCGCGCGGCGGCGGAAGAAGCGGGGAAGGATATCTCCGCTTATCGCATCGTCCCCGCCGCGCACAGCCATGCCGCGGCGACAGCCGCGGTGGCGCTTGTCCGTTCGGGCGAAGCGAAGCTGCTCATGAAGGGATCGCTTCACACCGACGAACTGATGAGCGCGGTGGTCTCCTCCTCGACTGGCCTGCGGACGGAGCGGCGCATCAGCCACGCCTATTTGATGGACGTGCCCGACCACCCGACGCCGCTCATCATCACCGACGCCGCGATCAACATCGAGCCGAGCCTTGAGGAAAAGGCGGACATCATCCGCAATGCGATCGACCTCGCCCATGTGATCGGGATCGAAAGTCCCAAGGTCGCGATCCTGTCGGCGGTGGAGACGGTCAATCCGTCGATGCGATCGACGCTCGACGCCGCCGCGCTCTGCAAGATGGCCGATCGCGGTCAGATTTCAGGCGGCGTGCTCGATGGCCCGCTGGCGTTCGACAATGCGATCAGCGAGGCGGCGGCCAAGGAAAAGGGGATCGTCTCGCCCGTGGCGGGCAAGGCCGAGATCCTGGTCGTCCCGAATCTGGAGGCCGGAAACATGCTCGCCAAGCAGCTCACCTTTCTGGGCGGTGCGGACGCGGCGGGCGTCGTCCTGGGCGCCCGGGTACCGATCGTGCTCACCAGCCGCGCCGACTCCGCGCGAACACGCCTGGCTTCCTGCGCCGTGGCCGTGCTGCTGGCGCGCGCCGCCACCAAGGCTTCGCCGGGCCTGCCCGAAGGCAAGGCTCTGACATGAGCCGCGCCGTCGTCAGCCTCAATTCCGGCTCGTCGAGCATCAAGTTCGCGCTGTTCACGCTGGGGCCGGACGGCCCTCAGCATGCCGCCGCCGGCAAGTTGGAGGGGATCGGCACCGCGCCGCACCTCGTCGCGCGCGATAAGGACGGAACTATCCTGATCGACCGGAACTGGGACGATGGCAGCGGGCTCGGCCACGAGACCCTGCTGCATGACCTGTTCGCGTGGGCGGGGGATCATCTGCCAGATCACGACATCGTTGCTGTCGGGCATCGCGTTGTCCATGGCGGGACAAAGTTCTTCCACCCTCTGGTCGTCGACGACGCCCTGCTTGCCGGGCTGGAAGCGCTATGTCCGCTCGCGCCGCTCCATCAGCCCCACAATCTCGCCGCGATCCGGGCCATTCGCTCGCTCGCGCCCGATCTGCCGCAGGTCGCCTGCTTCGACACCGCCTTCCATCATGAGCTGCCCGAGGTCGCCACCCGCTTCGGGCTGCCGCGCGCGCTGCACGACAAGGGTATCCGGCGCTACGGGTTTCATGGCCTGTCCTATGAATATATCGCCCGCGCGCTCGGGGAGGCCGATCCGGGGCTCGCCTCGGGTCGCGTGATCGCCGCCCATCTCGGCAATGGTGCCAGTCTCTGCGCGATGCAGAACGGCCGCAGTGTCGATACCACGATGGGCTTCACCGCGCTGGATGGGCTGATCATGGGCACACGGTGCGGCGCGATCGACCCCGGAGTTGTGATTCATCTACAGACCCAGGAGGGCATGAGCGCGGCTGAGGTAGAGACGCTGCTCTACAAGCAGGCCGGACTGCTCGGCGTATCCGGCATCTCCAGCGATATGCGCGCACTCCATGACAGCGACGATCCGCGCGCTGCCGAGGCGATCGATCTCTTCATCTGGCGGGCAGCGCGCGAGGCGTCGGCCCTCATATCGTCGCTCGGCGGCGTCGATGCGCTGATTTTCACCGCGGGTATCGGCGAAAATGATCCCGTCATCCGCGCAGCGATCTGCGCGCGACTGGCCTGGCTGGGCATCGTCATCGACCCATTCGCCAATGCGCGCAACGCCCCCATCATCAGCGCGGAGGACAGCCGAGTTGCCGTTCGTGTCATTCCCACGGACGAGGAGCGTATGATCGCCATTCACACACTCGCCGCGCTGACCCCGGCAGGAGGACAATCATGAAACCGCTGGTCGATCTTGCCGGCAAGCGCGGGCTCGTCGTTGGCATTGCGAATGAACACAGCATCGCGGCCGGCTGTGCCGAGGCGTTCGCGCGTTGCGGGGCACGGCTCGCCGCCACCTATCTCAACGCCAAGACGGAACAGTATGTGGCGCCGGTCGCGGAACGGCTGGGGGTCGAATGGACCGCGCCTTGCGATGTCCGCGTTCCCGGCGAGCTGGAGGCGCTGTTCAACGAGGTGAACACGAAATGGGGCGGCCTCGATTTCCTGCTCCATTCGATCGCCTTCGCGCCGCGGGAGGATCTTCATGGCCGCGTCGTCGATTCCTCTGCGGAAGGCTTCGCAATCGCCATGGATGTTTCCTGCCACAGCTTCCTACGCATGGCGCGACTGGCCGAACCGCTGATGCCCGACGGAGGCTGCCTGCTGTGCGTAACCTTCTACGGATCGGACCGGGTGGTCGAGCACTATAATCTGATGGGGCCGGTAAAAGCGGCTCTGGAAAGCGCGACCCGTTATGTCGCCGCCGAACTGGGGTCCAAGGGCATCCGCGCCCATGCGATTTCCCCGGGTCCGATCGCGACGCGGGCGGCGAGCGGCATCGAACGCTTCGATGAACTGATCGAGCGCGCCGCGGCGGCCGTCCCGGAAGGCCGGCTCGTCGATGTCGACGATGTCGGCGCGCTGGCGGCGTTCCTGGTCAGCGATGCTGCCGAGCGGATCACCGGCACGGTCATCCCGGTCGATAGCGGCCTGCACCTGCTCGCATGACGGGTTTCAACCGGCAGCACGCGGATTCCCTTGCCGACGCGGCGGCCGTCTGCTTGAATTGCATGCTCGGCGACGGACCGGAAGTCTATCCCTTCGGCCAGAGCTTCGCCGGCTATGGCGAGAACCTGCTCGACCATAACCGGCGAACGACGCGCCTGCGCATCGGTGTGGCGCTCGTCCGGTGACCGAGGCCGACTGGCGCCTCGACGACACCGATGTCCCGACGCTTCACCCCAGCGGTGACTGGACGGCGCTTGATCTGGGCGACGCTGCCGATCGCCTGGCCACGAAATTCGGGAGCGCGCAGCGCCTCGACGTCTCCGAACTGGGGCGAGTGGATACCGCCGGTGCGCTGGCGCTGCTCCGGTCCATGACAAACGGCGGCGATGTCGACTGCGGCCCGAGAGAGGATCTGCGGCGGTTGATCGACCTCGTGCGACCTGCCCTCGAGAAGGAAGCCCCGACGAAACAGGGCCTCAAGGGGTGGACAGGCTTTTTCGACCGGTTCGGCCGCCAGGTCGTCCAGTTCGGCGGCGACGCCTACGACATGCTCGAATTCGCCGGCCGGCTGGTTGTGGCGCTCGGCCGGACGGTCGTGCACCCGCGCCGTCTGCGTCTGACGCCGCTGGTTGCGATGATGCAGGACGCGGGGGTCAACGCGCTCCCGATCGTGTTCGTGATGACCTTTTTCATCGGGGCGGTGATCGCGCTCGTCGGCACCAACCTGCTGACGACGCTTGGTGTCGAGGTGTTCACGGTTCAGCTTGTCGGCGTGGCAATCCTGCGCGAGTTCGGCGTGGTCATCGCCGCGATCCTGCTGTCGGGCCGCTCCGCATCATCTTTCGCCGCGCAGATCGGCTCGATGCGGATGAACCAGGAAACCGATGCGATGCAGGTGATGGGCGTCGACCGCTTCGACGCCCTTGTCATTCCACGGGTTCTGGCAGCGCTGCTGATGATGCCGCTGATGACCTTTTGCGCGGATATCGGTGGCATCGCCGGCGGCCTGCTGGTCAGCTGGGCCACGATCGACATCAGCCCGGTCTTCTTCATCCAGCGCACGCTCGAGACGGTGAGCATAACGCATTTCTGGATCGGGATGAGCAAGGCGCCGTTCCTGGCGCTGGTGATCGCCTCGGCGGGTTGTCGGCATGGCCTGATGGTCGGCGGCGATGTCCAGAGCCTCGGGCGCAACGTCACCTCGGCGGTGGTCCAGTCGGTCTTCATGGTCATCATGTTCGATGCGATCTTCGCGGTGCTCTTCATGGTGTTGGACCTGTGAGCGCTCCATCGACCACCGACGCCGTCGATGCTCCGATCCGTGTCCGCGGCCTCAGGACCGCATTTGGCGAAAAGGTCATTCACGACGATCTCGATCTCGAGGTCCGGCACGGCGAAATACTCGGCGTCGTAGGGGGATCGGGCTCCGGCAAGTCAGTCCTGCTCAACACCATACTCGGATTGAAACGGCCCGATGGCGGGACCGTCGAAATCTTCGGACGGAACATCGACGATGCGGACGCGCAGGCCGATATCGAACGGCGGATCGGCGTGATGTTCCAGCAGGGCGCTTTGTTCTCCTTCCTGACCGTGCAGGAAAATGTCGAGACGCCGCTCCTCGAGCATGCGCATCTTTCCAAGGGCTTCGTGCGTGATCTCGCGCGATTGAAGATCAAGCTTGCCGGCCTGCCCGATAATGCCGGCATCCTGAAACCGTCTGAACTTTCAGGAGGCATGCGCAAACGCGCGGGCGTCGCGCGTGCGATCGCGCTCGACCCCGACATATTGTTCCTCGACGAGCCGACAGCCGGTCTCGATCCGATCGCGGCGGGAGAGTTCGACGACCTCGTCAAGACACTGCGCGATGCGCTCGGTCTCACAGTCTTTATGATCACCCACGATCTCGACACGCTCTATGCCATCTGCGACCGGGTCGCCGTCGTCGCCGACAGGAAGATCGTCGCGGTCGCGCCGGTCGCCGAGCTCGAGCAATCGGACCATCCCTGGATCAAAAGCTATTTCCTGGGGCCGCGCGGCCGTGCCGCCAAGAAGCAGAAAGAAGGCTGATGGAACGCCACGCCAATTATGCCCTGGTGGGCGCCGTCTCGATCGTGCTGCTCATCGCGACGCTCGTGTTCGTGGTGTGGCTGGGCGGCTCGCAGTTCAGACGGGAGCACGATCCCTATCAGATCGTCTTTCATGGTCCCGTGCGGGGGCTGAGCGTGGGGGCGGAGGTCCAGTTCAACGGCATCAAGGTCGGTCAGATCCAGCGGATCAGGCTCGACGAGCGCGATCCCAACCGTGTGGTCACCGATATCGAGGTCAACCGCGGGACGCCCGTGCGCGTGGATTCGATGGCGTCGACCGAAACGCAGGGCATTTCGGGGGTCAGCATCGTCCAGATCAGCGCCGGGACCGCGATCAAGCCGCTTCTACGGAAGGTCGATCATAGCAAGCGCCCGGTCATTCCGAGCAAGCCCAATGCGCTCTCGTCGCTGCTGCAGGGAGGAGGGCAGATGGTCGCGAGCGCGACCGAAGCCCTGACCCGCGTGAACAAGCTGCTCTCCGATCGCAACATTGCCGATGTCGGCGCGGCCATCCACGACATCAGGACGACGACTGGGGAGCTTGCGGCGAACCGGACCATGATCGCCAACGCCGCCTCGGCGCTGACCAAGCTCGACCGCGCCGCCACCGATATTCAGGGAGCGGCGGCATCCGTCCGTCACATCGCCGATGGCGACGGCAAACGCGCTTTTGCAGACATCTCCGGGGCGGCTGGCGAACTCAAGGTCGCGGTTCACGAGGCCCGCGGCGTCATCGCGAAGCTCGATACCCAGAGCGGCGACATCGGCACGACCACTCTCCCCAACATCAACGCCACGATGCGCAGCCTGCAGGAGACGGCCGAATCCCTGGACGGGCTCATCCGTCAGATCCGGCAAAATCCCCGTCAGGCATTGGGCAAGGACAGTGGCAAGGAACTGGAGCTACCGCGATGAGGCATTCCCCTGGATATCGGACATCCGCGACCCTGATGGGAGCGCTGTTGCTGGCCGGCTGCGGGAGCCTGTTGGGGGGTGGCAAGCGTGATGATCTCTTCCGTTTCGGCGTGATCGAGCGGACGAACGACACCGCCCCGCAGGCGGCGGTCGCCCGCCGGCCGCTTTCGCTGTTGCGGCTTCGCTTCGCACCGGAAATCGAGGGCGATCGCATCCTCACCACGCGCGGCGCGCAGGCGCTCTATATCAAGGACGCCCGCTGGGTCGCATCGGTCCCCGATCTTTTCACGCAGGCGCTGACGCGGCAGTTCGGTGCGCGCGCGCCCGACCTCCGCCTCGCTTCGCCCCGAAGCGCGACGGGAGCCTCGCAGGCCCTGCAGGTCACCATCGACAGGTTTGAGGCGCGCTACACGCCGGAAGCCGATGGCAAGACCCCGCCCACCGTCGTCATCGCCGGGGAGGTGACCCTGTTTGGTGCCGATGACAGACAGCCGGTCGCGTCGCGCCGTTTCTCGGTCGAGGAACCAGCGCTTGCGAACAGCACGAGCGGGATCGTGCCGGCTTTCGACCGGGCGGTGACCCGTTATGCGGCACAACTCGTCGACTGGACGGCGCAAACCAGCCGCAGCGCGTCCTCCAATCCACCATCCGGAAAAGGCCAGAAAGATGAATGACAAGACCGTGGAACTCGTGACGCGGAGCGGGCTTCGCCTTTGCGTGCGGCAGGCGGGCTCGACGGACGGGCCGATCCTGACGCACTTGTTCCACCATGTGAGCCATGAGGATCTGCGCTTCCGGTTCCTGTCGGGATTGAACGAAATCGGTCCAGAGCAACTGCGCGCGCTGACCCCGATAGATGACGGCAACGCGGTAAGCTTCCTCGCATTCGATGCCGAGAGCGGTGTCGCCGTCGCAAGCGCGATGCTCGTCTCCGATGCAGCGGGCGAGCGGGGCGAGGTGGCGATCTCCGTTGACGCCGACTATCGGCACCGAGGCGTCGGATGGACTCTCCTCTCCTTCGTGGCCGATCGGGCCGAAGCCCGGGGTCTTTCGAAAATCGAGTCGATCGAGAGCCGCGCCAATGTCGCCGCGATCGAACTCGAACGCGACATGGGCTTCTCGGTCGAGGAATATCCTGGAGACTCGACCCTGGTGCTGGTCAGCAAAACTCTACGCGCCGGTTGAACCCGGTGTCGGCGCTCAACCCTTCAGCGCTGCGGCGATCGCGTCCTTCAGGGGCGTGGTCGGCCGGCCGATCAGCCTGCCAAGGTCATGGCTGTCGTCGAACAGGGCGCCCTGGCCCGCCGCCGCGTCCGATTGGGCGAGCATCGCAGCGACCGCCTCCGGCAGTCCGGCTCCGACCAGCGCCGCCTTGTAGTCAGCTTCGCTCAGGTTCTGGAAGGTGATCGTCTTGCCTGTCTGACGAGAGAGTTCGTCCGCGAATTCGGCGAGCGTATAGGCCTCATCGCCCGCCAGTTCGTAGACGCGTCCAGCCTGATCCTCCGGCGCGACGAGCACGGCCGCGGTTGCGTTGGCGAAGTCAGCGCGGGTCGCCGAGGCGATGCGGGCGACTCCGGCGGAGCCTATCATGACGCCATGCTGGAGAGCGGCGGGTATCGAGGCGGTGTAGTTCTCGGTGTACCAGCTATTTCGCAGCAACACGGTCGGCAGTGCGCTTTCGCGGAGGAGCGCCTCGGTCTGGCGATGCTCCTCGGCAAGGCCGAGCGGTGACGTATCCGCGTGCAGCGCGCTGGTATAGGCGATGAGCTTCACGCCGGCCGTCTTCGCGGCATCGATCACCGCCTTATGTTGCGGTACGCGGTGCCCGACCTCGTTTCCCGAAATGAGCAGCAGCTTGTCTACGCCCGCGAGAGCCGGGCCGAGGGTCTCCGGCCGGTTATAATCGGCTTCGCGCACGACGACCCCCTTCGCAGCGAGGTCGGACGCCTTGTCGACGTCACGCACCAGGGCCGCGATCTCGCCAGCCGGCACCGTCCTGAGCAGTGCTGCGATGACGAGCCGTCCGAGTTGTCCTGTCGCTCCGGTGATTGCGAGCATGGTTCTTCCTCTTCTTTGCTTGGAGGGCGTTCCGATCGTCTCGCCTTTGGCGTCCATCGAGTCGTTGGGCTCGGGCAATGTCAGCGAGTGGATCGTCGGCATACATAATATGCGATCGAATCGATCCAATCTAATCTCTGATCGCGCGACGGCGTTTTCTGCCCCAGCCCTGGGAGCTGGGCGGCAACGCCTCCGATGAGATCGACTCTACTTGCGCTGTGCGGACGGCGCCAACGCCCGCAACCCACTGATCAGCGTGTCGAGCCGCTGTTCGGCTTCGCCTTGATCAGCCTCGGGATAGGCCGTCGCGACGCGAGCGCCCCAACAGCCTAAATCGACCGTCGTGAGGCTGAATTCAAAGGGAACGCCTTCGCGGCTGCCGCGGAACCGTCCGCGCCAGACGGCATCCTTTGGCATGTCGGGAAGAACGACCGGCCTCTCGGACAGCGGCGTGCTTTCATCGAAATAGCTGCGCGCAAGCCACTTCATGATCGTATAATGCTCCTTCGCCGACATTTGCTCGATATGAACCAGCGAGATGCGGGCAACGATCGTCGAACCGTGCACTGGCGAACGATATTCGACGGAAACATACTGGCCGCTGGGATCATATCCCTGCTCGGCTACGCGGGTGAATCCGGCGAGCATATGGGGAAAGCGCGCACCGCTTCCCACATGCACCAAGGTCCCGTCGGAATCGAGGCGGAAGCCCGCCGGGGCGGTCGCTTCGGCGGCAGCGGGCGCCGACTGGGCGGCGGTGTGAATAGAAAGCCCAAGAAGAACACTCAGAACGAGCGGCGCAAGACGCCTGAGACGCGTCTTCCTTTTCATTCGGGAAGCTTCGCCATGATGATGGAGGCGATCGCCATCACCAGACCGGCCGTCAATCCATACAGGAAAATGACGTCGATCGACTGACGAATTCTGTCCAGGGCGTGCATGGAGATTCTCCCCTTTGTGGTGAGAAAAGTTTCGCGCAGCCGCGCTGTTGGGCATATTGGTAGTGTTACTGAGGCGGCCATCACCATGTGCCTGCTTATGCCATCGTTCCGATCGTCCGGCGGAACCGCGCGAGCGCGATCAGGAAAAACACTGCACCGATCACGGCGATGGCAAGGAACTGGGGCCAGACCACGTCGAAGCTCGCTCCCCGGTAGAGAATCGCCTGCGCCATTCTCACAAAATGGGTGGTGGGCGCGGCGAGCATCACCGTTTGCACGAACTCGGGCATGCTCTCGCGCGGGGTCATACCGCCGGACAACAGCTGGAGCGGCAGCAGCACGAGCATCAGCAACAGACCGAACTGCGGCATCGAGCGCGCGATCGTGCCCATGAAGATGCCGATCGACGTGGTGGCGAACAAATGCAGCGCCGCACCCGTCAGGAACAGCGGGATCGATCCCTCGATCGGCACCTTCAATATTCCTTCGACCACCACCAGCAGCGCGAAGGCGCAGGCGAGCAGGACGACCAGCCCCATCGCCCAGACCTTGCTCGCCATGATCTCGAACGGCGTGATCGGCATCACCAGCAGATGCTCGATCGTGCCATGCTCGCGCTCGCGGATCAGCGCGGCGCCGGTCAACACGATCGAGAGCATGGTGACGTTGTTGATGATCTCCATCACCGACCCGAACCAGCTTTGCGCGAGCGTCGGGTTGAAGCGGGCCCGCAGGGCGAGATCGGCGGGCGGCGCGGCCGTGGCCCGCGTTCCCTTCATGAACTCCGACACCTCGCCCTGGACGATCTGCTGGATATAGCCGCCGCCGGTGAACGCCTGGCTCATCCGCGTGGCGTCGATGTTGAGCTGGACGGTCGGCTGGCGGCCGGCGAGGACGTCGCGCTGGAAATCGGGCGGCAGGTCGAGCGCGAAGGTGTAGCGCCCGGCGTCCATGGCAGGATCGACCTCACCTAGGGAGATCAAAGCCGGCTGCGTGAAATGCGGCGGATAAAAGGCTCCGGTGATCCGGCTGGACAGCGGCGACTGATCCTCGTCGACAACCGCAATCGGCGCCTTGTTCAGTGTCTCGGGCATGGCGGAGGCCGCCACATAGATGCCGAGCGAGAAAGCGTAGACGATCAGGACCAGCATCATCGGATCGCGCCACAGGCTGCGCAGTTCTTTGACGCCCAGACGTCCGATATTGGCGATATGCCGCATCTCAGCCCTCCTGCTTTTTCAAAAGCGCGACGGACAGTGCGAGCAGCACCGGTACTGCCACGGCCAGCGCCAGAAGCGGCTGACCCAGATCGCCGAAGCCCAGCCCCTTGGAGAAGACGCCCCGACAGACGGTGACGAAATGGGTGGTCGGGAAGATGCGCCCGACGAACGCGCCGACGCCCTCCAGCGACGAGACCGGATTGATCAGCCCGGAAAACTGCACCGCCGGCAGGATGGTGCCGATCGCGGTGGCGAACAGCGCCGCGATCTGGCTGCGCATGAAGATCGAGAAGAGCAGCCCGATCGCGGTCGCGGACAGCGTGTATAGCAAGGCCGCCACCGTCATCGCCAGCACATTGCCGGTGATCGGCACGCGAAAGACGAGCAGCGCCAGCAGCACCAGCAGCACATAGTTGAGCATGGCGAGCGCGACATAGGGAAGCTGCTTGCCGAGCAGGAACTCGATCCGCGTGATCGGCGTGACATAGAAGTTGATGATCGAGCCCAGCTCCTTCTCGCGCACGACGCTGAGCGCCGTCAGCATCGCCGGGAACAACAGCAGCAGGACGGGGATGACCGCCGGCGCGATCGCGACCAGGCTCTTGACGTCGGGATTGTAGCGGTAGCGCGTCTCGATATTGATGAGGCCCACCGAGGGCCGAGCGCCAAGCTCTTGCACGGCCATCTCTCCCAGCCATTGCGCGTGCAGTGCCTGGATATATCCCTGCACGGTCTCCGCCCGCATCGGCATGGCGCCATCGATCCACACGCCGATCTGGACCGGATCGCCGCGGCGCAGGTCGCGCGCGAAACCCGGTGGAATCTCGATCGCAACGCTGAGCTCGCCATCGCGCATGCGCCGGTCGAGCTGCGCATAATCGGTGATCGGCGGGCGTTCGATGAAGTAGCGGGATCCCGCAAGATTCAGAGCATAATTCTGGCTGGTGGTCGTCCCGTCGCGATCGAGCACCGCGAACGGCAGGTTCTCGACATCCAGGCTGATGCCATAGCCCATGATGAACATGAGCAGCACGCTTCCCAGAAGGGCGAGCGTGGCGCGGATCGGATCGCGACGAAGCTCCAGCGCCTCGCGCCGGGAATAGCTCAGCATCCGTCGGCGGCTGAAGGTGCGGGAAAAGGACGAAGCAGGCTCAGCCTTTGTCTCGGTGGCCGGCGCCGCGGCCGCCACTCCCGCCTCCGCCCTTTCATCTCCGCCCGCCGCGTCCTCCAGATAGCTGATGAACGCATCCTCGAGGTTCGTGCTGCCGCGCTTCTCGACGATCGCCGCCGGCGTATCGCTGACCAGCACCTTGCCGGCATGCATCAGCGAAATCCGGTCGCAACGCTCGGCCTCGTTCATGAAATGGGTCGAGATGAAGATCGTCACCTTGTCGCCCCGCGACAGGTCGATCATCATCTGCCAGAACTGATCCCGCGCGATCGGATCGACGCCCGAGGTCGGCTCGTCGAGGATCAGCATTTCAGGCTTGTGGATCATCGCGACCGCGAGGCTGAGGCGCTGGCGCTGGCCGAGCGGGAGCGCGTCCGGCAGCGCGTCCATGATGTCGGTCAGGTCGAAGCGTCCGGCCATCTCCTCGACCCGGGCGGGAATCTCTTCCGCCGGCACATGGAAGAGCTGTGCATGCAGCTCGAGATTCTGCCGGACCGTCAGCTCGGAATAGAGCGAGAAGGCCTGGGACATGTAGCCCACGCGCCGACGCGTCGCCACGTCGTCATTCTCGACTTCGCGCCCGAACAGCCACGCTTGGCCCTCGCTCGCCTTGAGCAGGCCGGTCAGCATCTTCATCGTCGTCGACTTGCCGCAGCCGTTCGAACCCAGGAAGCCGAAGATTTCGCCGCGCTCGATGCGGAAATCGACATGATCGACCGCAGTGAAGTCGCCGAACCGCATGGTCAGCCCCTTGGCCTCGATGGCGATCTCGGTCTCGCTCCCGTCGCTGCGCGGAGGGATGGTCACGGGCTTGTGACCACGCCGGCGCTCTTCGGGCAGCAGGGCGATGAACGCCTGCTCCAGGCCGTCGGTGCCGGTGCGTTCATAGAAATCCACCGGAGTGCCGGTTGCGAGGATCTGCCCCGCATCCATCGCCACCAACCAATCGAACCGCGCAGCCTCCTCCATATAGGCGGTGGCGACCAGCACGCTCATCCCAGGCCGGTCGGCGCGGATGCGGTCGATCAGGTCCCAGAACTGCGCGCGCGACAGCGGGTCGACGCCCGTGGTCGGCTCGTCGAGCAGCAGGAAATCGGGGTCGTGGATGAGGGCGCAGCACAGCCCGAGCTTCTGCTTCATGCCACCGGAGAGCTTGCCGGCCGGACGTTTGCGGAACGGCGCAAGGCCGGTGCTCTCGGTGAGCTGGGCGATCCGCCGCTCGCGTTCCTGTGCATCCTGCCCGAACAGGCGCGCGAAAAATTCCAGATTCTCGTCGATGGACAAGGTCGGATAGAGATTCTTGCCCAGGCCCTGCGGCATATAGGCGATGCGCGGACAGACCGCTTCGCGGTGGCGCCGGTCCGCCATATCGCCGCTAAGAACCTCGACACTGCCCTCCTGGATCACGCGCGCGCCGGCGAGCAGCGAGAACAGGGTGGACTTGCCGACGCCGTCGGGGCCGATCAGCGCGACCATGCGTCCGGCCGGAATTTCCAGATCGATGCTGTCGAGCGCCCGCGTCCTGCCATAGTGCAGGCTGACGCCCGAAAGGCGTGCCGCCAATTCCGGCGAGGCGCCCTCCGACATGCCGGGCGCGGTCATCGCGACACGTTGACGGTCAGCTTCGCCGGCCATTCGGCATCGCGGCTGGTCCGCACATAGGCCATGCCGGGCAGCCCGGTCTTGACCTGGGTGATGTGGCGATCGAGCAGGGCGGGATCGATCCGCGCCTTCACCCGGAACATCAGCTTCTGCCGTTCGCTTGCCGTCTCGACGGTCTTGGGCGTGAACTGCGCGACATCGGCGACGAACGACACCTTGGCCGGGATCACATAGTCGGGCGCGGCATCGAGCACGATCCGCACGTCGCTCCCCAGGGCCACGCGTCCCGCCACGGTCTCGGGCAGGAAGAAGGTCATGTAGACGTCGCCGAGATTGACGAGGTTGAGTACCCGCCCGCCGCCGGCGACGACCTCGCCCGGCTGGGCCACGCGATACTGGACCCTTCCGGCCACCGGAGCGCGCAGGTCGCTGTCGCGGATATCGGCCTCGATCCGCTCGATCGTAGCGCGGGCCGCATCGACGTTCGAGCGCGCGCCGATCACCTGGCTGCGCGCGGTGCCGATGGCCGAATCGACCGCCGCCATCTGCGCGCGCGCCGCCTCGACGGCGGCCGTCGCGCCTTCGACCTGCGCCTGATCGTCGTCGCGCTCCTGCACGGCAGTGGCGCCCTCGCGCGCCAGCGTCTCCGAACGCGCCAGCCGCTTGCGCGCGGCGTTCAGCTCCGCCTCACGCTGCCGGACGGCGGCAAAGGCGGCCGCGCGCTCGCTCTGGCGCTGCGACACCTGGCTTTGCGCGATCAGGATGGCGTTGAGCGCCTGGGCGAGCTGCGCCTGTGCCTCGGAGCGCTGGGCGTTGAGGACATCGATGTCCATATGCGCGACAACCTGTCCCGCCTTCACGAAGTCGCCCTCGTCGGCGACGATGTCGCGTATCCGCCCAGGGGTTTTGGCGGAGATGTCGATCTCGATCGCCTCGATCCGGCCGTTGCCGCCAATGATGCCGTCTGGAAGGTCAGCGGGCTTGAGCAGCAGCCAGAGGATGATGGCCACGGCAACAATGGCCATGGCGATGCCGCCCCTGATGATCCACGTCTTCTGGGGCATCGTCATTGCACTGGATTCCTGGTTTCAGCCGTGTTGATGTCGAAGGCTGGATTCTGGATGAAGCCCCCGCCCAGAGCCGCATAGAGGGCGACGGCGCTCCCGAGATGGGCGCGGCGAAGCTGGACAAGCGTCTGCTCGGTGTCGAACAGGTCGCGCTGCGCGTCGAGGACTTCGAGATAGGCCGAGCGCCCGTTGTCGAAACGCAATTGGGCAAGGCGCGCGCGTTCCTGAAGCGCCGCGAGCATCGTGCGCGTCATTTCGATCTGGAGGCCGAGTTGCCGGCGCCGGACCAGGGCATCCGAAACATCGCGGAACGCGGCCTGCACCGTCCCTTCATAGTCCGCGACGGCAATCACCTGCCGGGCCTTCGCGACGTCGAGATTGCCCTTGAGGCGTCCGGCGTTGAACAGCGGCAGGCTGATGGTCGGCGTGAAGTTCCAGGAGAGGCTTCCATCCCTGAACAGACCGTCCAGCTCGCTGCTCGCCGTGCCGAAGGCGCCGGTCAGGCTGATATTGGGAAAGAAGGCGGCGCGCGCGGCGCCGATATTCGCATTGGCGGCGCGCAGGGAATATTCCGCCGCCACGATATCGGGCCGGTTGGCCAGAAGCTCCGACGGCAGGCCAGCGGGAAGCGCCATCTCCGGGGCCGATTCGGCAAGACCGAGCGGCCCGGGCGGGATGTCGACCGGACGCCCGACCAGCAGCGCCAGGGCGTTGCGATTGACGTCGCGATCCTGGTCGAGCGCCTGCAGCGCCGTCTGCGCCTGCGCCAGCAGGGTCTGTGCCTGGGTCATCTCGAGCTTCGAGCCCGATCCCACCTCATACCGCCGGCGTAGGATGCGCAACGACTCCTCGCGCGTCGTGATCGTCCGGCTCGCTAATTCCGCGCGCTCTTCATATTCGCGCTCGAGCAGATAGCCGTTGGCGACCTGGGCGATGAGGTCGGTCGCGATCGCGCGCCGCGCTTCCTCCGTCGCCAGATATTGCGCCCGCGCCGCCTCGTTGAGGTTGCGCAGCCGGCCCCAGAAGTCGATCTCCCAGCCGGCGCTCAGCTGGGCGTAGATCTGGTTGCCGGTGACCGCCTGGCCCGTCACCGACAGATCGGCGGGGGTTCGTCCCCGCGTTCCGGTCGCCACGGCATCGAGTTGGGGGTAGAGCGCCGATCCCTGGATCCGCCACGCCGCCCGCGCCTCCGCGACGCGCCCTGACGCGATCCGGATATCGCGGTTGTTCTCCAGCGCAGCAGCGATCAGCGTGCGAAGCTGCGCCTCGCGGAAGAAATCATACCAGCCGATCCGGGCGATGGACGGCGAGCCGGAGGCCGATGCGGCATAGGTTTGCGGAACGGGCTGCGGCGGACGGACATGCGCCGGCGCGAACGAGCAGCCGGCCAGAAGCATGGACGCAGCGAGACAGGCTGCGCTTATCGCTGGCCGTCGGTATCTGGCCCCTGTGATCTCTGGAACGGCCATATCGTCGCGCACTGCCCCCTGGTTCGGTCTTCAAATAGGCAGCTCCCGCCCGGGGGACCGGGCGGGAGCCGTTGTTCGCCGTGAGTTGCGACCCTCAGGCTGTCGCGGAAACTTTTGCAGGCGCCTTCGCCTTCTCGGGCTCGGCCACAGATATCTGCTTGGCCAGGGGCTGGAACCACGTCCGGAACGTATCGGACAGTTCCTGCTGGTTGGTCGTCTGCGAGAGCAGATCTTTCCAGCTACCCTGCCATTCGTCGACGGCCGCCTTGATCTTGCTCACCGAGGCCTCCCGGCTCTTTTCGACCTCGCCGAGCAGGCTCGTGACCGCGTCGCTTCTGAAGCTCGGGACAGTCCCCGGCTTCAGTTCCTTGAACTGATCGACGAAGAGGGTCGCCGCCTTGCTGCCGATCTGTGCATACTCCTCGCCACCGCTCCGGGCGATCTCGGCGAATTTGAGGACAAGCTCGCCATTGGCCTTGGCAAGGGCGGTAATCTGATCGAGGGGATAGCTCATGGGTCAGGTCCTTTCGAGAATCGAGGCGGGAGGAAAAACAGTTTCCGTTGCGATGCTGCGCTGCGATATGAGGGATTGTCCTTACGCACGATGGCAGACGAGGCTCAGCCATTGGCGATATATTGCCCTCCGTTGATGGTAAGCACCGAGCCCGTGCAGAAAGCCGCCTTTGGCGAGGCGAGATAGGAGACCGCTTGCGCGACCTCGTCGGGGTCGCCGAGACGGCCGACAGGGATGCCGGCGATGATCCCGGCGCGCACCTCCTCCTTGACGGCGGCGACCATGTCGGTGTCGACATAACCGGGACAGACCGCGTTGACGGTTATGCCGCGCGCGGCATTTTCCTGAGCCAGCGCCTTGGTGAAGCCGATCACGCCCGCCTTCGCCGCGGAATAGTTGACCTGCCCTATCTGGCCCTTCTGCCCATTGATCGACGAGATGTTGATGATCCGGCCGAAGCGCCGCTCGCGCATGCCCTCGATGATTGCGCGGGTCATGGTGAACATCGAGTCGAGGTTGTTCGCCAGCACGGACCGCCAATTGTCCCAGCTCATCTTGTGGAAGACCCCGTCGCGGGTGATGCCCGCATTGTTGATGAGGATGGACACCGGCCCAAGCCGTTCTTCGACCTGGGCCACGCCGTCCCGGCAGGCCGCCTCGTCCGCAACGTCCCATTTGAACACCGATATGCCGGTGTCCTGCTTGAACCGGGCGGCGGCGGCGTCATTGCCATGATAGACGGCCGCCACCTCATGGCCTTCGGCCTTCAGCGATCGGGCGATGGCCGCGCCGATCCCGCGCGTGCCACCGGTTACGAGTGCGATATCCGTCATGATCGTCCGGGTCCGTTCCTGTTTCAGATGCGCCGCGAGGTTTCCCCCACAGCTCCTCCCCGGACAATGCGTATGTATACTTAGCGGTTTTGTTATCGCCTCCTGGCGATACCGGATCAAGTCAAAACTCATGCAAGACCTGGATGATCGGGTTAGAGACGGTTTTATGACAAGAGCAACATCAACCGGACGTGCCAGGCGCCTGCCGCCGCGTGACCCCAAAGGGGGCCGGCCGACGCAGGAAATCGCGGCGCTACTGGGCGTTCATATTCTTGATGTGGCGCTCGAACAGTTCATCGCCCATGGCGTGGAAGGCGCCAGCATGGAGGGGATCGCGATCGCCGCCAGCGTCTCCAAGCGCACGCTCTATTCCCGGTTCGGGTCCAAAACGGCGCTGCTTGTCGCTGCCGTCGAGCATGGAATCGCGCATCATCTCAGGCCGATCGCATCGACCATTCCGGCCGGCTCGACGCGGGACAAGCTGCTCCATGTCGGCAGGAAAATCCTGGATGCATCGCTCAAGCGTGAGGTTATCGGCCTGGATTCCCTGATCAACTGGATCGCCGATCATGAATCGGAAGCCGGCCAGGCCAAGCCTTCGATGGGAGCCAAGGCGGGAATTGCGATCATCCAGTCAATTCTCGAGCAGGCCCATCGCAACGACGGCAGCGACAGCTCGGTCGACCTGTCGTTCCTGGCGGCGTTCCTCTTCGACGCGTTCGTCACAAGCCCGCGGCAGCGCATTCTCCTGCGGCATGAGCTGGAAAACACGTCTCGCGCCAAATCCGACTATCTTGAGCGCACCATGAATCTCATCGCGCGCGGAATGCCCTTCCTGGACGAAGACTGTTCCGGTTAACTCCATGTTCGATCCTGTTGGACATGGACTCCGACCGCAAATCTGGCACCATGGCGTCGCCCCGATGCATGAGCACGAGCAGGACGCCGTCAAAGATGGCCTGTGCTGACCGACGGCAACGGAGCGCTATGATCAACCAAAGGACAGGTCACTGCTCATAGTCCTCACCAAGGTAGAGTCTGCGCACATCGGGATTGTGAAGCACCGCGTCGGGCGTCCCCTCGAACAGCACCCTTCCCTCATGGATGACATAGGCCCGGTCGACCAGTTCGAGCATCTCGTGGACATTATGGTCGGTTATGAGAACGCCGACGTCATGCTGCTTGAGGTCGCGCACCATCAGCTTGATATCGACGATCGACAGGGGGTCGATGCCGGTAAAGGGCTCGTCCAGCAACATGATGGCCGGCTTCGCGGCCATCGCACGAGCAATCTCGGTGCGGCGGCGTTCTCCGCCTGACAAAGCCGGAGCCGGCGTATCGCGGACATGGGCGATGCTGAATTCGGCGAGCAGCTCATCGAGGCGCGCCGCGATCACCGCGGGATCATCCGTGCGGCACTCGAGCACCGCGGTGATGTTTTCCGCGACCGTCATGCCCCGAAAGACCGATGGCTCCTGCGGAAGATAGCCCAGACCCCGTGCCGCGCGCCTGTCCATCGGAAGCGCCGTGACATCCGCTCCGCCAAGCAGGATCCTGCCGGCATCGACGCTCGTCAAGCCGATGATCGCATAGAAGGAGATCGTCTTTCCGGCGCCGTTGGGACCAAGCAGCCCCACGATCTCGCCCGGTTTGACGTTGAGCGAAACGCCGTGGAGGACCTTTCGGGCACCGAATGATTTTTCGATCCCCACAATCGAGAGCCCTTCGGCCGCACCGGCGGAACTCTGCAATTCGCCTAGTCGACCGGTCACCGGACCGCCATCCGTATGAACAGACGTGCCGCTATCCACGGCTCTCCGGTTCCCCTGCGAGAGTGGGTTTTCCAGAAAGCTCGCGATGAGCATGGGCACGCGACACCTTATCGGTTGCGTTCGGACCGGAGCGGCGTCGACGGAAGATCGATCGCCGCCCCAAGCCTCTTCGCTCAGGAGACGGCTTCAAGAGCCAGGGCAACGCCCTGCCCGCCCCCGATGCAAAGCGTGACAAGCCCGCGCCTGAGCCCGTCGCGCCGCATCGACTCGAGCAGCCGCGTCGTCAGCACCGCGCCCGTCGCGCCGATCGGATGGCCATGGGCGATCGCCCCGCCTTCGACATTGACGATGTCCTCCGGCAGCCCGAGTTCCCGTACGACGGCGATGGCGATCGCGGCAAAGGCTTCGTTGATCTCGACCCGTTCGAGATCCGACACCGACCAGCCCGCACGGGTGAGCGCCTGGCGCACGGCCGGGACCGGCCCCAGCCCGAACAGTCCGGGCTCCACCGCACCCACGCCGAAAGCGACCAGCCGACCGACCGGAGCTACGCCGTGCTGGCTGGCCCAGTCCTCGCTCGCCACGATCATCGCCGCCGCGCCGGTATTGAGGCCGGGCGCATTGCCTGCCGTGATTGTTCCTTCCGGACGAAAGGCCGGCTTGAGGTGGGCGAGGCTTTCGAGCGTCGCATCCGGTCGGTTCTGCTCGTCCCGCGAAAAGCTGGTCGGCCCCTTTCGTCCCGGAATTTCGACCGCCACGATCTCGCTGTCGAACTTGCCGGCCGCCTGGGCCGTACTGAACCGCTGTTGCGAGCGCACTGCCCAACTGTCCTGGGCGTCGCGCGAGATCTGAAATTTCGTGACGAGGTCCTCGGTCACCCAGCCCGAATGCTGATCGACGAACGCGTCGTTGAGACCGTCATGGAGCATGCTGTCGAAAAGCTTGCCGTCGCCCATGCGATAACCCCAGCGGCCCTTCTCGATAAGGTAGGGCGCCTGGTCCATATTCTCCATCCCGCCCGCGACAGCGGCATTCGTCAGGCCCAGCATGATCTCCTGCGCGGCAGTGGCGATCGCCTGGGCTCCGGAGCCGCAGACCCGGTTGACGGTCATCGCCGGCACAGTGTCAGGGATTCCGCCACCGATCGCCGCCTGCCGCGCCGGGTTCATCTTCGCTCCGGCCTGCACCACCTGGCCCATGACGACCGTATCGATCGCGTCGCCGGTTACGCCGGCGCGCTTGAGCGTCTCGGCAATGGCGATACTGCCGAGTCTCGGCGCGGCCATGTCCTTGAGGCTGCCGCCATAGCTTCCGATCGCGGTTCGCACGGGTGCGCAAAGAACAACATTCTTGGTCATGATCTTCTCCTTCCATTCGGCCGCTTCAGGCCATGTATTTGCCGCCGTTGATCGAAAGCGTGGCGCCGGTGACAAAGCCGGCTTCGTCCTCGACAAGGAAGAGGACGCCGCGCGCGATCTCATCGGGCGTGCCGAGACGGCCCACGGGAACGGCGCCAAGAACAGCCTTCATCGCCTCCGCCGATACCGCGGCGACCATGGCGGTGTCGGTATAGCCCGGCGCTATCGCATTGACCGTGACGTTGCGCGCCGCGCCCTCGAGCGCGAGCGCCTTGGTGAAGCCGATCACGCCCGCCTTGGCGGCGGCATAGTTGGTCTGGCCGAACTGCCCCGACAGCGCGTTGACCGAACTCACATTGACGATCCGGCCGAAGCGCCGCTCACGCATGCCCTCGATCACCGCGCGGCACATGTTGAAGCAGCCGCCGAGGTCGACGTCGATCACGCTGCGCCATTGCTCCTCGCTCATCTTGTGGAGCGTGCCGTCGCGGGTGATGCCGGCATTGTTGACGAGGATGTCGACCGGCCCGACCTCCGCCACGACCTTGGCGACGCTCGCCTGGCTCGCGGCAAAATCGCCCACGTTCCAGCCATAGACCGGAATGCCCGTCTCGTCGTGAAACGCCTGGGCTTCGGCCTCGTTGCCGAAATAATTGGCGACGACGGTGTAGCCATGCGCCTTGAGGAGTCGTGCGGTCGCGGCGCCGATACCGCTCACGCCGCCGGTGATAAGCGCTATACGGGACATGAGAAATTCCTTGCTGCTGGTGCTGATGAAAAGGGAGTGGGCGACGCGGTCACTGCGCGAGATAGCCGCCATCGACGGGATAGTAGCCGCCGGTCATGAACGAGGCGCGATCGGACAGCAGAAAGGCGACAAGCGCCGCCACCTCCTCGGGCCGGCCGAGCCGGCCAATGGGATGCTGATCGATCAGCGCGGGCGACGGTTCGCCCTGCGCCCGGATCAGCGGCGTATCGATGACCGCTGGCCCCACCGCGTTGATGCGAATGCCCTTGCGGGCATAGTCGACGGCTGCGGTCCGGGTCATGCCGACCACGGCGTGCTTGGCAGCCGCGTAAGCGATGGTGCCGGGCAGGCCGAGCATGCCGCAGATCGAACTCATGTTGACGATCGCACCGCCGCCCGAAACCAGCATCGCCGGGATCTGATAGCGCATGCCGTAGAACACGCCGTCCATGTCGACGCTGAGCACGCGCCGCCATTCGGCAAGATCATATTCACCGGCCGGAGCGGAGGCGCCGCCGACGCCGGCATTGTTCACGGCAAGATCGAGCCGGCCGAAGGTCTTCACCGCGAAAGCCACCATCGCCTCGACATCCGCGGCATTCGCCACGTCCGTCCGAAGCGGAAAGGCCCTGCCGTCATCGATCTGGGCAGCGAGAGCGTGTACACGGTCGATATCGAGATCGGCGAGCACGAGCCGGGCGCCGGAGGCGGCCAACTCACGGGAGATGGCCTCGCCCAGCCCGCTGGCGGCTCCAGTCACGATCGCGACCTTGTCATTGAAGTCGAACATCCGGTTCTCCAGAGCGCACGAAAGCCGCCGCCCAAAACGGGCGTCGCCAAGCCGATCCGGCACCTCTCCCTGGCGTTTTGGATTCCCGATCACCACGGGATATGCGGTTCATGTGCATCGCCGGAGCACCACCCCGCCATCGGGAACTATACTTATGCGTTTCGTATCGACGCTAATTCGTTCCTCTTTCCATCCGGGAAAGCGTGAGGAATGGACGACGGCTGGAGCGGCAGGATCGTCACAAATCGGATGGCGGAGGACATATTCTGTGTCGGGCCAGGCGCAAATATACTGATGGCCGGGGTTGCGCCTTATCTCTCCCCTGCAGTACCGTTCTGTGAAATTGGCGACTCTCGGAAAGACATGCGTGGTGGTAAGATGAGAGTAGCCGCTTGATAACGATGGTATAATCGGAGGCGGTTTCAGGGGAGGATGCTGAGTCAGGCTACGTCATCGCGTAGTGCGTGTTCCTCGCTGTCAGGCGATGGAAGGGCATGTCCGATTGGAGATGAGGAACATGGACACATCCGCCGCCACTTCGCCACCAGACCCGTTGGAAGACGTTGCAGAGACATTCATTCGCGCCGCGGTTACCCGGCTCGCCTCGGCTTTTCCGCCCGCAATGCTCCTCCAGGTCTTCTCCGACCGGACATTTCACCTCGCCCTCCCGCCGGGCAAGCGACCGCGGCGCAACGCCAGGATCGCGCGCGAACATACGCGGCTGTTCGATTATCCGGTCCGTGGTGCAGGCGACAGCGGTTGGCACCTGCGCGCATGACGATCCGTCCGCACTTCTGGTTCATGGCTGGCGCATCGATTCTCCTCGCGCCGACGGCCCATGCCGCCTCGCCGGTCGAGATCCTGATCGGCGACGCCGGCCAGCGCGACCAGGACGGCGCCATTCTGGTCGATCTGCGATTGCTCAACGGGGACCGCGATCCGCAAACGGTATCCTTGCCCGACCGAATCGAGGCACGGATCGGGGCTGCCGGATCTGTCCGGACCGTATGGCTCGAACGCGCCGCGAATGTCCCGGCCAGCCTGACCGTGCCGCCTGGCGGGTTCATGCGCGCTCGCTATTGCTTTCGCGCGCCTTCCGACCTGACGCTGGATGGCGCGACGCTTTCCATTCCGGCGTGGCGTTCGCAGCAGATCACTGTTGCTTTGCGGTCGGCGACGCAAGTGGCGCAAGCCATATCCGCACCGCAGGCGCCTTCCGAGCCGGAGCGGGAAGCGGCGCCGCCGCCCGCCGACCGTTCGGCTGGCAATGCCTTTCTCGTCAATCTCTCGGCCTATGAGCCGATCTACGCCGTCTACGGGCCTGGCACCAACAGTGAGGCAAGGATCCAGATCAGCTTCAAATACCAGCTGTTCGGATCGAGACGGGCTGATGGGCTGCCGGGGTCCTGGCGTGATGGGCTTCACTTCGCCTATAGCCAGCGTATGTTCTGGGACCTGGGCGGGAACTCCTCGCCGTTCCGCAATGTCGATTATCAGCCCGAACTCTTCTATCTGACCCCTTCCGCCACTTTGTCGAACGGCATCTCGGTGAGCGCGCAGGGCGGTATCCGGCATGAATCGAACGGGCGCGACGGCGCGGCGTCGCGCAGCATCAACAGCGTCTATGTCGCGCCGATGGCGGCGATCCCGCTCGGCGGAGACTATCGCCTCTCGGTCGCACCACGTCTGGCGCTTTTCGTCGGCGACAAGTCGGACAATCCCGATATCCGCCGATACCGCGGCATCACGGGGCTATTCGTGGAGATCGGGGAGGATGAAGGACTGCGCCTCTCCACCTCCACCCGGTTCAACTTTTCGAGCGGCAAGGGCGCGCTCAGTGCCGATCTCTCCTATCCGCTGCCTCGTCTGCTGGGGGGTGGTCCGGACCTTTATCTGTTCGGACAGAGTTTCGTTGGCTATGGCGAGAACCTGCTCGACTATGATCGGCGCATGACGCGGTTCAGAATAGGCGTCGCGCTCGTGCGATAACGGAGATCGAGACCGGGATCGAGACGGCGATTCCGGACGAAACCTGCATCCCCCCACTCGACGACACTCTTCATAGGCCAAGCAGACAATAGCTGGCATATGAGTGCGGGTCCGGCAAGGGTCGGACCGGCGGGCCGCGTCGACTCTGCCGATCTGCGGCATTGAGTAGGAATGGAGAAAATCGGTCGTACCTCGCGTCGCTTCGGGGTCGGCCTCGCTGGACTTTGGCTGGGCTGGACCTTGGCCGCCTCCCCTTCTTGCCGCTGACCCCGTACCTGAACCGGCCATCTTCACGCGATTCCATCCTGGAATAAGAGAAATATATTGTTTGAAATTATATCGTGTGCAATTGAATGATCCGCGCCCGCCGAGTCGGATACGCGGGAACGGATCGTGGCGGCTCGTGAGCGATAATCACGGGACGTGGCTGCGATCGAACGAGAAGGAGACCATTCCATCCCCGGAGTTGCCCAGCTTATGTGCCGCGGAGAACATCCTTCCCGACTGTGAAACGATCCTGATCGGCAATATTAGCGACGCCTGCGAACGCTTGACACGATCGAACGTGAAATACTGCTTCGTCATAGGCGTGGCCACCCTGTCTGGCACACGCACGGCTCGAGGATATCGAGGACGACGGTTCCGAGGACAATGGAACGCGGCATGTGCACAACATTTCAACTGGAGGACTAGCATGAACACACTTTATACGACGAAAGTCAAAGCCGTGGGCGGCCGTGCGGGCACGGTTCGCAGCGATGACGGACTGCTCGAACTTTCCCTGGCCCTGCCGACGGGGCTGGGAGGCAAGGGCGGAGCCACCAATCCGGAGCAGCTGTTCGCGGCCGGCTATGCCGCCTGTTTCGAGAATGCGGCCATTCACGTCGCGCGGAGCAAGAAGCTCGCTATTGCCGATGATGATCTTGAAGTGGTCGCCACGGTCAGCCTTCTGCCCAACGGCAGCGGCGGTTTCAAATTGGCCGCCGCTCTCGACGTTTCGATCGCGGGCCTGGAGCAGGCCGCCGCCGAAGAGCTGATCGCAGCCGCGCATGCCGTCTGCCCTTACTCGAACGCAGTCCGGGGTAATGTGGACGTTGCGATAAGCGTGAGCACGCGCTGATGGCGAAGCGGGAAGCGGACGCCGACGAGATCTCGGCGGAAACGGTAATGAAGGAGGACGATCCCCTGCGACTGGACCGTCAGGTCTGCTTCCCGCTTTATGCCGCATCGAACCTTTTGACCCGGCTTTATTGTCCGGTTCTGTCAAAGATCGGTCTCACCTATCCTCAGTATCTTGTCATGCTGGTGCTCTGGGAGTCTGAGCCCCGCACCGTCGGCGAGCTTGGCGCTACGCTGCATCTGGACAGCGGAACGCTCACGCCGCTCCTGAAACGGATGGAGGCTGCCGGACTTCTCACGCGTCGACGGGATCTCGCCGACGAGCGCCGCGTAATCGTTGCGCTGACCGAGGCCGGGCGCCGCCTGCGGGTGCCGGCGAGCAGCGTGCCCGCAACTCTGGGCGAAGGCCTTGACCTTTCTCCAGAGGCGATCGTCTCGTTGCGGGATGCGGTGCAGAATTTGGTGGCGGTGCTTACGAAACGACCGCGGCACAAAGGAACATAAGCCATGTTGACCGTCCATCATCTCGGTATATCTCAATCGGAGCGGCGGATTGTGGCGCGGGCTGCCCGCCGGACCGCTCAGCCTTGCCTCAACCCGCCGCGTTCCGCATCAGCTTGCCACTTGAGGCATTGATCAGTGCTATCTTGCTGTCTTCGTTTCAGCACAGCTGGCCTCCTCCAGTGCCCTCCACTTTGCGTAGTTGCTTTCATCCTGGGCCTGCAGATAGGCTGCGGCCGCCAACCCGGCCTGTAGGCACCGATCCGCCGCGCTGGCCCCTTCCGTGTTTATCTCATATTGGGTCACCGCCGCCGCGGCCGCCCTTCTGTTGGTGTCATTGCTGCGTGGATCCACCATCTTGTTACAGCTTGCGAGGCCGAGTGTGACCAGGACCAGCACGATCTTTTGCGACGTCACGATCACTTGCGCTGATCGCGCGTTTGCTTTTGGAGCCAGCGACCGCCCGCCTCCTATGTCGACAGCGGTCAATGGGACAGCATTGTGCATCTTACGGGATCCAGCAACAGATCGGCGGTCACGCCACCAAACGCCCATTCCCGGAGCCGGCCGTGTCCATATGCTCCGGCGACAACGACATCGGCGTGCTGAGCGCGAGCGACCGCCGCAAGGGCAGCCACATCATCGCCGGTCGACGGCGCCACCAGCGTCTCCGCCAGAATACCGTGTCTTTTGAGCCATGCGGCCACATCGGTCAGCCGCCGACCGGCCGCAGCTTCGTCCTCCTCCCTAGCGACCTCGACAACAGTCACATGGCCGGCCATTTCCAGTAGCGGCAATGCATCAAGTGCGGCACGCCGGGCTTCACGGCTGTCCTTCCAGGCCACCAGCACCTGCTCCGGTCGCAGCCCCTTAGCGTGCGTAGGAACGACAATTACCGGTCGCCCGGTCTGCATCACCAGATCGCCGATATTTGCGCGTCGTGTATCGGGAAGCAGCGAGCCGCCACGATCCGGTGCGGTCAGGATGACATCGACGCCGCGTGCCTCGCGTGCGAAATAGTCCGCAAGCGGCGTGGCCATCTCCACGCAGCGCCATTCAATATCCGCGACTCGACCGTCCAGCAGAGTTCGAAACTCTGCCTGGGCCTCCTTGGCTTCGCTTTCAATTTCGACACGATCCAGTTCGATCGCTTCACCGGAAACATAAGCGCCAGCAAATGCCGTCGCCATCAACGGCTGGCACGCGGCAATTCCGATGACGCCAGCCTGCGATCGTTCGGCCAGGTCGGCAGCAACATTGAGCAGCGCGGCATTGGACCGACCGAGCTCCAGATGCACCATCAAAGTTGCGTAACTCACTGGCGGGCCTCCTACGATGTGTCACGTTGCCGGGACGAATTCCCAAGGTATCGACAGAAGATATCCGTAGGCTATGCGACATTGCTTCCCTATCGGGTCATCTACTTACAGGCGCGACGATGAGCGCTCTCGTCGCGTGGATCGCTCAGTAGGTTTGGCACCTGGACGGGCCTTACGGTCCCGCTCGACGCCACCGGAAACAGGCTCTCGCGCCGCGGCGGAAATCGAGACGACCTCGAATGTTGCGTGTCCATTCGGCGGCGATGCGGGTGGATATTTCTCATGCGTGCATGATACGATTCCAGGCGCTACCGGCCATTCCGACAACGCCGTTCGCGCCCGCTGTGCCCTCTCACGCGCGCGCGAACGTCTATTGGTCGAGACTATCGCGCGATCGTTATGCTATGGCGAGGTCACCAAATGCGGGATGTGTCCAGCATTGGATTTCCTCATCGCAATATCTTCAGGTTCGTTCTTGCAACGACCTGAGACGGTGAATAGCCAGTGGCATGATGCAGATTCGCAAAACCTTGACGCTCCGCCATTCAGGCGGCGGAAACGCGCCGGAAGATGAGGGAGAGAGCGTCTTCGCCCACGCGATCACCCATCAGCTGTGTGTGCGGGCAAGCTACAATCGTGGGCTGGTGATCCTTGCGCCGCACATCCTCTACACGCGGCACGGCGACCGGTTCGCGGATGCTGTGGTTATCGAGCGCAATGGCGCCAGGTCCACCGAAACGAAACTGGGCACCTTCAAGCTTTCGGGTCTTCGCGGTGCGGTCATCACCTCAGAGCCGTTCAATCCGTTCGATGGCTATGGTGCAGGTGATGACCGTTATACCGAGACTATCATCGCCCGCATCGATTCCTGACCATGTTGGTGGATACCAAGGTCTGAGGGCGGTCGAAGGACCTGCCGGCGGGATCGCCTGCGCATGATTCCGCCGAGGGTTTCGGGCGCTTCATCGCCAGAAATCAGGCACCGCCGTCTCGCGCCAACTTTGCAAGGGTCTGAAGGCCTCGACGCAGCGATCCGGAAGGCTCTGCGATGATGTCCTCAAGCAGAATGAAACCGGCAGCGTTGCCGTGGACCCGGCAGCAACGAGCATTGCCATTGCCTTGCGGCTCTATATTTCCCCTGCCAGGACCGTGCCTCGCTTGGCCGAGCCCACGCGCAATCTCCCGGGGAGAGTCCGTAGCATTGCGTATGACATGCCCACCGCCCCCTTCGTAGGTTGCACGAGTGGAAAGGCGGGACGGTGAAGGATTTATCGGCGGCTGCGGGAACTCCCGCAGTCTACTGTATCGGCAACGAGCTGCGCCCTGAACTGATGTCAGCGCTGAGTGGTGTCGCTTCGCGTTGCTTTGCGACGCTTCACGACTTTCTTGTGGCTTCGACGCGGCTGGCGCCGGGTATCGTCCTGTTCGACGCCGACAGTGTTCAGGATGACGTGTCGGATGCCATCGCCACCCTTCGCAAGCGTGGATCGGTGCAAGCTGTGTTGCTCGCGAAGGCAGCGCCGGACTTCGCATTTGGCGTTGCCGCTATTCGGGCCGGCGCTGTCGACATCCTTGAAAAGCCGCTGTCCGAGCAGCGTCTTCTGGATGCCATCCAGCTGGCGACCAGCAAATGCGGACACCTTCACCGGCCGCCCGATGCCAGGGACATCGATCGGCTGACGGCACGTGAGCGCGAAGTCGTGGCCTGGCTCCTGCACGGGCTTACCAACAAGGAAATCGGTCGGGAGCTGGGAATCAGCCACAGGACAGTGGAAATCCATCGCGCGAGGCTGATGCGGAAGCTCGCGGTGCCGAGCCTTCCCGCGTTGATCGACATTGCCCTTGCACAGCGCGACAAGCTGCCCGATGTCGGAGCCGCGCAACCCTCGTAAACGTCCCGTGTGTCGGTCCTTGCCCCAGCGGCAGAATGCTGACTCGGCGTAGAAGCCTTCCTCCCGCAGACGCACCAATCGATCCAACTGGTGCGGAGATTCACGTAGCGACATCTACCCCGTCAGGCGGCACCTTCTCATGGAAGGAGGCCTGCCATCATGGATGATCCCGACATTTCCTACCTGCTAAGCCGCTGCCGTTCACACCGGACATTGGCCCGTATCACCAGCTGTGCTGAAGCCCGTTGCATTCATCAGCAGTTCGTCAGCAGTTACCAACGGCGGTTGCTTGCCCTGCGACGCGCGCGCGCATCGGCAACTCCGATGTATCAGGAGCGGCTGGCCGCATGATGCCCGCCCGCTCGATGCGCTGGCGCCGCCGTGTACGAGCGGTAACTACACACCTGTCCCCAACGACAAACTTCGATCGGAGAAAAGATGAGTGAACTTGGCCACGATCTGCACGCGCTGTTTCCCGCGCAGCGCGAGATCCTTCACGCGCTGAAGCTGGAGAGCGCGCATTACCGCGACCTGGCCGACCGCCATCATAAGTTGGCCCAGCAGATATACCGGATCGAGGCGGGACTTGATGCCGCTTCCGATGACCGACTCGAAGACCTGAAAAAGCAGCGCCTGAGCCTGCTCGATGAGGTCGCAGCGATGATTGCGGAAAGGCAGGATGCGTGATGGATTTCGACCTTATGCGCCAGCGTCTCACCGATCGCCTCTCCGAACTGAACGCCCAAGTCGAGCGCATCGAGGAGGAGCAGGGCCAACCTCTCGACGCCGATTTCGAAGAACAGGCGATAGCCCGCCAGGATGATGAAGCACTGGATGCTGTCGAGCGCTCGACGTTGGCCGAAATCGCCCTCACGCGACAGGCGCTCGCAAGACTGGATTCGGACACCTATGGCCTGTGCACCACGTGCGGGGAGCCGATAGCGCCGGCACGGCTCGAGGCGCTGCCCGCCGCCGCACATTGCATCCGATGTGCAAGCGCGGCGGAGCACGACAGGGCCTGATGGACCGCGTATGCGCCGCATCGAGGACACGAGCTTTGCTGTACTCATCCTGGCCGTGTCGATGGCCTTCGCGTGGATCGTGCAACCGCTGTTCGGCGCCATTCTCTGGGGCGTCATCGCATCGATCCTCTTCGCGCCTCTCAACGATCGCCTGCTGCGTGCGATGCCGACGCGGAACAACCTTGCCGCTCTGCTGACGCTGCTCGTGATCATGGCGATGGTAATCCTCCCCGCCATCCTGCTTTCTGCGTTCCTGCTTCAGGAGGTGGCGGGCGTCTACGCGCGAATGCAAAGCGGCGAGGCTGATCCCGGCACCTACTTCCTCCGGTTCCAGGCACATCTGCCGCAATGGCTGAAGTCGCTGCTGACAGGGTTGGGCCTGAGCGATTTCGATTCCGTCCGGACCAAATTGACCGCCGGGATCGCCGCTAGCTTCCAGACCCTGACGGCGCGAGCATTCAGCATCGGCCAGAGCGCCTTCGGCTTCGTCGTCGCCCTGGGCGTCATGCTCTACCTGACTTTCTTTCTTTTGCGCGACGGCAAGCAGGTGGCTGCCCGGGTGGAAACGGCCATTCCGCTGGATCCGGACCAGCGCGCCGCCCTGCTGGTGAAATTCGCCGCCGTTATTCGGGCGACGATCAAGGGCAGCCTCGTGGTTGCGGTCATCCAGGGCGCCATCGGCGGGATCGTCTTCTGGGCGCTGGGCATCCATAGCGCGTTGCTCTGGGGCGTGCTGATGGCATTTCTGTCGCTTCTGCCGGCGATCGGGACAGGCATCGTCTGGGCGCCGGTCGCCGTCTATCTGCTCGTAACCGGCGCGGTCTGGGAAGGCGTCATTTTGATCCTGTGCGGCCTGTTCGTGATCGGCCTCGTGGACAATCTCCTGCGCCCGATCCTGGTGGGTCGGGACGCGCGCATGCCCGATTATGTCGTCCTGATCTCCACCCTCGGCGGTCTGCAAGTACTCGGCTTCAACGGGCTCGTGATCGGTCCGGTGGCGGCGGCTTTGTTCATCGCTGCATGGGATATATTTGCACGCTCGCGATTCCAGCCTCAATCGGATGCATCATAGGCACGTGTCACGTTCGCGGCTGCCGTGCAAAGCTTGACGCCCACCGCAACTCGACCATCTTGCTCGCCTCAAGCAGGATCAGGAGCAGCGCTGCTGACCCCATGGTGATCGCGAGGTCGGGGCCATGGAGCGGACCGAATTTAAGCAGGCTACGAAGTGCGGGAACGGTCATGATGATGGCCGCGACCGCAACCACCGCGCCCAGGACGTAGCGCAGGGCCGCATTGCCCCGGACCAGCGCGTGAAGGAGCGATGTGTCGAACGAGCGATTGACTAGGATCAGCACCAGGATCACGCCGATGAGCGAAAAGAAGGTCAACGCGCGCGCATCGGCTTCCGGCATGCCGGAATAGCTCGATGCCAGAAATATCCCGGCGAGCAGCACAAAGCCCAGCCCGCCCTGGAACACGCTCCAGCCGATCATGCGCAGCGAGAAGAGCCGTTCCTCGGGGTGGCGCGGCTTACGGTTCATGAGATCCTGCTCCTCGCGCTCGGCTTCGAAGACGAGCGCGCAGACAGGATCGATGATCATCTCGAGCAACGCGATATGGATCGGCCCGAACAGGATGGGCAGGCCGAAGGCAAGCGGCAGCAGCGCGAGGCCTGCGATCGGCACATGGACGGCAAAGATGAAGGCCATCGCCTTGCGGATATTGTCGTAGATGCGCCTCCCGAGCCGCACCGCCTTCACGATCGACCCGAAATCATCGTCGAGCAGGACGATCGCCGAGGCTTCCCGGGCGACATCGGTGCCGCGCTTACCCATGGCGATGCCGATATGCGCGGCCTTGAGCGACGGTGCGTCATTCACCCCGTCTCCGGTCATGGCGACGATTTCGCCATCCGCTTTGTATGCCGCCACGATCCGCAGCTTCTGCTCCGGCATGATCCGCGCGAAGACTGTCACCGTCTTCAGCCGTTCTGCAAGCGCCGCGTCGTCCAGGGCAGCGAGCTCGGTCCCGGTCAGCACATCGCCGTCCATGATTCCGGCCTGCGTCGCTATCGCTCGCGCGGTGGCAGCGTAGTCGCCCGTGATCATCACGACCCTGATCCCGGCGCTACGGCATTCGGCCACGGCGGCCGGCACACTGGCGCGCAGGGGATCGGCAAGGCCGATCAGACCGATCAGGGCAAAATCATGCTCCTGCTGGGATTCCGGCAAGCTGTCGCCCGGGCCAGTCGATGCCGTCGCGACACCCAGCACGCGCATGCCCCTTAGAGCCATGGTATCGACGGCAGCCTTCAGGCGCGCGCGCTCATCCGGCGACAGATGACAGAGCGCAGCGATGGCCTCCGGCGCGCCCTTGGCCGCCACCGTGCAGGCCGCCTCGGGGTCGGGCGCTTGCCAGACGTTCGACATCGCCAGCAATTCAGGCCGCAGTCCATAGCTGTGGGCCAAACTGAGCTTGGCACGGCGTTCTGCAAGGTCCGGGATGCCCGCGCCTGCCTGGTGAAAGGCGACCTCCATCGGATCGACCGGCACCGGGGCGCTGGCCAGGATACTGGTATCCAGGAGTTCGTGAAACCGGGTCGAAGGCTCGGTCACGCCGTCGACCGTCGCCGTCTCGCCCGACGCCAGCCACAGCTCCGTCACGGCCATCCGGTTCTCGGTGAGAGTTCCGGTTTTGTCGGTGCATAATATTGTCGCGGAACCGAGCGTCTCAATGGCGGCCGCCCGGCGCGTGAGGACGCCGGCTTGGGCAATGCGCCATGCCCCCATCGCGAGGAAGATCGTGAGGACCACCGGGAACTCCTCCGGCAGCATGGACATGCCGATCGCGATTCCCGCGAGCATAGCGTCGATCCATCCTCCGCGCAGGAGCCCGAAGAGCAGGACGACAAGGAGGGCGACGAAGCCGCCTCCGATCGCGCAGAGCCGGACGATCCGGGCGGTTTCCCGGCGTAGGCGCGGCGGCTCGGCATCGAGCGTCGAGAGCGACTGGCCGATCTTGCCGATCTCGCTGCGCGGGCCGGTCGCGATCGCCAGCGCCAGCCCCGAGCCGCGGGTGATGAGCGAGCCCGAATAGACAAGCGGCTGGTCCTCCCCGCCCGGCCGTCGCCGCAACGATTCCTCGCCCTGAAGCACCGCCTGCTTGCGGACAGGTACGGACTCACCGGTAAGCAGCGATTCATCGGCCTGAAGATCGTCCGCCGCGATCAGCATCGCGTCGGCGGCGACCCTGTCCCCCTGCTCCAGGACGAGCAGGTCGCCATCGACCACCTCGCGCCCGGCAATGCGGATGCGGGTCCCGTCGCGGATCACCAGCGCACGCGGCGCCGACAGGTCGCGCAGCGCCTCTAGGACATGCTCGGTGCGGCTTTCCTGGATGACCGTGATGCCGATCGAAAAGGTCGCGAAGCCAAGGAGGATGAGCGCTTCGCCAAGGTCACCCAGCAGCATATAGGCGACGCCGCCCGCAAGCAGCAGCGCCAGCATCGGCTCCCGGACCACTTCAGCGAGAATGTGCGGCACCGTGCGCCGCCCTGCTCTAGGCAGTTCGTTCGGTCCCTGGGCATCAAGGCGTCGCCGGGCCTCCGCTGCGGTCAGCCCGGACCGGGATGGCGCGGTAGGTCGCTGGTCAGTGGCGATCGGCATCCATTCTCTTCCTGTTCGAAGTGAGCGACGTGCTGCGTCGCCGGCCTGCTTCAAGATCATTCTGGTGCAAGCCGACTACCGGCACATTACGGGTACTTACGGATTCCTCTGATCGTCATTCCTGTTATCCTATTATGCTCGCCAAGATTGGCGCCGTGAGCCTTGGCCGCTACCCGCAGCCAATAGATATTCGCATTTGGATTGGGTCATACGGTCGCATCAAGGCCATTGGACGACCTTGCATTCAGAACCGAGGACATAAGTGACGGCGTTTGAGATGGATTTTGCGATAGCCGGAGGCGTTGCTACCATAGTCGGCATCGCGCTAGCGCTGGCCCTTGGCCTTCTCATCGGCGTCCAGCGTGGCTGGACCTTGCGCCATGAACCGGCCGGCTCCCGCTTCGCGGGCATCCGGACCTTTGGACTTCTGGGGCTGGCCGGAGGTGTCGCGGGCGCGCTTCGGCCGATCGAGCCAGGGGTGGCGATCATCCTCATGGCTGCTGCGGCCATGTTGGTTCTGATGGGATATGCGCAAGCGGCCTGGCGGGGCGGCCCGATCAGCGGCACGGCGAGCCTTGCCGGGCTGCTGACGCTTGGCTGCGGATTCCTGGCAACCACCCGGGAGGAACGCCTCGCCACGATCATCGCCGTGGTAATGACGCTGGTGCTTGCGCTCCGATCGCAGCTTCACGGCTGGATCGGGCGGTTGAGCGAGGTCGAGGTAAGCGCCATCGCCCGATTCGCACTGATCTCGCTCGCCATCCTGCCACTCCTCCCCGATCGCCCTTGCGGTCCCTATGATGCCTGGAATCCGCGGCAACTGTGGATGGTGGTCGTCCTTGTTTCGGGCTTTTCCTTCGCCGGCTATATGGCCAGCAAGCGCCTGGGCGCATCGCGCGGGACGCTCGCGACGGCCGCTGCCGGCGCCATGGTTTCATCCACGGCGGTAACCGCCGCCTTGGCGACCCGGCTGCGCGACGATGCGGAAAATGGGCCCATTCTGATTGCAGGGATCACCACCGCCTCCGTGGTCATGCTGGTGCGCGTGCTGGTGTTGGTGGGCGCGCTGGCGCCGTTTGCGCTGCCGGCGCTGGCGCTGCTGGTCGCGCCGGCGGTGGTGGTCAGTGCCCTCGCCACGGCCTGGCAGCTCCGGGCTGCAGCGCTACTGCCCTCATCGTCCAGCCGGGAAGTTCTTGTTCGTAACCCGTTCAACCTTGCGCCGGCGCTCGGCCTCATGGCGCTGGTGATGCTTCTGTCGCTGGCCTCGCGCTGGGTGCTCGATCGGTTTGGCGATGCCGGCCTTGCCACGGTTCTGGCCCTGTCGGGGATGGCGGATGTCGATTCCGCTATCATCACGATGGGGGGGTTGCCAAAGGGCGTGCTGGACGGCCAAGCGGCGGGCCTTGTTCTGGCCGCCCCGGTCATGCTCAACACCCTCGTCAAGGCCGGGGCCACGATCAGCCTGGCCGGAAGGCATCGGGGCAGGTCCGCCGCCCTGGCCCTGATCGCGAGCGTCGCAGCGAGCCTACTGATGCTGCCCATCCTCTTGCACTGACCGATCGGGGGCGTCCGGCCACCCCGACTTCGCGGTCAGGAAATCGCCAAGGGCCGTTGCACCGACCCCAGCATTGGAGAGGTGATCGGAGCATTCGTCAGCGATGACGGCGCCTGGCGGGACAGGTCCGCCAACGAATAGCCGTCAAGCACGGCAAGAAATGCGCCCAGGGCTTCGCCGAGCGCGCCCTGCAGGCCGCAGCGATGCGTGATGACGCACGAAGCACAATCGACAAGGTCGAAGTCCCCTTCCATCTCCCGTACGACAGCGCCGATATTGATGGCGTCGGGCGGCCGGCAAAGGCGCATGCCGCCGTGGCAGCCGCGCACGCTCTGGACATAGCCCGCCTTGCCCAACTCGTGGACGACCTTCATCAGATGGTTCTTGGAAATCGCATGCGCGGTGGCGATCTCGGCGATCGCGCAAACACGTTCGGGACGCTCGGCGAGATACAGCAGCACCCGGAGCGCATAGTCGGTGTAACGGGTCAATCGCATGCCGTCAGATATGGGAGAAAGCCGGTCCAAGCACTATAAGTATATATCCCAAATGCATGTTTCTCTGTGCCCCGATAGATGCATCTCCAATACATGATTGGAGGACGAGACGGTGGCGCAGCGTACCGATATCGACGAAATTGGGCTGCGGCAGTTGGTCGACGCTTTCTATGCCCGGGTGCGGGCCGATAAGCTGATCGGCCCACTCTTCAACGGCGCGATCGACGACTGGCTAGGCGATCTGACAAGGCTTGCCGACTTCTGGGGGGCAGCCGGTGCCGGCGCACGCACGCTATCGCGCGCAGATCACGCCGGCCATGTTCGACCGTTGGCTCGCCTTGTGGGCGGAAACCACGAACGCGCTGATGACGCCCGAAGCGGCGCATATGTTGCAAGGCAAGGCCGCCCGCATTGCCGAAAGCTTGAGCCTCGCCCTGTTCTTCAAGCCATCGCCTTCCCCGACCGGCCGCAGGCCGGCCCGATCTCCAGGAGTATCGTCATGTCCGTGCTTCCCGTGGAGACGCAGCCCGCCCCCTATCCCGCGCATGCCAAAGACATACGCCTCGCGGCCTGATTTCCCGGTTCGACCGCAGCGAGGGGCATGCGGACGATCCCACCACAACGCCCCAATCTGGAGAAGATCTCATGGCACGCACGATGTCGGCTGAAACGATGGCTATCGTCAAATCCACCGCACCCGCGCTTCAGCAGCACGGCTTGGCGATCACGACACGAATGTATGAACGCCTGTTTGTTGATCCCGAGATAAAGGCATTGTTCAATCAGGCCGCGCAACGGTCGGGCGAGCAGCCGAAACGCCTAGCCGACGCCATCCTCGCTTTTGCCAAGAATGTCGACAAGCTCGACGTCCTGACTTCCGCGATCGAGCGCATCGCGAGCCGGCATGTCGAGACGCATATCAAGCCTGCGCATTACCCGGCCGTCGCCGATGCCCTGCTGCCGGCGATCAAGGACGTGCTGGGCAACGCGGTAGATGAAAAGGTACTCGCGGCCTGGGGTGAAGCCTATTGGTTTCTTGCCGACGTGCTGATCGCGCGTGAGGCGGCGCTCTACGCCGAGGCGGCCTGATCCGATGGAACTGGCTCCCGCAGCGGTCACTTTGCCCGATGGGATTGCCGCCTATCGACGTACCGCCGAGTTTACGTCGGAGACGATCCCGGCGGCCCTGCTGCGGGACCACAGCACCAAGCCTGGTACATGGGGACTCATCCACGTGACCGAAGGCGCGTTGCGCTATAGGGTGACCGATCCCCGCCGGCAGCCGGGTGAACGGCTTTTGGCCTCTGGCGGGCCGCCCGGTGTCGTCGAGCCGACAATCCTTCACCATGTACTCCCGGTTGGCCCGGTTCGCTTTTATGTCGAATTCCGGCGCGCGGCGGACGCGTCGTGATCGACGATCTCGCCCTCGCGCGGACTCTGCATGTGGCAGCTGTCGTCCTTTGGATCGGTGGCGTCGCCTTCGTCACGACGGTGCTCATGCCAGCCATCCGGCGACGCTATCCACCTGGCGAGCGGCTCGCGACCTTCCATGCTTTCGAGGGGCGGTTCGCGGCGCAGGCTCGACTGTGGGTGCTGCTCGCCGGGTTAAGTGGCGGCTGGATGGTCGGGCGCGGCGGCATGCTCGAAAGGTTCGCCGACCTGCATTTCTGGTGGATGCACGCGATGCTGCTGCTCTGGATCGGCTTCGCTGCCATGCTCTTTGTAGCCGAGCCGTTGGTCGCTCACCGGCGCCTGGCGGATCCGGTGACGCCGGCGGCCGTCTTCGATCGCATGCAACGGATGCATAATGCTGTGCTGGTCCTGTCACTCCTGACGGTCATGGCTGCCGTCGCGGGAAGCCATGGCCTCATCTGAGCAACGCTGAACTCGCAAACTATCGGAGGCCGTCGGCCGGCCGGCGGCCAGTCCCCGGGGGTACGCCACCGACAATGCCACCATCCATTTGGTTTGCCGCAACGCGAAGCCGCTTTGCCGCCACAGGTTGCTGAGCGAACAGCCATCCAGTGATCGCTGCAGTCACCATGTGACTGTCTCGCATCAGTATAGTCCCGCATATTCTGAGCCGTGGGTCGCAAATAGAGTCCCTCCATCAATATGGAGGCGACGATGAAGAACATTCTTTTGCTGGTTCACGCCGACGATGGGCAGGAAGCCAGGCTGCAGACGGCGCTCGACCTGACACGTGCCCTTGATGGGCATCTGACCTGTATCGACGTCACGCAATCGCCGGTGGTCGCGGGCGACCTCTATGCCGGCTTTGGTGAAGCCGTGATGCTGACCGACGAGCGGGAGAACGAGGCAAAGAACAGGGCTGCGCTGACGGAGCGCCTCTCGCATGAAGACGTTCGCTGGGACTGGACCGACGCGACCGGCGATATCGCCAGTTGTGTCCTCGAGGCGGCGACGCTCGCGGATCTGATCGTGCTCAATCGGACGCTCGACGCCTATCCCCTTCCCGATATGCGCACGATCGCCAGCCGGATCGTGATGCACGCGCACAAGCCCATCATTGCTGTTCCTGAGAAGCTGGAACGGTTCAACGCGGCCGGTCGCGCGCTCATCGCCTGGGATGGTCAGGCGTCTGCGGCAGACACGATGCGCGCCTGCGTGCCCCTTCTTCAGCTCGCATCCGACGTCCATATTTTCATGGCCCGTGACGGCGCCGAAAAGACCGAACCGACCGAAGCCGCCGAATATCTGTCACGCCATGGCGTGCACGCGAGCGTGAAGATCGTCGACGACGGACTTCACGCGCCGGACGCGTTGATCGCCGAGGAAGCGGCTCTTTGGCACGCCGACTATGTGCTGATGGGCGCCTATAGTCACGGCCGACTGTTGGAAGCGTTTGGCGGCGTCACGAAGCGGATGCTCACCAAGAGCAAGCTGCCGCTGGTGCTCGGGCACTGAAGGGGCCGTGTGCGTAAGTGCGACGGTCGACTGCCGTCATCCAGAGGTTCGCGCCGCCGTGGCCATGGAAGCAGTCACAAATTACACTCTGACTCCTTGAAGGGCATATCAGCCCCTCAGTGAATAATTTGACCACGATCAAAGAGAGAAGCGCTACCCTCGCCTAACACCATACCGGACGCGGGCTATCTCCTCCCCGCCCGCGAACGGAACTCGCCCCCTCCGGGCAACCGGGTGGGGCGTCCTTTCGTACGTATCGCGGAAACGAAGCTCAAACCTCCGCATCCCCTTGAAGTACTCCTGTTCGGTCGAGCCAGATCACGGCACGGCCCTCGCAAGCCAACGGTCTTCGACGGGGCGAGTTCATGCTGCAACGCGGCTCGGTATTGTTCGAGAACGGCCGCGACACCACCACTTGAGAGATACTATCAGGCGCGCTTCGAACAGTGCGCCAGAGAGCGGAGCGGATCCACGGCAATCTGCGCGACATCTATCGCGCCAATGCGCATAATTTCCGCCTCTGTAGTCCGACGAAACCAATGCGACCGGGTCTATTGGAACCAAATCAGATCGCGCACATATGTTTGCGCTCGGTCAAAGTTCGAAGTCGGCAAGTCTCCTAATCCATATCTAACACGGCATGGAGATAGGCATGAAAAGGATAGTCCTTGTATCGATTGGCGCAGTTGTTGCCGCGCTCGCGGTCCCGGCCCATGCCGAAGAAGCAGACAAGCGTTGGATCATCCGTGCCCGTGCGATCCGGGTGACGCCGACCGAGGAGACCGGCCCGATCCTTCCGAGTTTTCCGACCGCCCATACGGCGGTGACAAACAGTTATGCGCCGGAAGTGGACTTCACCTATATGGCGACCAGGCACATCGGCGCCGAACTGATCCTGGCCACGACGAAGCATCACATCGAAGGACGCGGCGCGCTTGACGGACTCGGCAAGGCAGGACGAACCTGGGTGCTTCCGCCAACGCTCACGCTTCAATATCATTTTGCCCCCAACGCACATATCCGGCCCTATGTCGGCGCGGGCGTCAACTACACGATCTTCTATTCGGAAAAGGCCAGCAATGCGCTCCAGTCGGCGATTGGTGACACGAAGCTGAAACTGAAGGACAGCTTCGGCTATGCCCTGCAGGCCGGCGTCGATATCGACATTACCCCTCGCATTTTCCTCAATATTGACCTCAAATATATCGACATCGATACCACGGCCCGTCTGACGACGGGCAGTCTGATCAACCGCGAGCGTGTCCACCTTGACCCTCTGGTGCCTGGTATCGGCATCGGCATGCGGTTCTGAGCGATGCAAGCCGCCACGAACCTGGTCCCACCGATGGGTTGGTACATGATCGACGAGATCGACCTGATCGCGCTGCTTATCGACCACGCCGAGCTTGCCTGTCTTTGCGACATGCTGGAATCGGTTGCGGACGCTCTGCCGACCCTTCCGGAAGAAGATGACGCGGCTTGGGTTTGCCGTGAGCTTGAGAACCGGCTTCCCACCCATGAAGCTCGAGAGCGCAGGTTCTTGGAAACCGTTTTCGCCCCACGGGCGATGCCGAACGGCGAAGCGGTCCTTGATCGTATCCGCTGCCGCAGCGCGTCACAGGTTGTGCAAGCGCAGGACCTCGTCGCGGCTCTCCAGCCTGGCGCCTCTCCACTGCCGGCAACAACATTGGGATATATGCTTCGCTGCTTCTTCGAAGCGTGCCGGGCCGATATGGCGTTCGAGGAGTTGGCGATCCTCGGGCTCGCGGAGCAGCGTCTTACGCCCGCAGCGCGAACATTATTGCGCGACAGCCTCGACCGGCGCTGTCGCGCCTAGCGGCCACGATCATTCAGGCAGCGTCGGCCATTCGCCTGAGCGCGTCGCGCTTGAGTATCGTCACCGCGCGACCGCCCGGCAGGGCAATCACGCCGGCCATCTTGAGCTTGGTCATTTGCCGGCTGACCGTTTCGATGGTGAGGCCCAGCACATCGGCGATTGCGCCTCGGGAAAGAGGAAGATCGAAGGTTACCGGTCCATTGGCGCTGGCGCTATAGCCCCCGATCCTCTCGAAAGTTTGGAGCAGAAAGTCTGCGATCCACTCGCTGGCACTTTGACGACCGAGTAGAAGCATGCGCTTGCGCGCATCGCTCAGCGTATCGAAGGTACGGCGCAGGAGAGCCTGGGTCATCCCGTTTCGCGTCGACAGAAACCCTTCGAAATCGGACTTACGAAAGGTGCAGATTTCCGCGTCTCCCAACGCCGTCACTGTGAATTCGAAGCTGCCCACGAAGGGCTGTCACGAAGTCCGACGGATAGAGTAAGCCGACAATCTGTTCGCGGCCGTCGGCGGTCAACGCGCTGACTTTCAGGATTCCCGAAAGGACGTTCGCGCAACCGCGGCTCTCCTCTCCTGCCCAGGCGATCGATTCGCCGCGACGTAAACGGCGGCGCCGGCCAAGCTTGTGCAGCATGATGAGGTCTTCACCCGCAAGCGTTCCGCACAAAGAGTCCCGGCGAACCGCGCAATCCATACAAACCGATGTCGGAAACCTCTCCTCACCATCGGGCCAATCCAAGGTTGTGCGGCTACCGAGCATCTTCATCCCCACTCACGCATCTACGCCGGCGGAGTCCAGAGTTCAGGCCGGCAACGGTTTCGGAAGCTCAGTTTCGTCCGGCACCGTCGCCCCATTGGGCAAGTGGACCTCGTGCCAGGTGCCGTTGAGGATACTGAAGCCGACCGCGAGGCCGAGCCCGAGAACCCAAGCGAAATACCATGTGGCGATGTGCCTGCTATCAGTAGTAATCCGGATGCGTGGAAACGACCCCGGTCGTCAGACGGCCCCACATGATCTTGTGGGCCCAGGCGGTGCCGCAGGACGCCGTTCTGCTCGCCGAGACGATCGGGGACAACCTACCGCTGGCCCTCGAGGCCGTGACCGATGCCGAGCTATGGGCCGTGTTGCATGTCGCCGTGATCGATGATCGGCTGGTAGCACTTCTGGATGGCCTCAACGCTGGGTCGGTGAGAATGACATCGGATTTTCGGGTGGGGAGCGTCGGCGCCTCTCACTGGGTCGCACCTATCTTACTCCTGCGCACGGGCTCCTACTCGATAACCTCAGAAGGCCTGAATTATGAAAGCGGGTTTGGTGGTCGAACGGCTGGACAGGGACCTGAATGTATAACCGGCAGCGTCTGATTCTCGTCAGCCACCGCCTGTCCCGCGCAAGCGATCGGGCGATCGAAGCCATCCACATTCTGGCGGGACAGCAACTGGCCGCTTCGTCAGTGATGTCCATCGTTGCGTAATTTCCCCAAGGGCGAGCCATCGTGCGGTAGGGTAGCATTGCAGCTGAAGGAGTCGTTCGATGGCTGACGCGGCAAAGGGGCATGCCCGACATGTGGCGATCCTCATCCATCCCGATCCACAGAGCTTCAATGCCGCCATCGCACACGCCTATTGCGAGACAGTTCGGGAATGCGGGCAAGAGGCAATCCTGCGTGATCTCTATGCGATGAAGTTCGATCCGGTACTCAAGAACGAAGAACGGCCCGACAGGCGTGGTTTCGAGATCGCGCCTGACGTGCGTGCCGAACTCGAAGCCATCGAAGGTTGTGATGTTGTGGCGCTCATCTATCCGATCTGGTTCGGTCTGCCGCCGGCCATGATGAAAGGCTACGTCGATCGCGTGATCGGCGCGGGCGTCACGCCGCATCAAGTCCAGGATGGCGCAGGACGAGGCCCGTTGACCGCAGGCCATATGATCACGATCACGACATCGGGCGCCCGCGACGCATGGCTGGACGAACAAGGGCAGTTGGACTCGCTGCGGGAATTATCGAGCCGATATCTCTTCCGGGCCTTTTCGATGAAATCGGCTGACTATCTTCACATCGGCAGTATCGTCGAAGGCCTGCCCACACGCTTCATCGACGAGCATCTTTCCGATGTCCGTGAGCGGGCGCGCAAGATCTGCGCGAGGCTTGCCGTGGAACAATATGGCGCTGCGGCTCCGCCTTCGATCTCGGACGGAAGTTGAACGACACCATCCTGGTGCGCGATTAGAGTGGGTCGAGCCTTCATGGCGATGATCGCGATGCCCGGTCACCAACTCGAAGAAGTGATCATGGGTGCGGATCGGGTGCCCCATCATGCGGTCTTCGATGAGATTTGCGGCACCCGCTCGCCTTCGATGAACGGGATTGGCTCGTGCACGTCCGACATTTTCTCACCGTCGATCGGCCACATAGACCGCTCCATGTTGCCGGTGAGGTGGATGTCGATGCTCCGCGATGGTGCCGATGACGACATCATGCCTGATTGAGAACCCGCGGCCCCGCAGCAAGCACCGCCGCATCGACTTTGTCCTCGAACTGCCTGAAGTTCTCAGCGAACTGCATCGCAAGGTTCAAAGCAGCCTGATCATAGGCATCCTTGTCTGCCCAGGTCCCGCGCGGCTCGAGAATATCACCGCTGATCCCCGGCGCTGTCACAGGAACCTCGAACCCGAATGTCGTATCCCTGGTGAAGATGATCCCTTCGAAACTGCCATTAAGTGCGGCGTTCAGCAGAGCGCGGGTAACCTTGATCGGCATGCGCTTACCGACGCCGTATTTGCCGCCCGTCCAGCCGGTGTTGACCAGCCAGCAGGTAACCCTGCCCCTGGCGATCCGCTCTTTCAGCAGATTGCCGTAGACGCTCGGGTGACGCGGCATGAACGGCGCGCCGAAGCAGGTCGAGAAGGTCGCCGTCGGCTCTGTTACGCCAATCTCCGTGCCGGCGACACGCGCAGTATAGCCCGAGAGGAAATGGTACATCGCCTGTTCTGGCGTGAGCTTCGCAATCGGCGGCAGCACGCCATAGGCATCGGCAGTCAGGAAAATGATGTTCTTCGGCACCGGCCCCAGATTATCGACGCTCGCATTGGGGATGAAGTCGATCGGGTAGGAACCGCGGCTGTTCTCGGCCAGGCTGTTGTCGTCGAGATCGATCTCGCGCGTCTCCCGGTCGATCACCACATTCTCCAGCACCGTGCCAAAGCGCTTGGTGGTCGCATGGATCTCTGGTTCGGCCTCGGCCGACAGGTTGATCATCTTGGCGTAGCAGCCGCCTTCGAAATTGAAGACCGCCGTGTCTGACCAGCCATGCTCGTCATCGCCGATCAGCGTCCGGCTGGCATCGGCCGAGAGCGTGGTCTTCCCAGTGCCGGAGAGGCCGAAGAAGACCGCCGTGTCACCCTTGGGGCCAATATTGGCCGAGCAGTGCATCGGCATGATGCCCTTGGCCGGCAGCAGATAGTTGAGGATCGAGAACACCGACTTTTTCATCTCGCCGGCATAGGCCGTGCCGCCGATGAGGATCAGCTTCTCGGTGAAGTTGACCGCGATCACCGTCTCCGAGCGGCAGCCATGACGGGCCGGGTCTGCCGGGAAGCTCGGCAGGTCGATGATCGTGTACTCCGCGATAAACCCTTCAAGCTCCGTTGGGCTTGGACGAACGAGCAGGGTCTTGACGAACAGGCTATGCCAGGCGAGCTCGGTATAGATCCGCACATTGACGCGATGATCAGCCTGTGACCCGCCGAAAAGATCCTGGACGAAGACCGTCTTCTTCGCGCCCAGCGCGGCAAGAAAATCCTCTTTCAGTGCCGCGAAATGCTCGGGCGTCATGGGCACGTTCGTCGGGCCCCACCAGACCGTATTTTCGGTCTCGGCGTCCTTGACGATGAACTTGTCCCTGGCCGAGCGGCCGGTGTGCTTGCCGGTCGCGACGACCAGGGCACCGTCCCTCGACATCACCCCTTCCCCGCGCTGGATCGCCTTTTCCACCAGTTCGGCCGTCCCGAGATTGCGATGGAGCTGCGTCCCGTCCTTGACCGCATGGTCCGGGTTCTGGATCGGGAAAGCCGTCATTTTTGCATCTCCTAAGCTTCATCGTTACATGCCGAACAGTGGCGCATTCGCCATATCATACCATATAGCTGATTGTTAAGATTGCTATTTGATGTCTTATCCATCATGAGAGGGCTATGATCACGTCACAGCAGATGCGCGCCGCGCGCGCCCTTCTCGGCATCGACCAGCGCCAGCTTGCCGAGCTGGCGAAACTGTCGCTGCCGACCATCCAGCGCATGGAAGCATCGGACGGCCAGGTACGAGGCGTAGTGGATACGCTGGTCAAGGTGATCTCAGCGCTCGAGAGCGCGGGTATCGAACTGATCGGGGAAAATGCACCGAGCATCGGCATCGGCCGCGGGGTGCGGTTGAGGGAGTCGCTGAACAAACGCGCGTCCACACGCGTGCCATCGATGCTGTTCGACCAGATCGAAGCGCCGGTGGGCAATGGCCACGTTGCATGACACACCAAGGACAGCCGGCGGGCCGCTGCTGACACCTGTATCGAGCGATCAATACCAACCTGTTCGTCTGGGATGGATGTGACGGGCCTTACGGCTGTCCGAGCCGGGGCAGTGTGACAGCTCGCCCGTCAAACTGGCGCACGACCTGCCCGAACCGTCAGATCATGGGTTCGGATCCGAGCTCCGCCCAAGCCTGCAAGCCCCATGAGGGCGTATCTGCAACCGTGCGATCCGCACAGAATTGTTTTCCGAAGCGCGGCACATCGCGGCGCCCATCGTGAATGTGAAGAGCGCGCCGTCACACGGCCCAACCGACCCTCGCGGGAGAATGCCACGATGACCGATACGAACGACGACTATGTGTATGACGAAGCAACAGGGGAATGGATCAGCGCTGCGGAAGCGGCCACCAAGAACGCAGCAGAGGAAACGGTTGAGGTGCGGGATTCGGTCGGCAATCTCCTGGCCGATGGCGACAGCGTGACCTTGATAAAGGATCTCACGGTCAAGGGCGCCAACCAGACTTTGCGGCGCGGCACGGTGATCAAATCGATCCGGTTGACCTGCGATGCCCAGGAGATCGACTGCCGCTACGAAGGGATTAAGGGCCTGGTGCTCCGCGCGGAGTTCGTCAGGAAGCGCTGAGCGCATCAAGACGAAAGAAAGGACCCTATTTCAATACGCGAAGAGGAAGACTGTTGGAAACCATCACGATCGTCCTGCTCCTCCTGCTCGCCGTCATCCTGAGCGGCATTCTTTCCCGTATGGTGCCCCTGCCGCTCCCGCGCCCACTGTTCCAGATAGCGCTCGGGGCGCTGATCGGGCTCGGCGCCGATTGGCGGGTCGCGCTGGATCCGGAGATATTCTTCCTCCTCTTCCTGCCGCCTTTGCTCTTCCTCGATGGTTGGCGGATCCCGCGCGAGGAACTGTTCAAGGACGGCAAGACCGTCGTCGAACTGGCCCTCGGCCTGGTGATAGTCACGGTGATGGGCATGGGCCTCTTCATCCACTGGATGATCCCGACCGTGCCGCTCGCCGTGGCCTTCGCCCTGGCAGCAGTCCTCTCGCCGACCGATCCCATCGCCGTATCCGCCATCGCCCAGCGCGCGCCGATTCCCAAGCGGATGATGCATATATTGGAAGGCGAATCGCTGCTGAACGATGCCTCGGGTCTCGTTTGCCTGCGTTTTGCGATTGCGGCAGCGCTGACCGGCGCCTTCTCGGTCCATGAGGCGGCGCTGAGCTTCCTCTGGGTGGCCCTTGGCGGCATCGCCGTCGGCGCCGGCCTTACCTGGTCCGTGTCGCGCATGAAAAGCTGGGTCTCTCGCCACTATGGCGAAGAAGGCGGCGCCCAGATCCTGATCAGCCTGCTCATCCCCTTCGGCTCCTATCTGGTCGCCGAGCATCTGCACTGCTCGGGCATCCTCGCCGCCGTCGCGGCTGGCCTCACCATGGGTTTCGTCGAAACGAGCGGAGAGCTTCTGGCGACCACCCGGATCCGGCGGAGCACGGTGTGGGACGTCATTCAATTCACGGCGAACGGGGTCATCTTCGTCCTGCTCGGCGAGCAGTTGCCCGCCATCCTCGCCGTCGCTGCAGAAACCGTTCGCATGACCGGGCATCAAGAGCCGTGGTGGCTGGCGATCTATGTCATCGCCATCAACCTTGGGCTCGCGGCCTTGCGCTTCCTGTGGGTCTGGCTCTCCTTCCGCCTGACCCTCTTTCGTCGGGGTGATTGGCGCTCGACGCCCAATTGGCGGATCGTTGCCGCGATGTCGTTCGCCGGTGTGCGCGGCGCCATCACCCTGGCGGGTGTCCTGACCCTTCCGCTTGCGCTGAACGATGGTTCGCCGTTTCCGGCAAGGGATCTCGCGATCTTCCTTGCGATGGGCGTCATCATCGTTTCGTTGATCGCTGCCAGTTTCGCCCTGCCCTGGCTGCTCACCGGACTGGAGATGCCGGCGGAACATGATCATCAGGCAGAGGAAGACGCCGCCCGGATCAAGGCGGCCGAGGCAGCGATCGCCGAGATCGAGAAAGTCCAGCACGGCCTTGCGGTAGGAAAGAGCGATGCGGATATCTATGTCGCCGCCGCCGCCCGTATCATGGATATTTACCGGCATAGAATCGAGAGCCAGACCAGAAATGCTGAAGGCAACGCTCTGGGGCGGCAATCCGAAGCGATTGAAAGGAACCTCCGCCTGGCTGCGCTCAAGGCCGAGCGAACCCAGATCTTCCGAATGGTTCGCAAGCGCGAACTGGGCAGCGAACCTGCGCGCAGGCTCATCCGGGAGATCGACCTCATGGAAGCGCGCTATGCCGTCGCGAGCCAGGCAGGCGCGTAAATCATGTGGAATGGAACAATGAGAAAGATCGGCAAGCTGTGTCGCCTGAAAGGCCAACTCATCCGCTGCGGCCGCGGAATGTGTCTGCGACACGAGGCCGATGGAGCTTTATGGCCGCTCAATATGGAGGACAATGTTCCCGAATTGCTGGGTCGGCCTGTCTGCGTGGAGGGTATCCTGTCGGCGACCGAAACCCTGGACGTCTACTGGATTGGGGAATTGGCGGGGTCTGACCCCACCTGACGGCCCACAATTCAGGCGGTTTAGAAACTCGCGATGAAGCCGCGCGGGAGAACGACATTCAAGGCGCAGAAGGCCGTGTCAGCTTGCTCCGGCCAGCTTCCCAGCACCAAAGGCGTTCACGGCGTGCAGGATGTTGAAGGCGAGGACCGATAGCGCCGCTTCCGCCTTCACCTTCCTTAGCCCTCGGGTCAGGAACCTGCCGCCGCCGGACATTCCTTTGATCGTCCCGAACGGATGCTCGACGGTGTATCGTCTGATCCTCATCAGACCCGAATCGGCATTAATTCGCCTTTCCAGCTGATCGAGGGCTCCTTGGTCGATCAGCCGATGGATGGTCTGCTGGGCGCCGGGCGTGCATTGCGCTTCAGCCGACAGTCCTTGCAGGCGGACGTTCGATAGCGGATCGCACGGTTGCGCGCATGCGCGCCCGAGGGGCGCAGGTCTTGGCCGGCCGGACAGGGATCGTGTCACTCTCCTCGTTGTGGTGAAACTGCGTCGGTCGAAAGTGCTCGCTGTCATCGCCCCTCGCTTGACGGGCGCGGACACCATGGCTGGAAGCTCAATTTGTGGAGATGCTTGTCCAGATAACGGCTGATGACGTCATCGGTGATGTTGCCGGATGTGGTGGAGAAGTATCCGCGCTGCCAGAAGCGTTGGCCCCAATAGCGCTTGCGGATGTTCTCGAACTCCTGCTGTATCTTGCGTGAGGATCGCCCCTTGCCGCGGCGCACGAAGTTGCTGACCGAAACGTGGGGCGGGATTTCGACAAACATATGGACATGATCACGCGACACGACACCGTTGACGATCGTCACGCCCTTCTCGTCGCAGACCTGCCGGATGATCTCACGAACCCGCAGCCGGACTTCGCCATGCAGCACCTTGAACCGATATTTCGGTGCCCAGACGTGATGGTAGCGATGGTGAAATGTGACAACCGGTCGAATAGCCCATAGCTGGTATCCTCGGGAAAGTGAGACTTCACGCCCTCCAGGCGGTCTCACTTTCCGAGGATGCCAGCAAACCAGGCGACGATCGCAAGCGCGCCAAGCCTCAGAGCAGATCCAGCTGCTGGATAACAGCGGGGAGCCGCGTCGGCGCTTCGATCCTCAGTTGCTTGTTGACGTTCATACGCCCGAAAACGACCGTGATGGCAGATACAGGCACGCCGAATTCGCCAGCGAGAAACCGCACCATATGGTCTGTTGCCCGTCCAAGCTTCGGCGCTGCCGTGACACTGACCTTCAACTGATGGCCTTTGATCTTGCCGATGACGTCGCCACGCGCGCTGGGTTTGCCCAGGATGTTGAGGACGAGCGTCGTGTCTTCCCACCAGTAAAAGCCGTTGGCCGGTCTTTCTGCGGGCGGCTGGGGCGCTGGTTTTTTCATGGCTCACACATTGAGCGTGACATGGTCTGAAACCTCTCAACGCCGCGGGTTGATGCTACAAAGCAGTATACACATGTTTGATGCATGAGAGAAAAGGTATAAATTATCTCCGGCGCCGCCTTTCGGCCGAAGTACGTATGTCGAATGAGGGTGCTTTTCAGACGCTTAGGGTGCCCGCCAGCACCGCCATCGTCACCAAGTCGGCAGCGGTGGACGTCATCGCCGCGACTTGAACCGGCTTTTCCATGCCCACCAGGAAGGGACCAAGAACGGCGACGCCGCCAAGTTCCCGAACAAGATTGGCCGAAATATTGGCAGACTGTAACCCGGGCATGATCAGGACGTTCGCCGGCCCGGTCAGGCGGCTGAACGGATAATGGCGTTTGAGCGCACTGTTGAGCGCCACGTCCGGCGACATCTCGCCCTCATATTCAAAGTCGACCTTGCGAGTATCGAGCAAGGCAACGGCATCACGCGAGGGCTTGAGCCACTCGCCTGGCGGATTGCCGAAATTTGAATAGGAAAGGAAAGCAACCCTCGGCGCGTGGCCCATGCGACGGGCAATGGAGGCCATCTGCTCGGCGATATCGGCGAGGTCCGAGGGCGCTGGCCGCTCGTTCACGGTCGTATCGGCCACAAACACCGTGCTGCTGCGCCCGACGATGATGTGGAAGCCGAAGGGAAGGCGACCCTTTTGCGAATCGAGCACCAGTTTGACCTGCTCGAGCGTCTGACCGAACGGACGTGTCACCCCGGTGATCATGGCTTCCCCGTGTCCCATGTCGAGGAGCAGGGCACCGAACACGTTCCGATCCTGGTTCACCATCCGCAAACAATCGCGGTAGAGATACCCCTGCCGTTGCAAGCGCTCGTAGAGCCGGTCGGCCATATCCGGGATGAGGGGGGATATCCGCGCATTGTGGATTTCAAACCCTTCGGCCTCGGCACCTAGCGCTTTCAAACCTTCAGTGACGCGCTCGGTGTGACCGACCAGAATTGGGCTGCCATAGCCTTCTTCCCGATAGGCGATCGCGGCGCGCAAAACGGTTTCCTGTTCGGCCTCGGCGAAAATCATTCGTTTTGGCCGCGCGCGCGCACCGTCGTAGGCCGACGCAAGCACCGCTGTGGTAGGATTGAGCCGCGCCCTGAGCGCGCTGCGATAGGCTGCCTCATCGGCGATGGGCAACCGCGCCACGCCGGTCGTCATGGCAGCGCGGGCCACGGCCATCGGCACGGTTTCGATCAGACGCGGATCGAAGGGGGCCGGAATGATGTAATCCGGGCCGAAGCGGCTCGCCTTTCCACCGTAAGCGGCCGCGACTTCCTCCGGAACGCGCTGCCGGGCCAGTTCGGCGATCGCGTGGGCTGCGGCGACCTTCATTTCCTCATTGACGGTCGTTGCCCTGACGTCGAGCGCACCGCGGAAGATGTAGGGGAAGCCAAGGACATTGTTGATCTGATTGGCGTAGTCGGACCTGCCGGTCGCGACGATCGCATCGGGCCGGATCGCTTTGACGACCTCCGGCTGGATCTCGGGATTGGGATTCGCCAGCGCGAAGATAATCGGCTTGGGCGCCATCGAGTCTACCATCTCGGCTGAAACAGCGCCTTCGACAGACAATCCCAGAAAGACATCGGCACCACGCATTGCGTCAGCGAGCGTTCGCGCCTCGGTATCCACCGCATGGGCCGACTTCCACTGGTTGATGCCCTCGGTCCGGCCTTGATAGATTACGCCCTTGGAGTCGCACAGGATGACCTGGTTGCCCGGAATGCCGATCGACTTTGCAAGAGCGGTACAGGCGATCGCCGCCGCGCCCGCGCCGTTCACGACCATCCTGACATCTTTCATCTCTCGGCCGGTGAGGTACAGCGCGTTGATCAAGCCTGCGGCCATGATCACGGCGGTGCCATGCTGGTCGTCATGGAAGACCGGGATGTTCATCCGATCGCGCAGCGCCTGTTCGATGATGAAGCACTCGGGCGCCTTGATATCTTCCAGATTGATGCCACCGAAGGAGGGCTCCATCAAGGCAACGGCGGCGATGAATGCCTCCGGGTCTTCAGTGTCCAACTCCAAATCGATCGAATCGACGTCGGCGAAGCGTTTGAACAGGACCGCCTTGCCTTCCATCACCGGCTTTGACGCCAGCGCCCCAAGATTGCCCAGCCCCAGGATCGCTGTGCCATTGGTGATCACCGCGACCAGATTGCCTTTGATCGTATAGTCGTAGGCGCGCGCTGGATCGGCGGCGATGGCGTGAACCGGGACGGCCACACCCGGCGAATAGGCGAGCGACAGGTCACGCTGCGTGGCCATCGGCTTGGACGCGAGGATCTCGATCTTGCCTGGCCGGCCTTCGGAATGAAACAGCAAGGCTTCCCGGTCCGAAGACCGAAGTTCGTCTGGCACGGGCATTGGAATATCCGATTCATCAATTACTTGCGGCGCGGGGTGCCACGAGGAAGGGGCTGGGCGATCTGCAGTCGCGCATTAATGATGTCTTATACATCAAAATGCATCTTTAACGGTGGATAACGATGCGCTATATATGATCCTTTAGAAAAGGTGCCGCAAGGTTTTTCCGCCAAGATGGTTTCGAGAGGTCGCACGATGGAAGGCACATGCCGAAGGGGAGCGCTGGTGTCATTCCCCTGCGGCACAGTCGCTCGCAGCCGGTCAAAGCTGCCGTGATCGCGTACCAGTGGTGGCACGGCATGGGTGGGTTCGCGAGCCGCGACACGACAGCGAAGAACGCGGATCAACCCTGATGGCGTCGGTACTGCAAATACGTCGCCTCGGTTCTGCCGAGGTCAAAGCCGCTGTTGCATTGTGGTGGGTGACCGACCTGCTCAAGCCTTGGAACGATCCAAAAGCCGATGCCGAACGGGCCCTCGCGACGCCGACCTCGACTATTTTGGCGGGCTTCTTGAGCGACCAGCTCGTCGCTACGGGAGTGGTCGGTTCCGACGGCCACAGGGGGTGGGTTTACTATCTCGCCGTGTCTCCTGGCCGCCAACGCTGTGGCTTTGGTCGGCAGATGAATGGCTGCCTGCGAGGCATGGATCGAGGACCTGGGCATCGCGAAGATCCAGCTCACGGTCCGCTCCGAGGACCATGACATTGCGAAGTTCTACCGGCGGATCGGCTACGACGTGGGCGAACAAATTTTCTTCTCGAAACGCCTTGGCCAGGACGATCCGGAAGAATGAAGCCCCGCACACGATCACGACCGGCAACCTAGCCGAGCACAACACAATGAGCAGGAATCAGACTATGGGTATCGCCTACATCATCGACACAGTCCGCACACCACGCGGGATCGGCAAGCCCGGCAAAGGCGCCCTGGCGCACCTTCATCCGCAGCATCTCGGCGCGACCGTCTTGAAGGCTCTGGCGGAACGCAACGATCTCGCGACATCCGAAGTCGACGACGTCATCTTTTCGACAAGTACCCAGAAGGGCAAGCAGGGAAGCGACATCGGCCGCATGTCCGCATTGCTGGCAAATTATGACCCCAGGTCGAGTGGCATGACCCTCGACCGGTTCTGCGGCGGCGGGATCACCAGCGTCAATCTGGCTGCGGGCCAGATCATGTCGAGCCTGGCCGACTGCGTGGTCGCGGGCGGCGTCGAGATGATGTCATACCATGCCCAACTCGCCGCCGAGGACGCCGCGAACGGCGTGAAGGCGCTGGGTGTCGGGACAGGAAATCCGGCGCTGCAGGCAATCCATCCCCAATCTCACCAAGGGGTGTGCGCCGACGCCATTGCAGCGATGGAGGGCATCTCGCGAGAGACCGTCGATGCGCTTGGGCTCGAAAGCCAGCGCCGCGCCGATATCGCCATCCGGGAAGGTCGCTTCGCTCGAAGCCTTGTCCCCGTGTTGAACGAGGACGGCAGCATCGCGCTTGACCGCGACGAGTTTCCACGGCCTGAAACGACTGCCGCCATTCTGGCAAATCTGAAACCGAGTTTCGACGGCATTGCCGACCATGCCCCGTATGAGGACGGTGTCACCTTCCGGCAGATGATCAACCAGAAATATCCTGGCCTAAAGTGGCAGGGCATTCACCATGCCGGCAACAGCTCCGGTGTCGTCGATGGCGCCTCGGCCATTCTCCTGGCCTCCCCCGACTATGCCGCTCGCAACGGCTGGAAACCCCGCGCCCGGGTGGTGATGGCCGCTAATATGGGGGACTGCCCCACTCTCATGCTGAACGCTCCGGTCCCGGCCGCCAGGCGCGTTCTCGAAAAGGCTCGGCTGCGGATCGAGGACATCGATCTTTGGGAGATCAATGAAGCCTTCGCCGTGGTCGCTGAAAAATTCATGCGCGATCTCGGGCTGGATCGCGACAAGGTGAACGTGAACGGCGGCGCCTGCGCGCTCGGTCATCCGATCGGAGCGACAGGCCCCATGCTGATTGGCACGCTTCTCGACGAGCTCGAGCGACGGGATCTCAAGCGCGGTCTGGTCACAATGTGCGCCGCGGGGGGAATGGCGCCAGCAATCATCATCGAGCGGATCTGACACCAGACCGCGACGACCTCTGAGCCATGGAAGTCTAAATGATTATATTCGTCATTATCGTGATCAGTGTGATCCTTATGGCCATTTTCATGGCGACCACCATCATGGGGGGCCGCTTCCATGACGAGCAAAAGGCAATACGGGAGCGGGCTGAAGAAGCGGAGCGTCTGAAGATGTCCAACGACCTGGACAAGAAACCATGATGTTGGCCGCGCTGGCCGCTCCATCGAAGGGCGCTATCGCGCCTGAGCGTGGGCGTGGGCGTGCCAGATGAGTCATCCGCGCCTTGTCAGTATTCCAACCGCTGATCATCATGATGCGCTCGGCTTTGCGTTGAGCCTCGAAATGGTTCGGGCGGCACTTTGCATGAAGACGGGTGAGCGATTGCGGCTCCACCTGTCCGACGAAGTGCTGATCTGGGGTCCGCGCGATGCACTGACCTATAGCCGCCGCGAGCGCAGCGGCCAGGTTGTTTCCATCGCACTCGACGGCGGATGCGCCCGCAGGGCGTTCGCGCAGCTTGTCCAAGATGGAGGAGAACAGCATTGAGCAGCGGTGAGGACGATAGTCCCGGCTCGGCCGATGGCCCGAAGGCGGACGCGCACGGAGGCTTGTCATCGCCTGGTCCCGCTGCGCCGCATCCGCCGGCCGGGGCCCGCCGATTGGCGACGCTGCCCCTTGTCAGCAGTGGCATCGGGTCTGCGGCAATCGTAGCGGCTCTGCTTTACGCCGGCCTTCGGAAAAAGGGACCGCCGGGCTCGAAATAGCCGAGCCCTGTCGCCGATCGGCACGCGGCGGTCGGCACATTCTTATTGAAACGGATGACTATGAACACGGCACAGCTTTTTGCAGACGACGATGAGTTTCTCGAATGGACCAAGGATCATCCGGAAGCCTATGTCATCAATTTCCGGGCCAATCGCAGCGCCGACTATATCGTGTTGCACCGCGCGAGCTGCCGCACGATCGCCGTCAGTACCCAGGCATCCGGGTCGCTCACGGCGGGCGCCTACCGTAAGGCTGGTAGCCCCGACCCGAAGGTCTTCGATTCCTGGATCCCGAAGAACATCGCTGGTGGTCAGTGCGTTTCAGATGAGTGCATTATCTGTAAGCCGCGAAAATAGCGCCTGCGCCCTCGCGCTGCCGCCCCGTGTCGCCGGCGATATGGGGACAGCATTGAGCTAATGCTTCCTGGCGATTTTCAGTTGTCGAAATATACGTTTCCCCACCGCCGGAAGAAATCGGGCGCAGCTTTGTCTGAACAGAGGGATCACCTCCTCCATCTGCGTTTTCGTCAGGATAAGACCTGAGCCTTTTCGGGCTATCACCGTCTGGTTGGCACTTCCGATCGAAGGCACCAAAATCAACTTTCCCGAAAAGATGTCTTTGACAAGCGCGGCATGACGAAAATGCCCGGGATCGTCACCCCATAGATTGACGACCAACAGGCCATCGGGTGCCAACCGCTCAAAGCAGTGCCGATAAAATTCAGGACTACATAACTGAGGCGGCTGCCCGCGCGCGTCAAAGCCATCGACCAGCAGCACGTCGGGCCGGCTCGGCGACGCGTGGACATGGGTCGCCCCATCGCCACACAGGATGCGGAAGCGCTCGCTTTCGGCCGGAATGGAGAAGTGGTCGCGCAACGCGATCACGTCTGCGTCCAGTTCCACCACCGTGATATCCGCGCCGGGCAGAACGTGGTGGCAAAACTTGGCAAGGGATCCACCACCGAGCCCGATCATTTCGATGACACACGGTGCCGGATTGAAGAAGAGAAATCCCATCATCGCCTTGGTGTAATCGATCGATAGCTTCAACGGGTTGGCAACGCTCATCCCGCTCTGCACGCGTCCCCAATCGAAATGCAGCGAGCGGTAGTCGCCGATCTCCGACACAAAGGGCTTGCCCGAAGACGGGTCACCGATCGTAGCGCGACCTGGCCAGGCTCCCAGCCGCTGCAGTGTCTGAATATGCGAGGCCAGATTGACGTCTGCAATCCAATCCGACGCGTCATGGCGCAGGGCAGACCAGCCACTGAACAGCTTGCCTGCGACACCCGGAGTCTCAGCGTCCGACAAGACCGAGCCCCTCTACAACCAGCGGACCGCTGGACCGGCGGATGGACGTGGCCATGTGACGCAACCCGGCTGGCGCTTTTTCGGCGATCGTCGCGTGACAGCGGCCTTGCTGCCCAATGCGGGAGCACATCGTCTCATTGAGAGTAAGGCGCCTTCGGACGATGACGCTCACGCCGAGGTCGACTCGTGCCCGAGGCGGTACGACGCGCCATGGCCACTCTGGAGGTAGTCCGCCGATGCCATTTCGTTGAGCCGCGAGATGGTGCGCTCGAACTCGAATGCGTCATCCGTGTCGGCATAAAGATGCTTGGGTTCTGCGTCAGCCGCAGCCAGAAGCTTGACGCCGTGTTCATAAAGGGTGTCGATCAGGATCTTGAACCGGGCGGCTTCCGACCGCCGATCGGCTCCCAATACCGGTATCCCGACCAGGATGAGGGTATGATAGCGGCGGGCAAGCGCGAGATAGTCCGGCACGCCCCGCGCTTCGCCGCACAGACGGCGAAACGAGAACACCGCCACACCTTTCAACGATTTTGGCACGAACATCGTGCGTCCGCCCTGCACAGCCAGATCTTCGGCAGGGACATGTTCTCGGTCTTCCACCGGAAAGTCGGTCAATCGGAAGAAGGCGCGGCTCAGCGCTTCAGTCGAGGGCGAACCATTGGGCGCATACCATGTCTGGAAACCACCCAGTCGCTGCAGGCGATAGTCGGTCGGACCGTCCAGCGTCAGGACGTCGAGCCGGTCCTTGAGCATTGCGATGAAGGGGAGAAAGTGCTCACGGTTGAGGCCATTTTTGTAGAGGTCGTCCGGCGCGCGATTGGACGTCGCGACGACAGTGACGTCGCGGGACATCAAACGCATGAACAACCGTGACAAGATCATTGCATCGGCGGAGTTGGTGACGATCATCTCGTCGAACGCGAGTAGCCTGGCCTCTTGCGCGATTGCGTCTGCCACCGGGATTATGGGATCAGCCACCTCACGCGAGCGTTCAACGCGCAGGCGATCGTGGACGTCCTGCATGAACGCGTGAAAATGGACGCGACGCTTTTCCCGGATCGGGATGACGTCGTAAACCATGTCCATCATCATGGACTTGCCGCGTCCGACCCCGCCCCACAGATACACGCCGCGAACCACCACCGGCTTGCGCTTGACGAACCGCGACAAGAGCGACGGCCGACCTGCTTCATGGTCGAATGCCGATACGAGTTCACCGAGTCTCTCGGCAACACGCCGCTGGGCCGCATCAGGGCTCAGCTCGCCCCTCGCGATTGCGGCATCGTACCGAACAATCATTGCATTATCGACCAACTTTCAATGCTCCATAAATCTTCAAAGCCTGCGCCGTCGCTCGGTGCGGCGGCGCCTCCGCATCGAGACGCTGACATTATATGTGGACGATCGATCCCCTCGCGACGCGGCGGAACCCGGTTCGTTCGCGAAACTCCTGCGCAGCGGTTCTGCGCCACATCCGTGCGCCGCCATTGAGGCACGCCTGATATCCAAGGCTCGCGCGCTCGACGCCTGCGGCGGCAATTGCGGCCCGCCATGCGCGGTCATCGGTGACCGGGCCTTCCAGCGAGAAGGTAGCTTGAGCGGCATCAAAAACGATAAGGAGGAACGGGGTTTCGGGCGGCTCGATCATCGGCGGCTCACATAGTGGCAGGACGACACACCGGGGAGGGGCCGCGCCCGCGCTTTGCGACAGGCTTGTCGATCAAGGTCGACTTGGGTCGCAATCCTACGGCCGACCGCAGACAAGAACCCATCGTGATGCGGTGCAAGAGCCGCCAGGGCCGTTTTCGGCGACAGATCGAGGCTGCCATCCTTGCGAGCAATCGCGGCGCGGTTGCCGCCGCCTTCGGTCTCCACCACGATGGCGTTACCGAAGAAAACTCGACGGATGCGATCGGAATAGACCTCATGGTCGCCCCAAAGGTTGGCGATCAATATGCCCGCGGGCGCCATCCGGTCGTAGCAGGCGCGGTAAAAGTCCTGCGAGCATAATTGGGGCGGCTGGCCGTCTCTGTCGAACCCATCGATGAGAATAACCTCTGGGCTTCCCGCCGCCCGCGCCACGAAGTCGGCGCCGTCAGCACAATCGACACGAAAGCGCGGTCCATCAGGAGGTATGAGAAACGCATCCCGAAGGGCGATAACATCGGCATCGATCTCGGCGACGGCGATGTGGGCGCTCGGTATTTTGTGGTAGCAATATTTGGCCAGTGAGCCGCCGCCGAGACCGATCATTTCGATCGATCGAGGCGCGGGGTTGAAGATGAGGAAGCCCATCATCATTCGCGTGTAATCGAACTGCAGCTCGAGCGGATCGTTCAGGCTCATGCCGCTCTGAATGCTCGACCAGTCGAAATGCAAGGATCGAACATCGCCGGTCTGACAGACATAGGGGCTCCCGGGCCTGGTCGGTAGAGAAGTAACGGGGCGGGGCCAAAACCCCAGTCTCTGCAGCATGCTGATGCTGTCAGGATCGAGCCCAAAGTCGCCCGCAAGCGCCTCAGCGTCGCGATGCGCCCATACCAACTCATCCATCATCGCGCGCTGCGGCTCGGTCATAGAAGCTGCAGGGCAATCGTCGTGGCCTCGCCGCCGCCGGTGCACAGGTTTGCGCCGCGCTTGCGATCACCACGGCGCTCGAGCGCTGCTTTCACGGCGACGACTCCGAGCTGCGTCGATGTCGCCCCGGATAGAGCACCCTGAAACGGGCCCATGGGGGTACGAGCATAGCTGGCGATAACGACGGGATCGGTCATTGGTTGTCCTTGTTTGCGCCAAACTGACACCCTTGCGGCTATCGGCATGGTGCCGTCCGCGATGCGCTTACGCTTGTGCGGAGTTTCAAAATGTCGCTTGCCGAAGACCGAGGCAGGGCTCGGCGGCAACGATGAATGCCGGTGTCTTTCTGAGCCGCCGCCTTCCGTACCTCTTGCATGATGTTTAGTATATCAATATACAGAGTTATAGCATGGAAACGATGTATGGGATAGCAGGTGTCTATCACAGAATTTTGCCGGCTTTGGTTTGGGAATGGAGCGATCCCTGCGAACGGGGGAGCAAGCTACGTTAGGTGCTTGCCGTTGTGGCCATGCCTGAGGCCAGCCGCGACGGCGGGAGATATGCGGCACGAGCTGTTCGATGTGTCCCGCCGGCCCGCTCGCGGCTTGAACGGTGGCTGCAGCTGCTTCGCGCATTGGCCGATTCAGGTTTTCGGACTGGCAGGTTTCCGGCGCGCGCTCTGCGATAGCCGCCGCTCATGACGCAGCATCCGATCGCTCGCTTTGCGCGCGCGACACGCGATGTGCAGCGGAAAGCCAGAATGTTTCTACACACCCTGAATAGCATTGCCCCCGAAAATTCCGGCTCCTTCTACCCCTTTCCGCCACCGGGTCGGGATGAACCCATCACTTGGCAGATGCGCTTTGCCAGCGCTTCAAACGGAACGGAATGAAGCTGTGCCAGTCGGCGGGCGGTTGTTCGAAGCCTGTCTGGCGCCGCCGGAAATTGTGCGGCCTTGCGGGCAAAGACCGCTCTGTTCGCGCGGCATTCGGTCGGCACCGCGAGGACATTTTTCCCGAAGCTTCGACGGACAAGAGCAATGGGCCAGTGATAACGGGCCTCCTGATCCTCGCAGAGATTGACCACGAGCAGCCCGCCAGGCTTCAGTCGATTGTAGCAGTCGTCATAGAAGCGTGCCGAGCAGAGTTGGGGCGGCTGTCCGTCCCCGTCGAAGCCATCGACAAGGATGACGTCAGGCCGTGATGGATCGCTGCGGACATGATCTGCCCCATCGGCACACACTACCCTGAACCGATCATCGTCATCGGGAATCTCGAAGCTAGCCCTCAGCCCGATGACATCGGGATCGATTTCGATGGCGGTAATCCGGCTCTCCGGCAGTCGAGAATAGCAATATTTCGCCAGGGAACCACCGCCGAGCCCGATCATCTCGATCTCGGTGGGCGCCTCGTTGAAGAGGAGAAATCCCATCATCATTTGGGTATAGTCGAAGATCAGCCTTGAGGGATCGCTGATCCGCATCCCGCTCTGGACGATGGTCCAGTTGAACAACAGGGTGCGCATATCTCCCAGGTCAAAGATCAGCGGCCCATTCGATCCGATCGGCGCTGCCAAAGCGATGTTTATTTCGGAGGGGGGTTGTTCATAGCCTTCGTCATCGAACGCCGCATAGAGATCGTCCTCATGTCCACCCCCACCGCAGTCGAAGTCCGCGATGGCGTCGAGGACGCGCACGACGTCGTCGTTGTAGACGTCCGTCCGATCGAGGTCGAAATCCTGATCGGAACGGTCAGGCACGCCCTTTCTCCGCCAGCCGGCTCGCCAACACGCGACGGTTGTGCAAATGAGATAGCATCGGCCTTCGTAAGAACGACCACTGGCGTGCAACCACGGTCAGGGATGCAATCGGAGCAGCATTTCTCATTGTCACGGCCGGATAGCTCAACTCGAAACACGCTCGATGATCAGCGCTATCCCCTGCCCGCCACCGATGCACATCGTGATCAGCGCATAGCGGCCTGCCATGCGCTGCAACTCGTACATCGCCTTGATCGTGATGATCGCGCCCGTCGCGCCGATCGGATGGCCGAGGCCGATTCCGCTGCCGTTGGGATTGACCTTGTCAGGCGGGAAGTCGAGGAGCTTGGCCACCGCGCAGGCCTGGGCCGCAAAGGCCTCGTTGGCTTCGATCACATCGATGTCGTCAAGCGTGAGCCCTGCCCGCCGCAACGCGATCGGCACCGCCTCCACCGGCCCGAGCCCCATGACATCAGGCGCGACACCGGCATGACCCCAGCCGACGATACGCGCCATCGGCACAAGGCCGCGACGCCTGGCTTCGTCTCCGGATGCCAGGACGAGCGCCGCGCCACCGTCGTTCAATCCGCTGGCGTTACCTGCCGTTACGGTGCCCTTCTCCTTGCGGAAGACGGGCGCCAACGCGGCCAGACCAGCCGCATCCACGTCGGAGCGCAAATGCTCATCGCGGTCGAACGACTTGACGGTCCCGCGCGATTTGATCTGCACGGGCACGATCTGGCTGTCGAACCGCCCCTCGCTTTGCGCCTGCGCCGCACGCCGATGGCTCTCGACCGCGAGCGCGTCCTGCATCTCCCGCGTGATATCATGCCGCTCGGCGATGTTCTCCGCCGTGACCCCCATATGCCCGGCGCCGAAAGGATCGGTCAGTGCCGCGGCCATCGCATCGACCATCGCCTCATCGCCCATACGCCGTCCCCAGCGCAGGCCTTTGACGACATGGGGCGACTGGCTCATGCTCTCGACGCCGCCCGCGACCGCGATCTCGCACTCCGAGAGGGCGATCATCTGCGCGGCCGAAATAATGGCCTGGACGCTGGATCCGCACAGACGATTGAGTGTCAGGGCCGGCACGCGATCCGGGATACCCGCCGCCATCGCCGCCACGCGCGAGACATACATATCGGCAGGTTCGCTCTGGATAACCTGGCCAAGCACGACATGCTGGATATCATCAGGCTGGAGCGCTGCGCGCCTGATCGCCTCGGCAATGACGATGCGGCCAAGCTCAGCCGGAGCGACGGTTTTCAGGCTTCCACCGAAATCGCCTATGGCGGTGCGTGCCCCCGAAAGAATGACGACGTCCTGCAAGTTTGTACCTTTCCGAATTTCCATCGCCTCATTTTCGCGCTCAAATGGCGAGGCAAACGACAAATCACATCAAACATGATGTATGAAACATCATATCTGATTATTATCAAGGCATAAGCCATGTGTATATAGGCGTCTTTGATCACTATATTGCCTCGAAGGTTTCCAGCGGTGCCGGATGCCCTCTTCTCCAGTTCCCGCGCTGGCGGCTGGACAATCATCGACGAGAGATTGCCAATTGCCCCCCGCTGACATCTACTATCAACGTGCCATCGCCGAACGCGCGGCCGCCGCGATCGAAGCCCTACCCTTGCGCAGGCAGCAGCTTGAGCGAAGTGCGCAGCGGTGGGAGGAGATGGCACGACAGGCCGAGGATACCGGGCGCAGGGCCGAGATCAATGAAGCCGAGAAGCGTGCGAAGTCGGTGCCATATTACGCACAACGCGACAGAAACTGAGGCCGTGCTGCCCTCGAGAAATGAGCGCGATAATCCGATCAGACCGGCCGTCTGAGCGGTTGCCCATTCGCGGCTCTGGCCGCTTCTTCGAGGGCGAAACCAATCTCGAACATCAATTCGGCGGCTTCGCCGGCTGTCAGATGTAGCCGGACCGTGCTCGTCCCAACGCGCGCTTCCAGTAGGAGCATGCGGGCGTCGTCGCCCTCTCTATTCGGTAGCGCCCGCACGCGCACCTGCCGGACCGGTGCGTTCTTTTCCGGATCAGAGTCGAACCGAAGCGACAGGCGCCCTGCTTGGCCCTTGTCTTTCGGCAGTCCGCCGGTTTCACCTGTCATCGCCTATCCATCAATCAGGGGGTTGGTCACGGAATCGCTTTTGGTCGATTCAGCCGATAATCATATTTCACACATGGACTATAGATCAATACAACTACATTTTGATGTACTGAACATCACACGATATCGGGAAGTCGATGCCTAAAGCGCCTGACGAGCCGCAAACCCGACCGCACCGAATCCGGCAACTCCAATGCTCATCAGCGCAGGCCATCCGACTGCCGCTATAACCGGCCATCCAAGAAGGTCGGCTGCAGCCACTACGATATGGGGCGGCGCCACGAGCGTGAGCACGGCCATGGCGATCGCGGCCAACCAGACGCGAACGAGCAGTTCGCGGGTCACCGCATTCGGCGCAGCGGGGTTCATACCATGCGATATTTGTCGAATGCGGGCGGCGGTCCGTGCCATGACCCGCCGACTTGTCAGAGCCACGTTCATCGCCAGGAGAAGACAGGCCCATGACAAGAGCGGAGAGACGTCGACATGGTCTGCGCGATCGACGAGCATCGGCCCTGTCAGATCGTATCGCGACAACAGGGCAAAGCCCAAAACGGCAAGGATCCCCATCGCAAACTGCTGGAGTGCGGCAACGACACCGGCGTGAAAGAGCCATAGCGTCGGCACGCGCATCGTCACCTGGACGGGACCTTCCGGTTCGACTGCTCCATCAGCGCGATGAGGCCTTTCAAGAGCATGACCGGCGAAGGCGGGCAGCCTGGGATGTGCAGATCGACGGGTACTACCGCCGATACGCCGCCCAGGACGGCGTAGCTGCCGGCGAAACAGCCTCCATCGGCCGCGCAATCTCCGGCGGCAACGACCCATTTGGGCGCAGGGGTCGCGTTGTAGGTCCGCTCCAGCGCCTCACGCATATTCTTCGTCACGGGCCCCGTCACCAGCAGCACATCGGCGTGACGCGGCGAGGCGACGAAGCGCAGGCCGAAGCGCTCGATGTCGTAGAATGCATTGCCCAGCGCATGGATTTCGAGCTCGCAACCGTTGCAGGAACCGGCATCGATCTCGCGGATCGAGAGGCTGCGACCGAGCTTCTGCCGGGCGACGCCCCCCAACCGACCAGCAATATCCGCGATCATCGACAGATCCGGATCGGGCCGCGGCTCGGTGAGCGGCGGTCGGATCAGGCTTTCGAACAGGAGCTTGCGCATGGGCGGAGCCTATAAGTCATGCCCCGAATAGGAGCAGTTGAACGATTTGTTGCAGAGCGGGAAATCCGCGACGATGTTGCCCTCGATCACGGCTTCGAGCAGCGGCCACTGGAACCAGGACGGGTCGCGCAGATGGCAGCGCTCGACAGTACCGTCCGGACCGAGCCGGAGCCAGCACAGGATATCGCCGCGAAAGCCCTCAACCAGTGCGAGGCCCTCACATGTTTGCTTCGCCTTGGGGAGCGCGACCGCGATGTCGCCGGGCGGCATGCCCTCAATGATCTGGTCGATCAGGCCGAGGCTCTGTTCCACTTCGCGGATGCGCACCCAGACTCGCGCATTGACGTCGCCTTCAGCCAAGATCGGTACGTCGAACCGAAGCCGGTCATAGGGCGCATAGGCAAGGTCATAGCGTGCATCGAAGACACGTCCAGACGCCCTGCCGACATATCCGCCGGCGCCATATTGGCGCGTGAGGACATGGGAAAGCGTGCCGGTGCCGACGGTGCGATCCTGCAGCGATGCGGTTTCGTCGTACAGGTCGACCAGCGGCGGGAAGGCTTTGCGGATCATCGCCACAAGCGCGCTTATGCCGTCCTGACCGGGGCAATCGAGGTCGACGGTCACACCACCGGGAACGACCCGGTCCATCATCAGCCGATGGCCGAAGCATAGATCGGCCTGGCGCAGCACGCGTTCGCGCAGCACTGCGGTGTGGGCATGCATCAACGCGAAGGACGCGTCGTTGCAGACCGCACCGATGTCGCCCAGATGGTTCGCGATCCGTTCCAGCTCGGCCATCAGCGCCCGCAGCCAGTGCGCCCGACCAGGGATTTCGATCCCGAGCGCGGTTTCGGCCGCACGGGCGAATGCGATGGAACAGGCCACGGTGCTGTCGCCCGACAGTCGCGCCGCGAACCGCGCCGCGCGGTCCGGCGCCGCGCCCGCCATCTGCGCTTCCACCCCCTTGTGCGCGTAGCCGAGCCGTTCCTCGAGCCGCACGACGGCTTCGCCGTTCGCGGTGAACCGGAAATGACCGGGTTCGATGATGCCGGCATGGACGGGGCCAACGGGGATCTGGTGCAGACCCTCGCCCTCGGCGGTAAGGAAGGCATAGGCTTCCCCTTCGCCGCTCGCTGCGGACCGCGCGCCGAGCGGATGGTGGACGGACCAACGGCCATGATCGAGCCAGGGACGATCATCGGGCGCGCCCACGGGCTCGAACCCGAACAGGTCCCGGATCGTGCGCTCGAGCCGATGTGCGGGCGCATGATGCCGGGCGACCGAGGGAAACCGCCCCTCCTGGCAGGCAAGGCTTGCGACCGCCAACTGACCACGCTCCGCATCGAGCACCGCCATATGGACCGTGCCTTCATCGCCCCACAGCCCCGACAGCGTCCAGCGTCCCTCGGCAAGCTGCTCGATCAGCATCGACCATGTGTCGGCATCGACCGGTATCCGCGGCCAAAGCTTGTGAGGATGCAGCGGAACCGCGCCGGAAAGCGTTTCGATCAAACTCGGCATGGTTGTTCCCCGGTCAATGGAGCAGCCTCGCGACATGCTGGAACCAGGCGACCAGCGGCGGCGGCAGGTAAATCCCCGCGATCAGCACCAGCATGAGATGGGTCGCCAAGGGAAGATAGGACGCCTTGACCGGCTCGCTATGTCCGCTGGGTTCGCCGAACGCGACGCCCTGAAGCCGCAGCATGAGCGCGCCGAACGCGAACAGCAGGCCGATCACCAGCGGGATCGCGAGCAGGGGCTGGCGCGCAAAGGTGGAACTGACCACCAGAAACTCGCTCATGAAGATGCCGAACGGTGGCATGCCGGCGATCGCGACGACGCCAGCGACCAGCCCCCAGCCGAGCAACGGGTGGGAGACGGTAAGGCCGCGAAGATCTGCGAGCTTCTGCGTGCCCTTGGCCTGCGCGATATGACCGACGGCGAAGAAGATCGCGGACTTGGTGAGGCTGTGCATCGTCATGTGGAGCAGCCCGGCGAAATTCGCGAGCGGGCCGCCGATGCCGAACGCGAAGGCGATGATGCCCATATGTTCGATCGAGGAGTAGGCGAACAGCCGTTTGATGTCCCGCCGACGGTACAGCATGAAGCCGGCAAAAATCAGCGACACCAGTCCCATCGTCGCCATCAGCGGACCCGGCGCAATCGCGCCCGGATTCGCGGCGAGCAGCAGCTTGAAGCGCAGCACGGCGTGGAGCGCGACATTGAGCAGCAGACCCGACAGCACCGCCGAGATCGGGGTCGGACCTTCGGCATGGGCATCGGGAAGCCAGGCGTGGAGCGGCGCCAGACCCACCTTGGTGCCATAGCCGAGCAGCAGGAATACGAAGGCGAGATTGAGCAATGCCGGATCGAGCGCGGCGGCATGGCCGATCAGCACGGTCCAAATCATGCCGTCGGGGCCTTCGCCCACCACCGGGCGCGCCGCCATATAGACCAGGATCGTGCCGAACAGCGCGAGCGCGATGCCGACGCTGCCGAGAATGAAATATTTCCAGGCCGCCTCCAGCGCTTCATGAGTTTGATAGATGCCGACCATCAGCACGGTCGTGAGCGTCGCCAGCTCGATCGCGACCCACATCAGCCCGATATTGTTCGCCAGAAGCGCCAGATTCATGGCGAACAGCAGGATCTGATACATGGCATGGTAGAAGCGCAGCTGGACCGTCGTCAGGCGTCCGATCTCCAGTTCATGGGCGATATAGCTCGCGCTGAACACGCTGGTGGTGAAACCGACCAAGGTATTGAGCACGATGAAGACGATGTTGAGGTCATCGACCAGCAGATAGGATCCAGGCGCCGGCTTGTGGATGAACAGGGACAGCGCCGCGAGCAGCGTCAGAAAAGCCGAACCCGCGTTGAGCCGGGCGGACAGCCTGTACCCCGGCAGGCACAGCAGCAACAGCGACGTCGCGAAGGGTATCGCGAGGATCAGTGCGACATTGTTCGCCGCGATCCAGTCAATCACTTCGCTCATCCGCGCCTCTCCCGGAGATCATCGAGCGCCTGGAGATCGACCGTGTCGAAGCACTCGCGGATGCGGAACAGGAAGATGCCGATGACGATGAACGCGACGAGAACGGAGAAGGCGACGCTGATCTCGACGACGAAGGGCATGCCCTTGGCGCCGGTGGCGGCGAGGATCAGCCCATTCTCGAGCGACATGAAGCCGACCACCTGGCTGACGGCGTTGCGCCTGGTCACCATCATCAGCAGGCCGAGCAACACCACCGACAGCGCGAAGGCGAGATCCTCGCGTGCGAGCGTGCCGGCATCCGCGGTGACGCGCAGCACGACGACGATCGACAGGGCGACGAGCGCGAGGCCCGCCAACATGGTCGTGCCGACATTGAGCGCTGTTTCGACCTCGCGGTGGATACCGAGCCGCCGGATCATACGATGCAGCGCCACCGGGATGACGATCGCCTTGACGATGAGCGCGATCGCCGCCGTCAGATAGAGGTGCGGCGCACCCTGCACATAAGCTTGCCACGATACCGACAAGGCCAGCACCACGGCTTGGAAGGCGAAGACGTTGAGCAGTGCCGACAGGCGATCCTGATAGAGCAGCAGCAGGCTGACCAGCACCAGGCTGCCCGCAAGGAAATGGGCGATATCGAAGGCGAACTTGTCCATCAGAGGCTCCGCGACACGAAGCGCAGGAGCGTGCCCAGGAACCCCAGCATCAGCGCGGCTCCGAGAAGATCCGGAACCCGGAACACCCGCATCTTGGCGATCATGGTCTCGAATAGCGCGAGCATAATGGCGGCCACACCCAGCTTGGCCGCATAGACGACAACGCCGATCAGATGGACACGGAGCGGCGCGCCAGCCGGGGCGAGCCCCCATGGCACGAAGATGCAGGCGATGAGCGATGCGTAGAGCAGAAGCTTGATCGAGGAGGCCAACTCGATCAGCGCGAGGTGCCGTCCGGAATATTCCAACACCATCGCTTCATGCACCATGGTGAGCTCGAGATGCGTCGCCGGATTGTCGACGGGAATGCGGCCGTTTTCGGCGATCGCGACAATGATGAGCGCGATCAGCGCCATGCCGAGCGAAACGCGCAGACCCACACCCGCCAGCATCACATTGGCCACGGTTGAAAGCTGGGTCGAGCCGGCGACCAGAGCGATCGTGAACACGATCATGATCAGTGCCGGCTCGGCCAGCGTCGCGATCATAGCCTCGCGGCTCGATCCGATCCCGCCGAAGCTGGTGCCGACATCCATGCCGGCGAGCGCGAGAAAGAAGCGCGCACTTCCAAGCAGCGCGATGATGACGATAAGGTCCGCCGACCAGCTGAACAGCAGCCCGGTCGCGAAGGTCGGTACCAGGGCCGCCGCCACCCAGGTCGCGGCGAAGACGATATAGGGCACGATCCGGAACAGCCAGGACGCGCTCTCGGCGATGACGGCTTCCTTGCGGACCAGCCGGATCAGGTCGCGATAGGGCTGCAGCAACGGCGGTCCCTGCCGGCGCAGCAGCCGCGCCTTCACTTTGCGCACCAACCCGGTCAGGAGCGGCGCCAACACCAGCACCAGCACCATCTGCGAGATCTGGATCGACAAACCGTCGATCAGCGACATGTCGATCATGGCCATGATGCGATGATCAGCAGGAGGAGGACAAGGGCGCCGAAGACGAGACTGAGATAGCGGCGGATGGTGAGGAACTGCAGATGGTTCAATCGTTCGGCGAGAACGTTGACCAGGCCCACGACGGGATCATAGACCAGCTCCCAGGCCAGATCGTGCAGCGTGACGGTCATGCGCGCGGGGCGACCATCTCCCGGCGCCGGCATGTCGACACGCTCGGTCGCGCGGAAGGCGAAACCGCCGAACACGCGCCGCACGGGCTGGGCGAAGCTGTTGGCCGTATATTGGGTCGCCGGGCTGCTGTTGGGGAATCCGCAATCCCATGCCGGAGCCCTGCGCACCCTGTTCGAAGCGACGCGATGGATCACAAAGGCTGCCAGCGACGCTGAGACGGTGATGAACAGGAAAACCAGCAGGCCGTTATAGGAACTGCGGCTCTCGGCGATCGGCACGATCGAAAGCCAGGCAATATGGGTCTGGACCGGCATCCGCGTGTCCGTAAGCCCATCCACGACAGGCGCGAGCGCATCGATGATGAGTGCCGGGAAAACCCCGGTGAACAGGCATAGCAGAGCCAGGATCGCCATCGCTGTGATCGACAAGCGGTCGACGTCGTGCGCCTTTGTTGCCGCCTCGCTACGCGGCCGGCCGAGGAAGGTGATACCGAACGCGCGGACGAAACAGGCCGCGGCCAGCGCCGCGGCCAACGCAAGCAGGGCGCCGACCACCGGGACCAACAACTTCAGCGCCCATTGCGGAAGGTCGGGACTAAGCAGGATGGCTTGCAGCATCAGCCATTCCGACGCGAAGCCGTTGAGCGGTGGCAGCGCCGAGATCGCGGCGGCGCCGACAAGGAAGAGCAGGCCCGTCGCCGGCATCCGGTTCAACAAACCGCCGAGCATCTCCATTCTCCGCTCGCCGGTCGCCGTAAGGACCGCACCGGCGCCGAAGAAGAGCAGGCTCTTGAACAGTGCGTGGTTGAGGACATGGAAGAGAGCGGCAGTCATCGCGAGCGCGGCCGCCGCCTTCATGCCATTGCCCTCGAACGCAAGCGCGAGTCCGAGCCCGACGAATATCAAGCCGATATTCTCGATCGTGCTGTAGGCCAGGACGCGTTTGATGTCGTTCTGCATGAGCGCGTAGAGAACGCCGAGCGCCGCCGTGCCGGCGCCAGCGATGAGCACCGGAACACCCCACCACCAGGCCGGCGGCCCGAGCAGATCGAACACGATCCGGATGAAGCCGTAGACCGCGACCTTGGTCATGACGCCGCTCATCAAGGCCGAGACATGGCTGGGCGCCGCCGGATGGGCGAGCGGCAGCCAGACATGCAGCGGCACGAGTCCGGCCTTGGAACCGGTCCCGAGCAGGGCAAGGGTGAGCACCAGCCCCGTAAGGTCGCCAGATGGTCCGCGCGCGCGCATCGTCGCGAAGGCATATCCGCCCTCGGGGCCTGCCAGGAGACCGAAGGCAAGCAGGAGCGCGAACGTCCCGGCGCTCGCCATGACGAGATAGACATAGCCTGCCCTGCGATTGTCGTCGTCGCGATGGTGGGTCATGACCAGTGCCCAGGACGCGAGCGACATGAATTCCCAGGACAACAGAAAGGTGAAGGCGTCATCGGCGAGCAGCACCAGGTTCATGCCGGCGAGGAACGCCGGAAAAAAGGGCAGCACACGCCGGGGCTCGCTTTCGTGGCGGCCATAGCCAAGGCCGTAAAGGCTGGCGGCCGCGCCGCCGAGGTTGATCACGAGAACGAAGAATGCACTGAGCGCGTCGAGGCGGAAATTTGCGCCGATCCACGGCAGGCCCAATGGCAGGACCGCTATCGAGTCGATCGCAGGGCTCGCCAGGAGGTGGACCAGCGCGACTGCTACGGCCAAACCGCAGGTGGCAATGCTGACACCATATACAGCCCGCCGCGCCAGTGCAGATCGCCTGATCACCACGCCCAAGCCGACAGTGCAGAGCAGAACCGCAACGTGCCACAGCAGCAGGATGATCGGCGCCATTCCCACGCCCCTATGCCAACCGTGATCCAATCGGGACGGATGGCCCGGAGCCACCGGTCCCGGCGAGTGCCTTGAACCGAACGCCACGACCTCCGCCCTGGCTGACTGCTCCCTCCGCGATAAATTCGATGTCGGCCCTGTCGAACGCCGCGATCAGCTTCATCAGCGATTCCACATTGCCGCGGATGATGTCCTTGCTGGACTCCATCCGCTGGATCGTGGGCATCGACAATCCGGACAACCCGGCCAGCTCGCGCTGGTCGATCCCGAGCAGGGCGCGGGCCCCTCGCAACTGGGCAGCTCCGATCATACGCAAGCCTCCCGCCAAGCCTTCAACGATAGGATATCAGGTTTGCTTTAGCAATGATAACATGCCAAGATATGATATTGATGTTTTATATATCTGTTGTGATGCAACCTTCAACCCGGGACGCAGGTCCGTAGATGGTCGAGCCCACACCGCTTCTGTCCGCTTCGCGCGGATTGTGTCCTCGCTGCGGGGCGAGGGGTTTATTCGCTGGCTGGGTGCGCTTCGCGCCGGGCTGTTCGGCTTGCGGCCTCGATTACGCCAGGTTCAATGTCGGTGACGGCCCCGCGGCCTTGTTGGTCATGATCGTCGGGGGCATCGTCGTCACGCTGGCGATCACCACTGAACTCAGTGCGCACCCCCCATTCTGGGTGCACATCATTTTGTGGGTGCCGTTGACGATCGTCCTCGTCATCGGCGCGCTTCGGCTTGCGAAAGGGCTTCTGCTCGCCTTCGAATACCGCCACACTAAAGAGAAAACCCCTCCCGATGGCCCGGCGCAGTGAGCATCTCAGCGCACACCGGCGTTGGGGCTGGATGCGCAAGAGCGTGACCCGCGCAATCCAATCGTGGCCGTTCGGCATGCCCTGCCCCTATGGTACAATCCGGCAATGACTCGGAGTGACAAGCACCTCGGGATCCTGGCCATCTGCTTGTCGGCGCTGGCGGGGTTTGTCGATGCCGTGGGCTTCATTCATCTGGGCGGATTTTTTCTCTTTTCGGTGAGCGCCAACACCACCCTCCTGGGGATCGGGTTGGCCGAGGGGTCGGCGCGGGCGGCGGTCGCGGCGGGCTTGATCGGAACCTTCGTGCTCGGTGTGATGGCTGGTTCGATCGTGCTGCATCGTGCCCGGCACCATCCTCGCGCAGCGGTTCTCGTGCTGGTCTGCATGCTGTTGCTTATAGCCGCGAGCCTGAGCGCTTTCGGCGTGGCGCATGGTCCGATCGTCGCGATGGCATTGGCCATGGGAGCCGCGAACTCGGTTTTCGAGCGTGACGATGAGGCAGGCAGCGGGCTGATGTCATTTACCGCGCCGCTGGTGAAGCTGGGCGAGAAAATTGCCGGCATGGACGAGGGCAATGGCCATGGCTGGGGCCATTACCTCCTCCTGTGGCTGGGCTTTGTGCTGGGCGCAGGAATTTACCAGATGGTAGCGCTCGGCACGGTCTGGATCGCCGCGGGCGCCGCAGCACTCCTTGCCTTCGCAGCAACAAAAATCGAGAAAGGCGGCGCAGCTTCGCTTCCCGGGATGTTCGATGCCTGACTTCACCGTGTATCCATTCGATCGTCCCGCATCCATGCCTGATCCCATGCCCCCGCGCGAAGCCGGCACGATTGGCGGCGAAATCGTTCTGCCTTCATCGGGTTGGGCAGCGGTGCTGCGCGGCGCGCGCTGTCCGCCGTCAGCACCAATGGCACAGATTTGAGGTTGTAAATTAAGGAGGGTTTGGGCTTCGTCGTAGTGACGAAGGAACGAAGATGAAGCCCAAACCCTCCTTGAAAAATTCGCCGACAAAGGCCCCTGCTGAGCGTGTTGTGAAGGATATCCGGCGGCAGACCCGGCGCCATTTCTCAGCCGAAGACAAGATCCGTATTGTGCTGGACGGTCTGCGCGGCGAGGACAGCATCGCCGAGTTGTGCCGCAAGGAAGGCATTGCCCAAAGCCTGTATTACACCTGGTCGAAGGAGTTCATGGAAGCGGGCAAGCGGCGCCTGGCCGGTGACACCGCCCGTGCTGCGACCACTGGCGAGGTGCAGGATCTGCGCCGCGAGGCCCGTGCCCTGAAGGAATGCGTGGCCGACCTGACGCTGGAAAACCGCCTGCTTAAAAAAAGCATGATCGCGGATGGGGGCGACGACGAATGAGGTATCCCGCATCCGAAAAGCTCGAGATCATCCGGATCGTCGAGCAGTCGCACCTGCCCGCCAAGCACACGCTGGACAAACTCGGCATCCCCCGCCGGACGTTCTACCGCTGGTACGATCGCTTCGTCGAAGGCGGGCCGGAGGCGCTGGAAGATCGGCCATCGGCGCCGAGTCGGGTGTGGAACCGCATCGGCGACGATATCCAGGGCCAGATCGTCGAGATGGCGCTGGATTACAGCGAGCTGTCACCGCGCGAACTGGCGGTGCGCTTCACCGACGAGAAGCGCTACTTCGTGTCGGAGGCCACCGTTTACCGCCTGTTGAAGGCCCACGATCTGATTACCAGTCCGGCCTATGTGGTGATCAAGGCCGCCGATCGCTTCCATACCCAGACCACGCGTCCGAACGAGATGTGGCAGACCGATTTTACCTACTTCAAGATCATCGGGTGGGGCTGGATGTACCTGTCGACCGTGCTCGACGACTTCTCGCGCTACATTATCGCCTGGAAACTGTGCACCAACATGCGCGCCGAGGATGTCACCGACACGCTGGACCTGGCCCTTAAGGCTTCCGGCTGCGACAGCGCCACCGTGCTGCACAAGCCCAGGCTGCTCAGCGATAACGGCCCCAGCTACATCGCGGGCGAACTGGCGGAATACATCGATGCCCAGAAGATGAGCCATGTACGCGGCGCTCCGATGCACCCCCAGACCCAAGGCAAGATCGAGCGCTGGCACCAAACCCTGAAAAACCGCATCCTGCTGGAAAACTACTTCCTGCCCGGCGACCTTGAGGCCCAGATCGAGGCCTTCGTCGAGCATTACAACAACCAGCGTTACCACGAGAGCCTGAACAACGTGACGCCCGCCGACGCCTACCTCGGCAGGGCTCCCGCCATCATCAAACAGCGCGAAAGGATCAAGCGAAAGACCATCGAATATCGGCGCTTGCAACACCGCAGGCTCGCCGCTTAACATCAACCCCAAGACGAGGCCCGCACTCCGCTAATTTACGACGCGACGTGTGCCAAATGTTCTGACGACGGACAGCCCGGCTCATCACCGCAGAACCATTCAATATAGTCCCCCTCCTCGCGCACCCAGGCCACCAGATCCCCCGCTGTGCGGAAGGAATAGGAAACGATTTGGCCGTCAGGGCCATGCCAGTCGACATTGGTAAGCGCCGACCACAGATCGGCGCCACAGGCTCCATCGAATCTGACCCGATCACCGACCGCCCGATCGACGGCAGCCTCGAACTGCTTGCGGGGTCGATGGGTCAAACTGCTGGGAACGCCCTCGAAATCTTCTCTGCTGAAAAAGGGGAAGGTGACCTCCATCGTGTGTGTGCAGCAACCGCCCGATTACCGCGGGCCTGCAGTCAAACCGCTCTACCTGTATCGCAAAATTCACCGGGCGGTTGCAAGCATCAGGCCGCTAGCGGCAGCGCTTCGGAAAGAGAGGAACCGCCCCACTCGATTCCGGGTACGATCGGATTATCGTCCGTACCCGCCAAACGCACCCGTTCCATCGCATTGTATCGAGCGATGAGCAGCCGAACGTCCGGTGTCGCACGGAGGAACAATTTCGAAAGCAGCAACCCGATCGATGCAGCCCCTCCCCGTGCCGCCAGATGACCCGCGAAGATATCGAAGGGCGGATTGAAGGCGCCCGTCAGTGCACCATTCGCCCAGGAACACCGCTGAAAAACCAGGCCCAGCATCTGCCGCTTCATTTCATCGGGAAGGCCGGGGAGCCGCAGATGCAAGCTCCGACCCATATTCAACAGGGCCAGGCCGGCATCGAGCAAGGCACCTGGCATGCCAGCCGTTGCGCTCCGATGGCGCAAGGACGCCACATTGATTTCGTCGTCTCCATCTTCCAGACAATCTGGATCGATTGCGTTGCGGATCTCCTCGAACTGATCCCTTCCGCATCGGAGCTTCGCGAGCAGCTCCAGGAAATGCTCCTCGAGTGCCTCCTGCCGGACGAAGCGCTCTGGACATCGCCCGCGAAACCCGGAGCAGCGATAGTAGATATATTTGCCCTTCTGCATCTGGGCGACGAGCGCGCAGCCGCAATGTCCACACTTGATCAGGCCGGTGAACGGGAAGAAATGCGGCTTGGCGCGGATGTTGGCGCTGCTCCGCTCATCAAGCGTCTGCTGGACCGCCTCCCAGATATCGGTGGATATAAGCGGTTCGTGTGTCCCAGCGTAAATCTCGCCCCGCCATTCGAATGTGCCCGCATAGAGGCGATTGCGCAGCATGCCATGAACGGTGCTGACGCCGACCGGCCGACCGCTCCGGCGGTAACGCATCCCGGCGTTCCGGGCCATCACGGTCACCTCCTTCAAGGAATAAAGGCCGGTAGCGTACCAGTCGAACAGGCGCGTCACTATCGGCCCTGCCTCCGGATCGATGGTGATGACGTTCCTGCCCTGCCCGTCCCTGACGTTGCGATAGCCGATTGGCGCGCAGCTTGGCCAATGGCCCTGCTGCGCCTTCTCGATCATCCCTTTGCGCGTTTCCTCGGAAAGATTGTCGATATAGGCCTTGGCCATCAGGACCTTGATGCCATGGACGAACTTCTCCGATGATCGGCAGCCTTCAGACATCACAACATTCTCTTTGACGAAATGGACCTCGACGCCGAGGTCGTCGATCGTCGCCCAATCCTTCAGATTGCGGTAGAGCCGATCGGTCTTCTCGACGAGAATGATCCGGACCTCCGGATGCCGGCGCAGATAACGTAACATGTTGCCGAAGGCTGTCCGGCCACTCTTCCTGGCCGTCTCTACGTCGACATGGCTCGATACCACCGCGATGCCATTCAATGCCGCATAATCTTCCAGCAGCTTGACCTGAGCGGGGATCGAATAGCCTTCACGCTGCTGCTCCGGCGTGGAGACCCGTGCATACAGGACCGCTTCGCGGACCTTGAGATGATCGTTGTTCTTACGATGCTTATAACGGCTCGCTGCACTTCTCGGCCTTGCCAACACTTTGCTCCTGTTTGGTTTTTGGGAGAGAGGCCATGGCACGAGAGAGCCTTACATTCGCAACATGATTTGATGGAGTCCACAGACCAACAGCCTTATCCGCTTTGCCCTATGGCATATGATTCACCCGCCGATTTAGCCGCTCTTGCCGCCGCCGCTGGCAGGACCGTCAGGTTTCGCGAGGAAATGACGGCTCGCGCAGGCGGGATTCTCAGTCCGGCAGATGTCGCGATGATGCTCGATGTGCAGCCCGCTGAGGTCCACGCTCTGCAGGGCGGCCGACACATTCTGGGCGTGCCCTATGAAAGCGGGATCCGCTATCCCGCCGTGCAATTCGTAGACGGCAAACCGCTGCGCAATCTCGATCGCATGCTCCAGGCTTTGGGCGACATGAATCCCTGGGAGCAACTCATGCTGCTGACGACGCCGCTTGAAGGATATGATGAACAGCCCCAAACGGTGTTACAGTTACTCGCCAAGCAGCCCGATACGGATCGCCTGCACCAACTGACTGCACTGCTCTCAAGCTGGGCAGCATAATTTTCTCTTCGACTGGAAGCCAGATAACCCCGCGAATGTTCGCAAGACTTATAAGATGGGACTTCCGGCCTGCTCCATCGCTGCGATGAAGACGGCATAAGGCAGGACAAGCGAAAGGGGCGCTTTCGGAATTTCCAGGGCACCATAGGATTTATACCAATCCGCCGCCCGCTGATCCTTTGCGTCGATCAACAGCAGCGAACCGCCCACCTGGGCAGAGACCTGAATGCAGCGCCGTGCAGCCGCGATCAGCAATTCGCCGCCAAGTCTCTGTCCCTGCATGGCCTTGCTCACCGCTAACCGACCAAGGCGAAATCCACCGATTGGATGCCGCCCTGCCCCGGCAGGCCGCGCCGCCTCTGGAGCAAGGTCGAAATCAACCTGCGCAGGGCTCAGCGTGTAGAAGCCGAGGATCGTTGTTCCGTCGGCGGCATCAACTGCCGCATAGGTCTTCGAAGCACCACTTTCGTGTGCCTGCCGGGCATATTTCGCCAGGAAGTCGTTCAATTCGGCTTGGCCGCAATCAAACCCCTTGCGATTGTGTCGCTTGGCAATCGGCTCTTCACGCCAGTCGGGCAAAGTCATTTACGAGCAGCGAGCGACCGGGCTGCCGCCTGCAGCTTGGCGTTAGGCTTCGGCGGATTGTCGAGCAGATTGAGGACGAAACGGGTCTGTTCCTCATCCAGACTGAGCCGTTCCGCTTTCTCGATCACGGCTTCCGCCGCCTGCAGCGCGTTACGCAGCACAAAATCCTTGAGGCTGGTTCGCTCAAGTGCCGCAGCGCGCATCAACCGCGCCTTCTCGGCCGCTGGTATCTGCATCGGGAAGCGACTGCTGGTCTCTATGGCGACTCTGGGCATGGGACGATCCTTCTGACAAACCCCATATAGGCCTATCGCGTCCTGGTAGCAAGCTATGTTCAATGAAAGCACATACGATACTCCCGGTGAGCACCGACGCAAAGCATGATCCTGCCACAAGCCATTCTCATCAGGTGAGGAGAAATGCCTTTGATTGCATCATGACATCCCTGACAGCCGTCTGGCGTTGTAATGAGCGTACACGTTGAGGCGCCAATCCGAAGAGAATAGTAATTCAAACCCGGTCACGGAGCCCAGCGCCGATAACTTGATGCATGGCGCCTTCATGTTCCATTATCTGGCCATAATGGAAAGGGATGTTTCCAATTTCGTCCTCGATCGCTGCCCGTCGAGCTTTACGTTGAGTTCCATATAGGTCGGAGCGCCGCGTATCGGCGCAACCGATACCTCCGCCACGGTCCCCGGCCAATCGACAGGACTCACTCGTCCCATTCAATCCTGACCTGCGCGTCCAGGGCTTGTGCCGCCCGCACGATGTGTTTCAAGGAAGGCCGGCGGCAGGACTTTTGAAAGAAGCGCCCCGTCCCTGCCCGCCTGTCCAGTTCAACGAAGGAAATGTGCATCTCCTTCGAGCGCTTGCGGATCGCATCGAGCGCCGGATCCTCGAACAATGCCAGTCGCGGTCTTCGCCGTTCGGCCCCGATATGGGATGCCTTGCTCTTGATCTGATACAGCCGCAATCCGGGAAAAAGAGTCGTCAGTTCCTTGTCGGCCACGCTTTCGCGATAGGCTTTGCGAAGCCGCGCCACCTCCACATTCGTCCAGACATGCCGCCGGCACACGATGCCGAGTGCCCGCACGCGATGCTTTATCGCCGACAGCGTCCGGTCCGGCAGTTGCCTCTGCAACGCCCGGTAGTCGGGATAAACATCGCGCAGCATTCCATCTTCCGCCATAGACCACTTTTTACACGCCCTCTCCTTTCCTCGATCATTTCGACGTTTACTCATTGGGCCATGAGATCGCCAGGCGACCACCAAGGATTGTCATTGCCTTCTGCAGGGCTCGCCAATCGAAGTAACGGGGCGAAACGAAATAGCGGTTCCGACCCACAAATGCGTCGAGATCGGTCATGGAAAGGCGGCATGAGAAGGCCCGTTGCCTGATGCTGTCGACCAGCGGCATTCCCGTCAACTTGGGGGCGCGCCGAGGACGACGATATCCCATGCGGCAAGCCTTCTTCCATATTTGCGACCGGGTCTTGCCCGGGAAGATATCGAGCAGTTCCGCCACAGGCACGCCAGCCACATAGGGCTTTCGAAGGCGAACCGCTTCATCGCCGATCCATATCTTGCGCGGAGGTATCAGGCCCAATTGACGGGCTTTATGAGCCACGGCCCCAGGAGTCCTGCGCGGCAAGGCGAAACACGCCGCCTCCCTGTCGGGGAAAGTCTCACACAAATGGGCTATTTCATCTGCCGTCCAGACAGGATCACCGGCGATGGTGCATCCCGTCCTTTCGATGTGCCAAAGCAACGTCATCCGCCCACGTTCACCGCGGCTCTGACTGTATGAAGGAATCATGGTGCGTCCCGGGAGGTTTCTGCTCCGTCGCAGAATAGGGACAATCTATGCGTCCTCGTGACATCGCAGCCGACGTGCGATGTGGCTTGGAAAAATCTCCCCTTTGCGCAACGCACTGTATCCCCCGCTCGGTCCTTTAGCGCGCTCATTCAGCGCTACTCGAACCCACTGTCCCAAATCCGGCATTCATGTGCTCAACTCGGCGCAAAAGGGCGGAAATCAGAGCAATCGGCACTTCAGTGCCCTACCCCTTGCACTGCGAATCGGCTTGCTGCATCACGATGCTTAGCCAGACGAAAAGATTGGATGTGCCACAGGCTCTTCGGGGTTTTGAACTGCCAGTCTGATCGGAAGGTCAAGGCATCAAGCATATGGAGGCTTGCCGCCTGCTCTTTGAACATGTGGATAGGGTCGGCAAGCGACGTTTACGATCCACGGCTCGGAAGCGGATGTGCCACAGGCTCCAATAGGGAGTTCTGAACTGCCCCTTCCATGCCGGATGGATAGTTAGGTTACTACCCGATAGCGACCATGGCCGACCTTCAGAAGGAGCCCATCATCGCACATGCGGGAGAGGTAGCAGCGAGGAATACCGATGTCCGTGAGATCCTTGGTTCTCACTTCGCCCCGCTCTCGTACAAAGGCGACGGCGCGTTCCCTCAAGGATGGTTTCGGACCTCCTGCTGATTTGATCCGTTCCTTACGGTCGCGATCACGCTTGCGAACACCATGCGTGGGCTCTCGTGGAAATGACAAAGGTGCGTCCGCAGCAAATTCACAAGACAACACCACCGGCTTTAGCAAAGAATTTCTTGCTAAAGCACGGTATCGTGATATCGTTTTTCTTGCTGCCTCGGATGCGAATATTAAAATTGTTTTAGACGTATCCTGAAATGGGAGCCACTAAAATTCACAAGGGATAATTGTGTCTTTTTTCAACGCATTAGCGTTCTAGACCTGTTTTTGTTCTTTTTTCGAATTTCCTATCTCTTTGTTTTTACTTCCTTTTTATTTTCGCCTTTGTTCGAATCTCATCTGGGGTTCGTCACCCGCTTGCGCCTCTGCCGGTCGACACCGAAGATCATGGTTTGAATGCCTCATTTCCGCCAGGACGGTCCCTGCACGGACGCTAAATTCTTCCTGTTTCTTCAACGGTATGAACACTGAAAATCTCCTTGCAGCCATTCCCTAGCCCCTCGGGTCCGGCGACTCAGAAGCCGCAATTCGCTTCGTCCTCAGCAATATGCTTGGCTCTCAAAGGCCCCGCAATAGCCAGGGCACTGAAGTGCCGATCCGGCAAAAATTAGCAGAATTGCGCTGAATCCGCGCCAAAGCGGCACTATAGTGCCGCTTTGCTCAAATCCGGCCCCCGACGCCCTCATTCACGACATTCAAAGGATAAGTTCGGAACCCAGTCCGGCATTCCTCCTCCCCACCAGACCGTTAAGCTCCAAGCCCAGTTGAAGGGCCGCTCTTTGGCAACGGTTGGGACTTTCCGGTCAGTCGGCTTACCGGCAGTTGCAAAGAATAGTGACGTCGCCCAGCAACTGGGCGCCCTCAGATCAATGCCTAAGGTGAGACATTCCTACCGTTCCCGTCGGAACCCGAGGCAAGGCGTTCCCTGTTCCGTCGACGACCGACGCGAAGGTACGTGCACGACGCTACAGTGACCGCATGAGATAGCGCAACTCATTCTGCACACCACTGGACAACAAAGACACAATTGGTTCACCACCCTAGAGTTGAATTGGGGGGTATCAAGTGGCGACTCGCACTGTCGGTGACACGGACGAACAGACTTCAGTTTTTCAGAGCGATCTGCCCATCGACGACAAGCTGGACAGAGCGAGGATGGATCTGCTCGACCTGTCGGCTAGGAACCGCCTCCTCAACATGCCGCGGTCCGGAAAGAGCGCGAAGGCCGTTCAGGTCGTCGATGAGAAGAGCGCTCAGATATTCAGACTGCTGGTCAGCGAGGGTAAGGTCTTCACCTTCCTCGCCGGACGCCTATCGCCGCAGGATACCGCTGAGGGTGAGGAGGAGCCGGACGAGATCGCAGATCTCGCCCAACCGGAAGACGACGAGCTGGATGAGAAGGGACGAGCCTCCCGCCATGTCGACACCCGTCTTCAGACCCGCCTGACCTCTAAGGGGTTGCAGAAGCGGCTGCTCGAACTCTTCTACGACGCCCGCACCCTCGAGGAGGAGCAGGGCGTCAACATTCTGTATCTCGCCCTTGGCGCGTTGAAGTGGATCGACCCTCAGAACGCGGCCAATGTGCGCTACGCACCACTGCTTCTCGTACCGGTCTCGCTCGAGCGCGGCAACGCTGGCGAGAAGTTCAAGCTGCGGGCCCGTCAGGAGGACTTCGCCGCGATATCACTGGAGGCTTATCTCGACCGCGTCCACGGTATCCGGCTTCCCGCGTTCGAGGCGACCGACGGTTTCGACTTCGACGGCTATGTCGCCGGGGTGGCCGACGCCGTCGCCGCGAAGCACGGCTGAGCGTGCGGGAAGGGTCGATGGCGGCGGGCAGTCAGGATTGTGATGCTATCGCGATAGCTGAGTGGTCCGCAGCAGCATCGACCGGAATTCCCGCTTCCTTACGTTCGGAGTATCGGTCGACCAACTGCGCCGCGTGGGGTCGCAGAAGCACGGTGAAACGCACCAATTCCTCCATCACATCGACGATGCGGTCGTAATAGCTCGACGCGCGCATCCTGCCATCCTCGTCAAACTCCTTATAGGCCATCGCCACCGCCGACTGGTTCGGAATCGTGAACATTCGCATCCAGCGGCCCAGCAGGCGTAGCGAGTTAAGGGCGTTGAACGATTGCGAACCACCCGACACCTGCATAACTGCAAGCGTGCGACCCTGTGTCGGCCGCATTCCGCCCATTTCAAGAGGAAGGTGGTCGATCTGCGTCTTCATGATGCCACTGATCTGGCCATGCCGTTCCGGGCTGCACCAAACCATGCCTTCCGACCAGAGCGCATGCTCGCGCAGTTCATGCACGGCCGGGTGGTCGTCACCCGCTACCTGATCGGGCAGCGGCAGATCGCTGGGATCAAAGATGCGTGTCTCGGCGCCGAAATATTGCAGCAAGCGTGCGGCCTCTTCCACGGCAAGGCGTGAGAATGAGCGCTCTCGCAGCGAACCGTAGAGAAGCAGAATTCGTGGAGACGGCTGGTCCGGACCCAAGCCTGTAGCGGGGCGAGCCAGCGCAAATGCCTTGTCCAGGGCAGGAAAATGATCTGGGGCGGCGAGTGCGCGCAGTCTCATGCGGAGATACCTTTCTCGTACCAGGGGCGGGTCCGCTTCACTAAGACAACGATCGAGAGCATCACCGGCACTTCGACCAGAACGCCCACGACTGTTGCCAGTGCAGCACCGGAACTGAAGCCAAAGAGGCTGATGGCGGCGGCCACAGCCAATTCGAAGAAGTTAGATGCGCCGATCAGTGCGGAAGGTCCGGCGACGCACCATGCCACGCCAAGCCTGCGACTTAGCCAATAGGCGATGCCGGCATTGAGATAGACCTGAAACAGGATCGGCACGGCAATCAGCGCGATTACCAGCGGTTGGCGAACAATCTGTTCCCCCTGAAATCCGAAAAGCAGAACCAGGGTCAGCAGTAAGCTGGAAAGGCTGATCGGCCCCAATGCCGACAGGAAGCGCTGAAGCCTTTCCTCGCCACCGCGCAGGAGGGCGTGGCGGAGCATCTGCGCGATTACTACCGGCACGATGATGTAGAGCCCGACCGAGAGCATCAGCGTGTCCCAGGGTACGGTGATCGAGGCAACCCCAAGCAGCAGACCCACAAGCGGAGCGAAAGCGAACACCATGATGAGGTCGTTGAGCGCAACCTGGCTCAGGGTGTAGTTCGCCTCCCCGTCGACGAGGTTCGACCAAACGAAGACCATCGCCGTACAGGGCGCCGCAGCCAGCAGAATCAGCCCTGCAATGTAGGACGATGATGCGCCGTCAGGCAGGAATGGGGCAAACAGATAGCCGAGGAAGAAGGTGCCCAACAGCGCCATCGAGAATGGTTTGATTGCCCAGTTCACCACGAGGGTGACGCCGATGCCCCGCCAGTGCTCGCGCAGGCTGTGCAGCGCTGCGAAATCGACCCGCAGCAACATAGGGATGATCATCAGCCAGACCAGCACGGCGACCACGAGATTAACACTTGCGATCTCCAGCGCCGCAATCGCCTCGAAGGCGCCAGGAAGCAGATGCCCGAGACCGATCCCAACAACAATGCACAGCGCCACCCAAAGCGAGAGATAGCGTTCGAACAGGGACATGATCTCTAATCCGCGTTGGATGGGTGTGGGGCACTTGCCGTGCCACCGCCCAAGGCAATCTGCATGTAAACCGTATCGAGCCAGCGGCCCGCCTTCCAACCCATGCCTGTCAGGCGGCCGACCTGCTCAAAACCGCTGGAACCATGCAGTGCGACAGAGGCGGGTTCGCTGCCGCCGATAACGGCGACCATCTGCCGGAAGCCATAGGTTTCGGCTGCCTCCAGCAAGGCTCCAAGGAGCATCTTGCCTATGCCGCCGCCGCGCCGGTCATGCGCCACATAGATGCTGTTCTCGCAGGCATAGGCGTAGGCTGGCCGATCGCGAAACTGCGTCGCGTAGGCATAGCCCACCACCTCGCAGTCGTCGCAGGCGACGAGGAACGGCCAATGCCGGCCGGTCACCGCCAATATTCTATCTGTGGTCTCGGCCTCCGTCGGCGGCACGACTTCGTAGGTCGCAGTGCCGTAGAGAACATGATGGGCGTAGATGGCGGCGATGGCCGCTGCATCGTCGACCGTCGCCCTGCCAACTGAAAGGGTCATTGCCGGGTGGCTTCGACGACTTCACCGTCTTCCTTGACGAAGGTGTTGCGCTGTTCGGCCGGCAGCAGATCCAACACTTCTTCGGAAGGGCGGCAGAGCTTCACACCCAGTGGCGAGACTACCAGCGGGCGGTTGATGAGGATGGGATGCTCCACCATCGCATCGATCAGTGCTTCGTCGGTCAGGCTCGCGTCGCCGAGGCCCAACTCGGCATAGGGTGTGCCCTTCTCGCGCAGCAGAGTGCGCGGAGTGATGCTGGCTCGCTCGATGAGTTGGACCAGCAACGCGCGGCTGGGCGGCGTCTTAAGATACTCGACAACGTGCGGCTCGATGCCCGCATTGCGGATCATGGCCATGGTATTGCGAGAGGTCCCGCATTGCGGGTTATGGTAGATTACGATATCGGTCATCGTTGCCTCTTCAGCAGCAGGTAAGTTCGGCCAGAAGTGGCTCGCACAGTTCGGCGCGCCCTTGGCAGCAATCCTTGGCCAGATAGACCATCAGTCCGCGTAGCGCGTCGAGGTTGGCGCGCTGGATCTGGTGACGGCCACGCTTCTCGGGAAGCACCAGGCCGGCCTTCACCATGACGGCGAGATGTGTCGAGAATGTGCTCTGTGTCAGCCCCGAAGCCTCAACCAGCGCGCCGGTTGATAGACCGTCAGGCTCATGCCGGATTAGCAAACGAAACGCATCGAGGCGCGTCGGATGTGAAAGCGCGGAGAGAATCGAGAGGGCGTCATCCGTGTTCATACATCGGAATTATCCGATGAAATTTCTTTCGTCAACAATGCATCGCTAATTTCCGATGTCTCTAGATGGCGGCCTAACGGCTTGGGCTTTGTTCTTAGACTTAGAAACCGGACGGACCGCAGTTGGGATTCAAAAATGGAGAGCTGAGAGGCCGGGATGGGCTATCTACGACCCGAGGGCATCCCGTTCGAGCCGCGCATAATTCTTACTAACCAAGGTTAATTTCGGCGTTTTTCCATCTGTTACGGACAATCAAAATTGGAACGCGCCGCCAAGAACCGGGTTGACGGGTCTATTGCCATCGTCAGCCAGGAGAGCAGCATGGGCGACACGCTTGTCCCGCCGCGCGGAGATGACGCGCCGATCACCACGTCAAAACAGAGCAATGCCATCAATGATGCGACGGCTAACCTGGTCGAGGGTAAGGGAGACGCGCTGATCGGCAAGACGGTCACCGTCAATCGGCCGCGCGCAGAGCTTTTCGCCTATTGGCGCGACTTCTCCAATCTTCCGCGCTTCATGGAAAATCTGGTTTCTGTTGAGAAGCTCGATGACCGGCGGTTCCGGTGGGTCGTGAAGGCGCCGGCCGGGCAAACGGTCGAATGGATCGCTGCGATAACCGAAGAGAAACAGGACGGATTCATCGCCTGGGCCTCGGAACACGGCGCGGATGTCCCCAATAGCGGGCGTATCGATTTTCGCGATGCACCCGGCGGGCGCGGCACCTGGGTCAGTGCGACCATCCTCTACGATCCGCCAGCCGGCATCATCGGCAAGGTCATCGCCACCATGTTTCAGCGCGAGCCCGCCATTCAGGCGCGGCGGGAACTGCGGCGCTTCAAGCAACTGATGGAGACCGGCGAGGTGGCGACCGCCGCTCGGACCCGCAAGCAGCAGGAGCAGGCCTGATGCGCGCTTTGACCTGGCATGGAAAGCATGACGTGCGCGTCGATACGGTCGACGATCCAGAAATCCTCAATCCGCGCGACGCGATCATCAATGTCACGTCGACCGCCATCTGCGGGTCCGACCTTCACCTCTATGACGGCTATATCCCGACCATGAAGGCGGGCGACATATTGGGCCATGAATTCATGGGCGAAGTTGTCGAGACCGGCCCCCAATCGACCCTGCAAAAGGGTCAGCGCGTCGTGGTGCCTTTCACCATCGCCTGCGGCAGCTGCTTCCATTGCAGCAAGCATCAATATTCGGCATGCGACAATGGCCTGCCAGCGGACAATCAGGATATTGCTCAGGCCGCCTATGGCCAGCCCATGTCGGGACTGTTCGGTTACAGCCATATGACCGGCGGCTATGCCGGCGGCCAGGCCGAATATGTGCGCGTGCCTTTTTCCGATGTGGGACCGATCGTCGTTCCCGACGGGATCGAGGACGACAAGGTGCTGTTCCTGTCCGACATCTTGCCGACCGGCTGGATGGCCGCGGAAAATGCGGAGATCGAGCCCGGCGACACCGTGGCGGTGTGGGGCTGCGGCCCGGTCGGGCTGTTCGCGGTGCAATCGGCTTTCCTGATGGGTGCCGAGCGCGTCATCGCCATCGACCATTTCCCGCACCGGCTCGAACTGGCGCGAAAGTTTGGTGCGGAGACGATCAACTTCGAGGAAACCAAAACCTATGAGGCGCTGATGGAGATGACCGGTGGCATCGGTCCCGATGCCTGCATCGACAGCGTCGGCCTTGAGGCGCACGGCTTCTTTGCCGACAATGTCTGGGATCAGATCAAGGTCTCAACCTTCCTCGGCACGGACCGCGCCCATTCGATCCGCCAGGCGATCCTCGCCTGCCGCAAGGGTGGCCGGGTCTCGATGCCGGCGGTCTACGGAGGCTTCGTCGACAAATTCCCCTTGGGCGCCTTCATGGAAAAGGGCCTGACGCTCAAGACCGGCCAGACCCACGTCCAGCATTATATGCCCGGGCTGCTCAACGCGATCATGGAGGAGAAGATCGACACGACCTTTCTCATCTCGCACCGCATGCCGCTGGAACAGGCGGCACAAGGCTATAGGCTGTTCCACGACAAGCAGAACGAAGTGACGAAGATCGTGCTGAAACCGGGCATGGACCTGTCGCAGGCGGCCTGACCCTTATTCTCACAGGAGACTAGCTGATGCGTTCTTTCTTCCTTTTCACCGCAAGCGCTCTGGTTCTTGCCGGGTGCAATAGCGCCGACACATCCGATAATCAGGTCGGGGCGAATGCCATTTCCGCCAATAGCGCGTCGGAAATGGCCGATCGGAACGTGATGGCCGACCCTGTCGCCACGCCGATCGATGCGTCTGGCTATCTTGCCAAAGCGGGTGCAGGCGACATGTTTGAAATCGAATCGTCCAAAGCCCTGCTAGAAAAGAGCAAGGACGCCAAGCTGCGCGACTTTGCGCAGATGATGGTGAAGGCTCATCAGCAATCGACAGCCAAGGTCAAGGCCGCGGCGGCTGAAGCCAGGTTCACCGTGGCACCGCCAAGCCTCGCCCCGGACCAGCAGATGATGCTCGACGAGATCAAGGCCGCCTCGGCCGATACGATCGATGCCGTCTATATCAAGGATCAGAAGATCGCACATGATGCCGCGCTCGCCTTGCATGAGAGCTATGCCAGCGCCGGCGATACGCCCGCGCTCAAGAAGGCAGCCGCGCAAATCGCACCTGTCGTCAAGGAGCATATCGCCCATCTCGCGGCGTTCCCGGCCAAGTAAGGAGAGAGATATCATGAGCAAATTCGCGCTCATCACCGGCGCTTCGACCGGCATAGGTTTCGAACTCGCGCATCTGGCGGCCAAGGATGGCTATGATCTGCTGGTCGTGGCGGACGAGCCGCTGATCGACGCATCGGCTGAGGATTTCAGACAATATGGTACGCAGGTGCAATCGGTCGAGACGGACCTTTCCACTCTGCGAGGCGTCGATCAACTGTTCGCCGCGACCGACGGTCGGCAGATTGATTTGCTCTGCGCCAATGCGGGCCGCGGCCTGGGCCATGGTTTTCTCGACCAGGATGTCGCCGACTGGCGGCGGGTGATCGATACGAATGTCACGGGTACGATCTACCTGCTGCAGAAAGTGCTGAAACAGATGGTCGCGCGCGACGATGGGAAGATACTCATCACCGGCTCGATCGCCGGCTTCATCCCCGGCAGTTTCCAGGCGGTTTACAACGGCACCAAGGCGTTCATCGACAGTTTTGCCGATGCGATCCGCAACGAAATCAAGGAGAGTAAAGGCGTCACGGTCACGACCCTGATGCCAGGCCCCGTCGAAACGGAGTTTTTCGCGCGAGGAGATATGCTCGACACCAGCGTGGGCGCATCGGACAACAAGAGCGATCCCAAGAACGTCGCCAAGGACGGTTGGGATGCCCTGATGGCCGGTCATGCGCACATTGTGTCGGGCTGGAAGAACAAGGTGCAGGCGGCGGTAGCCCATGTGACACCGGCAAGGGTTCTTGCCGAGCAGCACCGCAAGATGGCCGAACCCGGATCAGCAAAGGACCAATAGGCAGAAGACGAGGCGGCGTTGGCTGCACCCTTTCATTATCGGGCGGGGCGAGAACGACATCTGTAGATAAGCGTTCTTCTTCATGGCCGCTTCTCGAGGCTGATGAAGAGGAGAAAGCTCATGAAGAAATATGCCTATGGCTGGATCACCGCCCTTTTCTTTCTTGTGTCGATCGTCGGGCACTGGATTTTCGGTTGGTATGCGTTCGTCGAGGACGCCCGCGAACATCATCAAGCCGCGCAGGTCGGCAGCTACCTCGTCGAAATGGGCCGGGATACGTTCGAGAACTGGCAGTCGGAATTCCTGCAGCTTATCTGGCAGGTCGTGGGACTCGCCTATTTCCTGTATATCGGCTCGCCGGCATCCAAGGAAAATGACGACCGGCTCGAGGCGAAGGTGGATGAGTTGATGAAACTTGTCGGCGGCGCGGAGGCCGAAAGGCTGATCGCAACAATTGATGATCGCTATCTTCGAACCCATGGCCACGCAAAGCCTCACGCCCATGATGTCGGGCATGAATGACAACTCGCCATTGGGCGTAAAACGGCCGAATTTTTGTTGCGAGTCGTTCGCTTGGAACAAGGAGTGGCTGCTGGATTTTCTGTCAGGAGCGAAGCAACAGGAGGACGTTATGGCGACCGATATATTCACCGACGCGATAGCATTGCTGAAAGCTGACCATCGCAAGGTCGAAGAGCTGTTCGAACAGTTCGAGGCGACGAAGGCCGCAACGAAGAAGCAGCAGATCGCGCACCAGATCTGTACCGAACTTAAGATCCACACGTCGATCGAAGAGGAGATCTTCTATCCGGCGTTTCGCGGGAAAATCGAGGACGACACGCTGGACGAGGCCTATGTCGAGCATGATGGCGCCAAGGTGCTGATCAATGACATCGAAGCGGGTTCGGCTGAGGATGATTTCTACGCTGCCAAGGTCAAGGCGCTGTCCGAGGAGATCAAGCATCATGTCCATGAGGAGGAAATGCCGTCGGAGGGCATGTTCGCTCAATGTCGCAAGACGGACGTCGATCTCGTCGCCCTGCGCGACCAGATGATGGCGCGCAAGGAAGAGTTGCTTGCGCTCGCCAAGACCTCCGGCCTGCCCGCGGCGAAGCTCAGCGTCGTAAACCTGATCGCTGCTTGACGCAGACATGTCCGGCCGCCTTTCTGACGGTCGGACATGTATCGCTAATCGATCGATCTCGATGAGGGCGGGGCCGACCGCTTTAAATCTGTCGCGCAACGCGCGTAAAGCCAAGAAGATGGAAAGAGCGTGTCAGACGGACCGGCGGAAACATTGTCGCCTGCCTTGCCGACCGCGGTTGAGGAGGCGACAGCACAGCTTCTTCATGCATGTTGCGATGCGCGGTTAAAGATCGCGACCGCTGAAAGCTGCACCGGCGGATTACTGGCTTCGCTGCTCACCGACGTGGAGGGCGCGAGCCACGCTTTCGAGCGCGGCTTCGTCGTTTATAGTGAGGAATCCAAATGCGAACTGCTCGGCATCGCCAGGGATCAAATTGATGCCTGCGGCGCGGTCAGCCGCGATGTCGCCATCGCCATGGCACAGGGCGCTGTCGACCGATCGACAGCGGACATCGCGCTCGCGATCACCGGTTATGCCGGACCCACTGCAGACGGCGGCGAAGAAGGTCTCGTCCATTTTGCCTGCGCCCGCAAACATCGCGGCACGGCGAACAGAGTCGCGCATTTTGGCCCGATCGGACGGGGACCGACAAGAATCGAAGCCATAAAAATAGCCTTGGAGATGATGCTGGACGCTGTGCGTGCCGCCTGATCGCTTCGCCTCGATCACGGGCCACGGACTGATCCGCATCGCGGCGGCGACCCCGATCGCGAGCGTTGGCGACGTGGGTGCCAATGCCGGGACCATCCTGGACCTGGCGCGTAAAGCAGCAGCAGCGGGCGCCGACATCGTCCTGTTCCCGGAACTCTGTCTCTCCTCCTATGCGATCGATGACCTCCATCTTCAGGAGGCGCTGCTGGGCCGCGTGGAAACAGAGACTGGCAAGCTGATCGAGGCAAGCGGGGATCTGCCCGTCCTGCTCCTCGGCGCGCCGGTCCGGCGAGCGGGACGCCTCTATAATGCGGCGCTGGTCATTGCCCAGGGTAAGCTGCTCGGGGTCGTGCCCAAAAGCTATCTTCCCAACTATCGCGAATATTATGAGAAGCGCTGGTTCGCCTCCGGTGCCGGTCTGACCGGTCTGGAAATCGCCCTCGCCGGTCATCAGGCGCCGTTCGGCACGGACCTGATCTTTGCGGCGCAGAAGCATTCGGGCTTCAGTTTTCATGTCGAGATTTGTGAAGACTATTGGTCGCCGCTGCCCCCCTCGACCTTCGGCGCGCTGGCGGGCGCGCTGATTCTTTGCAATCTTTCAGCGTCCAACATCACCATCGGCAAATCGCGCGACCGGCATTTGCTGTCGGCGTCACAATCGGCGCGGTGCCTGGCCGCCTATGCCTATTCCGCCGCCGGCCCTGGAGAAAGCACCACGGACCTTGCCTGGGACGGGCAGGCGATGGTGCACGAACTGGGTGCGCTGCTGGCGGAATCGACGCGCTTTGGCGATGATCCTGAGCTGACCCTCGCCGACATTGATGTCCAGCGCCTGCGGCTCGAACGGATGCGCAACGGGACGTTCAACGATACGGCCTCAGCCTGCGGCCATCCCGAACAGCGGTTCCGCCACATCCGCTTTCCCTGGGTCGTGCAAGGGGACCGTTCAGGCCTGTACCGCCCGCAGCGGCGCTTTCCCTTCGTACCCGCCGATGCGACGGCGCTGGATGCCGATTGTTACGAAGCCTTCAATATTCAGGTGGAGGGTCTGGTCACACGGTTCCGGGCTACGGCGGGCCAGCATCTGATCATCGGCGTCTCGGGCGGGCTTGATTCCACGCATGCACTGATCGTTGCGGCCAAGGCATGCGACCGGCTCGGCCTCCCGCGCTCGACGATCCTGGGCTACACCCTGCCGGGCTTTGCGACCGGGGAGCAGACCAGGTCGAACGCCTGGGCGCTGATGGATGCGCTGGGCATAACCGGCGAGGAAATCGATATCCGTCCGGCGGCGCGCCAGATGCTCGCCGATATGAAACATCCCTTCGCGGTCGGTGAGCCGGTGTATGACATCACCTTCGAGAATGTGCAGGCGGGTCTGCGCACCGACTATCTGTTCCGGCTCGCCAACCACCGTGGCGGATTCGTCGTCGGCACCGGCGACCTATCCGAACTGGCGCTGGGCTGGTGCACCTATGGCGTGGGCGACCAGATGAGCCATTATGCGGTCAATAGCGGGGTTCCCAAAACGCTCATCCAATATTTGATCCGCTGGTGCATTTCTAACGGGCAGTTCGATGCCGCGACGGACGCGATTCTGACCGCGATTCTCGGCACCGAAATCTCTCCCGAGCTTGTCCCGGCCGATGCGAGCGGCGCACTTCAGAGCACGGAAAGCAAGGTGGGGCCTTATGCCCTCAACGATTTCTTTCTGCACCACATCGCGCGCGCTGGACTGCCACCCTCCAAAGTCGCATTTTTGGCCTGGCACGCGTGGCGCGACGCCAATGCCGGGGAATGGCCGCCCGGTTATCCCGACAGCGCCAAGATCTCCTATGATCTCTCGACGATCCGGCATTGGCTCGAAAACTTCCTGTTCCGTTTTTTCACGATCAGCCAATTCAAGCGATCCGCGATCCCCAACGGCCCAAAGCTTTCCTCCGGCGGCGCATTGTCGCCCCGCGGCGACTGGCGCGCCCCGTCCGATGGCACGGCGACAGTCTGGCTCGACGAACTGGCGGCAGCTTGGATGCCTGCCGACAGGCGTTAGACAAAGTGACTTACCCAAGTTAATTTGCCCCGCATTTCAGCCTTTTCAGGCGGAACGGCCCGCGCCACAATTAGTTTTGATCTCATCGTGAATTCCAGTCAGCAAGGAAGAACCGATGGGCGACACGCTTGCCGATCAGTTTAAAATCATGGCCGTTTCCGCTGTGCCCGGCAGCGATGCCGGCCAGCACGGGCCATCGCTTGCCCTAACGGCGAAGACATTCTTCGCGCATCCAACGATGGTGGGTTCCGCCTTTCCGGCGAGCCGCTGGCTCGTGCGCCGAATGCTGGAGCCGATCGATTGGACGGGAATGAAGCTGTTCGTCGAATTCGGACCCGGCACGGGCGCGTTCACCCGCGCCGTGCTGTCTCGTCTGCCTGCTGCCGACGCTGCGTTGCTGGCACTGGATACCAGTCCGGCCTTCGTCGATCATTTGACAACCTCCATAGACGATCGACGGTTGCATGCCGTCTGCGCACCTGCGGCGGATGTTACTGCCATCCTGCGAGAGCGCGGCCTGCCGCCTGCCGACTGCATACTCTCCGGCCTGCCTTTTTCGACTTTGGAGCCAGCCGAAGCCGACCGGACGATGCGGACCAGTCGCGCCATCCTCGCGCCCCACGGCATATTCTGCGCTTACCAGATGCGCCGCGCCATCGAGCCGCTGCTGAAGATCAATTTTGGCGCAGTCCATGCGGCCTATGAGTGGCGCAACATTCCGCCCTGTCATCTCTACTGGACTGACGCGAACCCCGATAGCTGAACTCAGGAGATCATTATGACCGAGCAAACACGCGCGCCCTCAAAGCCTTCGGCCCTGTCGATAGACGATAGTCCCCGGCGCGGACCGCTAGGTGACGTCCTGCCGGATGAGAATGACCCGGACCCCCGCACAGGCGGTGGCCAGCCTTCCGAGGAGGTAGAGGATCGGCCCGTGGTCGGGACAGTGAAGCCGGAGGATTATCCGGAGGATCAACGCGCCAAGGGCGCATGAAAACGGGAGAAAGCCATGGAAGATCAGTCTCGCAGTGAACGATCGGTTCCGTCGGAGAAGACGCGCGACCCGAATATTTCGACGGAGAATCAGCCCCAGGGTGCGGCCCGACGACCCAGCGACACGCTCGATCGTGAGCCTGCACGCGATCCTGTGAGCGGCGGCGCCATATCGTCGGACTATGATCCTGAAAGCATGACGAGGCGCGGTGAGCAGGATGACACTCGTGCGGGTCGCGAACTGAACGAGGAGAAAGGCGATAATGGTGGTGACGATGATCGGGCTGAACGCGACCCTGCGTCGGACCATAATCCATTAGCCCCGCCCATCAACATCGAACCGGGCAGTTTAGCCAAGTAGGAGAGATACCATGGCAAAGCGCAAATGGTCGCAGGATGTAACCGACCACAGCGATGCGCTCGACCTTGACGAAGGCGTGTTCAAACAGGACGATCCAAAGGCCATTGCCCTGTCGTTGAAGCGTTCCGCCGAACATAGCCATCGTCGCAAGGGTACGCTGCTGCAATCGGCGATGGGCATGCTGACTTTCTACATCAATCGGGCGGGGGACAATCTCAGCGCCACACGACGGCAAGTGCTGGAAAAATCCAAGGACGAGCTGCGCGCGGCATTCAGCAAGAAGGAGAAACGCCATGCCTCGCGGTGACAAATCCAGCTATACCGACAAGCAAAAGCGGAAGGCCGAGCATATCGAGGAAGGCTATGAGGATCGCGGCGTGCCCAAGGACGAAGCCGAACGCCGCGCTTGGGCGACTGTGAACAAGGAATCGGGCGGCGGCAAGAAATCCGGATCGGGACGGGGCAAGGCGGAAAACCATGCTTCCTCGCGCAAGGGAGGCCGGATCGGTGGCTCCAGCCAGAGCCACCAGAAGCGCTCGGCCGCCGCGAAGAAAGGCTGGGAGACGAGGCGCAAGCAGGCGCATAACTGATGTCGATCCACGCCATGATCGCGCTTCACCCGGACGTTGGTAGCGATTTCAATGAGTTGCTGGCAACCGCCGCGCAGCGTGCCATGTGTTGCACGGCGCTGTGCACCTCTTGTGCGGACGCCTGCGTTGCCGAGAATATGGATATGCGCCAATGCGTCCGGTCCTGCCTGGACTGTGCAGACATCTGCACGGCTGCCGGACGCCTCGCGGTGCGCCGGACCGGGCAGAATATCGAAGCGCTTCGACTGATGCTGGAGAGTTGCGCGCGCGTCTGTGAGCTTTGCGCCGAGGAATGTTCGCGGCATGACCATGGGCATTGTGAGCTTTGCGCGGAAATGTGCCGCGAATGCGCGAAAGATTGCCGTGCGGCGCTAACGACCGTGCAATGAGGAGCGCATCAACATGTCGGTCAGGGGTGGAACCCTGCGCGACATGCGGCATGCGTGAGACCGTTCGTTGGGCCAGTCGCGTCTTGACCAGTCAGCTCTGGTTGAGGTGCAGATATCGCTCGTTGAAGTCCGCCAACGCCCGCAGCCCCTTCCAGTCGGCGACCTGCATCCGGCGCCTGTCACGATTTATCAGACCTTGCTTCTGCAACATCTTGAGCACGCGATTGACGTGTACGCTGGTCAGGCCAAGGGCATCACCAATCTGCTCCTGGGTCATCGGCATCTCGTAGTCGCCGGCGGCCGGCGTGTCAGTGTCCGTCAGCCGCACAGCAATTTCGCAGAGCAGATGCGCAAGCCGTTCCGTCGCCGAGCGGCGGCCCACATTGAGCAGCCATTCTCGTCCGATCGATGCCTCGATCAGCGTCGCCACCCAGAAGGCCTTGCCGACTGCTGGGCGCTTGAACGCCAGTTCCTGCATGGCCGGCAGCGATACTTCCGCAACGACGCCGGATGTCAGCGCCTGAACGTTATGATCGGATTCGGTCAAGAACAGATTCTGAAGGTCCAGAAAATCGCCGGACATGTTGATTGCCGTTGAGAAGTGACCCGGGGTTTTCATCGAGAAGTGACCCACCTTGCGATTATGTTTCGGATGTCACCGTTGGGTCAAGATGAGGTTTTCTCCTTTCGCGCTGTGGGCTGCTGAGCAGAGCTGTTTTTGAACCGGAAGCTGTCGTTGCCGGTTTCAAGGATGTGGCAGTGATGGGTCAGCCGATCGAGCAGCGCTGTGGTCATCTTGGCATCACCGAACACGGTGGCCCATTCACTGAAGCTGAGGTTGGTGGTGATGATGACGCTGGTGCGCTCGTAAAGTTTGCTGAGCAGATGGAACAGCAATGCACCGCCTGAGGCGCTGAACGGCAGATAGCCGAGCTCATCGAGGATCACGAGATCGGCGTGGGCGAGCCTTCCGGCGACCTGGCCTGCCTTGCCCTGGGCCTTCTCCTGTTCGAGCGCATTAACCAACTCGACGGTGGAGAAGAACCGCACCCGTTTTCGATGATGCTCGATGGCCTGAACGCCCAGCGCTGTCGCGATGTGGGTCTTGCCGGTGCCGGGGCCGCCGACCAGCACGATGTTGTCGGCAACGTCGATAAACTCACAGCGGTGAAGCTGGCGCACCAGCGCTTCGTTGATCTCACTGCTGGCGAAGTCGAAGCCTGCCAGGTCGCGATAGGCCGGGAACCGCGCAGCCTTGAGTTGATAGGATACCGATCGCACCTCTCGTTCAGCAGTCTCCGCCTTCAGGAGCTGGGACAGGATCGGGATGGCGGCATCGAACGCCGGTGCACCCTGTTCCATGAGATCGGTAACGGCCTGCGCCATGCCGTGCATCTTGAGGCTGCGCAGCATGACGATAATAGCGCCGCTGGCGGGATCATGACGCATGGCGGCTCTCCCGACGCAGAGCGTCATAGCGCTCGACATTGGCCATCGGCTCGCTGACCAGTCTCAGCGCCTGTGGCGCCGTGACCGGCGGCGTTGTCAGCGGCTTGCCGTCGAGCAGACGGTGCAGGAGGTTGAGGATATGGGTCTTGGTTGGAACGCCCCCCTCCAACGCCATCGTGACGGCCGTCAGCACGGTCTGCTCGTCATGATGCAGCACCAGGGCCAGGATCTCGACCATCTCCCTGTCACCGCCAGGAGACCGCAACAGATGCCGCTGCAGCCGCTGGAAGGGATCAGGCAGTTCAAGGAACGGCGCCCCATTGCGCAGGGCACCTGGCTTGCGCTGCACCACCGCCAGATAATGGCGCCAGTCATAGACGGTGCGCCCCGGCCCATCGTGGGATCGTTCGATGATACGCTGGTGTTCGCACAGCAACTGTCCCTCGGCGACCACCAGGAAGCGGTCGGGATAGACGCGCAGGCTGACGGGGCGGTTGGCGAACGACGCCGGCACGCTGTAGCGGTTGCGCTCGAGATGGACGAGGCAGGTCGGTGAGACCCGCTTGCCATACTCGACAAAGCCATCGAACGCCCTGCCTGTCGGCATCAGGCTCGCCACCTCATCCGCCCAGGCATCAGCGACAGACCCGGGCTCGATTCCGTGCGGAATATCCTGCCATAGCGCCTTGCAGCGCTCCTCCAGCCAGATGTTCAAAGCGTCGAGGCTCTGAGTCTGGGGGACAGGCTGCCACAGGCGATGCCGTGCATCCTGCACGTTCTTCTCGACCTGGCCCTTCTCCCACCCAGCGGCCGGATTACAGAACTCGGCCTCGAACAGATAATGGCTCACCATCGTCAGGAAGCGGGCGTTGACGGTCCGGCTCTTGCCGCGCCCGACCTTGTCGACGGCAGTCCTCATGTTGTCGTAGATGCCGCGTCGCGGCACGCCGCCCAGCACGCGGAACGCATGATTATGGGCGTCGAACAGCATCTCGTGGGTCTGCAGTAGATAGGCCCGCACAAAGAAGGCGCGACTGTAGCTGAGCTTGAAGTGCGCGACCTGCAGCTTGGTGCGCACGCCATCGATGATCGCCCAGTCCTCGCTCCAGTCGAACTGGAACGCCTCACCCGGTGCGAAGGACAACGGCACGAAGGTGCCTCTGCCGCTCATCTGCTGCTGGCGGCGATAATCATCACGCCAGTCCCGGGCAAAGGCCGCGACACGGCCATAGGAACCGTCAAAGCCGAGGCTCACCAGATCGGCATACAACTGCTTGACCGTGCGCTTCTGCTTGCGCGGACGGCCCATCTCCCGCCTCAGCCAGGCTGTCAGCCGCTCGACGAACGGGTCCAGCTTGCTCGGTCGCTCCGGCACCTTGAACTGCGGCTCGATCGTGTCCGACCGCAGATATTTACGAACGGTGTTGCGGGAAAGACCGGTGCGCCTGGCTATCTCCCGGATCGATAGATGATCGCGGTAATGCCACCGCCGGATAACGCTCAATAATGCCATGTCCAACACTCCATGGTCCACCGCTCGTCAAAGCCAGGGACGTGTTCAAACATGGGTCACTTCTCAGTGGAAATTACTGGCTTCCCCGGGTCACTTCTCAACGGCAATCAACACGCCGGACAGGTTTATCGCGATGATCTGGCGCTCGCCATTGCGGTGAGTTTCTGCCGATAGGCATAGCCGTCCACTATGAAGGCGCAGCGCGCGGGCCGCTTCCCCTCTCGCACCAGATAGTCCGACGAAGCAACCTGTCGCAGAACGAAGGGAAGCGCACTGATCTCGCGAAGGTCGTCCTGCGCCAGAGGATGGCGCCGGCAGAGCTTACGAATCATCAATGCGACGGCGGTGGAAAGATCGCAGGCTCCCGCTCGGAAAGGGCGGGAGCACGCAGTCTCTCTCAGTCGCCAAAACCCGTGCAACGCAATGGCGATAGCCTTGCCGTAACATAGGTATGCTCGATTAAACGCAACATTTGTTCGTTCATCTTGGATGCCGCTGATTTTCGCGTTAGGCGTCCGCATTCATCGAATCCGTCTCGATTGGCGGACGGTCTATTCCGCCGTCGCTGTTACGTTGATCGTTAGCAGCCTGCGCTTGTCGGCGTCCGTCACGACCACCTGAAACTGGCGACCGTCCCATATCAGTTCCGGGTTATGCTTGAGGAATTCGCCGGCAAAGACGACGGCGTAGACACGCGCCGCATTATCGTCCGGCAGATCCTTGCCCTCATCGTCTTGGTCCTGGCCATGATCGTGCACATCGAAATAATAGAAGGGCATATTTCATCCTCATGGTTCCGGTTAAAGAGCGTGAATCACGGGCTAAACCAAAGCTTACTGGACACCATTCGAGTTCCGAAGCGCTGGCCTATCGGCGTGCATCGGCAAGGCTATGGTCCAAAGCCTCAATCTTTCGTTCATAGGCCTTCGCCAGCTCCTCGCGCGTGCGTTTGGCCGATATATTCTCCGTTGAAGCGGCTTTTTCGCGTTCTTCCCCGGCGCGGCGCTGATAATAAGCCCGATCAAATTCATCAAACATGGAAATGACCTCCTTTGCACGACTGCCCCTCACCGTTGAATTAAGCAGAATGTGGCTCCTGGTTCATTAAACTAGGTAAGGGGAGCGACGATCTCATTTCTCATTGCCAAGACGCTTTTCGGCCAACTGAACCGCGAGGAAGGCGAACAAGTCGAAGGCCAGAGTTATGTTCATGGAGGATCAAAATCAGCAATTGGATGACCGACAAGCTGTTTGGAGGAACTGCCCCTTATCCGTTGACGATCGTCCCTCCGTTGGGATGCAATACCTGGCCCGACATGTAGCTTGCATCGTCGCAAGCAAGAAAAAGAAAGGCGGGGGCAACCTCGTTGGGTTGGCCAGGGCGGCCCATCGGGGTGCTCTCCCCAAAATGCTCGAGCTTCTCTGGACTAGCGCCTCCGCAAGGATTGAGCGGCGTCCAGATCGGGCCCGGGGCCACCGCGTTCACCCGAATGCCATCCCCGACCAGATTTTCGGAAAGCGAGCGGGTAAAGGCGGTGATCGCTCCCTTGGTCGCACTATAATCCAGCAGTTCCGAACTGCCCTGATACATGGTGACGCTGGTGCAATTGACGATGGCAGCGCCAGCCTTCAGGTACGGCCGCGCCGCCTGAACAAGGAAGAACATGCCAAAGATATTGGTCTGGAACGTGCGGCGAAGCTGCTCCTCGCTGATGTCGGTAATGTCCTTGTCGGGATGCTGCTCCCCGGCATTGTTGACGAGGATGTCGATCTTGCCGAACGCCTTCAGCGTTTTGTCCACGACTTCGTCGGCAAAACCGCGCTCTCCGATGTCGCCGCGAATAGTGATCGCCTTGCGTCCCTCCGCCTCGACGATACGCTTGGATTCCGCTGCGTCCTCATCTTCCAGCAAATAGACGATCGCGATGTCAGCGCCCTCGCGCGCATAAAGAGCGGCGACCGCTCTACCTATGCCACTGTCGGCGCCGGTGACGATGGCGACCTTGCCCGCAAGCCGGTTCGAGCCCTTGTACCGTGGTTCCCACTCAGGTTTGGGGGAGAGCCTGCTTTCATAGCCCGGCTGCGCATCCTCATGGATCATCTCGACGGTCTTGCTCATCGCATAAACTCCTTTGCGCAAGAGAACCCTTCTCGGCCCAAAGAGTTCTCGATGGGACAAACGGATGATCGCATTTTTGCGTCAGCCGAAACCCGAAAGGAGATGATCGATGTCGCTCAAGGCCCTGGCGCTCAACTGCACCCTTAAGGCTGACAAAGGCGAGGACAGCTCGACCGACGCCATGATCGCGGTGCTCAAAAAGGCACTCGACGAGAAACAGGTGACGTTGAGCGAGACCGTTCGGGTCACCGCGCTCGACATCAAGCCCGGCGTGACCTCCGACGAAGGCAACGGCGACGAATGGCCTTCGCTTCGGGAGAAGATCCTCGCTCACGACATATTGATTTTCGGCGGCCCGATCTGGATGGGACAGATCAGCAGCGTCGCGAAGCGCGTGCTGGAGCGAATGGACGCCTTCCTCTCGGAGACCGATGATCAAGGCCGGATGCCAAGCTATGGCAAGGTGGCGGTCGCTGCGATCGTCGGCAATGAAGATGGCGCACATTTCTCCTCGGCCCAGTTGTTCCAGGCGCTGAACGATGTGGGCTGGACCATACCGGCGGTGGCGGCCTGCTATTGGGTCGGAGAAGCGATGGGATCGACCGACTTCAAAGATCTGAAAGACACACCGAAAATGGTTACGAAGACCGCCAGGATGGTTGCTGGCAACGCCGCCCATCTCGCGGGTCTGCTCAAGTCCAGCCCCTATCCCAATTGAGCTAAATGCGCGACGCCGACAGGTTTTGTGGAAATATCGTTTCCGGGGCGGTGCGCGGACTCCACACGACGGCCAATGGGGGGTGTCGACATGGAATCGAGCAGACCGTCCGATCATCGATTCCAGAGCAGCTCGCGCTTCATGAGCCTTTCGAGCTGCGACGGCGGGACGGGCGGCGAATCGAGCGTGGCAAGAAACTGCTCGTGTTGCTCAGCATCCAGAAAGAAAGTGTGCTGATCTAGGATCGCCTTGAGCTCGGCCACAGCTCTGATCTGGATGACATCGTCTTTATGCGCAGAGGCGCTTCGATCCGAACGGGCTTGCCGTGCGATATCGCTAACTCCTTGCCCGCGTTTGTCGAATTACCACGGCAATGTCCATACAACCGCTCCCGAGAATGCAAATTACGCCGCTGAACGTCTTGGAAGGGTCGATCGAGCCTCGCACGGTTGTGCCGACACTTTATCTCCTCACTTCTCGGAGAATGGCAGGGACTTCAGGATCGCGCCAATCCGAAGGCAGTTACAAGCTCAGATCGTGCTGTCGCGAATCTTATGATCTCTCCACGGCGATTGCCATCATGCTCCGGGCGGCAGCGCCGACGCCATCGGCAGATATAGCGTGAGCGGCCTCTGCGTCAGAGGAATGATTCGGAGCTGGCACAGGCTACGGCCTCCATATCGACCGATCAGCACGGCGGTTACGGTCGGATAGCGCGGCAGCCTTTCGGCAAGCGCCTATCTCAGTTGATATCCGCATTCACTCCTTCACTCGCCCATTTCAGCGAGGAGATGCGCAGGTCAGGCATGCAGTTCATATTCCTGAACCAGCCGCTCGGCCGGGATATGCCATGCCTTGTTGAGCTTCCGGATCATGCTGAGCGTCAAAGGGCGCCTGCGGCGGAGGATTTCAGTTGCACGGCTCTTGCCGATCAGATCCGCAAGATCGGACTGGGTACGACCCTCAGCCTCCATGGCCGCTTCGATGGCCTGCACCGGATCGAGATCCTTGCCGATCGGCCAGCGGCGTTCCTCATAATCATGAACGAGAGTGATCATGACGGCGAGCCGATCATATTCCGGAGTCCCTTCGGCGGCGCTCCAAAGACCCTTTATATCCTCCAACGCGGCGGCGTGATCTTCTTCGTTCTTGATGGGGCGAATGTCCATTTCCAATACCCTTCAGAATTGATCGACGGTCAGGGCGTCGACACGATCATATTCGGCATGCGTGCCGATGAACTTTATCCACCCGGTTTTCAGGCCGTAATGGAAAGATACGATCAGGCGATAGTCTCCACCCGCCACCTCGAAACGAACCCTCTCCCCATTCAGAACCTTGGCCTTGGGGAACGACGCCATAACCGCATTGCCATTCTTCCACTCCGCTGCATCGGCGATGGAATACCAATGTACCAAGGACGCCTGTGTCTCCGGATGCCTGGCCCAGAAGGCCACCAGCTTGTTCCGTGCGATGATCCTCATGGGCATTCCATGCCAGTTCCCACCATGGGAATCAAGCCAAAGTTCCCAAAACGGGAATCGGGCAAGCCGACGTCATAGCGTCAATTCGAGCTGAGCAGATCAGAGCCGCGTTCGTCCGCTAACGCCCCAGGCCAAATTCCAACTGAGACACTACCCGATCCTGCAATACGTCACTTACTGGCTCAATCGGAAAATTGCTGGGGGGAACTACCGACCCCGAACATATGTACCAAATACGGCCTAAAAGGGCCGGAATCTGCACAATCGGCACTTCAGTGCCCTACCCCTTGCGCCGCGAATCACGCTGCTGCATGACGGTGTTGGATCAGATGAAGAGGCCGGATGTGCCACAGACCCCTCGGGGTTCTGAACTGCCGGTCCGATCAAATGGTCCAGGTTTCTAGCGCATCCGGGCTCGTGACCTGCTCTTTGAACATGTGAACTGGATGAACGAACGAGGCATGCTGTCTGCGGTTCGGGAACGGATGTGCCACAGGCTCCATCAGGAGTCCTGAACTGCCGATCCCGCCCCGCAGGGCTGCTTGGCTGAAAGCGGACCGTGCCACAGGATATCTATGATATCTTGAACTGCCGCTATCATACCAAACGCTTATGCATGTTTAAAGTACAACCTTGCCGGACAAGCCAAGGCTATATGAGTTCGCTTCCTCTCTGAATAACAAAATTTGACGTACCATTGCAAGATACGGCACGCCAGATTTCAATCTTATGTTTGCTTTTTTAGGACGCTGCGTTCGCAAATGCGGCGCGATAGCGCGCGACCAATTGACGACTTTCTATGGTGGGTATTCTGAAATAGTTCGAAATGTATCGCATTAGGGGAGCCACTTTCTACCAATCAAAACACGGCAACTTTCTGCCGTTCGGTTGAAAAGTATCAGATAGACCAAATCGGCCCTCGTCGAAAATTGGTTCAAGCAACTGATTTTACTGATATTTTTGCCAAGTCGTAAATTTCAAATCCGATTTCAAGGTTTCCCTGGATTCTGCCCTTCGGAGCCACTGACTCGTCAGTTTGGAAGTTCGTGCCGCGGCCAGCGGACATGCTATCTTACTGGCGATGCAGCCCGGCCTGGCAGTGTTTCAGGCATCCTAAACAATAGCGGCAGCACGCAAAGCGCAACGATCGCGATCATAGCCCCAGGGACTGGCGCCCAGTCTGTTGACTTGAGCAACAGGTGCGCGACATAGGGCGCAAGGCCGCCGAACACCGCTGTGGCGGTGGTGGCACCAAAGGCCAATCCACTAAGGCGACCCTCACCGGGAAACTGCTCGGCCGCTGTAACGGCGCCGACAGCACTGACCCCACCGCCAACGGCAGCGAGAATGACAGCCCCACCGAAGGCTAGCGAAAGCGATGCGCCGGCAAGCAAGGTGAACAGGGTCATCGGCAATACCGCACTGGCAAGCGCGAGCCCGAGCATGACCGGCTTGCGACCGACTCTGTCGGCCAGTGCGCCCATCACCGGAGTGACAAGAACCACGACCGCCGCCGCAAGGGTGGCGAGCCAGAGTGCATCCGCTTCTCCCAGTGCACCGACCGAGGTCAAGTAGACGGGAACATAGGTGATCCCGACATAGTAAGTGATGGAACCCAACGCAGATATGGCAAAGCCATAGGCGATACCCCTGCGATGATGGCGAAGAGCATATTGCAGCGGACGAAGCGGAACCGAACCACGCTCACGCTGGCGGTCGAACTCCGGAGATTCCTGCATTCTGGCGCGCGCGATGAGCACGCCGCCAGCAAGTACCGCACCCAACAGGAAGGGAACGCGCCACCCCCAATCAATCAATGCCGCGTTGCTCAACATGCTGACTGTCAGAGCAGAGACACCGGCCGCGAGCAACGCTCCGACTTCGCTCGCTGCGGCGGCGAGCGAGGTAATCAGTCCGCGGCGGTTATCGGGCGCGCCCTCCAGCAGATAGGCCACAACGCCGGTATACTCCCCCCCAACCGAGAAGCCCATTATGCAACGGAGCAGAAGGAGCAACGCACCTGCGATCGAACCGATCTGCGCCTCGGTCGGCAAGAGTGCCGTCGCCAGCATGGCTGCAGTCATGATCGACATCGACGCAAGCATCGTCCTGCGCCGCCCATACCGGTCGCCTATGTGCCCGAACACGATCGCTCCGATCGGACGCATCAGATAGGCAACCGCGAAGCCGGCGAGCGTCGACAGAACCGAAACCTCGCTGCTTGCGAAGAACACCCGCGACAGGACCGTCACCAGGTAAAGGTACAGGGTGAAATCGTACCACTCCACGACGGTCGAAAGCGCAGCTATTACCATGGAGGCGCGTGATATCGCCGGGCTTTCGATGTCGCTCTTGATTACGCCCTCCTGAAGTGAACGGAACTGGCATGAGCTATCGTCAGTTCCTCCTGAACGTCTGGCTGAGGAAACAGGGTGTCGGTTCGCGCTATTGTCCTCAACTGTGATCTGCCTCCTCTGAGTGGACCGGTTGTTGATCTAGCGGATCATGTTCGCAGCCACGTTCGAGTGAAAATGTAGCGAAGCGGAACCGGGATATGACGGCAAAGCTATTTCCGGCCCAATGTGTCAAATACCGTGTTCAAGCCGACCAATTCAACCAATATCTGATTACATCGATCCAAGGTCGATGATGATAATCGGGAACCGGGGATGGCTATTTCTGGCAGAAAAACGGCATGTGGCCGTGGGACTCTCCTCCGCTTGCCCCTGGCCCCTTTTGTTTCCCGAACTTTAAACTATGAAGCCACCATCCTTGCAACTGCGAGTTAGTCGCATTAATGGCGCGTCATCAAAGCCGAAAATATCTAAGGGGGAAAATGATGCGTCGTTCATTTCGTTGGCTGCTGACGGGTTCGGCATGGTTGTGGGCGCCGACATTGGTTCATGCACAGCAAGACAAGCAGCCGATGGTGTCGAATGATGGACCGGGGGATATGATCGTCGTTACCGGCTATGGCCGAACCGACCAGCCCACCGCCGCGACGGGGCTTCCCCTCACACCGCTGGAAACGCCGCAGACGATCAGCGTCATAACACGCCAGCAGATCGACGATCAGGCACTCATATCAATCAATGACGCGCTCGATTTTACCGTCGGCATTTCCAAGAAAGATATAGATCGCGGGCGCAGTGCGATATCCGCCCGTGGTTTTGAGGTTTCGAATTTCCAGCTTGATGGAGCCCCCTTCGCAAACGGCAATGTCGGCTTTGGCGAAACAAGTACCGCGCTGTACGAACGCGTCGACCTCGTGCGCGGCGCCGCGGGCCTGATGCAGGGGGCCGGTGATCCATCGGCGGTCGTGAATCTGATCCGCAAACATGCGACCGAACGGGAATTCTCAGGCTATGCCAAGCTGGAGGCGGGTTCCTGGAACCGCGTCGCGGCGACCCTGGATATTCAATCGCCTCTCAATGCCGCAGGGACCGTGCGCGCCCGCACCGTGGCCCAGGTCTATCGACAGGACAGCTTTGTGGATCTGGAAGAAAAGAAGGGCTTGATTCTCTATGGCGTAATCGACGCCGATCTTGGCGAACGCACGACAGTGTCCTTTGGCGCAAGCTATCAGCGCGACGAGCGCGACGGGGTCATGTGGGCGCAGCTTCCCTATTGGTTTAGCGATGGCACGCGCACCAACTGGCCACGCTCCAAGACCACGGGCACGAGCTGGGGCTTCTGGAACACCACGGAAATTACGGCCTTCACCACTCTAAAGCATGAATTGGGCGGAGACTGGCACATTCGCGCGGATTTAGGTTATCACAAGGGGCTGGAAAATTCGAAACTTCTGTGGCTTGACGGCCTGCCCGACCGGGTGACCGGCGCTGGTGTGACCAGCCTGGGCTATTGGTACAAGACCGATCCCGAACAATGGCACGGCAGCGTCCAGGCCAATGGCACTTTCTCCATGCTGGGTGGCCAGCATGATTTGTCCATCGGCGCCATGGCAAGCTACCTTGATAGCGGCTGGACCAATCGCGATCCCATTTCCATCGACCCCGTCGGCGATTTCAATCACTGGGACGGCACGCTGGCCGAACCGGAATGGGGGGATCGCTATACGTTGTCGGATGTCGGCAATACTACCCAGGCGGCCCTTTATGCCACGACGCGGATCAGCCTACTCGACGGGCTGAAGCTCATCGGGGGCGGACGTCTGAGCTATTACAAGCGCAACGAGCGGGAAGCTGCCTATACGTCCTCCGCCTACAGATTGTCGTACAAGGGCCAGATCACGCCCTATGTCGGGCTGGTCTATGACATCACGCGCAACCTCTCCGTCTATGCAAGCTACACCAATATTTTCAAGCCGCAGGGTAACCTGCGCGACAGCGAGAACCGCTTGCTCAATCCGCTGGAGGGCACGAACTATGAAGCTGGTTTGAAAGCCCTGCTGCTCGACGGCAAATTGCTTGCGACGCTCTCCGTCTATCGCATCGAGCAGGATAATCTGGCGGTTCCCGATGGGTTTATACCCGGCACCACGCTTCAGGCCTATCGCGGCGCAAAAGGAACCGTCGCCAAGGGCTATGAACTCGAAGTCGTCGGCAAAATCACCCCGCAATGGGACGTCAGCGCCGGCTGGAGCGATTATAGCGCGAAGGATGCCGATGGCGCAGACGTGCTCAGCCATCAACCGCGCAGGGCATTCAACGTCGCAACCAAATATGCCTTTACCGGGACGCTCGACGGACTGAGCTTTGGCGGTGGGTTGAAATGGGAAAGCCAGCCGCCGGTTACGGCCGTGAACCCCGGTACGGGGACGGAACAGCGCATCGGCCAGCCCGATTATGCCATCGCCAATGTCATGGCGCGCTATGACCTGAGCGTGGCGCTGTCGCTGCAGCTTAACGTCGACAATCTCTTCGATCAGCGCTTTTTCAGCGGCAACAGCTGGTTCCCCGGTTTCGTCTATGGCGAACCGAGGAATGCGCGAGTGACGATGAAATACGCATTCTAAACAATCCTCCCTCTGAAGGCTGACCCCAGGCTCGGCGAGCTTGGGGTCAATCTGATTGAAAACGTGACGCACTCCGCAACGCTCTTTCCGACCGAGCCATATAATCGCGCGTGATGGGAAGTGCTTCTCGGCTGCGGGTCAACTGAATCTGAAGATTGAGATGCCCGTCATGCCGGAATGCAACGAGAGCGCCCGCCAGATAGAATTGCCACATGCGAAAGAAGCGCTCGTCATACAGGGCGACGATTTCTTCGCGCGACCTATTTGCGCGATCATACCAGTGCGACAACGTATAGGCGTAATGGAGGCGCAGAACCTCCATATCAGTGATCCATAGCCGTGCGTGTTCGACCGCAGGCGCAATCTGGCTGAGAGCCGGCACGTAACCGCCTGGAAAGATATGGCGAGCAAGCCAGCGATCGGTCGGTGCAGGCCCATCCGCGCGGGCGATCGTATGCAACAGCAGCACTCCGTCAGGCGTCAGCAGGCTGCGGCAGTGTTTGAAGAATGTTCGATAATGTGCCGGCCCGACATGTTCGAACATCCCGACCGAGACGATCCTGTCGAACGGACCGCTGACGGCCCGATAGTCGCGCAGTTCAAAGCGGACCCGATCCGAAACCCCTGCTTCCGCTGCGCGAGACCGGGCAACGCCAAGTTGTTCCTGGGACAAGGTGATCCCCAGCACGTCAACATCGGCGATCTGATGCAGGTATATCGCCAACCCTCCCCATCCACAGCCAATGTCCAGCACGCACTGGCCCGGCCGCAAATCGAGCTTGGCCGCGATATGCGCTTTCTTGGCTGCCTGTGCCTCGTTCAGATCGGTGCGCGGTTGCGGAAAGTAGCCGCAGCTATATTGGAGGTCGTCGTCGAGAAAGAGCGTGTAGAGTTGGTGTAACAGATCATAATGATGCGCGACGTTCCGCCGTGAACGGCGCTTCCAGTTCCACGACGCAAGCCATAGATTGTGGCGCCAGGGTCGCCATAAGCGAAGAGCGGCGGCGTCATCATCGTCCCACCGCGCATTTTGCCCGACGAGATCGAGAAACAGGCGGATATCGCCTTCATCGATCACCAGCCGCCCATCCATATAGGCCTCACCCATTTCCAGCGCAGGATCGAGCGCTGCCCGATATGGGGTCGCCCGATCGGTAAACCGGATTGTGACGGCCTTTTGAAAACGATTTTGATCGCCATAGACATACCGCCGTCCGCCAGCATCAATGACGGTAAGCGATCCCTTGCGTATGAGCCGGCGCAAAAGCGCATCAAGCATCCACATGGCGCGATGGTATATCGAATACCAAAGTCCGTCGAGCGCAGCCTCCCCATGTTCTCCGCGTCATCCGCCGCCATGTTTCACAGGCTTGTCGATGTGTCCCGCCCGTGTCCTGACAGAGCCGTGGAGGTCAATGAAGCCATCCCTGGAGGTGAACGAAAATATGGTTCTGCCAATCCCATAATAGCGAATGGCGGCAGCGGCTGCACGGTCGGCGTCGAAATTGGCCGGGACCGGCTAACCTGCGTACTGCTTGATTTTGATGGGCAAGTCATGGCGTGCCAAAGCATGCCCTCTGAGTTTCCCAGTCCGCATGATGTCATTCGCACTGTAAAATCCTTCACCGCTGAGCAACTTGCCACCGTGCCCGAGGGGCAACGCGAAGGCTTTCTCGGTTTCGGTATCGCCATGCCCTGGTTTATTGCTCAGCGCTACGCGATTTCTTCCTCCCATCCCTTGTTCGCGGCCGGAACGGTGAGAAGGCGCCAGCCATCGGCGCTGGTCTCCTGCCTCTCTACTCCACTTATTCCCCTAATCTGGCGCCGCTGCTAAAAACGGCAACTGAGACGGAGGTCCCCGAGCGTGTAGAGGCCTGAGCCTCGGCTTACATCGCCCTTTATGCGATGATATGGCTTTAGTCGCGGAGCCGATCTGACCCGGCTATGATGTTGAGGGACGAGATTTGGAAGGCCAGGAATGACAACCGCAACCACCGACGCGCTGATCGTGACCTGCCCGTCCTGCGCGACCGCCAATCGTGTTCCACGCGAGAAACTGAATGCTGGCGGCGCCTGTGGGCGATGCAAGAAGCCTTTGTTCGCCGGAGAGCCGATCACGCTCACTGCCGCGAACTTCGATGCCCATGCCAGGTTGGCCAACATACCCATGCTGGTCGATTTCTGGGCACCCTGGTGCGGACCATGCCGTCAGATGGCCCCCGCTTTCGCCGCCGCGGCCCGCCAACTCGAACCAGCCATGCGTTTGGGCAAGCTCGATACCGAGGCTGAAAGCGTGATTGCGGGCCGGTACGGAATTCGCTCGATCCCAACCCTGATCCTGTTTCAGAACGGTCGAGAGATTGCCCGACAGTCAGGCGCCATGCCGGAACGCGCGATCGTGGATTGGGCGCGCGGAGCGACAGCCGCGCATTAACAGAATGAGGCATGAGATCGAACCCGACAGGGTTCGCAAGGCCGAACGGCCGCCCGAGTTAATGCGAGAAAAGCCAAGGCGAAGGATGTCGCCGCCGGCGCTTGAGGGCCAATCAAATAATGGTGCGGGCGGTCGGAATCGAACCGACACTCCTTTCGGAACCGGATTTTGAGTCCGGCGCGTCTACCAGTTTCACCACGCCCGCACAGGCGCCCTTCATCGGGGCCAAGCGCATGGCAAAATCCACCCGTCCCGTCCAGCCCCTTTTCGTCTGAAACGCCTTTCCGCATGCATGATTGCACTTTTGCCCGATACAAGCAGTTGCAGGACAAGCCGTTGCCGCTATAGAATGCGTCATCTCGTGCAGGGGATTTCAATTCTAACGGTAAGAGGACGCCCTTTTGACCGAACCATCTGCCACGCTCATTCTGTTCGGCGCCACCGGCGACCTTGCCAGCCGGATGCTGTTTCCCTCGCTCTATAATCTGCTGGCTGACGGCCTGCTGCCCAATGACTTTCTGATCGTCGCTTCCGGGCGGACGGATATGACCGACGATGCATTCCGCGACGATGTTTGCACGGCGCTCCGCAAATTCCTGTCCGCCGATCATTATGACGCGAAGATCGCCAAGCAATTGCGAGCGATGATTCTCTACCAGCCGGTCGAGGCGGGCAATGCAAAGCAGTTCAAGGCGCTGGCCGCACGGCTGGATGGCCGCATGGAAATGGGTGTATCGGTCTATCTCTCTACCCCGCCATCACTGTTCGCGCCGACAGCGCAGGGGTTGGCCGATGCCGGACTGATCGGTCCCAAAACCCGGATCGCCATGGAAAAGCCGATCGGCAAGGATCTTGCCTCCTCAAAAGATGTCAATGACGGCATCGGCGCATTGTTCGCCGAGGAACAGATTTTCCGCGTCGACCATTATCTGGGCAAGGAGACGGTCCAGAACCTGTTGGCGCTGCGTTTCGGCAATATGTTGTTCGAACCGCTGTGGAATGCCGCCGCGATCGACCATGTCCAGATCACCGTGGGCGAGACGGTCGGGCTGGAAGGCCGCGTCTCTTATTATGATGGCGTGGGCGCGCTGCGCGACATGGTGCAGAATCATGTGCTCCAGATCCTCTCCATCATCGCAATGGAGCCGCCCGCCCGTCTGGACCCGACCGCCGTGCGCGACGAGAAGGTGAAGGTCTTGCGATCGTTGCGACCGATGAGCGCAGAGGACGTGAAAAACTGCAGCGTGCGCGGCCAATATACGCCCGGCGCGGTGCAGGGACAGATCGTCACCGGCTATGCGGACGAACTTGGCAGGCCGTCCGACACCGAAACCTTCGTGGCGCTGAAGGCGCATATCGACAACTGGCGCTGGCAGGGCGTGCCCTTCTACCTGCGGACGGGCAAGCGGATGCCCAGCCGCCAGTCGGAAATCATGATCCAGTTCAAACCGGTGCGTCACAGCATCTTCGGCCGTGCCGGGGGGCTGGAACCCAACACCCTCATCATCCGCCTGCAACCGGAAGAAAATATCCGCCTGCTCATAATGAGCAAGCGCCCCGGCCTTGAACGACAGGTGCAATTGGAAGAGGTCAGCCTGGACGTATCGTTGACGGCAGCTTTTGCCGGGCAGCGCCGTCGCATTGCCTACGAACGGCTGCTGCTGGATTTGCTGGCAGGCGACCAGACCCTGTTCGTGCGCCGCGACGAGGTAGAAGCGCAATGGGCCTGGATCGATTCGATCATCGACGGCTGGAAGGAAGCCGGCGTGAAGCCCGTTTCCTATGCCTCTGGGAACTGGGGACCGTCTTCGGCCATTGCCCTGATCGAACGCGACGGAGCAAGTTGGCATGACTGATCTTCACCCCGTCATCGAAAAGGTGACACAGCGCATCGTGGAGCGCAGCGCGCCCCGCCGCCGCCAGTATCTGGACCTGATTGAGCGTGGCCGGGACGCGGGCACCAACCGCGATCAACTGTCCTGCGGCAATCTGGCGCACGGCTTTGCCGCGAGCGGCGAGGACAAGGCCGCCATCCGCACCGGCAGCGCGATGAACATCGGCATCATCACCGCCTATAACGACATGCTGTCGGCGCATCAGCCCTATGGCCGCTATCCCGAACAGATCAAGCTGGCCGCCCGCGAAGTCGGCGCGACGGCGCAGGTGGCGGGCGGCGTGCCCGCCATGTGCGACGGCGTGACCCAGGGGCAGTCGGGCATGGACCTGTCACTCTTTTCCCGCGACACCATCGCCCTCTCCACCGCCGTCTCGCTCAGTCACGCGATGTTCGAGGGCAATCTGATGCTCGGCATCTGCGACAAGATCGTGCCGGGGCTGCTGATGGGCGCGCTGCGCTTTGGCCATCTGCCCACGATCCTGATCCCCGCTGGCCCGATGCCGTCGGGCCTCGCCAACAAGGAAAAGGTCCGCATCCGCCAGCTCTTTGCCGAAGGAAAAGTCGGCAAGGAAGAATTGCTGGAATCGGAAAGCGCCTCTTACCATGGCGCAGGCACCTGTACCTTTTATGGCACGGCCAATTCAAACCAGATGATGATGGAAGTGATGGGCCTGCACATGCCGGGCGCCGCCTTCGTCAATCCGGGCACGAAGCTGCGCGGCGAACTGACCCGCGCGGCGGTGCATCGCATGGCGGACATTGGTTGGGCTGGTGGTGATTATCGCCCGCTGGGCCATTGCATCGATGAAAAGGCGATCGTCAACGCCGCCATCGGCCTGATGGCGACCGGCGGATCGACCAACCATGCCATTCACCTGCCCGCCATCGCGCGGGCTGCGGGCATCAGCATCGACTGGACCGATTTCGCCGAATTGTCGGACGTGGTGCCGCTGCTGGCGCGCGTCTATCCCAATGGCTCTGGCGACGTGAACCATTTTCACGCGGCGGGAGGGATGGCCTGGATCATCCGGGAATTGCTGGATAACGGCCTGCTGCATCGCGACATCATGACCGTCGCGCGCCGGGACCTGACCGACTATGGCAAGGAACCGGTGTGGGAGGATGAGGCGCTGCAATGGCGCGACGTTCCTGCTTCCCGCGACGACACGATGCTGCGTCCGGTATCCAACCCGTTCAGCGCCGATGGCGGCATGCGACTGCTCGCGGGCAATCTGGGCCGCTGCATCATGAAGGTCAGCGCCGTCGATCCCGCGCTCTGGACGATCGAAGCGCCTGCCGCGATCTTCCAGGATCAGGACGATGTGCTGCGCGCCTTCAAGGCGGGCGAACTGGAGCGCGATGTCGTCGTCGTCGTCCGCTTTCAGGGGCCACGCGCCAACGGCATGCCGGAACTGCACAAGCTGACCCCGGCGCTGGGCGTGTTGCAGGACAAGGGCTTCAAGGTCGCGCTGCTGACCGATGGCCGCATGTCGGGCGCGTCCGGCAAGGTGCCCGCAGCCATCCACCTGTCCCCCGAAGCACTGGGCGGCGGACCGATCGGCAAGCTGCGCGAAGGCGACCTGGTCCGGGTCTGCGCGGAAAAGGGCACCGTCGACGCGCTGGTCGATCCGGCGACATGGGACGCGCGCGACATTCCCGCCGCCCCGCCCCCGCCCTATGACACCGGCCGCGAGTTGTTCGCCCTGTTCCGCCATCATAGCGACCTGGCCGAAGCCGGCGCCTCGCCCATCCTCGCCGCGATGGAAACGGAACTGTAGCGCCAGCCGTTCGCCCAGAAACGACGTGACATAATCGAGCGGATGCCATTCATGACCGATATCATCGCCGCCGACATCGGCGGAACCAATGCCCGCTTCGCACGGGCCACGCTGGATGCGCAGGGCGTTCCCACATTGGGGACCGTTCGCAAATATAAGGTCGCGGACTATGCCAGCCTTCAGGCCTGCTGGGCGGCCTTCAGGCAGGATGAGGGAGGCGATTTGCCACGCGCCGCCTCGATCGCCTTCGCCACCGCCATCGGGAGGGAGGTCATCAAGCTCACCAATTCGAGCTGGATGATCCGCCCTGAGACGTTGGACGAAGACTTGGGCGTCGATCAGTTGAAGCTGGTCAATGATTTCGAGGCGGTGGCGCATGCCGTTTCCCGTCTGCCGCGAGATAATCTGCCGCTGCTCTTCGGGGAGGACCACCCTTTCCCGCGCGATGGCGGCGTCACCATTTTGGGGCCGGGCACGGGCCTTGGCGTGGCGATGATTGCCTATGACGATGGCGTTCCACACGCCATCGCGACGGAAGGCGGGCATCTCGACTGGGCGCCGCTCGACGCGCTGGAAGGCAAGATCCTTGACTATCTGCGCGACAAGTTCCTGCGCGTATCGACCGAGCGGATCGTCTCCGGCCCCGGCCTCAACAATCTGTACAAGGCGATGGCGACGATTGGCCATGAGCGGGTCGTGCTGATGGACGACGCCGAATTGTGGCAGACCGCGCTGGACGGCAACGAACCCTTTGCGCGCACGGTGCTGGAGCGTTTCTGCCTCAGCTACGGGTCGGTCGCTGGTGATCTGGCGTTGGCGCAGGGGCCGCATACCGTGGTCCTTGCAGGTGGCCTGACCCAGCGGATGCGCGACTTTCTGCTGCAAAGCGGTTTTCACGAACGCTTCACCGCCAAGGGACGGTTCCAAAGCCTGATGGCTCAGGTGCCGATCCGCCTGGCGGTCCATGACGAAATCGGCCTCTATGGAGCGGCCGCAGCCTATCGGGAGAAGACAGCATGACCTTGACGGTCGAACAGGTAATGGAACTGGCGCCGGTAATTCCAGTGCTGGTGGTCGATCGGGTCGAGGATGCGATCCCGATCGCGCAGGCGCTGGTAAAGGGTGGCCTGCCCGCGCTGGAAGTGACGATGCGGACCCCGGCCGCGCTGGATGTGATGCGCGAAATGGCCAAGGTCGAGGGCGCCGTCGTTGGCGCGGGCACCGTCCTCAACCCCAAGCAGCTCGATCAGGCGCTGGAGGCAGGCGCGCGCTTCATTGTCAGCCCCGGCCTTACCAAGCCGCTGGGCAAGGCCGCGATCGCCGCCAACATCCCCTTCCTGCCGGGCACGGCCACGGCGGGCGACATCATGCGCGGTATGGACATGGGGCTGACCCATTTCAAATTCTTCCCAGCCGAAACATCGGGTGGCTTGCCTGCGCTCAAGGCGTTGGCCGCTCCGCTGCATACCGCCCGCTTCTGCCCCACCGGCGGCATCACGGCGGAGAGCGCGCCCCGCTGGCTCGCTGAATCCTTCATCAAATGCGTTGGCGGTAGCTGGATCGTGCCCAAGGGACCGGTTGATCCCGACAAGATCGAAGCGCTGGCACGCGCCGCCGCAGCGCTCCGGGGCTGACCTTGATTCCCCCCTCCCTTTCAAGGGAGGGGCCGGGGGTGGGTAGCGAGCGCAGCGAGTACCCGATACGCCTATTTGCTCGTGCCGCCCCAAACATCCTCGGCGCGAACGAAACCCTTTTGACCGTGCACATCGAACGCGCACCAACCCTTGGCGCAGGACGACAGGCGACCTACAACGCCCTTCTCTGCCCGGAAGAGATTGCGTGCGTCATCGCCCGGCGCTTCCTTCATCGGCGCGATCTCTGCCGTGACGATGCCCGTCGCCGTGTCACTGAGCAGGCGAACGTGCATCCAGCCTTGCGCCCCATCCGAATCCTCGACCTTCCGCCACAGACCCAGCACCTGCACGACCTTCACCGGCAAATCGCGGCGGCGGTAAATCCAGTTGGATGGATAGTCGAGGCTAGGCCCAACGCGCATCCGCGCTTCATTTTCTGAAATCGACGCCCAATAGGGCACCGGTCGACCCGTCTGGGCGACAAGCGGCCCAGCGGCCAACAGCGGGGCAAAGACGGCGGCCGTCACGGCGCCCAGTCCCAGCAACCTTCGCTTCATTCTGTCAGACTTCCCTTAATCCCTGCATTTCGACATTAGCGCCCTTTGCCTGCCGGCGACAACCGCTCTCTTTGCAGGCACATGGCCTGCCATGGGACAATATCGCGCGGCATAAGAGTTGACTGCCGCCCTTGCGGGGAATAGCGGCCATGACATGGCCAAGAAACCGCGTCCCGCCAAGCCCAGGGTTATCGTCACCCGTCGGCTACCGCCGAGCGTGGAGGCGCGGATGGCGGAACTGTTCGACACCGGCTTCAACGTCGGCGATGTGCCGATGGACCGCACCGCCCTCGCTCGTGCCATGGCCCGGTGCGACGTGCTGGTCCCCGCCGTCAGCGATCAGATCGACGCGGCTCTCATCCAGGGCGCACCCGAACGGTTACAACTGATCGCCAGCTTTGGCGCGGGGGTCGATCATATCGACCTGTCCGCCGCGCGGGCTAAGGGAATCATCGTCACCAATACGCCCGGCGTCCTGACCGAAGATACGGCCGACATGACCATGGCGCTGATCCTGTCGGTGCCACGACGCCTTGCCGAAGGGGAAAAGTTGGTCCGGTCGGGAACATGGACCGGCTGGAGTCCATCGGGGATGTTGGGCCACCGGATCGGGGGCAAACGGCTGGGCATTGTCGGCATGGGCCGCATCGGCCGCGCCGTCGCGCGGCGCGCCCGCGCATTCGGCCTCTCGGTCGCCTATCATAATCGCCACCGCCTGCCGCTGGAAGTCGAGGCAGAGCTGGACGCGCGATGGGAAGCCGATCTCGACGTCATGCTTGCGTCCAGCGACATCATCTCGATTCACGCGCCGCTCAACGCCGACAGCCGGGGCATGATGGACGCCCGGCGGATCGCGCTGATGCGCCCTGACGCCTATCTCATCAATACCTCCCGCGCGGAAGTCACGGAAGAAAGCGCTCTGATCGCAGCCCTTGCCGAAGGCCGGATCGCGGGTGCGGGACTTGATGTCTATGCGCGCGAACCGGCCATAGACTCCCGCCTGCTCGCCCTCTCCAACGTCGTCCTTCTGCCGCATATGGGGTCGGCGACGTTCGAGGGCCGCGACGCCACCGGCGCGCGCGTCATCGCCAATATCCGCAGTTGGGTGGATGGCCACCGCCCACCCAACCAGGTGCTGGAGGACTGGGTCTGACCGACCCGGACATCGCATCGGGCCGATCCATCATGGGCAAGGCCCTGACCCGCGCCGACATCGAAGCGCTGGCCGCCGATCCGTCTCCGTGTCATCTGTCCGACTGCGACCTTGAATCCGTGGACCTGCCGCAACTGCAAATGACCGGCTGGACGTTCGAACGATGCGATCTGCGTCGCGCCACACTGACAGGCGCGCGGATCGACCAGAGCCGCTGGCTCACCTGTCGGGGCGCATTCGCCAATTTTTCCGGTGCGGACCTCAGCGAGTCCTTGTTCCAGTCGAGCGACTTCAACAATGCAGTGTTTCGCCGGTCGATCCTGACCTCCACCTCCTTCCTGCGCTGTAAGCTGACCGGCGCCGATCTGTCAGACGCGCGCGCGATGGACGTGGGTTTCTCGGAAACGCTGCTCATCAGCGCTAAGTTGCCGGGCTTTTCCTTTCGCAAACGCACCCTCAACAAGGTCGATTTCAGTCAAGCGGACCTGCGCAAATGCGATTTCCGTGCGACGCAGTTCGACGATTGCAGCCTGCGCGACGCGCATATGGTGGATTGTCGGTTCGAGGATGCGGACCTGCGCGGCGCGGATCTGGGTGGCTTGCGGCTCATCGACGCGCGGCTTTTCCGCGGCGCGACCATTTCACGGGCACAGGCGGGACAATTGCTGGGCGAACTGGGCCTCAAAGTCTCCTGATCGTCCAGTGCCCCTTACCCAAAGTGCCGCGCTTATCGAAGTTTTTACCCTATAGCAGCTAATATCGCTGCAAAGCCCTTTAATCGGGACCATGCATGCGCCTCTTGATAACTCTTCTTGCCCTGCCCCTCCTCGCTTTGCCGCAAACAGCGCAAGCGCAGGTCGCGGTTGCCGACAGTGGCGATACCGGCTGGATGATTATGTGTGCGCTGCTGGTTATGCTGGCCGCCATTCCGGGTCTTGCGCTGCGTCATGCGGGACTGGTCAATGCCCGCAACGCGCTTTCGGTCGCGACGCAGGGGGCCGGGATTGCGGCGGGTGCGTCGCTGGCCTGGGCTATTGCGGGATACAGCCTTGCCTATGCGCCGGGTGGCAATTGGCTTGGTGGCAGCGCCAATCTGATGCTCGCCAATCTGGCGGTACTGCGCGACGGGCTGACCGTACCTGAATCGGCCTTTGTCCTGTTTCAGATGAGCCTTGCCATCTCGGCTACCTGCCTGATCGGTGGCGCGCTGGCCGGACGGGCACGGCTGGGGTGGACGATGACATTCGCGCCTCTTTGGGTTTTGCTCGTCTATGCACCGGTTGCCCATTGGACCTGGGGCGGCGGTTGGCTGGCGCAGATCGGCGCGATGGATTTCGCTGGCGGGTTGACCCTCCATATGACCGCCGGCTTCTCGGCGCTTGCACTCGTCCTGATCGGCGGGCGTCGCCAGGATGCGACGCGCCACCCCCATGCCAACCTGTTATCGGTCGTCGGATCGGGGCTGGTCTGGATCGGCTGGTTCGGGATTATCGGCGGCTGGGCGCTGGGCGCGACAGACGATGCCGCCAGCGCCATTCTCAACACCCATTTTGCCGCCTGCTCGTCGGCGCTCGCCTGGGGGCTGCTCGACCGCCTGTTCACGGGCCGCACCAGTGCTACGGGCATCGCCTCTGGCGCAATGGCCGGGCTGGTCGCGATTTCGGCAAGCGCCGCGCTCGTTGGTACGGGCGGCGCGATGCTGATCGGCCTGATCGCCGCGCTTGTCTGCCGCATGGTCGTACAGTTGCTCGCGGCAAGCCGCATTGACGACAGCGCCGCTGTCTTCGCCATTCACGGCATCGGCGGACTGCTCGGCATGCTGTTGCTGGTCCCTTTCACCCTGCCCCGCCTGGGTGGCGTGGGCTTTGATCCCGGTATCAATCTGACCGGCCTGCTGCTGACACAAGGCATCGCCGTTGCGACTGTTGCCCTATGGTCGATGCTGGGCGCCGCCATATTAGCGCTGACCATATCCATTGTCGTGCCCCTGCGCGCGGGCGAGATAGAGGAGGAGGAAGGATTGGACAGCGCCCATCATGGCCAGCCGGGCTGGGACTTTCGTTAGAGCGCTCCGGCCATGGGACAGGCAGTCGCCATCTTCGCCCATCAGGAGGAGCAGCGGATAGCTGCCTGCCTTGCGTCCTTGCCGCTTGACCGGCCGGACACGGTTTTCCACGTCCTCATCAATGGGTCGACCGATCAGACCGGCGCGCGGGCAAAGGCAGCCGCAGGCGGCCGCCCCCATGTCGTCATCCATGACCTTCATCCCGGCGGCAAGTCGCGCACCTGGAACCATATGGTCCACACCCTTCTGACGGGCCGGGAGAGTGCCGTCATCTTTCTTGATGGCGACGCCCGCATCGCGCCCGGATCTGTCGACGCGCTGATTGCTGCGCTGGAGGCAGATCCCTCCGTCAATGCAGCCGCAGGCATGCCCCTCAACGGGCGGCAGGCCGACCAATATCGCCAGAGCCTGCGCGAAGAACGGGGACTGTTCGGCGATCTTTACGCACTGTCCGGCTCATTCCTCTCGGCGATCCGCGCGCAACGACTTCGGCTGCCCACGGATCTGATCGGTGATGATGGGCTGGTCGCCGCCTGGGCGCATACCAACCTGCAGACCGATGCCCATTGGTCGCGCGAGCGGGTGATCGCCTGTGAAGAGGCGGGATTCCTCTGCGATCCGGTCAGCCTGCTGCATCCGGCAAGCTGGTCGATGCAATATCGACGCATGGTCAATTATTCGGTCCGTTTCTTCCAGAACCGAATCATCTCCGATATCATGGCGAAAGAGGGCCCAACAGGACTGCCAGAGCGGCTAACTGACCTCTATCCGGCGTGGCTCGACCAGCTTTCACCCCGGCCTGGCGTGATCGGGTGGTTCGATCGCAGAGCATTGGCACGGATAAATACCCTCCTCCGCTGATGACGCCGACGCACAATTTTGAGCCAGATCGATCCTTGAACGGTGACGAAACAATAGGCTTTCGCATTGGCTGGATTATGAAAATCGATCCACTGACCGGCATAATGCGTCGCACAATTTTCGTCGACATGTCGCGCAACGTACAAAATAACTATGGAAACTTGCGGCTCTCCGATTGTTTATTTTGTTAATGCAAGATACAAGTTTGACGACGATCGGTGCAAAACCGACGTTCAGTCGAGAGGACAGCCATGATGATTGACCTTGCCACATCGATTCCGCCCAGCTCGCACGATGCCGAGCATCCGCTTGAGCCAGTCATCAGGAAAGTATCCCGGATTGCCGGTCCGATTGCCCTGCTTCTGATGACCATTGCAGGCCTCAGTATAGTCTTTTAACCCAAGCCCCATCGTTGCGGGGCGCCCCGGTCAGGCGTCCCGTCTACCGGCCAGCTCCTTATTGATAAACAGGGCCACCATCGTGCAGACCGCGCCGGACAGCAGATAGGCGCCGGATGCCGCCAGCCCGAACCGGATCGACAGGACCAGCGCCACAAGCGGCGCGAATCCCGCGCCGAACAGCCAGGCCAGATCCGACGTCAGCGCAGAACCGGTATAGCGTGTCGCGCTGGAGAAGTTGGAGGCGACCACGCCCGACGACTGGCCGAACGACAACCCCAGCAACATGAAGCCCAGCACCATGAACGCGACCTCACCCAGGTCGCCGCCGTTGAGCAGCAAAGGCGCAGCGACGCTGAAAAGCGCGATTCCCACCGCTGAATAGGCCAGCAACGAACGACGGCCGATCATGTCGGCGACAAAGCCCGACACAATGATCGCCAGCACGCCGACGGTGGCCCCGATCATCTCGATCACCAGGAAACGCTCCAGCGGCTGCTCGGTGAACAGGGCGATCCAGGACAGCGGAAACACCGTAACCATGTGGAACAGGGCAAAGCTCGCCAACGGGGCAAAGGCGCCCAGCACGATATTGCGCCCTTCGCTCTTCACGGTCGGCAATACGAGCGAGGGTTGCAGTTCGCGCGATTCGAACAGACGCTCAAACTCATGCGTCACGACGATCCGCAGTCGCGCGAACAGCGCCACGACGTTGATCGCGAACGCCACGAAGAAGGGATAGCGCCAGCCCCAATCGAAGAAATCGGCAGTCGACAGCGTGGACAGGAAATAGGCGAACAAAGCGCTGGCCACCAGCAGCGCCAGCGGCGCGCCGAGTTGCGGCATCATCGCATACCAGCCGCGCTTGCTCTGCGGGGCATTGAGCGAAAGCAGCGAGGCAAGACCGTCCCAGGTGCCGCCCAGCGCCACGCCCTGTCCACAACGGAACAGCGCCAGCAGCACGGCGGCGGCATGACCAAGCGTCTCATAGCCGGGCAGGAAGGCGATGGCCGCAGTCGATCCACCCAGCAGGAACAAGGCGATGGTGAGCTTCACCCCCCGGCCATAGCGCCGGTCGACCGCCATGAAGATCAGCGAACCGATCGGCCGGGTCAGAAAGGCGAGCGCGAAGATGGCAAAGGAATAGAGCGTTCCCGTCACTGGATCGACATAGGGAAAGATCAGGCGTGGGAAGACGATGACAGAGGCGATCGCATAGACGAAGAAATCGAAAAACTCCGATGTCCGGCCAATGATCACGCCAATCGCGATCTCACCGGGCACGACCCGTTTGTCGCGCGCGGTGACGCCGCGCGCGTCCTGCTCCATCTGCGTCGAGGTGGGGCGAGCAGACCCGGTCCCGCCGGTCGGCGTGCTGGTCGCGGATGTCATCGGGCCTATTGCTCCTTATCTGGTGGCCTCGCCGCCCCGATGAGCCTTATGGCTCAAACGCGGCACGAATGGGAACGATCCGGGCGCCCTTTTCATTGCGACCGACGACTCCCGATTGTCCTTATGCCCCCAATGCCCCTTTTTGCTGCGACGCGGGATAGGACAAAAGGTCCAATGTCGATCGCGTTGACCGCGGCCTAAAGCGGACGCCATGACAGACCGTCGTTCCTTGCCGTATCGCCTTTTCGCGCCACTGGCGCTGCTGCCGTTGTCGGCCTGCAACTGGATCGTAATGAACCCGGCAGGCGATGTTGCGGTGCAGCAGCGCGATCTGATTCTCGTCTCAACCCTATTGATGCTGCTCATCATCCTGCCGGTGATGGCGCTGATAGTGTTTTTTGCCTGGCGCTACCGGGCCAATGCGAAACGGGACGACTATGATCCCGACTGGGATCATTCGACCAGCCTTGAACTGCTGATCTGGTCCGCGCCGCTGCTTATCATCATCTGGCTGGGCGCGATCACCTGGACCAGCACGCATTTGCTCGACCCCTATCGCCCACTCGAACGGATCGACGCGCAGCGCAAGGTAACGCCCAACACGCGCCCCTTGCAGGTCGAAGTGGTGGCGATGGACTGGAAATGGCTGTTCATCTACCCCGAATTGGGCATTGCGACGGTCAACGAACTGGCCGCGCCGGTCGATCGGCCGATCCAGTTCAAGCTGACCTCCTCGACGATGATGAACAGCTTCTACGTGCCTGCTTTGGCTGGCCAGATCTATGCGATGCCGGGAATGCAGACCGTGCTGCATGCCGTCGCCAACCGGCCCGGCAATTATGAGGGCTTTTCCGCCAATTATTCGGGCGCCGGCTTCTCTGGCATGCGCTTTCGCTTCCATGCGCTCGATCAGGCCGGTTTCGACCAGTGGATCGCGAAGGTGAAGGCCAACAAGACGGCCCTTGATAGCGCAGCCTATGTCCGGCTCGAACAGCCCAGCGAAAAGGTCAAGCCCCTCTATTTCGGACAGGTCCAGCCCAAGCTGTTCCACGCCGCGCTCAACATGTGCGTCCAGCCGGGCAAGCGCTGCATGGACGAAGTGATGATGGTCGACGCCCATGGCGGCGCGGGCAAGGAATCGGCGCATGACACCGAAGGGCTACGCCATGATGGCACGATCGATGTGGGCGGCTTCCATCCGGTCGAGCCGGGCAAGAAGGGTGAAATCGCCCAGCCCGCGGGCCTGACTCCCGCCGCGACACGCACGCCTGCCGTCCAGGGCAAGCAAGCCCCCGACCAGAAGGACCATGAAGGTCATTCCGGTCATGATGGGATGTAGGACCATGCCCCGCCCCGCTCTTTCCCCCTTCACTTTCGCCTAGAGGCAGCCAGCCCATGTCCCCCCATCCCGCATCCGAAAATAGCGGCTTCTGGAAGCTGATCTTCGGCCGCCTCGACTGGAGCGCGATCCCCCTTCACGAACCGATCCTGCTCGGCACCTTCATGATGGTGATGATTGGCGGCATCGCCGTCGTCGCGCTGATCACGAAGTTCCGCCTCTGGGGCTATCTGTGGACAGAATGGTTCACCACCGTCGATCACAAGCGCATCGGCATCATGTACATGATCCTGGGCCTTATCATGTTCCTGCGCGGCTTTGCCGACGCGATCATGATGCGGCTTCAGCAGGCGATGGCCTTCAACGGGTCTGAGGGCTATCTCAACGCCCATCATTACGACCAGATTTTCACCGCCCATGGCGTCATCATGATCTTCTTCGTGGCGATGCCGATGATCACGGGAATCATGAACTATATCGTCCCGCTCCAGATCGGCGCACGCGATGTGTCCTTCCCCTTCCTCAACAATTTCAGCTTCTGGATGACCACTGCGGGTGCGGTGATCGTCATGATGTCGCTGTTCGTGGGTGAGTTCGCGCGGACGGGCTGGCTTGCCTATCCGCCGCTCTCGGGCATCGCCTATAGTCCCGGCGTCGGCATGGATTATTATATCTGGGGCCTTCAGGTCGCGGGCATCGGCACGCTCTTATCGGGCGTCAATCTGGTGGCGACCATAGTCAAGATGCGCGCGCCGGGCATGTCGATGATGAAGATGCCGGTCTTCACCTGGACTTCGCTGTGCGCCAACGTGCTGATCGTCGCCGCTTTCCCGGTGCTGACTGCCGTTCTCGCCCTGATGAGCCTCGACCGCTATGTCGGTACCGCCTTCTTCACCAATGATTTTGGCGGCAATCCGATGATGTACGTCAACCTCATCTGGATATGGGGCCACCCGGAGGTTTACATCCTCATCCTGCCGCTGTTTGGCGTCTTTTCCGAAGTCACCTCGACCTTCTCGGGCAAGCGGCTCTTTGGCTATAGCTCGATGGTCTATGCGACGGTGGTCATCACGATCCTGTCCTATCTCGTCTGGCTACATCACTTCTTCACCATGGGGTCGGGGGCCAGCGTCAACAGTTTCTTCGGCATCACGACGATGGTTATTTCCATCCCGACGGGCGCGAAGATTTTCAACTGGCTGTTCACCATGTATCGCGGTCGCATCCGGTTCGAGCTGCCGATGATGTGGACCATCGCCTTCATGCTGACCTTCGTCGTCGGCGGCATGACCGGCGTGTTGCTGGCCGTCCCCCCCGCCGATTTCGTGCTACACAACTCGCTGTTCCTGATCGCGCATTTCCACAATGTCATCATCGGCGGTGTCCTGTTCGGCCTGTTCGCGGCGATCAACTATTGGTGGCCCAAAGCCTTCGGGTTCAAGCTGGACACCGTCTGGGGCAAGCGCAGCTTCTGGCTGTGGGTCGTGGGTTTCTGGATGGCCTTCATGCCGCTCTATATATTGGGCCTGATGGGCGTTACCCGCCGGATGCGCGTGTTCGACGACTCAAGCCTTCAGATCTGGTTCCAGATCGCGGCCTTTGGCGCGGTCATGATCGCTGCGGGCATTGCCTGCATGCTCATCCAGTTCGCGGTCAGCATCAAGAACCGCGAAACGCTGAAGGACGTGACCGGCGATCCGTGGGACGGCCGCACGCTGGAATGGGCGACATCCTCGCCCCCGCCAGACTATAACTTCGCCTTCACGCCCGTCATCCATGACAATGACGCCTGGGCAGACATGAAGAAGCGCGGTTACCAGCGCCCGACGGACGGCTATGAGGCTATTCACATGCCCAGCAATACCGGCGCTGGGATCATATTGGCGGGTCTGTCCATCGCCTTCTCGGTCGGCATGATCTGGTACATGTGGTGGCTCGCGGGTCTGAGCTTCGTCGGCATCCTCGCCGTGGCGATCGGCCACACTTTCAACTATAAGCGCGATTTCCACATCCCCGCCGATGTCGTGACGCGCACCGAGGGCGAGCGCACCCATAGCCTCGCGGCGCAGGGGTAAGCGGCATGGCAACTATCGTTCCCAACAAGGCTTTCCTCGACCAGGACGGCAATCCGCTCTTCCATCTGGAACATGAGCCGCATCATCCCGAAGGCTCCAGCACCTCGCTGGGCTTCTGGATTTACCTGATGAGCGACTGCCTCATCTTCGCCTGCCTGTTCGCCACCTATGCGGTGCTGGGCGGCAACTATGCGGCTGGGCCGGGTCCGCGCGACCTGTTCGACCTGCCGCTGGTGGCGGTGAATACCGGCATGCTGCTCTTTTCCTCCATCACCTACGGCTTTGCCATGCTGGCGATGGAAAAGGGCAGGATCGGATCGACGCAGGGCTGGCTGGCCGTCACCGGTCTGTTCGGCCTCGCCTTCCTTGGCATCGAACTCTACGAATTCGCGCACCTGATCCATGAAGGCGCGACGCCGCAGCGATCCGCCTTCCTCTCGTCCTTCTTCACGCTGGTCGGCACCCATGGCCTGCACGTCACCTTCGGCATCATCTGGCTGGTCGTCCTGATGATACAGGTCGGACAAAAGGGCCTGATCCCCGCCAACAAACGCCGCCTGATGTGCCTGTCGATGTTCTGGCACTTCCTCGACGTCATCTGGATCGGCGTCTTCACCTTTGTCTATCTGATGGGAATGCTGCGATGAGCGAACCCGCCCACCCCCATACCGGTCATGACGACCATCACGATGCCGGCGCCCACGGTACGATGGGCAGCTACATGATCGGTTTCGGCCTGTCGGTACTGCTGACGGCCATTCCCTTCTGGCTGGTGATGAGCGGCGTGCTGGGCAATGCGCAGGCCACCGGCATCATCATCATGGGCTTTGCCGTGGTCCAGATATTGGTCCACATGGTCTTCTTCCTGCACATGAACACGCGGGCAGAAGGAGGATGGTCGATGATGGCGCTGATCTTCACCATCGTGCTGGTGGTCATCACCCTGTCCGGCTCCATGTGGGTCATGTATCATATGAACCATAATATGATGCCTGTCAGCGCGCATGACATGAGCCAGATGCCGTGAACACTTCCATGCCGGGGAGCCAAAAAAAACGCTTCCCGGTTCTCGCGCTTGTCGCCCTGTTGCTGGTCGCGGGACTGGTGGCACTGGGCGTCTGGCAAGTGCAACGCCTGGCATGGAAGCGCGACCTGATCGCCCGCATCGAAGCCCGCGTCCACGCCCCGCCCGCCCCCTTTCCCACGGACTGGTCCAGTGCCGACCGGAGCCGCGACGAATATCGCCGCGTCACCCTGTCCGGTCATTTCCTCAACGACCGCGCGACGCTGGTTCAGGCAGCAACGGTACGCGGCAGTGGCTTCTGGGTGATGACCCCGCTCGCAACGGATGGCGGAACCGTCCTCATCAATCGCGGCTTCATACCCGCTCGCGCCGCCGTCTATGCCAAGCCCGAGGGGGTTGTCCGCATAACCGGCCTGCTCCGCATGACCGAGCCGGGCGGCGGCTTCCTGCGGAGCAACGACGCCGCCGCCAACCGCTGGTATTCACGCGACGTCACCGCCATCGCCCGCGCCCTGCCTGCTCCCGTCGCACCCTGGTTCGTGGATGCCGGGCAATCGGGCGGTCCCGACGCCCTGCCCGTGGGTAGCCTGACCGTCATCCGCTTCCCCAACAATCATCTGGTCTATGCCATCACCTGGTTTACGCTGGCGGCAATGGTCGCCGGAGCCTACATCTTCGTGATGCGCGTGCAGAAACAGCCCCGCCCATGATCGGCACCACCGCCCGGACGGCGCGGCGCTGGCTGATGCGCGAATGGCCCGCCAACGCTGCGGGTCGCCGCAACATGCTGCTTCTCATGCAACTGCGCTGGATCGCCGCCGGGGGACAGGTCGCGACCATATTGATCGTGCATTTTGCGATGGGCATCGCCCTGCCGCTCATTCCCATGCTGGTCGCCCCGGTCGTTGCTACGCTGGTCAACCTTGCCAGCATGGCAGTGCTGCGCAGGCGCACCGACATCGCCCATGCCGAACTGTTCGTGGCGCTCCTGTTCGACGTTTTCTGCCTTACGGTGCAACTCTATCTCAGCGGCGGGGCAACCAACCCCTTCGTCTCGCTCTATCTGCTTCAGGTCGTGCTGGGCGCGATCCTGCTCGACCGGCGCAGCGCCTGGGGCATCGTCGCCATCTCTGCCGCCTGCGCCGCCTTGCTATCGAAGGCCTATCACCCCCTCATCCTGCCGCCCAAGCTGGCGGGCCGATTGTTCGACCTGCATATTGCGGGCACCTGGGTCTGCTTCACAATGATCGCCACCCTGCTGGTGCTGTTCATCGCCCGCATCAATCGTAACCTGCGCGCACGCGAAGCCTATCTGGCTGACCTGCGGCAACAGGCGGCGGAGGAAGAACATATCGTCCGCATGGGCCTGCTCGCGTCAGGGGCTGCGCATGAATTGGGCACGCCGCTCGCCTCGCTCGCAGTCATCCTCAACGACTGGCAGCATATGCCGCATATCGCCGCCGATGCCGACCTGTCCGCCGAGGTGAAGGAAATGCAGGCGGAGGTTGGTCGCTGCAAGGCCATCGTCACCGGCATTTTGCTGTCTTCCGGCGAAGCACGCGGCGAAGCCCCCGAAGTGACCAGCGTCCACCACTTTATTGACAGCATTGCCGAGGCGTGGCGAGCCATCCACCCCGGCACGCCGCTGCAATGCCAGTTCGGCCCGCACGACTATCCGCGCATCGTCGCCGACCCGGTCATCCGGCAGGCGGTCACCAACCTGCTCGACAATGCGGTGGAGGCTGGGGCAAATCATGTCGATCTGATCGTCGGATGCGACAATGTCATGCTCAACATCGCCGTGCGCGACGATGGCCATGGCTTCTCCGACACGATGCTGGCCGAGTTCGGCAAGCCCTATCGCTCGACCAAGGGCAATCAGGGCCGGGGATTGGGCCTATTCCTGGTCGTCAACGTGGTACGCAAGCTGGGCGGCGATGTATCGGCCAGCAATGCGCCTGACGGCGGCGCGCTGATCCTGCTGCGCCTGCCGCTCGCAACGCTCGCCTATGAGGAGCGCAACTGATGAACCAGCCAGCCCAAGATCGCCTGCTGGTCATCGTCGAGGATGACGAAGCCTTTGCCCGCACCCTCAAACGCTCGTTCGAGCGGCGCGGCTATACCGTCCTGCTCGCCGACAGCCAGCCGGCGTTGAACGCGTTGCTGGAGACGCATCGTCCCGGCTTTGCGGTGGTCGACCTGAAGCTGGGGACGACATCGGGCCTCGCCTGCGTCGAAATGCTCCACGCCCACGACCCGGCCATGCAGATCGTCGTCCTCACCGGCTTTGCCAGCATTGCGACTGCGGTGGAGGCGATCAAGCTAGGCGCGTCCCACTATCTCGCCAAGCCGTCCAACACCGACGATATCGAGGCGGCCTTCGCCAAGGCCAGAGGCGACGCCACCGCGCCGCTCGCCGATCGGACGACATCCATCAAAACACTGGAATGGGAACGCATCCACGAGATGCTGGCGGAAACCGACTTCAACATCTCCGAAACCGCGCGCAGATTGGGCATGCACCGCAGGACGCTCGCACGGAAACTGGGCAAGCGCCAGGTTAGCTAAGAGTGGCTTAGCTGACCGCCGCCTCCAATATGCGGATTGTGCCCGCCGTAGCGTCGATTTCCGCAAGGGTACCGACCGGCAGGCTGAACTGATTGGCGACATGGCCGAACATCGCGCCCTGATAAGCGGGCACGCCCAGCGGCGCCAGATGCTGCTCCAGAACCTGCGACAGGGTGAAGCCGCCATAGGATGGCCCCGGACTGCTACACCCCGTGCACTGACCAAACACCACGCCCGCCACCTTGCCCAGCACGCCTGCCAGCGCCAACTGGGTCAGCATCCGGTCGATCCGATATTCCGCCTCACTCACATCCTCGATGAACAGGATCGCGCCGTCGAAATCAGGCAGATAGGCCGTACCCATCAGCGCGCACAGCACGCTCAGATTGCCGCCCAGCAGCTTCCCCCGCGCCTTGCCCGGATGGAAAGTCCGAACCCGCCCAATCCGCGGCACCAGCCGATCCTCCATCCCCACCGGATTGCTGTAGAGCGGGGTCGCAGCATCAAAAGTCAGCGCGCGAAACCCTTCCCAGGAAAACTTGCCCCAGCTACTCGCTGCATTGGGACCATGGATGGTCGTGAACCCTGCCCGCGCGGCAAAGGCCAGATGGAGCGCGGTAATATCGCTGAACCCGATCAGCAGCTTGGGATTGGCGCGAATCGTTTTCCAGTCGAGATAGGGCAATATCCGCGCGCAACCCCATCCGCCGCGTACCGCGAACACAGCCTTTACATCAGGGTCGGCGTACATGGCGTTGAGATCCGCAGCGCGGTCGGCATCCGTCCCCGCCAGATAGCCATGCCGATCCGCCAGATGCGCCGCCGCCTTGGGCACCAGCCCCATCGCCCGGATCGTTTCCTCGACCAGCGCCAGATCAAAACTGTCGTCGGTAAATCCCGCCGGTTCGACCAGCCCTACCGTATCGCCCGGATGCAGGCGTGGCGGCTTGCGGCGAGCGGACAGTGCGGCCTGCACGCCCAAAGGCAAGGTCAGCGCGAAGGCGGCGCTGGCAGCGGCCAACGATTGGAACATATGGCGTCGGTTCAGCATCGCGCCATCCTGCCCATCGCTTTCAGCCCGTCAATAGGCGCTACCGTCCTTGCGTCGATAGCTCCCACCGGACAAATGCAGGTCGACATCGGAATAATGGCAATCGCTGGCCGAGGGCCGACCGATCGCCAGGAACACGCAATCACCATCGCTTTCATTGACCAACTGGTGCCCGTTGGGATCGCCCTTAGGAAAAGCGGCCATATCTCCAGCCCGCATCTTCACCCGGCCGTCCTCTTCGATCAGCACGGCCTCCCCCACCAGCATGACGACCAGTTCGTCCTCATCCTCATGCCAATGCCGCTGGGATGAGGACGCACCGGGCTTCAGCACGACATGGCTGGCGCCGAAATCGGTAAGGCCCACGGCTTTCCCGACCCGCCGAACCCATCGCCCTGCAACAGCAGCGGCAAGATCGCCCGGATAGCCGGTGGCGTTCGTCTGCGGGATCGCATCCAGATCGAGTTTCGGCATGAGGCCTCCTCCTGCTGGTCAAGGAACATCGCATTCGCTAACGCACACCCATGACTCTGACCAGCACCAATGCCGACCCGGTGGCCCTTGCCACACGCCTGATGGCCTGCCCCTCCGTCACCCCCGCGCGGGGCGAGGTTTTCGCGGTGCTGGAAGCCATGCTGAAGCCGTTGGGCTTCACCGTCGATCGCTTCATTTCAGGCGAAGCGCCCGACGGTCCCGTCGAAAACCTGCTGGCGCATCGCACCACAGGGCCGGGGCCGCATTTCGCCTTTGCCGGGCATCTGGACGTGGTGCCGCCCGGTGGCGGCTGGACCAGTGAGCCATTCATGCCCGAAGTCCGTGGCGACCTGCTCTATGGGCGCGGCGCGGTGGATATGAAGGGGTCGATCGCCTGCTTCGTCGCCGCGTTGGCCAACCTGCCCAACGACCTCCCCGGCACGATCAGCCTGATCATCACCGGCGACGAGGAAGGCCCGGCCGTCCACGGCACGCTGGCACTGATGGAGCAGATGAAGGCGCGCGAATTGTGGCCCGACCTGTGCCTCGTCGGTGAGCCGACCTCGGTCCAGCGGCTGGGCGACATGGTGAAGATCGGGCGGCGTGGTTCAGTCAATATGTGGATCAGGGTGGAAGGCGCGCAAGGCCATGTCGCCTATCCCCACCTTGCCGACAACCCAATCCCGCGCCTCATCCGCATCCTCTCCGCCATCGACGCGGAGGTGCTGGACGAAGGCACTGACTGGTTCCAGCCGAGCAACATCGAAGTCACCGATCTGGAGGTCGGCAACCCCGCCCACAATGTCATTCCCGCCGCCGCCACGGCGCGCATCTCGATCCGCTTCAACGACCGGCATAGCGGCGCATCGCTGATCGAGCGGATCAGCGCCATCGCCGCGCAAGATGGCGGCACGGTGACGGCGAAAATCAGTGGCGAACCCTTCCTGACCGAACCCGGCGCCTTCTCTACCCTGATCTCCACCGCGATCCAGGAGGCGACCGGCGTCACGCCCGACCTCTCCACCACCGGCGGCACCTCCGATGCCCGCTTCCTCGCAAAGCTCTGCCCCGTGGTCGAGTTCGGCCTGACCAATGCGACGATGCACAAGCTGGACGAAGCGGTGGCGATCGCCGACCTGCATCAACTTACCACCATCTATGGCATAATCGTCGAGCGGGCGTTGAAAGGCGGCTGACACGAACGGGTCTATACCCTAAATTAGCGCCATGTCCCTGACCGCCCTCATCCTCCTTTTCCTTGCCACCGTCGCGGGCATGGAGGGCTTTGCCTATGCGATGCACCGCTGGGTCATGCATGGGCCGGGCTGGTTTCTCCACGCCAGCCATCACCGCCCCCGCACCGGCAACTGGGAATGGAACGACCTTTATTTCGTAATCTTCGCCATGCCCTCGATCCTGCTGCTGCTGGGCGGCGTGCAACTGGGCTGGGGCGATTGGGCAACGGTGGTGGGCGCGGGCATTGCTACCTATGGCGCCATCTATCTGGGCTTCCACGACATCATCGTCCATCGTCGGGTCGGGCACCGCTATGTGCCGCGCTCCACCTATATGAAGCGGATCGTCCAGGCGCACCGGCTGCATCATGCTGTGACAAGCAAGCATGGCACGGTCAGCTTCGGCTTTCTGGTCGCCCCCCGGCCAGACGTGCTGAAAGCGCAATTGGCGCGGCAGGATGAGGCCGTGCTGCGCCGGTCCGCCGCCGCCGATCAGAAGGCCGATGCCTGAACTGCCTCTGTTCGTCCTTGGTAAGCCCCCATTCTTCCCCTATGGAAAGCGCAAACATTCTATGGGGACGTCCACTTGATCCTGACCCTCGCCGCAGCCGCTGCGACCAGCCACATCCAGTTCAATGACCTCGGCCTCAGCCCGGTCGCGCTGGATTTGGGTTTCTTCACGCTAAAATGGTACAGTCTGGCCTATCTGGCCGGCATCATGGTGGGCTATTGGTATCTGCTGAAGCTGATCGCTCAACCCGGATCACCGATGGCGCGGCGCCATGCCGACGACATGATCTTTTACGCCACGCTCGGCATCATCATCGGCGGGCGGCTGGCCTATGTGCTGTTCTACCAGCCGGACATCCTCCAGAATCCGCTCGATATCTTCAAGCTGTGGAATGGCGGCATGTCCTTCCATGGCGGCGTCATCGGCGTGTCGCTGGGCGTCCTTTATCTGGCGCGCAAGGAGGGACTGTCCTGGTTGCGAGTGCATGATTATGTCGCCTGCTGCGTGCCCTTCGGCCTGTTCTTCGGCCGCCTCGCCAATTTCGTGAATGGCGAATTGTGGGGCAAGGAAAGCGATGTGCCATGGGCGATGGTCTTCCCTACCGGCGGCGCCTTCGCCCGTCATCCCAGTCAGCTTTACGAAGCCGCGCTGGAGGGCGTTCTGTTGTTCCTGATCCTCGCCTTTGCCTTCTGGAAGACCAACGCCCGCTATCAACCGGGCAAGCTCGTCGGCATTTTCCTGCTGGGCTATGGCTCTTTCCGGTTCTTCGTCGAATATTTCCGCGAAGCCGATGCCCAGTTGATGGAGTTCGCCGCACGCACCGGCCTGCATATGGGCCAGTGGCTGTGCGTCCCGATGATATTGGGCGGCCTCTATTTGATCGCAACGGCCAAGGGGCGCCGCGTCCGGGTGGAACCGGTCGCGGGGAGCGCCAGTGTCAGCTAAAGCCGGGTCGGGCGACGCATTGCCGCTGCCGGAGCGGCTGAAGCGGCAGATCGAATCGGGTGGCCCGATTTCCATCGCCCATTATATGGCTGAAGCGAACGGCCAATATTACGGCACTCGCGACCCGCTGGGGCAGGATGGCGATTTCACTACCGCACCCGAGATCAGCCAGATGTTCGGCGAATTGGTGGGCCTGTGTCTTGCCGATATGTGGATGCGGTCGGGCCGACGCCCTGCCCCGCTCTATGTCGAACTGGGGCCGGGGCGCGGCACGCTGGCGGTCGATGCGCTGCGCGCGATGGAGGGGGCGGCGCTCGCCCCCCGCGTTCATTTCGTGGAGACGAGTCCGTCCCTGCGCGGACGGCAAAAGGCGCTACTGCCCCACGTCACCCACCATGACACGATCGACAGCCTGCCCGAAGAAGGGCCGCTGCTGGTTATCGCCAACGAATTTTTCGACGCACTGCCGATCCGCCAACTGGTCCGCACCGGACAGGAATGGCGCGAACGGGTGATAATCGCCCAGACGGACGAGGCCGACGGTACGATCCGTTTTCTGCCGATGCCGGGCTATCGGCAGGTGGAAGCGGGAATTCCCGACATGGCCGCAGATGCGCCGCAGGGCGCGGTATTGGAAACGCCGCCTGCGGGGGCTGCCATCGCCTTCATGCTGGCCAAGCGGATCGCGAAACAGGGCGGCTGCGCGATCATCATCGACTATGGCTATGAAGGCCCCGCAATCGGCGACACGCTGCAAGCGGTGCGCGGCCACCGTTTCGCCGATCCCTTCATGGAGCCGGGCGAAAGCGACCTGACCGCGCATGTCGATTTCACTGTTTTGGGCAATATGGCGCGACAGGCCGACCTCAAAGTGCTGGGGCCGGTTGGGCAAGGTCCGTTTCTTCAGGCACTGGGCATCGACGTTCGCGCCGCGCAACTGGCGCAGACTTCGCCGGAGCGGGCGGAGGAGATAGAGAGTGCGCGGGCGCGGCTGACCCAGGCGGAACAGATGGGAACCTTGTTCAAGGCGATGGCGATCGTCCATCCCGACTGGGCCGAACCGGCGGGATTCTAAAAACCTCCCGCGCGGTTCATCGCATCGAGGAGAATCCCAAACTTTTTGTTAACCATCTGCCATGCAAAGTGACCCCAACGAGACATGGGATCATGAGCATGAGCAACGTTCAGGAAGCGGTTTTTCACATCGGCCAGACGATCAACCGGCAGATGCTGACGACGCCCGCATCCAATTTTCAGCCTGAGCCGATCAGCACGATCATCGAACGACTGAACGCCCGCGTTTCGGCCAATGCGGCGCGGACGGCGGCCATGCGGACCGCAAACGCCTAAAGCAGCAGCAACTGCGCCACCGGCGCGAAGCTGCGGCGGTGGAGCGTCGTCGGGCCGTGGGTCCGCAGCGCCGCCAGATGCTTTGCGCTGCCATAGCCCTTGTTCGATTCCCAGCCATAATGTGGATGCTCGACAGCGGCGGCGATCATCATCCGGTCGCGCGTTTCTTTCGCGATGATCGAGGCCGCGGCGATCGACAGACACTTGGCATCGCCCTCCACGATCGCAGTCGATGCCCAGCGCCATTGTGGACAGCGATTCCCGTCCACCAGCACATGCGCGCACTCATGGGATAGCGCCTCAACCGCGCGGGTCATGGCCAGCATGGTCGCCCACAATATGTTGATCGTGTCGATCTCCTCGACGCTGGCGATACCCACGCCCCAGCACAGCGCTCGTGCCTTGATCTCCACCTCCAGCACGGCGCGGCGCGGGGCTGACAGCTTCTTGCTGTCGTCCAGCCCCTGCGGACAATCCTCCGCCCGCAGAATGACGGCGGCGGCGACTACTGGCCCCGCCAGCGGCCCCCTGCCCGCTTCATCGACGCCAGCGACCAGACTGGGGTGATGCAGGCGTTCATGCGCGAAGTCAGGCATGAGCGAGGAACCCATGCGGTACGCCCATAGGCCCATGCCCGCCGCCCAGCCCCGGCGCCAGTTCAAGCGCAGCGCGAACATATTTGCGGGCGCGTTCCACAGCATCGGTCAAGGCCATGCCCTGCGCCAATCCGGTGGCGATCGCGCTGGCAAGGGTGCATCCCGTTCCATGCGTATGCGGGGTGTCTATTCGGGCATTGGCCCACGACTTTATGATACGGTCCGGGCCAATGAGGCGATCGGTCAGCATCGGGCCGTCGCCATGCCCGCCCTTCGCCAGCACATGCGTGTCGAAGGCCACTGCGATCCCGTCCCCGCCCAGCGCATCCAGTTCAGGGATATTGGGCGTGACCAGTGTTGCGATGGCCATGAGTTTTTCGAAGGCCGCGATCGTGGCATCGTCGGCCAGCGCCGACCCGCTGGTGGCGACCATGACCGGATCGAACACGATCGGCACCCCGTTCAGCATGGCCAGTCGCTCCGCCACGGCGTGGACCGTTTCCGCGCTACCGATCATGCCGATCTTCACCGCGTCCACGCCGATGTCGCTGATAACGCTGTTCATTTGCGCCAGCACCATAGCGGTGGGGATGGGGTGAACGCCCTGCACGCCCAACGTGTTCTGGGCGGTAACTGCTGCAATCGCGGTCATGGCGTGGCCGCCCAGCATCGTTACGGCCTTTATGTCCGCCTGTATGCCAGCGCCGCCACCGCTGTCTGACCCGGCAATGATGAGGATGCGCGCCATGGTCATGCGCGAAACCGGCGCTCGGTCGAGGCCGGGTTGCGGGCCAGCGCATCGCCCATGCGGGTCGGCCGGTCCATCAGTTCGCCGCCGCAATTGGGGCAGCGATCGTCCAGCGCATCGGTGCATGGGGCGCAAAAGGTGCATTCGAACGAACAGATGAACGCGCCCGGCTCATCGGCGGGCGTATCCACGCCGCAGCGTTCGCAATCGGCACGCATTTCGAGCATCAGGCCGTCACTTTCGCGACGGCAGCGCAGATGCGTTCGACCACATCCCTGACCTGGTCTTCGCTGTCCCCCTCGGCCATCACGCGGATGACCGGTTCAGTGCCAGACGGGCGGATGACCAGACGTCCGGCTCCCTCCAGTTCCGCCTGCGCCTGCGCGATCACGCGCTTCACCTCTTCATGCTCCAGCGGCTTGCCACCGGAAAAGCGGACATTCTTGAGCAACTGGGGCACGGGATCGAACTGGTGCAGCAATTCGCTGGCCGACCTGCCCGATCGCACCAGCGCGGCCAACACCTGAAGCGCGGCGATGGTGCCATCCCCGGTGGTCGCATAGTCGGACAGGATCATGTGCCCCGACTGTTCGCCCCCGACATTGAACCCACCACTGCGCATCCGTTCCAGCACATAGCGATCACCGACGCTGGTGCGTTCCAGCGCGATGCCCTGCCCGGCAAGAAAGCGTTCCAGGCCCAGGTTGGACATGACCGTCGCGACCAGCCCCCCACCGCGCAACACGCCTTCCCGCGCCCAGTTGGCCGCGATCAGGGCCATGATCTGGTCGCCATCAACGATCTTGCCCTTTTCATCCACGACGATCAGCCGATCCGCGTCGCCGTCAAGCGCGATGCCGATGTCGGCGCCTGACGACACGACCGTTTCCTGACACAGAAGCGGCGCGGTGGAGCCACAGGCGTCGTTGATATTGGTGCCGTTGGGCGTGACGCCGACTGCGACGACTTCCGCCCCCAGTTCCCACAAGGCGGAGGGGGCAACCTGATAGGCCGCCCCATTCGCGCAATCGACCACGATCTTCAGGCCATCCAACCGCAGGTCCGCCGGGAAGCTGGATTTTACCGCATGGATATAGCGGCCACGCGCATCCTCCACGCGGCGAGCGCGGCCGATATCCTTGGACTCCGCCAAGGAAATGTCCTGATCCAGCAGCGCCTCGATCTTCAGTTCATCCTCATCCGACAGCTTGTAACCGTCCGGGCCGAACAGCTTGATGCCATTGTCGAAATAGGGATTGTGGCTGGCGGAGATCATGACGCCCAGATCCGCACGCATCGAATGGGCGAGCAGCGCGACAGCAGGCGTCGGAATCGGGCCGAACTGCACCACGTCCATGCCCACGGCGGTAAAGCCCGCGACCAGCGCATTTTCGACCATATAGCCCGACAGGCGCGTATCCTTGCCAATCACCACGCGGTGCCGGTGGGTGCCGCGCTGGAAATGGGTGCCGGCAGCCATGCCCACCTTCATTGCCAGCGCCGCCGTCATCGGCCATTTATTGGTGCGCCCGCGAATCCCGTCGGTGCCGAAATATTGCCTGCTCATACTGTCCCGCCACTCGATCGAAATGTCCAGGGTGCAGACCCATTAGCTACGAGGTCGAGATGGAGACGAAAAAGGGCCGTGGGAGGGAGAGCGCGCCGCCAGATAGCGGGGCTATCTGGCAAGCGATCGACCGCGCCACGGCCCTTTTTCGTCCCACCCGCAGGGCATTGTTTTCCGGGCGCTGGGGTACGTCGAAACGCTCGAACGGGGGAAGACCCCCGTTCTTCGCGCTTCTCCTGCCCCAGCATCCCGGAAAACAATGTCTCGATCCTCGTAGCTAATGGGTCTGCACCCTAACCCACCCATAGCAATCTTTGATCGACATTCCAGCCGACAGCCGCCATCCCTTCGACAATGAACGGTTTCAACGCGGCGGTAGATGCGCTTTCTGGCGCTATATTCTTCAAGGTGCCGTTGTTCGGCGCGCAGATCGAACTGATCGTACTCTATCTGGCGCTGCCGATGCTGTTCTTCACGCTGTGGCTGGGTTTCCCCAATATTCGCCATGTGGGCCGCGCCTTTCGCATCCTGCAACGCCAGCCGCGAGAAGGCGAGGCGCAGGGCGATGTCAGCCAATGGGGCGCACTGACCACCGCGCTGTCCGGCACGATCGGTCTTGGTAACATCGCGGGCGTCGCGGTGGCGCTGACCATGGGCGGTCCCGGCGCGATATTGTGGATGTTCATCATCGGCTGGTTCGCGATGACCGTAAAGATGGCGGAGGTCACGCTGGGCCTGAAATATCGTGTGTTCGACGCACAGGGCCACGTCCATGGCGGACCGATGTATGTGCTGAAGGCAGTCGGCGCAGCGCGGGGCTGGCCCCGGATAGGCATGATGCTGGGCGGCGCCTACGCCTTTTTCGCGTTGTTCGGAGCCATCCCGATGGTGCAGGTCAACCAGAGCTATGCCCAGGTGAAGGTCGTGACGGGCCTCACCAACGGCTGGGCCTATGGCGTTTTCCTGGCCGCCGCCGTGGCGTTGGTGACGCTGGGCGGCGCGGCATGGCTGGGCGAAGTGTCGAAACGGCTGACCCCGCTGAAAGTCGCGGTCTATCTGTTCGGCGTGCTGGCCATATTGGCCCTGAACCTTGGCGCCATTCCGGGCGCGGTTGCGCAAATCTGGGATGGGGCATGGAATGGCACGGCGGCGACCGGCGGCGCGGTGGGCGCTTTCGTCGCGGGAATGCGGCGGGCAGTCTTCGCGAGCGAGGCGGGCGTGGGATCGGCGGTGATGGCGCACAGTCTGGCGCGGGTGGACCATCCCGTATCCGAAGGGCTGGTTGCACTGCTGGAACCGCTGCTGGGCACGATGATCGTGTGTGCGCTGGGCGGGCTGGCGCTGGTGGTTGCGGGGACATGGGATGATGGGCTGGAAGGGATCGCGATCACCTCGGCCGCTTTTGCACAGGTTTCGCCCTGGTTCCCCTGGCTGCTGGCGGTCGTCGTCTTTCTCTTTGCCTATTCAACGCTGGTGGCCTGGGGGTTTTACGGGCTTCAGGCATGGGGCTATCTGTTCGGGAACGGACCACGCGCGCAATGGAGTTACAAGATCCTCTATATCATCGCCCTGCCCCCGGCAGCGGCGATCGACCTGGGCCGGGTGGTCGGCATCGTGGATTCCAGCTTCTTCCTGATGGCTATCCCCAACGTGATCGCGCTGTACCTGTGCGCGGGGGAGTTGCGGCGGGATCTCAAGGCCTATCTGGAAGGCAGCAAAAACCCCGCCGGTTAAGGGCAGGGCTTCTGTTTCATAGTCCTTCGTTGCCTTTACAACGCAAAGGTTAAATCTTGTCGCCTAGTGCGCCTTTGACCGAACCCTTGATGTCCTGGCCCGTGCCCTTGGCCTTCTGCGCCTTCCCTTCGGCTACCAAACGCTCATTATCGGTGGCATTGCCGACCGCTTCCTTGGTGGCGCCAGCGGCCTTGTTACCTGCAGCCTTAACCTTGTCGGTGAATTCACCCATCCATTGTCTCCTTCGCTTGGAATTGCCTTATCAACGAAGGGCAGATCAAAAGAGTTTCCAAAGGTTCGATAACGTAACAATGCACATGCTGATCACAGCCAGGGTTTAGTCTGCGCGAAACGCTCTGGCGAACTGGTCCCTTAGCGGCCGTGTCAGAAAGGATAGCAGCGTCCTGTCGCCCGTTTCGATAAAAATCTCGGCCGGCATTCCGCGTTTCAAAGCGGGTTGCTCCGCCTCTGTGGCGTTTTTCGACGAAAGCGAAACCCTGACAGGGAAATAGGCGTGCAAACCGTTTGCGTCTGTAACACGCTCGCTGGCGACATAGGTAATCACACCCGTCACTTCCGGCGTAACCGTGCGACTGAGGGTGGAGAAACGGATGCGAACCGGCTGGCCGACACGCACCTGATCGATATCGTCCGGACTGACGCTGCCTTCCACCAGCAGGCTATCCCGATCGGGCACGATCTCCATGATCGTTTCCGCAGGCCGGATGACACCACCAATCGTCGTCGCCGCCAGTTTTTCCACGACGCCTGCATAAGGCGCCCGCAAAACGCTTCGGTCATGCGCATCGCTGGCGCTGACCGAGCGGATGCGCTGCTGGTTGAGGGCTTCGTTCAATTGCGCCAGTTGTGCGGCTGCTTCCGTTCGCCGGGTCTGGCCAAGCTGGATCAACTGTTCACGCGTTTCGCTGATGCGCGCTTCGGTCTGGGCAATCTGGGCCTGAAGCATTGCGACATTGCCGTCTAAATCGACCGCCGTCCGCTCAAGCTGATTGAGACGGCCAAGGGTAACGAGCTTCTTCTCGTACAGATCGCGAATCCCCTTCATTTCCGGCGCTATCAGGCGGCTTTGCTGCCGCAGGGCGGCAATCTGGGCACGATAGCCAGCGATCTGTTCTGCATATTGACCAATTCTGGCGCGCGATTGCGCGGCAAGGCTTGCAACCTCCTGTTGGCGCAGATGGAATATCCGCTGTTCATCGGTCTTCGCTCGCATAGCCGATTCATCCTTGCGGGCAGCCAGCTCCGCCGGGAACGACCAAGCCGCTGCGCTCGTGCGTTCCGCCTCCAACCGGGCCTTCTGCGCCAGCATCTGGTCCAGCGTCAGCGTTGAAAATGCGGCATCGGCCCCACTGACACGATCATCGAGCCGCAACAGCGGCTGTCCCTTTTCAACCCGCTGGCCGTCGCTGACCAATATCTCGGCCACCGTGCCGCCCAATGGATGGGCGATCCGCTTTATCCGGGATTCGGCGCCGACCTGCCCTGAACCGATGACCGCTCCCCCGACCGGCACAAGCGCGCTGGCCCCGCCAAGACCGAACAACGCGGTGCCCAAAAGAATAAACGTCCAGCGCCGTCCCTGGCGCAGCCGGATCTCAGGGTCGCTCCAGGTGTCGCCCGCCCGCCGCCCGACACGGATCGCTCCAGCGGATGCCATCATCTGTCCCTCAGCCATTGGCGCGCAGGCCTTTCTGTTCGACGGTATCAGCGTGCCGGGAAGCAGGGGAGGCCGTCGGCTGCATCGTCGTCGCACCTCGCCCGGCGACGTCCTGAACAACCTGATCGCGCAGTCCGAATGTCTGCATCTCACCCTTGTTAAGCACCAAAACCTTGTTGAGATTGATCAGGGTGGATGGCCGGTGGGCGATCACCACTACAATACCCTTGCGATGACGTACCCAGGCGATGGCCTTCTGCAACGCCGCCTCACCTGCAGCGTCTATGCTGGAATTGGGTTCATCCAATATCAGCAGAAATGGGTCGCGATACAGCGCACGGGCAAGCGCGATCATCTGCTGCTGCCCCATCGAGAGCGCCACACCATCCGGTCCGACCTGCGTTTCATAGCCTTCGGGCATGGCGACGATCATATCATGCACCCCGGCCCGATGCGCTGCCGCGACGATGTTGCTCGCTACAGGATCATCCTCAAATCGCGCTATGTTCTGGGCGATAGTGCCATCGAGCAATTCGATGCCCTGCGGCATATATCCGACATAGCTGCCCCGTTTCCCTCGATCCCACTGATCCAGTGCAGCCCCATCCAGCCGGACAGCCCCCTGCATCGCGGGCCACACACCGGCAATGGCGCGTCCCAATGTCGATTTGCCCGCAGCGCTGGGACCAATGATCGCCAACCCGTCGCCCGCTTCCAACGTAAAATCAATGCCGCGCACGGTCGCCTTGCCCAGCAATGGCGGGCCGACCGAAACATTCTCCACCTTAACCTCCCTGGTGGGCATCGGCAGATCGACCGACACGGTCGCAGTTTCGGGGAAAGCCGCCAGCATCCCGCTTAGTCGCGCCCAGCTCTGCCTTGCGCGAATAAGGCCGCGCCAGTTTGCGATGACCTGATCGACCGGGGCCAGCGCCCGAGCAGCCAGGACAGAGGACGCAAAGATGACACCCCCCGATGCCTGCCCATTGATAACCAGCACGGCGCCAACAGTCAGAAGCACCGATTGCAGGAGCATCCGCCCGATACGGCTGATCCCGCTCAACGCCTGCAACCGTGCCGACAGGCGCGACAGGCTGGCTCCATGCGCCCGGTCAACGCGATCCCAGCGATCCCACACCCGCTTTTCCATCCCCAGCGCGGACAGAAGGCCCGCATGGCGCACGGCGACCTGCGCCCTCGCCTGCCGATCGAGGGTGATCCGGGCGAGATCATCATGCGGCTTGCGGGTCAGACGGTCAGTCAGCAGCGTCAGAGCGAACAACAGCCCCCCGCCTATCAACGCGACCACGCCCAGCCATGGATGAAGCAGCGAGAGAATACCGACGAAAAACAGGATCCACGGCAGATCGATAAGGGCCACTGGCCCCGGACCGCTCATGAAAGCCCGGATCGAATCCAGATCCTGTAAGGGCGCCAGCGGTCCGCCCTCCTTCGCCTGCCCGGATAGCGCCACCCCGCTCATGACCATATGGGTCCGCCGGGCGAGCGCGTGCTGGAAGGCGCCGCCGACATCGCTCAATAAACGACCGCGCAAATGATCGAACAGGCCCTGGAGCGTATAAACGATCAAAAGAAGCCCAAAAAGTCCAACCAATGTCGGAATACTATGACTCGGTAGAACCGAATCATAGACCAGCATCATGTAGAGCGATCCGCCGAGTACCAGGACATTAAGACCTGCACTAAGCATTCCAACCGTTATATAGGTAGAACGATAGCGCCGCGCCACATTCGCGAGCTCATTATTCGATTGTCGATCCCCGATATTCATATGCCCGCACCATGCCCCGAATGGTCAACTTTTGATTATTGGACATAATCAACATCCGTTAACAATCCTACCGTGGGAGACTCAGCTCATCGCAAAATCAGGTTCCCGCCCAGGGAACGCCAAAACCAGCCGCCGAGCGCAAAAAGGTAAGAAGCGCGACCCATGCCACGAACAACGCCGTTCCCCCGATATCCTGCGACCAGAAAGCCAGACCATGCCGCGCCTGCCGGGCCATCATATAAAGCGAGCGCCCGGCCTCACTCACTGTCAGACCGATGATCGCGCCCGGCAATCCGTAGTGCTGATACCCCACAGGGAGCGCCACGCATAAAAGAGCAATCCGCAGGGAATGGGCATAGCTGACCGGTCGGGCATTGCCGAACCCCAGAAGCGCCACTTCGTTCAGTTGCGCCAGCACCGCGAACCAGGCCGAAATCAACAGCAGGAACAGGGCCGGACCAGCAGCCTGATAACGAGGGTCATAGAGCAGATCGATGGCAATGTCCGCGCCAACAGCCAGCGACCCGATCCCCAGCGACGCCGCGATGACGATCAACCGCCGCATACGAACAAATTCGTGCAAGGTCGCCTCGCCCCGATCCGTCCGGTACAGCGCGAGCAATGGAAAGATCACGCGATAGGCAAGGCGACCCGCAAGGCCGCTCGGCAGATCGGAAATATTGCGGGCGATGCCATAGAGACCCAAAGTCTGCATCGTCGCCATGCGACCGATGAACAGCCGATCAAGATAGGTCGAGGCATAGTTGAGCAGCGAGGACGCCATGATCCATTTGCCGAAATGGACGATTTCTTTCACATGCTCGCGGTCCAGCAGCAACCGGTGCGCCGGATGCGGAAGCCGGTAGCTCATCACAGAGCGCGCAGCGATGGACAGCAGCATCCCCCAGATGAGCGCCCACACCGTGGGCGTGACCAGCGCCAACCCCACGCAAAACATAAAATTAATGCATTCCGCCTGTAACTCGAAAAGGTTACGGCGACGCACCTCCAGATTTTTCACCAGCACGAAGATCGAAGTAGAGGCAAAGGCCGTCAGCAGCGGCGCAAGACTGACGGCAAGGAGGACAGACAGGTCGAGGTGATAGAGGGAGGCCAGCGCGGGCGATAGCGCCGCGAACAGCAGGGACAATGCGCCGCCCCGGATCAGCTGGATCGTCCATGCCGTATTGAAGAATCGTGGCGAAAGCCCTTGCCGGTGATTGACGATATTCTGCTCTATCCCGACGTCGCTCAACAGTTCGATGCCCAGCCGGATACTGTTGACGATGACCATGACGCCGAAAATTTCCGGCGCCAGTAATCGGGCCAGGATGACCGACGAGGCCAGCTTCAGGACGAAAGAGGCCCCAAATGTAACCACCGTCCACATCAACTTGTTGAAAAGGCTGGATTGCTCCTGCCCCACATGAGCCATATCCGACACGTCCTCGGCACCGGCTGCGGTCATGGGAGGAATGCCATCGTTGCGCCCATATTTTTCCCTTTTCCCCGGAAACGCCTGGCGAATGATCGCAGGTCATTGCCCTAGAGCATTTTCAAAGCAGATAGAATCATCTGTTGCCTTACGAAAATGCGTCAAATCAAAAACCTAGAGCGGTTTCCGCTCCGATTGCATCGGATGGTCGCTCTAGCCCTTTGATTCAGCGCATTTTCCATAGCAGGCGTTTCCAACCGCTTCGAAAATGCTCTACCGCTGGGCAAATGGATCGTCAAAACAAGCATATCTCCCTAATTCACAATTAACCTAGAACCTAACGCAGACGACAAGAGTTGGGCGTTATCCTCTCCTTATAGTTCGGGGGAATAGACATGTATTTGAACGCCAAAAATCAAGAACTCTATCTCTCGGCCAGTCCAAATTCCTGGCCGAAAACAGGTATAAGCGGCGGCACCCGTTATGGATCGAGTGCCAACGATGTATTTTATAGTTCCGTAGCCGAAACAATGATTGGCGGCAATGGAGACGATTCCTATCATTTGTATAATGCCAGGGCATCCATCAAGGAATATGCTGGTGAAGGAATTGATACCCTCTTCGTCAACTACTGGGGTGGCGCCACCCTTCCTGCCCAAATCGAAAATCTTATACTCAACTCACCAGGCTCGACCTATGGCACCGGCAACGCCCTCAACAACATCATCATAGCAGGCGATGCTGGAGCATTGCTCAATGGCATGGCCGGCGACGATGTGCTGGTCGGGGGCAAGGGCGCCGACATCTTCGCGATCAGTTCGGGGAACGGCTCCGATGCCATATACGGCTTCACGCCCAGCTTTGACGCCATAACGCTGACAAACTATGGCATTACCAGCTTTACCCAGTTGCAATCACTGGCGAGCCAGAATGGCGACGATGTCGTCATCCGTTTTGCCAATGCCGAAACGCTGATTTTGCGCGACATCGACCTGAAGGATCTGGGCGCGGCGGATTTTGATCTGCCCATCGATACCGGGCCGGTCCCGGAAGGGTTCAAGCTACTGACCGGCAATACCAAAGTCTACATCGATGATGGCTGGAAAGTCCTCAACAACATGTGGAACGTCAGCGACCTGACCTATGGCAAAGACTATAGCATCAACAGCCATTTCGATCCCAACGATCTGACGGCGGGCGTGACCTTCAACTGGTCGGTTCCCCTGGTGACAAGTGCTTATCCATCGATTCGCGGCTTTCCCGAAGTGATATTCGGCGCCGCGCCAAATGGTGGCGGTGGCACCAATCCCACCGACAAGGCGCATGTCTTTCCCATCGCAGTCAGCGATATTTCCGAACTGACCGCCGATTATGACGTCAGCTTTTCCGGCAACAAGGGCGGCTTCAACGTCGCGTTCGACATCTGGCTCACCAGCGTGAAGGGGGGCAATGCGTCCACCATCACCAATGAAATCATGGTCTGGCTGCACAAGGGCGACTTCCCCCCTTACGGCAGCCAGATTGGCACCTATACCAACGGTGATTTCACCGCCCAGATCTGGCATGAAGGCACCTATACCGCGATTGTCGCGGACACCGACTCCTATTCCGGCACGCTCGACGTCGCCCACATATTGGCGACGCTGAAATCCATGGGGATCGTGTCCGACCAGGAATTTCTTGCATCGGTCGAATTGGGGGCAGAGCCTGTTTCCGGTTCAGGTTCCCTGACCATCAACAATCTCGACCTCCATCTCGAAAGCCGCGAAGTCGACGGTTATATCACGATAAAGGACGTAACCGGGTCCGGTACGACGGTCACAACGGTGGCGGAAAACAGCGCCCCGGCCTTCGATTCGTCCAATGGCGGCGATGTTCTGACCATCTCGATGAACGAAAACCATCATTACGTCACGAAGCTCAACGCCACCGATCCTGATCAGGGCGACACGGTCAGCTATGCCATTTCGGGAGGCGCGGATGCCGCGCTGTTCTCGATCGACGCGGAAACCGGCATATTGACCTTCATCAAGACGCCGGACCATGAGGCCCCGAACGACAGCGATGCCAATGGCATTTATGATGTCATCGTCAGCGCCGGCGATGGCCGCGCCAGTAGCAACCAGGCATTGGCCATCCACGTCAAGAACCTCAACGAAGCCCCGTCAGCAGATGGCGCAGTGCGGATCGACACCATCGGCGGAACGACCACTGGGCCGATCGCCATCGGTGCCAGCGATCCCGACAAGGACACGCTTTCCTACTCCGTCAAGAACGGTCAGGCGCCCAGCCGTGGCTCTGTCGCCATCAATCAGGCCGATGGCACTTTTACTTACCATGCCATCGGCACCGAGGCGGGTTCAGACCAGTTCATCATTACGATTGACGACGGCAAAGGCGGCGTGATCGATCAGGTCGTGACGCTGGATATTGTCAAGGACGTCACCACGATTACCGGTAGTGACCGCGTCGAACGGCTGGTTGGCGGCAACACGCCCACCGAATTCTACGGCATGGGCGGCGATGATATCATCATCGGTGGCAATGGCGACGATTTTATCAATGGTGGCGCGGGCGCTGACACCATGACCGGCGGAAAAGGCGATGACAGTTACGTCGTCACCTCGACATCCGATATCGTGATCGAAAAAGCCGGTGAGGGCGATGACACGGTGATCACGTCCGTCGCCTATACGCTGGGCGATCATGTCGAAAACCTCGTTCTTTCGGGAACGCGCGGCTTTCGCGGAACCGGCAATGCGCTCGACAACGTCATCACCGGCAATGCCGGGGACAATCTGATCGACGGTGGCGCGGGTGCGGACAGGATGATCGGCGGCGGCGGCGATGACACCTACATCGTCGACAATATCAACGATATAGTCGTTGAAAATCCCGGTGAAGGTATCGATCTCGTCTATGCCTCGGTCAGCCATGTCCTTGGCGCCGATGTCGAGCGCCTGATCCTGACGGGTATCGACGACATCAATGCAACCGGCAACGCACTCGACAATGTGATCACCGGCAATAATGGCCGGAACATCCTCGACGGTGGCGGCGGGGCCGACAAGATGAATGGCCAGCAGGGTGACGACGTCTACGTCGTCAACGATGTTAACGACGTCGTGATCGAAAATTGGCACGATGGTTTAGGCGGCAATGACACGATCCTTTCGTCGGTGAACTACAGCCTGTCCGACTATGTGGAAAATCTTGTTCTGACGGGCACGCAGAACCTCAACGCATCGGGGAACGCCCTCAACAATGTGCTGAACGGCAACGCAGGCGACAATATCCTGAAGGGCAATGCAGGTAACGATATCCTGAAGGGTGGGGCAGGCTTCGACACGGCGGCCTATTCGGGCAAGGCTGCGGATCACATTTTCTTCACCAAAGATGGCCAGCTTTACATTCAGGATATGAACAAGGCCGATGGTGATGACGGCACCGACCGTCTCACCAGCGTCGAAAAGATCGCTTTTGCCGACGGAACGACGAAGGCGATCGCATCGGCCATCGTCGTCGATCTTGGCGGCAAGGGGATCACGCTCGATTCAGCATCTGCTTCCGCGGCACGCTTCGACTTCAACGGCGATGGTGCAGCGGACAAAAGCAGTTGGTTTGGCAAGGACAATGCCATGCTGTTTATCGACCGGGACGGCAATAACACATTGTCCGGCTCGGAAGAAATGGACTTTTTCCTGGGTGCGAAGGATGCCACCTCCGCCCTTTCCGCACTGACGGCGTTTGATGACAATAAAGACGGCCAGATAACATCCGCCGACGCCATCTTCAGCCAGTTCCACCTGTTTGCTGACAGGGACGGAAACGGCACAGTCGGCAGCGGAGAGAGCCTGTCTCTGTCGGATGCCGGCATCACCGCCCTGTCCCTGAATGCAACCGGCAGGAGTGGCGCCGTGGACATCAGCGGCGCCACGCTGCTCAACAGTGCCTCATTCACTTGGGCCGATGGATCCCATGGCCTGCTGGGCGAGGCGATACTGGGTTATGAACCGGCTGCGCTGCATCCGAACGAGGGGCATCTGCTGATCTGACGCCCCTCTTGCCCGCCATTGCTTGACAGGCCGGAAACCGGCCTGTCATAGCCTGCGCCTTCGTAAAAAATGCGGGAGTGACGGACGTTGATGATCCGGTCCGTTCAATATTGGCGCGCAATCGCGGCCCTGACGGTGGTCATCGCCCATATATTGCTGCACCCCATGCCCTTCCCCGATCCGACCTATCGGCGATTGGGATCGTTTGGCGTGCTGCTCTTCTTCGTCATCAGCGGCTTCATCATGGTCTATACGACAGGCAGGGGGCGCTTCGATCCCGCCGATTTCCTGCGCCGCCGGATAGAACGTGTGGCGCCATTATACTGGCTGGTGACGTTCGCCGTTGCAATGATGGCGATCGTCACTCCCTCCCTGCTCAGGAACACGACCTTTTCCTTTCAGCAATTGCTGCTGTCCTGCCTGTTCATTCCCTATGCGCGCGCTGATGGTGAAATCGTGCCGCTGATGAAACTTGGCTGGTCGTTGAATTATGAAATATTCTTCTACATCCTGTTCGCCACCACCTTTCGGCTGACGGCAGTGCAACGCGTCGCCTCCATGGCGGGCGGCTTCCTGTTTATCATCTTATTGGGGCAGATGATCGGCTTTACCCAGCCAATCGCTTATTTCTATACCCAGCCCGTCATCCTCTCTTTTTGCGTCGGCATGGGAATCGGGCTGTGCATCCTCAACGAACAGCTATGGAGGAAGATGCCCGGCCCCATTTTCTGGGCGATACTGGCCGCTCTCCTGTTCACCGCAGGCTTCATGGTCACCCCGGATGCGGCCGTCAACATGGCGACCGATGCCTGCTTCACCCTGGCGTCGGCGGCGATGCTGCTTTTCGGGCTGAGGGTCAAATCAGGGATAGCCCCTTCACCAGTGGGCCTGTTTCTGGGCGACATTTCCTACGCAATCTATCTGGTACATATGTATGTGGTGGCCGCAGTGGCCCTCATAGTGTCACGCCTTTTCGGTGCACCCAGCCTGCTGCTCACGATCCCGCTGACTATCGGTATCACCATCGCGGTTTCCGGCCTTGTCCATCACATGTTCGAAAAGCCCGTCCGGCGCTGGTTTCGTGCACAACATGTCCGGCGCACGGCCGCCTCGACCTAACTGTTCTCAGGCCAGCGATCGCGCCAGATCGGCGAACCTCCGACCGATGCGGCCCCAGCTATAGCGGTCCAGCATGGCCTCCCTGTATGCGAAGGCATCCGCCTCCCACCGGGCGAACGGCGTGTCGAGAAAAGCGATTACCGCGTCGCTCACCGTGGCAGCGGCCACAGGACGCGCAATGGGCGAACAAGGCATGCCTTCCCCCATCAAGGTCGCAATCCCCCCCGCTGCCGAAGCAATAACGGGCCGGGCATGCCCCGCCGCCAGCAGGGCAACGCCACTTTGGGAATGAAAATCCTTATACGGCATGAGCAACGCATCACATCGAGCGATCAGGTCGGCCAGACGCGCTTCGTCGACATAGCCAACCTCAAGGTCAACCACCGCACCCGCGTCGCTGGCGGCCTTGCGTATTTCGGCGAGATAGGCGGCTTCATCGCGATGCCCCCCTCCCCTGACCAGCAGCCGCAATGGCGCGTTTGTCCGGGCGGTTGCAAGGCGCAAACCGGCGATGGCTTCCAGAACACCCTTGTTCGATCGCAACGTGCCGAAGAGCAGCAGCGTACCGGTTCCCGGCAAGGGCGCGGGGGCGTCCGTGGCGAATATGCCAAGGTCGATCACTGCCACCGGGATGGAAAGGTTCGGCACATCCTCCCTGAGCGCAAGCCGTGTCGGCTCGGCAAGAACCACCAGCGCATGAACCAGGCGATAAGGCAGCCGCCAGACAGCCTGCTCCAGACGCCGCAGGAAAGACGGCAGATGCCAGGCATGGGGAATGGGATCATGGACGACATAGATGATCCGGCCGCCACTGATCCGCAAAAACAACAGCATGAGCAGCGCAACGGGCAACGGGTCCATGATGGTCATCACGAACAGCCGGTTTCCGCCGATGCGCGCCCTTGCCAGCAAAAGGAACCCACCGGCCATCCGTGCAAGGCTGAGGCCCAGATTGCGCAACCGGCCAGCACCGGGCCGTTCATGCGGCTGACGCAGCCGGGTCAATTGCGCCATAGGCTGTTCCAGACGCGGATCGGATGAGCGGGGCGCAAGAAAAGTCACGTCGACACCAGCTTGCGCCATCCCCCTCGCCAGTTCGCTGGCATATAGCCCCGCCCCAGATGCGCGCCAGGCGCGGGTAAAGAGGCACAGGCGTAGCGGAGCGGCTGCGCCGACGAGCACTTTATTCCCGGATGCATCCTTCATTTGGGCTGCGGCTCGGACTCGCTCAGGCGCTGGATGGAAAGATCGCGGAACTCGGCCGTATAGACTTCGGATCCGCCCGCGCGATAGATACCGAATTTAAGATAGGGGCCACGCTTGTCATTGAAGCCGAACGGCCCTTGATAGGACACCAGTTGCCGTCCGTCCCGCCAGATTTCGATAGCGCCCTTGCCGCCATGGTCGAAACGGACGCGGATCTTCATCGCGAAGGGATGCCCCCTCTCAATATCCTTGTCGTCGCGATATAGCTGGATATGTTTGAACGCGCCGGGCGGGGTGATTTCTTCGGGGGAATAGCGGGCAGAAATATCCATTTTCTCCCCCTTCATATACAGGCCGAAAGGCGGGCTGTGCCCCTGCTCACCCGGATCGAAGGTTGATTGTATCTGCATCAGCGACATCCATTCCGCGGCGTTGCGCGCGCCCGGCGGAATGGTGAGTTGGAAGGAAATCAGATAGGTTTGCCCAAATTCAAATATCGGACGGACATAGGCTTCCGAACGCTCCCGCACCTGCGCGGACTGCGCGCGATCACCCGCCAGTTGATCGCCCGGACGAACCTCAAACCGATATCCATTCGGGATCGCCTCAACGCTCCACTTTGCGCCCCCATTCTGAAACACCAACTCCTGCTTCCGGGCATTCATGGTAGGGTATGCCTGTTGAGACTGGGCCGGGCCGCACGCCGGCAACAATATCGCCGAAGGCAACAGCAATGTGTAATTGATCCTTGAAGGACGCTGCATCATCCACCTATCTTTCGTTCAGGCCCGGATCGGAGACAAGAATCTGCGACACGGAACCTCCTGTCAATTGCGTCTGCGATTCCCTCCTGCTGATCCAAGCTTATCCCAAAATGGCATTATAATCGCGTCGGCGATTGCGCATCTGCCGCAACTGCACCCACCCTGAAAAAAGCAATGCCGGAAACAACACATTGTTTTCGAGCATGAAAGATGGACTGATAAGGCCCTGAACAGCGCAGACGAGTGATGTTAGATGCAAGGCCATTCGACCCGGCGTCCGGGCGCCCGATCGCATCGGCAACCGCGCAATGATCATGCAGGCAGTCAGGACGATATAGATGCACAGACCACCAATCCCATATATCAACAATGGCCCAATCGGCCCAAGGTCCGTCGGATATACAGAATAATAGGTCGGAACACGCAGATAAGCCTGCAGATCCGCGCTGCTGCCCGCAATGCCGATGCCCAACAGCCAATTGTCCGTCACAAATGGAGAGACATGCCGATACGCCAGCAAGCGTGCGAAACCAGATGCATCATCCATGAAATAGGAAAATGGTTCCCATTGCGGGATAATCAGGCCCGCCAACAAAATAGCATATCCAACGATTATCGTAATGAAAATGCCTATCCTGACCAACAGGTTTAACGATCTAAATGCCCGCAATATGCAAACAAGTAAGAATAATGCCAGGAATGTTCTGTAATCGCTAAGCCATATTGCCCATATCGACATCGCCATGACAATCGACCGGAACAAAATGTTCCCTCTTCGCCACTCCCACATGAAGAAGAAGGCATAGGCGGCGAAGGCCGGAGCGAACATCACCCTCAAACCCCGCTGATAGTCGCCCATCTTCAATATGTGTGAATCTACTTCCTTGGCGGCAGCAATGATCCACTCATACCCCAGGGTGAAGAAGACGATATAACCCGCTGATATCCAGGCGAGATAATATAAAGTTCGATCTATTGTTACGCGGGATCGAATGAAGGGCAGAAAGGTCAGTGCAGGAAAATAGGCAAAAATCGCGTTGAAGTTATACCCCATGCCCGATCGACGAACAAATCCGACATGGGCAAACACGAACAACGCAAGAATGGCCACCCCCATCCAGAATGCAGGCCAATAGCGTGCGCTGGAAAGGCAGGCAGGTAAATAAATTATGGTCGCGGCGATCAATATCAGCATGGCGGCCATATCCGCCTGCAGCCAGAAAAGAGAGCCAAGGTCGGACGCCTTGACCACCGTTGCCAACAGGACAAGCACCACTGACAGCCGGGCCAAGGCTCCGCTGAGGCGGAGTTTCCCGATCCGCGGTGTTGTCAGGAGCATCCAGCCTGTCATCAGCTTCGCACCGCCTTAGGCATGAACCGCCCCATCTGCGCCATCAGAGGATGTCTCAGCACATATATTCCAGCAAGCCAAAGGGCCAGGCCCGCGGCGACCACCCCGATTATCGCCCCGACACCTTGTTGCGCGGGATGCTCTGCAAATACGACGAGCAGCAAGGCTGGAAAACAGGCCAGGCCGGTCAGAATGAGACTGCGCTGGTAGATCCGAAAAAAATCCTTTGGCAAGGTGTCGGTCATCCGATGAAGATGCACGCGATACAGAAAAACCGCCAGCAGGGCATCTGCGACCCGCACGGCCGCCGCCATTTCCATACTGATGAAACAGGCAGCCACAAACAGCAGAAAAGTGATTCCTGCGCGAATATATTCGATGCGTGTCAGAATGTGCAGTTCATTCCTGGCCGCAAAAATCTCCCACACCATCGAAACGGAAATCTGGATCATGGATGCAGTGAGCAGCAAGGAAAGCGCCGTAGCGGCCGGCACCCATTTTGCGCCGAATATCAGTTGAAGGAGGGGCGCCGACAATATCGCACCGCCGCAAAAGACCGGCCACAACAGCGCCGTCGTCAGCTCCAGCCCCATGAGATAGCGATCCCGAAAGGAGATGCCCTGCCGATGCAGGCTGGAAAAATCGGCCAGCATCACCCGGCCGATCAGCGTGTGCAGATTGACCCACAACATGGAGTTCAGGGAAGCGGCCCGAAAATATAACCCCATCGTCTCCAGCCCCTGCAACCGGGCCAGCACGATTTCCGAGAGCCGAGAGGATGCCGTGTTCAACCCGGCGATCGCCAGCATCTGCAGGCCGAAGTGACTGATGCGCCGCCAGGACCGCAGGCCCAGACCAAAGGCCACATAGCGCGCGCCGACAATCATGGTCAAAATCAATGTCATCGCTGCGGCCACCCACTGGCCATAAGGCACGCTCATATAGCTATAGCCACGAATCGCGAATATGATGGTCGCCGCAGCGCCCGCCACGACCGATACAATGCTGATAAGGGCGATCCGCTGAAACTGCCTTTCCCGTTCCATGCGCGCTGCTGGCAGGAAATAGAAAATCGCGAACATCGGCGTCAGCGCCATCGCTTGCAGCACATGGCCGACACCCCTTTCCTTCAGAAAGGCACCGCCGAACAGACCGAAAATGAAAATGGCCAGCGACAGGCCAATCGTAATCAGCGCGTTGACGGTAAAGGCCGTAACCAGCACCTCTTCGCTTAACTCCTCCTCACGAATGATCAGGGCTTTCAGCCCCGTCGCCTGCACGAGGGAGAGGATCGCAACCACCGACAGGGCAAGGGCATAAATCCCCGCGTCATGCACGGTCAAATAGCGCGCCAGGACAACCTGCGAGGCGAATTGCGCCCCTACTGTCAGGATTTGCGCGCCCCCCATCCAGGCGAGCGAGGAACGGACCGACCGCATGGTCAGCGCCCCTCGCGATGCGCGTCGCTGGCCACCGCATCATCGGCGATCACCACTATGTCCAGCGGGCGTTCGGGTGGGATGCGCGGCCGCAGGATTCCGCCTATGGTGGCCCATGCTATGCTGTTCCACGACAGAAAATTATACAACGCAAGCGACAGCGATCTTCGCCGCACGGTCAGGAACAGCAAGGGTGCGGCCAGCAGCAATATGGCAAAGGGCCAGCCATGGCCTGACAAGCAGGTAGCGATCAACAGTACCCACCACAGGATCACGACAAGACTGTTGCGCCCGTGACTGAAGCTGCTGGCAAGTCTGCGAAAATGGGGCTTCCCCCACGCCGCGCGCAGCAATTGCCCTGCCCCGCCGGCATAGCCGGACCTGAGCCGCCGCCATAGCAGTCGGTATCCCGACATATCATGCCCGAAATGATCGACCGAATGGACCGAAATACGTGCAAGCGTCCATCCCGCGACACGCAATCGCCAGCCCAGATCAAGCTCTTCGAAAGCACGCAGGTTGCGATCCGCGAAATAACCGACCTGCTCAATGGCGCTCCGGCGATACAGTCCTCCACCGTCCAGATTGTCGACCTTTTCTCCCGCTGGCCGCAGCTTTGCCCCAGCACGGGCGCGGATCAGGAATTCCTGATTGGACACTATTCGTTCGCGCAGTTCACCGCCCACACCGGCGACGTCGGGATGACGCTCCAGATAATCGATGGCGGCGGGCAGAAAGCCCGGATCAAGCAGCATATCGCCATCCAGCAGATAGAAGTAATGGCCGCGTGAGGATTGAAAGGCGAGTTGCGCACCCGCGCCGCAACAGCGTTCGTCTGGATTGGCCAGTTGAACGATGCGAACGGGGAAACGACGCGCAATGTCTATCGTGCCATCAACCGACCCGCTATCGGCAAGCAACACTTCGGCGTCCAGCGGCCTTGCAGCCTCCAGAGCGTGGGAAAGCGTATCGGCAATGTGCTGCCGCTCATTCAATGCCTTGATTGCAATTGTCACCAATAGGGGGGAATCAGACTTTTGTGTCTCCACTGACCCCTGCCCTGTCTTGGAATTGAGCGTGATTTCGCCTTATGGCAGAGAGCCTCAACTCGCAATCCCCTTCATGGCCAGTTACTGGCAAATGCGTCCGAATCGATCCGGCTCACGACAGCCAGACAAAACAGGCGGAGAATGACCCTCGCATGGCCGCACCTCGTCCAGCTTCCACACAGGTCGTCCTGTTTGCCACCCATGCCGCCCCCGGCGGAATAAAGGAATTGTGGGAAAGCCTGGCCGATGGCCTGCGCGCGCATGGATATGACACCAGCCTTCAAGCGCTGTACCGCCATGAGGAGGATGTTCCTTCGGCGGGGAACCGGCCGTGGAACTATATAATGACCGGACGCCATGCCGGAGCGACGGGCGCCTTGCATATGATCGTCGCGCTGGCGCTATGGCTTTGGCGGACAAGGCCCGCTGTTGTCATTTCGGCTATGCCCGCCGCCAATATTCTGCTGCCGCTGCTCGCCCGGCTGTTCAGCCCCGCGACACGGATCATCGAAACGCATCACACCCCGATCGGCACCTATCACCCTCTTCTGAGACGACTGAGCGGGTCTTCCCAGTCCATGAATAACGTCGCCTTCATCGTCGGCGTATCGCGCGCCGTGCTGGCGTCCCTCCCGGCAGCGACGCGGGAGAAACAGCGACACAAGGCGCTGGTCATTCCCAACGCCATGGCGCCGGAAATCGAAACATTGCTGGCCACCCTCGCGCCCACCCATGAACGGATCGCGGCAAGCCGAAACATTTGCGCGGTCGGGCGCCTCAGCGAGCAGAAAAATTATTCCACCCTCATTCGCGCTGCATCGCTGCTTCCCGCTGACGTGCAGATCGACATAATCGGCGGGGGACCGGAAGAAACAGCGCTCAAGTCCCAAATTGCGGATCTTGGCCTTCAGGCACGCGTTCGCCTGCTTGGGCACCGCTCCCGCGCAGAAACGCTAAAGCGCCTGGCAGCGGCCGATGTCTTCGTGCAGATCAGCCGTTGGGAAGGCCACAGCCTTGCGCTGATCGAGGCGGCCAAATTATATCTGCCGCTTATCGTCTCGGACGTCCCTGTCCAGATCGAAGGGGTCATGGCCCAGGATGGAACAGCCTGCGGCCTGATCGCGGGGGTGGACAATGCAGAAGATATTGCCGACAAAATGACTATGCTGCTGGACGATCCGGCCGCCTATCGGCTTTGGAGCGACAAGGCGCGCCGACTGGGCAGTGAATTCAGCTTCGACGCCATGTGCTACAGATATTGCCAACTGATCGAACGTGCCACAGAAGCCAGATAATGCCGCCAATCCCGACCGCCGGTCCCGGCCATCTGTCAGGGACCGGAGAAGAGAGGACAAGGACAATCGTGACAAAAGCCCATGTCGCCAATACGCGCATCAAAGCGCCTGTGAGCAAGGGACTGATACAGGCCAGTTTCTTTCTGCTGTTGCTGCTCTCGCTCCTCTCTCCCTTCATGATCCTTTCCGATCTTCCCGGCATGGGGGAAAACAGCCTGATTCGGCAGGTCGCCTATCCTGCCATTACCTTGCTTCTCCTGATCGCCATCCGGCCTGATTCCAATCTTTCCAACCTGACACCCATTGCATGGCCCCTTCTGGCGGCGCTGGGCTGGTGCTGGCTAAGTCTGGCATGGTCGATCGACAGGGGCGCCTCCCTTTCACACCTGATACTCACCTCGATCATCCTGTGGGGCATCTTCGTGTGCGTGACCCAATTGCGGTTCGAACAGATATTATTGCTGGTCCGGGTGGCCCTGGTCCTGCTGGTCGCGCTGAATTTCATTGTGCTGCTGTTCGACCCGTCCTTTGCGATCCATCAGTCGAACGACATGGTCGAATCAAAGCTGGCCGGCGACTGGCGCGGCATGATGATGCACAAAAACTATGCCGGGGCCGTCATGGCGATGACGATCCTGTTTTTTACCTTTCACGCGCGCACGATATGGATGCCGTTGCGCCTGGCGGTTATCGGCGCGGCGGCGGTCTTTCTCTACTATTCGACGTCCAAGACGTCGACCGGCATGGTGATTACGGCGTTAGTGATTGGCCTGTTCCTGCGCCATTACCATTTCCGCTATCGCCCCGTGATGGTCATCTTGCTGATGATTTTGGGGATCGGCGCGGTCACTCTCAATTTCATCTATCGCAATCCGCTCAAGGAACAATGGTCGAACCCGGATGCCTTTACCGGCCGGACGCTTATCTGGGATATGCTGCTGCGCTACTGGCAGGATCATTTCTGGCTTGGATCAGGCTTTGGCGCCTTCTGGAATACTGGCTCGGGATCTCCGGTTTATAGCTATGCAACAGGCTGGGTGACGGGCATCGGGACCGGCCATAATGGCTATCTCGACCTGCTGGCGCAGACCGGCCTGATCGGTGCTGTCATCATCATCATGGCATGCTTGCTCTGGCCCCTCACCCTGCTTCTGCTGGGCAAAAGGTCAGATGGTGAGCAGACGGCCCTGCTGACGGCGATCATGGTTTTCTGCATCGGTCATAATTTCACGGAAAGCTCGATATTCGATCGGGATGCGATCATGAATCTGTTCCTGCTGCTGACCGTTGGCCTGATCGTCAAAGGCGAACGCAAGGGTGCGGGCAAGGCATTCGATTTCCGTTTCAAACCGGCGGATGCACGCGGATCGTGAGTCGACTGCTCATCGTCCAATATGCCGGGGACTATCGCGACGCCTGGCGGCAACTGGCAGAGACGGGGACAGAAACCTACCACGCACATGCCTATGTGTTCGAAACGTTGGCGCAGATTTCCGAACATTTTGGCGAGGCGGGACTGCTCTGTTGCAACAGCGCCGAAGACTATCGCGACCGTTTGTTCGGGACGGTGACGGCCATCGGCGTCGCAGCCTCGCCCGATCGTCAGGCCAGCAAGGTCATTCGCGCAATAGAGGACTATGCCCCCACACATCTGCTGATCCATGGTCCCATGCCGCGCCTGTTGGCATGGGGTCTACGGCAACGTTTTCGCCTCGCCTGTATATTTGCCGATTCCTTTGAAACAGGGGCTGTGCGGCGATGGCTGAAATTCGGTGCGCTGGCGTCCCTGCTCAACCATCCGAAAATCGAATGGATCGCCAACCACGGGGTCAACGCCTGCCTGTCATTGCAACGGATAGGGGTCGATGACCGCAAGGTCGTCATCTGGGACTGGCCGCATACACGACATCCACAGCATAATGATGCGCAAGCCGGTCCGGGCAAGCCACCCCATATATTGCTCTATGTCGGATCGATCATCCCGTCCAAGGGCATCGGTGATCTGTTACGGGCGATCGCGCTGCTGCGCAAACGCGGCCTGCCCGTCGTTGCCCATATTGCAGGCAGCGGGCAATCCGAAAAATTTGAATCCATGGCGAAAAAGCTGGGGATCATCGACCATGTCACCTTCCTTGGCCCCGTGCCGAACGCGGCGATCCCGGCCCTGATGCGGGACAGCGCGGCCGTCATAATACCCAGCCGCCACAGCTATCCCGAGGGGCTGCCGCTCACCATCTATGAAGCGCTGTCTTCAAGGACTCCGATCGTCGCGTCGGATCATCCGATGTTTTCAGGCCACCTGATAGATGGTGTCACGGCCATGTCCTTTGCCGAGCGAGACCCCGTCGGGCTGGCCAATGCCGTGGAGAGATTGCTGGCCGATCCGGCATTATACGGCAAATTGTCGGACGCATCCACCGACACCTGGCGCGCGATGCAATGCGATACCAAATGGGGCGACCTTCTGCACCACTGGATGGCCAACGATCCGACATGGTTCGACCAGCGATCCATCAGGAATATGAAACGGCCGGGCGCGCAAGTGGCCTAATATGGTTAAAATGCCGTTCAATACAGACCTTAGGGTGATATAGCAGTTTTAGAGACACTTTGCTCCACGGGACTTGGAGGAAAGAATGCGATTTCTAGAACTGGTCCGTTGCGGTCTATTTGCAACGGCGGCCGTCTTTGCGCACCCCGTCACCGCGAAGTCCGTTGCACCGAGCTTTATTCCTGTTGGTGAAACAGCAGATGCTCCTGCCGGGTTTGTCGAAATGTGCGCCCGCAATGCCCAGCTTTGCCAGATTGGCGCAGACCCGAATCTTCCGCCGATGGAACGGTCGGGCGCAAGCACCGATCAGTTGGGCCTGTCCGCCAGTGGAACCGGTGCCATCGTCAATAGCCACCATGACACTTCACATATTCAGAAGGATGATACGGCACCGATCATTGTCAACGGCCGCACCAGCAACGCACAGGCACAGCAAACGCAAAAACAGCTCTACAAGATGCTGAAGGCGGTCAATGGAAAGACCAATCGCGATATCTATCAGGCCTCGGACATCCGGGCCTTTGGCGTGGGCGAGCTATGGCAACGTCCCGCAGGCCGCTATCTGGTGGGAGATTGCGAGGACATCGCGATCGAAAAGCGTATCCGGCTGATGGAAATGGGCTTCCCCGCATCCAATCTCTTCTACGCGGTCGTCTATCATCCAGTCGCGGGCCTGCACACGGTCCTGATTGCCAGAATGGAAGCGGGCGATTTCGTTCTCGACAACATCACCCCGCACATCCTGCACTGGTCAGAAACCCGCTTTTCCTGGCTGCGGCAGCAGACCCCTGGACATCCCGAAAACTGGGCCCGCATCGCGGACACAAAGTTGAGCTGAACCCCGTCCACCGTCGGGTCGTCTGTTCAGCGCGCATCCCCGGCGATTGCGCGATAAAGGGAAGCGAAATGTGCAGTCCCTCCCTCTATCGAATAGAGCGCACGCTGGCGCATTTGCCCTTGTCGCCCCAATCTTTTCCGCAACTCTGCATCGCCCAGCAGGCGCTGCAGGGCGTCTGCGAGCGCGCCAGCCTCACCCGGAGGAACCAGAAACCCGGTTTCCCCGTCAATCACCTGTTCTGGTATCGCACCGATCAGGGTCGAGACGACCGGCAAGCCACAGGCCATGGCTTCCAATATCGACATGGGCTGGTTTTCCTGTCGCGATGGCAGGACATAGACATCGCCACGGCATAATATGGAATGGACCTCTTCCGCCCCTATCCAGCCGGTAAATTCGACCCGATCCGTCAGGCCCAGCTCATCGGCGCGCCGACGTGCGGCATCCACTTCTCCATTACCCCCGATTATCGCCCGCCACGGCAAAGCCCGCAACGCCGGCTCCGCCAGCGCCTCAAGCAGCACGTCGACGCCCTTCCGCTTGCCTACGATACCCATGAATATAAGATTGGGTGGTTCCCCCACCCCGGCCCCATCGGCCAGGGGACGATCTGCGACCCCGTTCGAGATCAGATGGACCCGCTCTGCCGGCACCTCCAGCGTTTCAATGGCAAAACGTTGCCAGTAAGTGCCCATGGTGACAACCGCATCCGCACTGCGGAAGAAGGCCCGGACCATGCGCTGGCGAAAACCGGCCAGGCCCGCATACCATTCGTCATAACCGCTCCCATGAAGGTGCAGCAACTGCCTGACGCCCAGCAACCGGGCGCATTGCCCAAATAGCATCTTGCGCCATGTCGAGCCGCGCGGCGCAATGTTGATATGTACAATGTCCACCGCCTGCGATCGGACAAGAGCGGCGAAACGCACCAGGGCAATCGGTATGGAGGCATGATTGAAAAGTCGCCGCTCCGTCAGCCGGGTGGGTTCCAGCGAAGGACGGATCAAGCTGTGCTGTTCTGATAACGTGCGTTCGAGATTCAGCATGATACTGCCGATCCCCCCGCGCGAGGCGCTCCCTTCGGACAGAAGCATCACGACCCTGATCGGTTTCATGCGCAGGCCAAATATCTGTGCCAATGATGCCAGTCCGTGGCGCTACCGCCGGCCATGCCCCAGTTCCCTGATATAAGTAACGACAGCATTCAGCAGGGCTTCGTGCGAAGGATCGAGCAATGCTTCGCCGGGGGGAACGAGATCCCTGCTGACAAGGGTCGCCATATCCTCTGCCGTGCGCGCGATATACACGCCCTCACGCCCTTCCAGCGCACCGATCGTCGCCATCTGATGATCGTTGCGATGTTCGCCGCGCGCAGCCTCTCTGGGAAACAGGATGACCGGCTTTTGCACTTTCCGGGCATTCAGCACCGTCCCGATCCCCGCATGGGAAATGATCAGCCGGGCCTGCTTCAGCAACTGATCGAACTCGACCGGCTCTATGAAACGTTGCCATTGCATATGTTCGGGAACATAGGCGCCGTCTCCGATCTGTGCGACGAACGGCTCGCCGCTTTGCGCAGCCAACAGATCGACGATCCCAATCAGGCGATCAAACGGCAATTGAGTGCCTACCGTAACAAGGATCAAAGGAGTGCCCCGACGAATTCAGGGCCGTGGCGACCTGACAACGGCGCCCATTGGGTCAGCCATCGGGACGCAAAGAACCGTGCCCATCGCCCACTCATGGATAGTCGTTCCGAATTGGCCACACTGTCCAGCCATATCGTGTGTGCGCCGCTCACCCTGCCGCAGATCAACACCAGCAGACCCGGCAATGCGCCCGTCGTAATGACGACATCGGGCCGCACTTCGCGCACCAGCCGCCAGGCATGGACGATACACCGCAGCACACGTAGCGGCCTGTTACGGTTGCTCTCTGGCAGCGCCAGCACGCCGCGAAGACCATGCCGCTCCCCAAGCTGAGGGTTGGACGTCGCGAAAACCACGGTGAATTTTTCCAGTGCGGGGCGCAGGAGCATCAGTTGCTCCCAATGCCCCCCGGCAGAGGAAGCCGCCAGAACCTTTATCTTCCGGTCGCCTTGCTGCGAACGCGCGTCCACGCCCATCCCCTTGTTGAATCCTGTCCGCTACGCGGGACGGCATAAAAGCTTCTTCGCCCGATAACCCGGAAAGCCGGTGCAACACAATCAATCTTACCGCACCTGCGTCCTATTGAGGAACATGTGCGGCTTACCGATGGACTGAACGGCCCAAGGGACGCTAACTGCACGCCACTTGCCAATACACCGCTGCTCCAGCCGGATTTAGCCTAATGTCGGATTCTACCAATATTCTCATCATTCTCGTCAACTGGAACGGCTGGCGCGACAGCATCGCCTGTATCCGGTCCTGCCTGATGCTGGATCAGCCCGGGATACGGATCATGCTCTGCGACAATGAGTCGGGGGATGGGTCGGTGGAAAAAATTCTCGACTGGGCCGAGGGGCGATGCCCTGCCCCGGATGCCATGTCGCCTATCCCGCTTGGCATGCGGCGTCCCGATGGCGTCGCACTGCTCGATCGCAAGCAGGCGGAGGATGGAGCGGATGGTGATGGCGCCCAGTTGCTGATCGTGCCGACGGGCGGCAATCTTGGTTTCGCCGGAGGGAATAATATAGGCCTGCGCTGGGCCATGGCGCGCGGCTGCGACCATGCCTGGCTGCTCAACAATGACACGGTCGTTCGATCCGATGCGTTGTCCATGCTGGTGCGGACGATGGAGTGCGACCCGTCGCCCGGTATTTGCGGATCTGTCATCCTGGACTTCGAATATCCCGACCGCATTCAGGCGATCGCAGGCGCCATGCAGCGCAATACGCTCCAGGGACGCCATATCGGCACGGGCCTGCCATTGGCCAGCGCAACCCAGACCTCGCCTCAATCCCTTTTACGAAAGGGAGAATTTCTCTATCCTATCGGCGCCTCCATTCTTGTCAGTCGCCCGTTCCTGGAACAAGTCGGTCTTATGAATGAAGCCTATTTCCTTTATTATGAGGAAAGCGACTGGATATTGCGGAGCCAGGGCCTGTTCCGGGCGACCATCGCGCCGGAAAGCCTCGTCTATCATCATATGGGTGCCAGCACCGGTTATTCGCAGGACGGCGTTTCGGCGCGGGCGCTGGGCTATCTGTATCGCAGCCGCCTGCTGGCAGCGCGTCTTCATGCGCCCAACAGATTGCCGATGGTAGTCGCTCGCATGCTTTGGGAAGCGGCACGGGGGCTGTTAAGCGGCCAGCGCGCCCGCACCAGCGCTGTGCTCAATGCGCTTGGCGGCCGCGTCCGCCCGCCCATTTGACCCGCCGTCCCAACCGAAGCAACGGGCGCTCCGCCAGGGCATAAACCGGCACACTGATCAGGATCGCTATCGCCGCGAAAAGAACGGGTATCAGGGGCTGCACGACCCATCCTTCCAATTTGGGCAGGGCAAAGCGCAGCAGCGCCGACAGGATCGTTGTGTGGATAAGATACATCGTAAAGCTTGCGTCGCCAAGCGCGCCCAGCCAGGCGGGCGCGGCAAGGCGCCCCTCTCGTTCCAACGTCACGACCGCCAGCAGCAGCACCGCAAAGGCAAGCGCAAAGGCGAAGGATTCGGGAAATCCGGTGATCCAACCGCCATGCGCGCCAAAAGCGGCCGCAATCAGCAGCATCAGCCCCAGAAAGGCAGCGCTCCATGCCATGCGAATCCCGATGTGGCCCCACAGCATCGCCACCGCCATTCCGATCAGAAATTCCGTATTGAGCAGATCGAACGCCACACTGAAAAGCGTCGGCACACCAGCCCCACGGGACTGGTGATACACGAGCATCACTGCAAGCCACAGGATCATGGCCACCACGCCGACCCGACGGGACAGAAGCAACAGCGCGAACATCAGGTAAAAGAACAGTTCGTGGAAGAGGGTCCACGCAACCTGAAGCGGCGGCGGGTCCGAGGTAAAGCGAATGAGGGAAAAGGCCGTCAGCAGATTGGCGGAGGACAATGGCACCTCCTGCCGGCCCAGGCTCAGGCCGATCAGAGCCAGAAAACCCAGCAGATAGACCCAATAGATCGGATAGATGCGAATCGCGCGCCGCCAGAGATAAGCCCCCACCCGGTCGGGACGTCCCAAATCGGCACGGTGAGCGGAAAAAATAATGAAGCCACTCAGCACGAAGAAAAAATCAACGCCGTGCCGGCCCAACTCTCCCCAACCGCCCCACATCAGCGCGTTACCGTAGCGCGGCAGCGCGAACATTGTGGATGCATGGTGAAAAACCACCAGGGCAGCGGCGAGCGCTCGCCCGGCCTGGACCGTCGTCAGCACCGTTGAATTCCGTGAGGCCTGCGCTCCGCCGACAAGTGGCTCAGCAAGTGCGTGCATCAGGTCTTCGCCACAGGGACGGAACACGCTGCGATATTGTGTCGCCCATCGTTACCGCAACCGTCGAATCCAACAGTCATGCTCGTGCCGCGAACACTCAACTTCAACACGCTCATCAGCGTCCCTACCATGATTCTGTCGACAATCTGTTACCCTGAATAAAGACGTAAATCTCAACCCAAGCCAAAATGAGACATGATTCGTCGCATATCTTTTTGACCTGAGCGATGTCTTCCCATAATCGAGCGCTGCGTTCTTGGGAATGTTTCACGCATGAAGGTATATCACGGACCATCTGCCGACAGGATCGGCGAGAATCGGCTGCGCCTCATGCTGGTGATTGCAGGCACTTGTATGCTGGTTCTGCTGTGCTTCGCCGCCGCCCTGCATGACTGGAGCGACTTTCCTGCTTCCGCTCGACGTGGCTTTGGCGGTGCATCCATCAATGGCGCGCCTATCAACGATCGTCCACCGGAGATTAAGCCGATTTCCGACCCCGGCGCGCTGCGAACGGTGAACAAGGACGAGGCGGTCCGGATCAACGCGGCCCTGCCGCTGTCCCACTTGCCCAATCCAGCGGCGACATCATTCTATCTGCCGATCGGCGATGGTCGCGCCTTCCTCAGCGCGATCAATTGTATGACGAGCGCCATCTATTATGAAGCGGCAAGCGAAAGTGACGATGGCCAGCGTGCGGTCGGCCAGGTCGTGCTCAACCGGGTTCGCCATCCCGCCTTTCCCAACAGCGTATGCGGCGTCGTCTTTCAAGGATCGGAACGCAGAACAGGCTGCCAGTTCAGCTTCACCTGCGATGGATCACTCGCCCGCATACCGTCCGTTCAGGGCTGGGCACGGGCACGACGCATCGCAAGCGAAGTGTTGGCCGGGCATGTTTTCGCGCCCGTCGGCTGGGCCACCCATTATCACACCGATTGGGTCGCCCCTTATTGGGCGCCGACCCTGACCAAAATTTCCGTCATCGGCGCCCATATATTCTACCGCTGGCCCGATAACTGGGGACGGCCGGGCGCTTTTTCCCAGGCATATGCGGGCGCGGAACCAGACATCACGCGCATGCCTTCAACGGGGCAAGGCGATGAAGCCGAAGGGTTGAATCCCGACTTGGCATCGGCACCGCGCGCCGAACGCGCCATCATACCGCTCAATGGCCAGCCCGTGCCCGAAACGGTGCCCCTGTTCAGCAAGGCGCGCATGCCGGATACCGCCATTCCTGCCTCGGCGGGGCCTGCGTCGGTGGGAATCGCCAACCGCTGGATCATCCCCAGCCACTCCACGCCATCCGCCCACCCGGCGCCACTCTCTCCTATTCCACCATCCGCCGCGCCGCGATAAAAAGCTGACACGGGTCGGCGAGCAGGCGGAGCCTGGGGCATTGTCTCAATTTTAATCTCTACCCTTTAGGGTCGCCAGCATGGCTCTGGTCGATCTATATGTACAATATCTCGAAACCCTGGTCCGGTTCTTCGGCGCCAGCCATACCATCATGCATGTCCATGCCGGTTTGGCTATCTATCTGGGCAGCCAGTTGCTGCTGCGTGACCGCCGCGCATCCGTCATCGCGCTGAAAATCGTCCTGGCGGTAGCCATAGGCCATGAGTGTATCGAACGGCTCTATTATGGGAGTTGGCGATGGAATGATACATTGGCGGATATAGGCCTCACGCTGCTTTGGCCTGCCGCCATCACCGCTTCCGGTCTGTACCGCCGACGGCGCTGGCGCCTTGCCGAGCGCGGCACGCGAGTCTTTCACGCTGTCGCCGCCCAGTCCCAATCATCAGGTGCCGCAGCATCCGCCCGAAAAGGCGCGTGATTCGAGGCCATGTTCTCAAGCAAGCTGCGTTAAATCTGACGCAGATCGCTTGCTCTAGTTTTTTGTGGCCGCATCGCTTTTGCGAAAAACCGGTGCCCATTTTTCGCACAATGCTCTAAAATGCATCAAGGTTTGGGATTTTCCGCCTTCCGATCCGGTGCCGGAGCGGGAGCCGGAGCGCTCGGCACGGAACAGACATAGGTCTGCTTGAGCGCGACAGCGACCACAGAGGCCGCCTGCCCCCCTCCATTTTGGGGATAAGCCGTCAGATAGGTCAAAAACGCTCGCCGCAGATCAGACTGGGCGTTCCCCCCATTGATGCAGAACTCTTTCTCGCCAAGCCAGATTTCGTAGGCCTTCATGGTATCATGCACGGCCGCGACATAGGCGTAACAATATGAAATCGCGGCCGGACTGCTGTCGTTACAGCGCTTTGCCAGATCATTGGCGGTGAGATACCCGTTCTCTCCAGCGCTTTGCCCCGGAGCAGGCCTGGGCGGCGACGAAGGTGGTGACAGTGGCGGCGATGACAGTGGCTGCGGCGGTAGCGGCGCTGACGGCACCTGATCGGCAGCGAGGGATGCGACGGCCGAAAAAAACGCGATGGCGGGCAGGATCACGGGAATCTCCAGGAAGATGCAGTGGCGGCAGTCTTTGAAGCTGTCGTTAAATCTGCGGCTCCGACATGATGGCCTGCTCCGTCCGCTGATCCGAAACCGTAGTGGAAAATATCTGCTGCTCGGTTCCTTCGAGATACAAAGCCGTCAAGATGCCGGTCCTATACGCTCCGGTATCCACCCCTATCCGGTTGCCCATTTTTTCGACTTCTGCCGAAATACTGTGACCATGCACGATGACAGCGCCATGATTGCTCCGGTCGCCAAGGAATTCGTCGCGAATCCATAGCAGATCGGAGCGTTTTTGCTGTTTCAACGGCACGCCCGGACGAATCCCGGCATGGCAGAAGAAATAATCCCCTGATCGTGCAGAGAGCGGGCGCGTCCCAAGCCAGTGCAACCATTTGGAAGGAATAGCCCGCGCCGTCTTTTCGGCATAGCCTTCGCAATCGCTACCGCGTGCTGGCGGTTCAATGCCGAAGCTTTTCAACGTTGCGTCACCGCCGATACGCATCCAGGCGCGAAACATGCCCGGTTCGCCATTGATCGCACGCAACATCAGCTCCTCATGGTTTCCCAAAAGTACGATCAGATTATCGGTTCGGCGATGAATGTCATAGACATGCTCGATGACTCTCGCCGACGCGTCGCCACGATCCACCAGATCGCCGAGCAAAATGACGTGCTGGGACCGTACAGCGGGCAGACTGTGGCTATGTTCTTCAATCCGACCAAGCAGCTCCGTCAACAGATCGTAGCGGCCATGAACATCGCCGATTACATATATCCGCTCCCCATCGGCCGTGCGAGGCCTCCGGGACGCATGCCTCTGAGGCATCACCGCATTGCGCAACCGACCAAATACCACCCGAACTCCGTCCCTTGATCGCATGAAAGAAACGCAAACCCCATATCAACCGGGGTCAAACACACCTCATCATAACATGGATACCTATCGCAAGGCGCTTTGCAACCAGCGCTTATGCGAACGCGGATGCCCTGAGCACTGCAGATATTTGCCGAAAACGCTCAGCCTTCGACCGAACGTTGCATATATCAGGCCTGTCGGACAGAACCATCCCAGGTTAGATAGTTACCGCGCTTGCCGCGCTCCTGCAGGCTGTATATGCAAAATTTATTGTCAAAGCAATCTGGGAAGCTGTGCATGAAATTCAAATGGCTCTTGGCCGCGCTGCTGGGCCTGCTGGTGGCAGCCTGCGCTCCAAATGCGGCGTTAATGAGCGAAACCGGCCCGCGTTACACCGCGGAACAAAGTGGCCCTGAGGACTATAAGCTTGGATCAGGTGACAAGGTTCGCCTGACGGTGTTCAATGAAGCAACATTGTCGGGAGAGTTTTCGGTAAGTTCGACCGGTGCGCTATCATTTCCATTGATTGGCGATGTTGCGGCAAATAATCGCACCATTCAGGAAATCACCCAGGAAACCCAGAAAAGGCTGGCCGATGGATATCTCAGGGATCCAAAAGTCAACATAGAGGTCGTGACATATCGCCCCTTCTTCATTCTGGGCGAAGTGAAATCGCCAGGCCAATATCCTTATTCGACCAGCATGACGGTACTCAATGCGATTGCAACGGCTCAAGGGTTTTCGCCGCGCGCAGAACGGAAAGTCGCTTATATCCGTCGTGCTGGCGCAGCCCAAGAAGAGTCATTTCGCCTGACTCCGGACTTGCGCGTATCACCAGGCGACACCATCCGCATAGGCGAGCGTTACTTCTAAGCCATTATATAATCTAAAGAAATTAAAAGGGGGGAAGGTCAAATGACCTTGAAACTGTTGGGCAGGCGCTCACTGCTGTGGGCGCCGGCCTTGATCATAGTGGGTGCGATTCCTGTTATCGCGGGCGCCGCAGACATGATATTGGCTGCCGCCGAACAAGGCGAACAGGTCGTGAATGCCACGACGCTGGCAACCGGGGTTATCGGCGAAACGGACAGATTGGCGCCGACCTCGTCGGTTGCCGATTATGAGGCGAGCATAATGTTCATAGTCAGCCAATCCGGCGCCGATGACGAAACCATTCTGGCCGCGCTCGATATCGTCGATGCTCGGCCGGCATTGCCCGAAACACTCAAGGTAGCGATCGAAAATATCCGGCGGACATTGCGGAAGAAGAAACTGACGCGCGGTACCGGCGCCCTTGGCGAGGGCACTTCATCCAGCTTTTCAGTGCCATCAATAGGTATTGGCGGCGGCTCGACCAACTATACCCAATGACCCGTTTCGCTAAAGCGCCACAACGCCATGTCATATCGTCCATGAAACAGAGGCTCCCTCGCCAGGGTTTGAGAATATTATGAAAACTCGCTTTTGCCTTACTATTGCTGGCTGTTTCGCGGCTTCGGTTCCTGCGCTTGCGCAACAGGAAAGCGTTCTTATACGGCCAGCCTTGCCTGACGATTTCAATCGTGGCGGCAATGAGAGCGTCACCGAACGGGCACGGCCCGACTATGATCCGATTGGCATCGACGCAGGCAGCTTCATCGTCCGCCCTCGCGTCGAGACGGGCCTGGGCTATGACAGCAATATCTACCTGACCGAAAGCCCCGCGACGGGAGCGGCCTACACCGTCTTTACGCCTAGCGTGGCTGCCAATTCGACCTGGTCACGCCATAGCGTCACCATGACGGGATCGGCAAATCTACGCCGATATTTCGGCGAATCAGATCGCAATGAGACTACTTGGAATGCCGCAACGCTTGGACGGCTGGACGTCAACAGCGCCCTGTCGCTGACCGGAGAGGCGCAATTTGCGAAACTGAGCGAAAACACCCTGTCTGGCGCCATCGATTCGCAGGCCGCCGCCTTTTCCCGTTATCGCCGCGATTATTATGGCGTGCGAGGAGAGTATCGTTCAGGCCAGTTCCGTTCTTTTCTGGCGCTCGATCAGTCCGTCTTCAATTTTTCGGATTTGACGCTGTCGGACGGCACGCAGATTGACCAGTCCGACCGCGACCGGAACGTGAAGCGCATTACCGGACAGGTTGAATATGCCTTCACCCCCAGCGTATCGATATATGGTCAGAGCACCTACGACTGGACCGATTATGACCGGGCGCTATTGCTTTCCGGCCTGGACAATCGTGATTCAGAGGCAGCCCGCATCATTGGCGGGTTCAATTTCGATCTGGCGGGCTTGCTTCGCGGGACAATCGGTGCTGGCTATGTTCGTCGAGATTTTCGTTCATCCAGCTATAAAAATACCGGCGGCTTCTCAGCAGAGGCGCGCGTAGAATTTTTTCCAACCTACCTGACCACCGTTACCGTACAGGCAAAAAGACTTCTGGAAGATTCCAACATCAATCAGACCACGGCCTTTTTCAACAACACCTTTTCGGTTCGCGCCGATCATGAGTTGTTGCAGAATCTGATCTTGAACGCGGAGGCCGAAGTCCAGTATCAGGACTATATCCAGAGTCCGCGGAGGAACTGGGTCTATCAGCTTTCGACCGGTGGTCGATATCTGATCGACAATCGTTTCTCGTTAAGGCTCAGTACCCAATATACAGAAAGAGACGAGCAGCTGCCGTTCAGCTGTCCGTCGTCAGAACATTTGGCACACGTCGCGTCGTAAATTAGCGGAGTGCGGGCCTCGTCTTGGGGTTGATGTTAAGCGGCGAGCCTGCGGTGTTGCAAGCGCCGATATTCGATGGTCTTTCGCTTGATCCTTTCGCGCTGTTTGATGATGGCGGGAGCCCTGCCGAGGTAGGCGTCGGCGGGCGTCACGTTGTTCAGGCTCTCGTGGTAACGCTGGTTGTTGTAATGCTCGACGAAGGCCTCGATCTGGGCCTCAAGGTCGCCGGGCAGGAAGTAGTTTTCCAGCAGGATGCGGTTTTTCAGGGTTTGGTGCCAGCGCTCGATCTTGCCTTGGGTCTGGGGGTGCATCGGAGCGCCGCGTACATGGCTCATCTTCTGGGCATCGATGTATTCCGCCAGTTCGCCCGCGATGTAGCTGGGGCCGTTATCGCTGAGCAGCCTGGGCTTGTGCAGCACGGTGGCGCTGTCGCAGCCGGAAGCCTTAAGGGCCAGGTCCAGCGTGTCGGTGACATCCTCGGCGCGCATGTTGGTGCACAGTTTCCAGGCGATAATGTAGCGCGAGAAGTCGTCGAGCACGGTCGACAGGTACATCCAGCCCCACCCGATGATCTTGAAGTAGGTAAAATCGGTCTGCCACATCTCGTTCGGACGCGTGGTCTGGGTATGGAAGCGATCGGCGGCCTTGATCACCACATAGGCCGGACTGGTAATCAGATCGTGGGCCTTCAACAGGCGGTAAACGGTGGCCTCCGACACGAAGTAGCGCTTCTCGTCGGTGAAGCGCACCGCCAGTTCGCGCGGTGACAGCTCGCTGTAATCCAGCGCCATCTCGACGATCTGGCCCTGGATATCGTCGCCGATGCGGTTCCACACCCGACTCGGCGCCGATGGCCGATCTTCCAGCGCCTCCGGCCCGCCTTCGACGAAGCGATCGTACCAGCGGTAGAACGTCCGGCGGGGGATGCCGAGTTTGTCCAGCGTGTGCTTGGCGGGCAGGTGCGACTGCTCGACGATCCGGATGATCTCGAGCTTTTCGGATGCGGGATACCTCATTCGTCGTCGCCCCCATCCGCGATCATGCTTTTTTTAAGCAGGCGGTTTTCCAGCGTCAGGTCGGCCACGCATTCCTTCAGGGCACGGGCCTCGCGGCGCAGATCCTGCACCTCGCCAGTGGTCGCAGCACGGGCGGTGTCACCGGCCAGGCGCCGCTTGCCCGCTTCCATGAACTCCTTCGACCAGGTGTAATACAGGCTTTGGGCAATGCCTTCCTTGCGGCACAACTCGGCGATGCTGTCCTCGCCGCGCAGACCGTCCAGCACAATACGGATCTTGTCTTCGGCTGAGAAATGGCGCCGGGTCTGCCGCCGGATATCCTTCACAACACGCTCAGCAGGGGCCTTTGTCGGCGAATTTTTCAAGGAGGGTTTGGGCTTCATCTTCGTTCCTTCGTCACTACGACGAAGCCCAAACCCTCCTTAATTTACAACCTCAAATCTGTGCCATTGGTGCTGACGGCGGACAGACAGAAATATTTTCCAAATAGGTTATTTCATGCGTCACGGCCCGGATGCTCGTTGATGCGCATGAACGCTGGACTGCCAACATCACATTGGTGCGATGCGAAAAGTTGGTTCATCCCACATATGTTTCGCCTGCTCCGGAATCTGGCGAAGAATGCGCGCAGAAGCCTGCCCACACCTTGCAATGCAGCATGATTTACGGCATCGTTGCGATCAACGTCCTATTTACACCAATCATAGCGAAGTGGGATATTTAATCGTGCAACATCAGCGCCTTGCAGCAGGACATGCGACGCTAGACCAGCAAATTCCACCACAGCGCGTTGTCGTTGGGGGCCTGCCGACCGTATCTACCACCCGCACTCAATTGGCCCAGATGATGGTCGATGACTGTCTTTCTGCCCGGCAGTCCAGGGCAGGTGTCGAACCCAAGCTGGTTTTTTCATCCAATGGCCAGGGCGTATCCCTTGCTGGCAAAAGTGCAGAGTTTCGGGATGTGATGCTGGAGGCCAACTGGATTCATGGCGATGGCCAGTCGATCGTAATCGCCAGCAAAATGACAGAAGCTCCTTTGCCCGAGCGAATCGCTACCACTGATTTTTTTCACGACGCGGCCGAAGCGGCGATCCGCAATGATCTGTCCTTCTTCATTTTCGGTGGATCGGAAAACCAGAATCGAACGGCAACCGACGCCATCCGGAAACTTTACCCCGGCATCAAGATTGCCGGGCGACGGAATGGCTATTTCAAACCGGATGAAGAGGACGGCATCTGCCGCGAAATTCGGGAAAGCGGGGCCGATGTCCTCTGGGTCGGGCTGGGCAAACCGTTCCAGGAAGAATGGAGCGTGCGCAATCGTCACAAATTGCAGGGCGTGGCCTGGCTCAAGACCTGCGGCGGCCTCTATGCATTTCTGTGTGGAGATGCACCGCGAGCGCCCGAGTGGATGCAGCGCCTTGGCCTGGAATGGCTGTTCCGGACCATGCAGGATCCCAAGCGGCTGGCATGGCGTTATCTGACGACCAACCCCCATTCCTTCTATCGGCTTATCGTCCATACCAGGCGTCAGGCCGTCGATGGACAAAGAGCAGAAAGCGCCTCCTGACCGTCAGGCAGGGGTGACCCACCTGACGGTCCGCGCCCGTCATTGATACGCCGTTACAGCCAATAAGCATCCTTGATGATGTCGATTGGTGCAATCCCTAGTTCGGTCAGGGCCGGCAGACCTTCCAGCAAGGCGCATTCATGCATGGTCGCCAGCGCGCCAGGCAGTTTGTGCAGTGTATAGCCTTCGGGCAGGTCGCCGATCAGAAATGCCGCTATATCTTCCCGAAAACGGGTCGCGCGGGCAACAAGGGGTACGGCCTCAATGGCTGCCGCCGTGCCTGAGGTACGGGCAAGCTGCACGATGTCGAAATCGAGGCAATAAGGCAGCTTCTCCATGAACGGCTCAACCTGGAGGTGCTTCCATGCATTGGCGAACAGCGCGCTATTTCCGACATAGGGCGCGTTAACGGCATGAAACACCCACAGAATATGCACGACCCCGCCCAACTCACCGATATCCGGATCGTGGCGCAGGCGGTAGGCGGCCTTGAACAGCTTCTGAAGCAGTGCGGATTTATAGGGCCGCAGCAATCCTGTCTTATGGTCAATAATATGGCGCGCCGAGCTTGCCAGCACTTCATCCACCAATTGCGGGGTAATTTCCTCATTTTCCCCGGACTGCGCAATCTGCAACAAGATCGAAGGCGTGCCACCAATCCAGTGGCTCACACGCCAGCTATGATGCGTCCACGCCTTTGGCCAGAGCGGCACCCGGCGCGCATCGATCATCAGATCGAGCTGCCATCCCTTGAACAGCGCGGGCTTCATTGCAGCCTTGCCGACGTGCTGAAGAAGCCGGGCGGCACCCAGAAGATAGGCCGTCAGATGTGCATTTGGCCCCTTCTCCATCAATGGCTTTCCATCAGGCCGACCATAAAGCCGCGCCGCAGCCAGAACATCCTGATATAGTGCGGCCGTCGTGGCGTTCAGCTTGTCAGCCACGCCAAGCAGATAGGCCGAATAGACGATGTCCGCATGGTCCTGTGGCGAAACCGAAAGCAGCGTCGTGGTTGGCGCCATCCCGAACCATAGGTCATAGCCTATCGGAGATGTTCGCCGGATCAGGTCCATGGACCGGGTGACAAGCACCCTTTCGCTTTCACCATCGACATCCATCGTCGTGGATATCCTCTCGGGCATTTCCTTCACTGTTTCCATCGATGCTGTCCTGTTCCTTGCAATCCATTTTCCTCAATCGGTCGCGTATCGACGACCCATGACGGTATCAGCCTGGGCGCGCCAATTGATTCATCACATATCGACCGAAGGCCGTCGGGGTCTTCCAGTCCTTGAGGACCAGGCAAGGCTGACTACGCGGACTGAAGCTGTAGGCGAACCAACTCATATGATCCTTATCCAGCCTGGCCATCAGTGGGTCGGCGAAGGATTGTGGCGTCGCGCGGAATTTGGGATCTCCGACATCGGCAAAACCCCACTCGGTAACGATTACCGGGAAAAGGCGTTGGACACCATCAAGCCGGACATCCCAGTCCGCCGGCGTCTGCCGCCCTTCGCGCGGATAGATGTGCCAGGCATAGGCGATATTGTCGAGTTCCACGGGATTGCGCGCAATGCCGCGCAGATCATAAGTGTAACGACTGCCAGAGCAAATGACGACATTGCTTGCCCGGCTGCGAATATCCTCTTTGATGATAAAGGTCCAAAGCTGCTGCAAATATGACCAGTTATGATAGTCATCATCGGGTCGCCGCATATCTCTTATCGGTTCGTTGAACAGCTCAAAGACAACATCGCCGTCATTCGCATAAAGCGATGCCATTTCGCGCCAAAAAGCCCGACACCGCTCGATATTCGTGTCGAATGCATCCGAACGCGTTCCCCAGGTGGACGGTGGCCGAAAGACGAAGCTATCGGGAAAGCCTAGGGCGTGCCAGCAAATGACGACAAACAGACCAGCGGCACGCGCCGCCCTGACATTATCGACCAGCTTCGCCCGGCATGCTTCTACATTCGCCCCCCAATATCCCGGATGCACGCTGATCCGGACCGCATTGGCTTTCCAGTCCCTGGCGATAACGCGAAAGGGGTAGAGAGCGGGGCGATCGGGCTTCAGCAAATCGCCGATCACAACGCCTCTCAGTCTTATTGCATCCTTTCCCAGCATAAGCTGGTTGCCCAGGACATTAAGCTGCTGCGGCACCGGTGCTGCCTCGGCTTTCAGGCGGGGCATGGCGGCAACCGCTGCCCCGCACAGGATCGCCCCCCTTCTACTCATGGGAAATTCAGTCAAAATGGACGCTCCTTCCCACAGGCTGATGTTGATCGATATGCGCGAGCGGGATTGCCATCCCTATTAACGTCCCAAGCGGCTTTCATCACCTCGGTCACCATCGGAATAACCGATTGCCTCTTCGGTGCATCGCAAAAAAGATGGTGCCTGGAAAAAAAATAATGCTAATCCCCCAACGCTATCTACAGCGTCGAAAACCATAGGTACTACCGACGTCCATGAGCAGAGATTCTTCCCCTCGCCCTTTTGAAACAACCGCATGGGGTGACGCTGCCTTGCCTGTGTCCGACATTCTCGCTTCCAGTTTAATGGTTCGCTTTCAAGCCATTGTTACGAAAATAGGCGGAAGCCTGCCGGCTGAGCACCACCCGCAGATGGCTGATCTTGTCGCGCTATTGCCCGACTGGCGAAAGCCTCTTCTGATGCGGGAGTTCGGCGCGCCATTCACGGCGGCATGGGGCGCCGCACTGGCTCCCCTCTCCATTGTGCAGCGCAAACAATTCGCCGTGGCCTTCCTTGCCGAGAAGGCGCTTGAGATTGGTAAAACGCTTGCAGACAAAAGGCTGACCCGGCCTTTGCTCGCGCGCTATCCACGCGCGCTTGAACGCCTGGCCGACACACTGGAAAGCCCGCCCGAATCATATGATCTGCAGGATGAGCTGTTCATCAAGGATCTACGCCTGGTGCTGGGCCTTGGCCTTCCGGCAGGCGCCAGCATATTGGACATCCGAAGTCGGCTGGGTGGAACAGCGTTGCTTGGCGTAGCCCGTCGCAATCCATTATGGGTCGCGCGGACAAGGGGGCAAATCCCCTGTTTCCGCCTGTATATCGACCCACGCTATCTGGAAGATTTCAACCGTGACGGCATGGCGGCCTATTATCGCGAGGCGGGCGAACTCCTTATGCAGCACCCCGACGTCTATGGCTTCATATGTAAAAGCTGGTTCATGGACCCGCAACTGGAGCAGGTCAGTCCCAGGCTGGGCCACCTGTCGTCCGTTCCCCTCTCCGCTGGCGCGTTTGTCATCAACAGCACGCCAACGGCCAAGGACATCGAGCGAGCGACAAAGACATCCCCGACCCGGCGCAGCCTGTATGAATCCGGCGCGTATCGGCCACAGGCCACCACGCTTGTCTGGCCACGCAAAGGTATGATTGCGTGGGCAAAAAGCCAGATTGCAAGCGGAGCCTGATCCAGACATGGCCTCTCCGCTCTATAAACACACGCTCATCTATATGTTCGGGCGCATTGGGCCGGCGCTGCTCAATCTGATCGCGACGGCCATTTTCACACGAATGGTTGCCCCCACGGAATATGCCGTGCTGGTGCTATCCGTGGCGGCCGCGCAACTCGGCAGCGCGGGCCTGTTTCAGTGGTTGCGAATGAGTGTCCTGCGCTATGCGGTGGGCGATGACGCGCCCAAGGTGATCGGAACCATCACCCGCCTCTACTTGCTCCAGGGGGCGGTGTGCGTCGGGCTGATGCTCATCCTCTGCTTCATACTGCCGCTGTTCCATCTGCCTTGGCTGGTGTCGATCACCTGCGGCATCATGATCCTGGCGCAATCATGGTTCGATTATACCCAGGAACTGCAACGCGCCGCGCTCCAGCCGATTCGCTATTCTCTCTCGTTCGGGGCGCGCGGCTTATTGGCGCTCATCATCGGTTCTGCCGGCGCCTACCTGACCGGCAGCGGCTTCGTACTGGTGCTCTGCGTGGCGACAGCCTATTTCATCGCACCGGTGCCGTTCATGGGTGCCATGTTCGGTCGTCCGGATTTCAGTCGCGATCCGGAACTGACGCGACGGATCGTCATGTACGGCCTGCCGCTTGGCGCGGCCCTGCTTCTCAACAATGTCGGCGTGATGGCGGACAGGTTCATTGTGGCCTATATATTGGGTGCGGAGGCCGCCGGTCTTTATGGCCCTACTGTGGAGCTGGGCCGACAGAGTATCTTCACTTTGCTCCAGAGCGTCACTCTGGCCAGTTACCCTCTTGCGATCCGGGCGCTGAAAAATCATGGCGCTGCCGCCGCCATAGACCAGATGGCCAGGAATTTCGGCTTTTTGATGATTATCGCCCTGCCTTCGGCTGCGGGCCTTGCGATCATGCGAGGGGAAATCGCACAAATCATGCTGGGACCGCTTTTCCGGGCCACCGCGGAACAGCTTTTTCCGCTGGTCGCGCTGTCCACCCTGCTTCTCAGTCTCAACACATTCTACTTCATTCAAGGCAATCAACTCGGCGAAAACACCCGTGGGCAAGCAGCGGTAGCCGCCATTGCGGCCATTGCCACCCTCGCGCTCAATTTCCTGTTCATTCCCATGTGGGGGCTATGGGGCGCCGCCATTGCAGCCATAGGCTCGCAGGCGATTTCGCTCGCCTCCTCGATCATCATCAGCCGCCGGTCTTTCCCACTGCCCGTCCCCTTGAGGCATATCATACGCCCCGGCGCAGCGACGATCGTGATGGCATTCACCCTGATGGTCGTGCAGCATTTCTGGCCCGGCACGGCCATCCTGCGAACACTGTGCCTTTTCGCTCTTGCCGGTGTCAGTTATGCAGGCGCGGTTCTGCTGTTTGACGCTGGCGACATGCGGCAATTGGCGTTCAGGGCAATTAGACGGAAATCCTGACCATGGCGAAAAGCATAGCGCAACGCGGCGGTAGCCGCCTCTATTCCAGCGAAATGATATTCGCCTGCATCGCGGTGGCTTTTGCCAGTGGCGGGCTGGATCTGCTCGTCACCAATTCGACGGGCGTAGTGGAGCGCATGAGTTCCGGCTCATCGAGCTGGACGGCGCGCCTGCTCGCCTTTCCAGCCTATCTTTATGTCTTCTACGCCATTTTGATGAATCCACGCCGTTACTGGAGCGGCTTGATGGCGACAGGATGGCTGGGTGTTCTGATCCTGATGGCGGCCGCATCGACGGTCTGGTCCATGGCGCCCATCGACACGTTGATACGGGCCGTTCTGCTACTCGCGATCAGCATGTTCTCGGTTGCCCTGGCCGTCCGTTTTCCCCGTGACCAATTGCTGCTGGTATTGGGGGGGGGCCTGCTCATCACCTTTTTGGCAGGCATGGTTGCACTCGTGGTCGCGCCGTCCATCGCCCAGCATCAGGATTCGCTAAAGCCCGCAATACGCGGCCTTTTTCTCCAGAAGAACATCACTGGCAGAACCTATGTCATCGGGGTGCTGATCGGCCTGGCGTTGATGTGGTCGCGGCGCGCGGTGATGCTGGGGCGGATCATGACGGCCTGCTTCATGGCCGGGATTTTTCTGTCCCTGTCGGCTTCGGCGCTCCTCAACATGATATGGGCTATCGCCTTCTTGCCGCTGGTTGCCCTTTACCGGCGCAGCCCGCGCATGGGCTTTTTGGTGACGGTGTTGCTGATAGCTTTCGCCGTCCTGTTCGTGATGAGCGGTGCGTTCGACTATCTTTATACCGAAACACTCGCTGCGCTGGGCAAGGATCCTACCCTCACGAACCGGACCTTTATCTGGGAAAAGTTGATCGAACGCCTTCGCGAAGGCGGCTGGATCCTGGGCTATGGTTATGACGGCTTCTGGAACTCGCCCAACGGCGCCGTGCTGACCTTCGACGCGCGATATTTTGTGCCCGGCCATGCGCATAACGGACTGATTCAGACGATTGTCGCATTTGGCGTCATTGGCGGCGGCCTGCTCATTATCGCCTATGCCGTCCTGCTGGTGCAGAAAATCCGCCTGACCAGCAACAACCCCGACCGGCTGGCCAGCTTCGACCTCACCTATGTGATTTACTTCTTCCTCGCCAACATGACCGAACAGTCGGTTATGGAGTATCAGAGCATGTTGTGGATTACCCTCGTCACGGTTGCCTGCCTCCCCAACGACAAGATCAATCCCTCGCGTCGACCGCTGATGGGCCGCGCGCCGAATCTCAAGGCAGCGGCCCAAGGCCGCCCCGACGACTCACCGGAGTTTTTGGCATGAACGATATAAGCACGCCGTTGTTTTCGGTCGTTATCCCGGCTTACAACCGCGCCCATTGCCTGAAGGAAACGATCCGCTCCGTTCAGGAACAATCTGTGCAGGATTTTGAGATCGTCATCGTCGATGATGGGTCGAAAGATGATACCCAAGCACTCATCGAAGGGCTGAGCGACCCGCGCATCCACTATGTTCGCCAGGACAATGCCGGTGCGAATGTGGCGCGCAACCACGGCATCCGCCTGGCTCGTGGGAAATATGTCGCCCTGCTCGATTCCGACGATCGTTTTCTGCCCCATCACCTTCAGTCGGCAGCCACGTTGCTGGGCGACGATCGGGCAGCCTATTTCGCACGCGTCATTGTTGACCGCGGCACGGAACAAACCTTCCTGAAGCCCCCCCGCGGACCGCGAAAGGGGGAGCCGCTGTCTGAGTATCTTTGCTGCGATATGGGATTCGTCCAGACAAGCACATTGGTACTGCCATTAGGCGTCGCCCAGTCCATTCCCTATCTCGAATGGCTCCCCTACGGTCAGGATGTCGACTATGCGTTGCGGCTTGCCCATGCTGGCATTCCTCTGCGCTATGCCGATCAGGCTGACGCGATCTGGGATGATGTACAATCCGGCAAGCGAATATCGTCGCAATCGCGTGGCACCGTGCGGGATCGCTGGGCTTCTGAGAATGCCGATCTGCTGACACAGCGCGCCAGACGCGGCTTCCGGGGATGGCGTTCCGCCAAAGCCTATGCCGAAGGAGGCCAATGGGTGAAGGGAGTCAGCTTGTCATTGAAGGCTACCGCATCGGGCGCCTACCCTGCCAAACATGCGGCGCGCGTATTTCTTCAGGTGGCCCTTGCTGGGGGGGCATATCAGAAGCTGGTAGGAACGGCGTTGAAATTGGCCGGAAAACGGCAATGATGCTCAGGCATTGGCCCAACTGCGTGGATAATATACCAGGGGTCCTGCTGCAAAAGCCTGATCATGGCCGCCTTGTTTCGTAGACTGCTCACGGCTGGCTCTGACGACAAGAACCGCTAATGTCGGTCCGCGATGCAATCGGAACGGAATCCGCTGTAGGTGCATAGTGCCTTAAAGCCGACGAATGCGGGGATTTTACGCTTGAGCGAGCGCACGTCATGCTGCAAAGCAACATGCATCTGAATTGGAGGCAGCACGCATGAAAATCACGATGATCGGCTCTGGCTATGTTGGGTTGGTGTCCGGGGCCTGTTTTGCCGATTTTGGGCATGATGTGGTGTGCGTGGACAAGGATGTCGGCAAGATCGACGCGCTCAAGGGCGGGCGGATTCCGATTTTCGAGCCGGGTCTGGATCATCTGGTGTCGAGCAATGTGGCAGCGGGGCGGCTGGCCTTCACCACCGACCTGGCGCAAGGGGTGGCGGGCGCGGATGCGGTGTTCATCGCGGTGGGCACGCCCTCGCGCCGGGGCGATGGGCATGCGGACCTGTCCTATGTCTATGCCGCGGCCGAAGAGATCGCCCGCAGCCTCACCGGCTTTACCGTCATCGTCAACAAGTCGACCGTGCCGGTGGGCACCGGGGACGAGGTGGAGCGGATCATCCGCGAGGCGAACCCCGACGCCCAGTTCGCGGTCGTCTCCAACCCCGAGTTCCTGCGCGAAGGCGCGGCGATCGACGATTTCAAGCGCCCCGACCGCATCGTCATCGGTGGCCATGACGAGCATGGACTTGAGGTGATGCGCCAGGTCTATCGCCCGTTGTCGCTCAACAAGGCGCCCCTGATCGAGATGACCCGCCGGGGCGCGGAACTGACCAAATATGCGGCCAACGCCTTCCTGGCGGTCAAGATCACCTTCATCAACGAGATTGCCGACCTGTGCGAGAAGGTCGGCGCGGACGTGCAGGAGGTTGCGCGCGGCATTGGCCTGGACGGCCGCATCGGCGCCAAGTTCCTGCACGCAGGGCCGGGCTATGGCGGCTCCTGCTTCCCCAAGGATACGCTGGCGCTGCTCAAGACCGCGCAGGATTTCGAGGCGCCCCAGCGGATCGTCGAGACGGTGGTCGCGGTCAACGACAACCGCAAGCGGGCGATGGGCCGCAAGGTCATCGCCGCAATGGGCGGCGATGTGCGTGGCAAGACCGTCGCGGTGCTGGGCCTGACCTTCAAGCCCAATACCGACGACATGCGCGACAGCCCGGCGATCGCGGTCGTCCAGACGCTGCAGGACGCAGGCGCAATCATCCGCGCCTATGATCCCGAAGGGCATGAGCAGGCGCAAAAAGTTCTGCCCGACATCACCTATTGCACCGGCGCCTATGATGCGATGGAAGGGTCCGACGGGCTGGTCATCGTCACCGAATGGGATGCGTTCCGCGCGCTCGACCTGCCCCGCGTGAAAAGTCTGTTGAGCCAGCCGGTGCTGGTCGACCTGCGCAACATCTATCCGCGCGAGATGGTCGAGAAGGCCGGCTTCACCTACCTCGCCGTCGGGCGCTGAGCATGGGCGATCCTGCCGCCAACGGCCCCATATTGGTCACGGGCACGGCCGGCTTTATCGGCCATGCCACCGCCCATCGCTTGCTGGAGCGGGGCGAGACCGTCATCGGTCTCGACAACGTCAATGACTATTACGACCCCTCGCTGAAAGAGGCGCGGCTCTCCACCTTCAACGGGCGGCGGGCTTTCAGCTTCCATCGCATGGACGTGTCCGATGCCGAGGGGGTCGCGACGCTGATTCGCGACAATGGCGTCAGGCGCGTCATCCACCTCGCCGCGCAGGCGGGCGTGCGCTACAGTATCGACAATCCCTTCGCCTATGAAAAGTCGAACCTGTTAGGGCATCTGGCGGTCATGGAGGCGTGCCGCCATGCCGACGATTTTGTCCATCTGGTCTATGCCTCTTCCAGTTCGGTCTATGGTGAAAAGCCGATGGGCGGCGCGGGCTTTACCGAGGAGGAGCCGGCCACCTCCCCCGTCTCGCTCTATGCCGCGACCAAGCGGTCGTGCGAATTGATGAGCGAGGCCTATGCCCGGCTCTATCGCTTTCCGCAGACGGGCCTGCGCTTCTTCACCGTCTATGGCCCCTGGGGCCGCCCGGACATGGCCTATTTCGGCTTCACCAACAAGATCATGCAGGGTGAGCCGATCGAGGTCTATGGGCAGGGCAAGATGGCCCGCGACTTCACCTATATCGACGATATCGTCGATGGCATCCTTGGCGCCCTCGACCATGTACCGGAACCAGGCACCCACCGCGTCCTCAACATCGGCGACAGCCACCCCGTCGGCCTGATGGAGATGATCGAGACGCTCGAAGCCGCCATCGGCAAGACCGCAACCAAGATCATGCGCCCCATGCAACCGGGCGACGTCACCGCAACCTATGCCGACGTCTCAAAACTCGCAGCCCTCACAGGGTACAAGCCAAAGGTCATGCTCCAGGAAGGACTACAGCGCTTCACACGATGGTATCACGAATATTATCCCAGTTGAGCAAGCGGGACGCGGACAAAAACAAAACAGGTGGCCCCGCTTAAAGCAGGACCACCCGATTTTGCGACCCGTAAGGGCTCTTATATCCCCTGCCCTTCGCGACGGGGGTATTTCCTAAGCGAACTGGGGTCAGCCAGCGCCGCCGCTAAGATAAGTGACCAATTCCGTCTTGCTGACGGCGGTGCTTTTGTCGGCGTCAGCGCTGGTAAAGGCACCGTTGGCCCAGGCCGTGACTTCGGCAGGCGGGAGGGTCTTGCCTGTCGCTTTCATCTCCTGATCCTTGAGCGCAACCATCCACTTTCCGAATTCCGCCTGATCGAGTTGGCCATCCTTGTTCGCGTCATAGGCCGGGAATTCGCTATCCACGATCGCGGCGACCGAATTGGCAGGATTTGCCGGTGCCGCTTGGGCGTCAGCAGGTGCTGCCTGGTCAGCCGGCGCTGCGGGCGTGGCCGACTGTGCGGCCGCTGCGGAAGGATCCTGTTGTGCCGGCGCCGCCGTCTGGGCAATGGCCGGGGCCGCAATCATCAGGGCAGTCGAACAAAGCAAGGTACGGATCATGGCAATCTCCTGTCACTTAAAAATATTTCTTTCGTGAGGCGCCTCATCCGCGCCCCACTGACAAAGTAATAATGATTGATTAGTTGGCGTTGTTCCAGAGCAGCAAAATCCGTAAACACGCCCTGCCATCGGATTTGGCTCGACTCATCGGTTAATTCTGGCCTTTTCGCGATGAATCGATGCCTTTTCCATTAACTATCACTCTTTCCTTTCCACCCTCTCATATTTGCCCCCGACGGCGCGGACTGCTAGGCGGCGCGCCAACATTCCACGCATGAAGCTCTAAGGATTCGCCCATGGTTCCGCGTTACGCCCGCCCCCAGATGACCGCTCTGTGGGAGCCTGAAGCGCGCTTTCGCATCTGGTTCGAGATCGAAGCCCATGCGACGCAGGCACTCGCCAACCTGGGCGTCGTGCCGCAAGCGGCGGCCAAGGCGCTGTGGGACTGGTGGGCGACCAACCCCGCGATCGACGTGCCCGCGATCGACGCGATCGAGGCCGTCACCAAGCATGACGTCATCGCCTTCCTGACCTGGGTCGCCGAGCAGGTCGGCGACGAAGCCCGCTTCATGCATCAGGGTATGACGTCGAGCGACGTGCTGGACACCTGCCTTGCCGTCCAGCTTGCCCGCGCATCCGACCTGCTGATCGAAGATCTGGACAAACTGCTTGAGGTCATCAAGCGTCGCGCGTTCGAGCACAAGCTGACTCCGACCATCGGTCGCAGCCATGGCATCCATGCCGAACCCGTCACCTTCGGCCTGAAAATGGCGGAGGCCTATGCCGAGTTCAGCCGCTGCAAGGCGCGCCTGATCGCCGCACGCGAGGAAGTCGCAACCTGCGCCATTTCCGGCGCGGTCGGCACCTTCGCCAATATCGACCCTCGCGTGGAAGACTATGTCGCGGAGAAGCTGGGCCTCGCCATCGAGCCCGTTTCGACCCAGGTCATCCCGCGTGACCGGCATGCGATGTTCTTCGCGACGCTGGGCGTCGTCGCCAGCTCGATCGAGCGGCTGTCGGTCGAGGTGCGCCATCTGCAACGCACCGAAGTGCTGGAGGCGGAGGAATATTTCTCGCCCGGCCAGAAGGGGTCGTCGGCGATGCCGCACAAGCGCAATCCGGTGCTGACCGAAAATCTGACCGGCCTTGCCCGCATGGTCCGCAGCTATGCCATGCCCGCGATGGAGAATGTCGCGCTGTGGCATGAACGAGACATCAGCCATTCGTCGGTCGAACGCTATATCGGCCCCGACGCCACCATCACGCTGGATTTCGCGCTGGGTCGCCTGACCGGCGTTATCGACAAGTTGCTCGTCTACCCTGAGCGGATGTTGAAGAACCTCAACAAGATGGGCGGCCTTGTCCATTCGCAGCGGGTGCTGCTGGCGCTGACGCAGGCGGGCGTGAGCCGCGAGGACAGCTATCGTTATGTTCAGCGCAACGCGATGAAAGTGTGGGAATCCGACGGCCAATTGTCGCTGCTGGAATTGTTGAAGGCCGATACCGACGTGACGGCGGCACTGACGCCCGCGCAGATTGAGGAGAAGTTCGACCTCGATTATCACTTCCGTCAGGTCGACACGATTTTTGCTCGGGTATTCGGGGCGGCATAAGGTCGGTTTTTGAGCGGGTTGGCGGGGCTTCCGCCGCCCGCCAAAATCGCCTAAGCCTATATTTTGCCCCGACCGCAGCAAGAGGATAGCCGATGCAATTCCTGAAAACGGCCTTCTGGGTTATCCTGGCAGTAGCGATTGCCCTGTTCTGCAAGGCCAATAACCGGCCGATGGAAATCAAGATCTGGGGCGACATCGTCTGGGAAACCCGGATTTGGTTCCCGATCCTGTTGGCCTTTCTGTTGGGCGCATTGCCGCTCTGGCTGGTCGGACGCGCGACGAAATGGCGATTGAAGCGCAAGTTGGACAGTGTCGAGAAGGCACTGGTGGCCGCGACTGTCACACCCGTTACATCTACCTCTCCGGCCACGCCGGGCCTGACCTCAGCCGATCCGGCTGCGGCGCCCGCACCAGACTCCCTCTTCCCCAACGCTTTTGCGGATAAGCCATGAGCAGCCCAGTTTACGTCGCCATCGACACGCCCGATCTGGCGAAAGCGCAAGCGCTTGCCGCGCAGGTCCGCCATCATGTGGGCGGGCTGAAGCTGGGACTGGAGTTCTTCTGCGCCAACGGTCACCATGGCGTTCACGAAATGATGAATTTCGGCTTGCCGATCTTCCTCGATCTAAAGCTGCACGACATTCCCAATACCGTCGCAAAGGCTGTGCAGGCACTGCATTTGCTGGAGCCGGCAATCCTGACCGTTCACGCGGCGGGTGGCCGGGCCATGCTGGAAGATGCCAAGGCGGCGGCGGGCGCGAAGACCAAGGTCGTTGCGGTTACGGTGCTGACCAGTCTGGATGATGGCGACCTGACGGACATAGGAATCAGTGGAAAAGCCTATGATCAGGTCGCGCGGCTTGCGGATCTGGCGCAGAATGCAGGCCTTGACGGCATCGTTTGCTCTGGCGCGGAAGTCGCGGCGGCCAAGGCAGCCTGGCGCGATGGTTTCTTCGTCGTGCCGGGGGTGCGCCCCGCTGGTGGTGCCATGGGCGACCAGAAACGTGCGGTAACGCCGCGCGAAGCGCTGGACCGCGGCGCGTCGATCCTGGTGGTGGGACGACCGATCAGCACGGCCCCGGACCCGGACCTCGCAGCACGCGAGATCGAAGCGACGCTTTAGAGCATCGTGCGAAAAAGTGGGAACCGGTTTTTCGCAAAAAACGATGCGACAACAAAGAACTGGAGCAAGGCCTCCCACGTCGGATTTAACGCAGCTTGCTCTAGGTTCGTCGGTAAAGGAAAAGGGAGCCAGTTTGCACCGGCTCCCCCTTATCATCAGAAACGATAGCCGACGCTGGCAACCACTTGATGCCGGTCGGTGTCGATGTCGAATTCGCTGCTGGTGGCACCGTCCATATAATCGATATGCGCGCTGTCGTACTTCGAATAGCGATATTCGACCTTGGCGAAGCTGTTGGTGCCGATGGCGCGCTCGACGCCGCCGCCTACCCTCCAGCCGTCCAGCTTGAACGACTCGTCGGTCTGCTGATTAGTGTTGCCGGCCAGAACGCCCAGTTTCTGGTTGGTGTAGCCGCCCTTCACGTACAACAGGGTCGCAGGATTGACCAGGAAGCCAGCGCGAGCGCCAACATAGAGGTCGCGTCCTGCCTTTACCCGACCGAAGCCGAACTGGTCAGTGGGATCGAAGCGACCACTTTTTGCGGTAGAATCGGTAATTTCACCCTCAACCCCGACAACCGCGCTGCCCAGATTGATGTCATAACCGGCGCCGACACCATAAAGCAGGCCGTCGATCGACTGATCGTCGCGACCATTCTGGTTGTCGGCGTCGCTGCCGGCGCCAATGTGATCGTAGCCCAATATGGCTTCGACGCGGGGGCCGGTGAAGGTCGGGGTGGTGTCCTGCGCCAGCGCCGGAGTGGCGATTGCAGTGCCCGTCAGAAGGGCCGCGACCATGATCTTTTTCATACAAACTCCATTCGTCATTCTTCCCCTGTGTGGGGATGACGTTGAAGTCCGGACAAACCCGTTTGTTTCATGAACCTAGGATAAACAAGGACTTATGTGGCAGATTTGTCACGAATAAGGGCAGCTCGTCGTGATGCCGTTGGCTTTTGGGGATGAGCAGACAGGGAAAAAGATCAGCACTCCACCACGTTGACGGCCAGCCCTCCCAGACTGGTTTCCTTGTAGCGGCTGGCCATATCCTCGCCGGTCTGGCGCATGGTTTCGATGACCGCGTCCAGGCTGACGATATGGCGCCCATCGCCCTGAAGCGCCAGATAGGCAGCATTGATCGCCTTAACCGCGCCCATCGTGTTGCGTTCGATGCAGGGAATCTGGACAAGCCCGCCAATGGGATCGCAGGTGAGGCCCAGATTATGCTCCATGCCGATCTCAGCGGCATTTTCGACCTGTTGATTGGTGCCGCCCAGCACGGCGGCAAGCGCGGCGGCGGCCATGGAGCAGGCGACCCCCACCTCGCCCTGGCAGCCCATTTCCGCGGCAGAGATGGACGCACGCTTCTTGTAGAGGAAACCGATGGCGGCGGCGGTATAAAGGAAGGTCCGCTCCCCTTCCCGGTCTGCGCCGGGCACGAAGCGGCGATAATAGCGCAACACCGCCGGAATGACGCCCGCCGCACCGTTAGTAGGGGCGGTGACGACCCGACCACCCGCCGCATTCTCCTCATTCACCGCCAACGCGAAGAGGCTGACCCACTCAAACACCTGCGCAGGCGCTGGAACGTCCTGCGACGCACGCAAACGCGCATGAATGGCGCGGGCGCGACGGCGAACCTTAAGGCCGCCGGGCAGCAAGCCTTCCTGCTTCATGCCCCGATCGATGGACTCGCTCATGGCGTCGATCACGCGATCGAGGAAGGCATCGGTTTCCGCCTGCGCGCGCCAAGCCCCCTCGTTCCGTTGAACGATCGTGCCGATACACAGACCCGTTTCCTCACCCATAGCGAGCATTTCCGCGCCAGAAGAAAACGGGTATGGCTGCACGATATTGTGGCCCAGCGGTGTATTCGGGTCGATCCCCTCCACGCTGCCGGGCAGGACCGCGCCGCCGCCAATGGAATAATAGTCGCGCACGATGGGTTCGTCCGCACCCTCGAACCAGGCGGAAAAACGCATCCCGTTGGAATGCGCCTCCAGAAACTCGCCCATGTGGAAGAGCAGATCGCGCGATTCGACAAAGGGGATGATGTCGCCGCGATAACGGATCTGCTCATCATGGCGGATCGTCGCCAATATGTCCGTCACCGCGTCAGGGTCGACCGTTTCAGGGCGATAGCCCGACAGGCCAAGCAGAATGGCGGCGTCGGTGGCATGCCCCTTTCCGGTCAGCGCCAGCGAGCCATAAAGGTCGCATTGCACGCGTGCGGGCGTACCGGAAAGCTGCTCCATGAACATGAGCGCAGCACGCATCGGCCCGACCGTATGCGAGCTGGAGGGACCGATGCCGATGGTGAACAGGTCCATGACGCTAATCGCCGTCCCTGTGTCTATCCGCGATTTCTGACGCCTCTCGGTCAAGATCAATAATCCTTCGATACCCGAACGTTGGCGCTTTGCCGCCCCAGAGTGGAGATAGCGCCGAGCAGCGAAAGCCAGCGCGTCACCTGATACTCCATGCGGGTAGCGGAATAGCCCTGCCCGTCGGTGATGAGTTCGACATAGGTTTTGCGCGTCAGATATTTGCCCGCCGCAATCGACGTGCCTTGATTCTGGGTCGGATCGGCGGCGATGATACGCAGGCGATCCAGCCCCGCTGCCTTGCGCACGGCATTGATCGGGTCCAGCCCATCGCCACCCTGTAACGCCCCGACAGCCGAAGCAAGCTGAAGCGCTTCGGGCGCGGACAGATTGGTGATCGACGTGCCAAAAAGCAGACGCGAGAGCAGTTCATCCTCCGGCAGCGCGGGAATGCTGGTGAAGGTGATTTCGGGCTTCAGGCCCGTGCCGCCGACGCGAATAGTGGCGCTGAGGTTGCTGATATTGGCCTCCGCCTCGATATCCAGCGTCGGGTTGGTGGGTGTGCGACCATCAAACACGATCTTGCCCTCCCGCAGATCGAAGCGCCTGCCTGCGAACTCATAGCCACCGCGCACCAGGTCGGCGGTGCCCGCAATAGCCGGATTGGTGACGGTCCCGCCAATGTCGAGATTGGCGCGCCATTCGCTGTCGAGGCCCAGGCCTGTCACGGTCACACGGTTGCGGGCACGGGCCTTGATCGCCAACGCCCAGGGCGCGGATGTTATGGGGCGTTCAAACTCCTCGCCCCGGCGGTTGACCTCCTTCACTTTCAGTTCGGGCAGTTGCGCAACTGCGGCAGCGCGGCCCAGTGTGAAGCGGCTCTTGTTCAGGACCAGATCGCCACCGATCGTGCCACCGACACCGTCGGATTTCAGGGAAATGGGGCCGGTGACGGTGGCGGCGATATCGTCCCGCTCCAGCAGGGCGGCATTGTCCGCCTGGAAAGCCAGATCCATGCCAACGCCCTTTATCCCGCCCAGGTCGAAACGCCCGGCGCCGGTCACGCTGCCGCCATTTTGCGCCTGGCCTGAGAAACTGTTGATGACGAGTTGAGGCCCGGAAAAGCGCCCTCGCGCCTTGACGTTGTGCAGGCGCATGCCGGTGATCGGACTGTTGATAGACGCAGCATCGGTTGCCAGCGCGCCGCTGATGACCGGGTTGGCGAGTGTCCCCCGCGCATCGGCTGAGACGGCGACGGGCCCCGCGATGTCGACAATCTCCACCCCCGTCAGGCGCCAGAGCGTGTCGGCAGTGCCATTATAGCGTAGCTGGGCAAAGAGCGGTGCGTTTTCGATGCGGGAGAGGAAGCCCCCCTGCCCCAGCGGGGTCAGCAGCGCCTGCCCGCGGCCGATGGTCTGCCCCTCGCTAACGAACAACATCCGTGCGGCGAGGCGGTCGGGGGTGAGCGCGGCGTTAAGACCGATATCAACAGGTCGCGAACTAAGCGACAGACCAGAGCGGGAAAGACCGCGCAGGCGCAACTCCGCACTGCCCGTTGGTACGCCGTCGCGCGGAAGCGCATAGGTCAGCGATCCGGTCGCCATGCCGCCAAGACCCAGATTATCATAGGCTATGTCGAGCAGGGACAGCGGCATCTTGTTCAGGCGCAGGTCGATCTGTGTCGTTTCCTCGCCCAATTGCCCCGCAAGCTGGGCAGAACCGCCACTAAAGCTGATGGTTGCGGGTGACAGCCGCCAACCATCCCCCGCCCGGGTCAACAGCGCCGAACGGACGATGCGAATGGGGCGCTTGTCGATCGTGCCACTGGCCGAGAGGCGGATGCGGTCAGGTTCCACCTGCGCCTCACCCTGAAGATCGAAGAGGCGACCGCGTTGGCCGCTAAGGCTGGCGCGAACCTTGCCTCGCCCATCCTTGAGATCGGCGTTGAGCGCCATGCGGCCAAGACGGATGCCGCCGACACGCAAACCCCGCGCCTCGGCAACAGCGTTGATCGACGACCCTGCGGGATCGAGCGTGATGGTGGCGTCCAGCTTTCCGTTCCGCACGTCGATCCGTGTCGGGCCATCGAACCCCGCATCGCGTGCGGTGAGCGCCAGGATGACCTGTTGGAGGGTGTTGACGGGACGCAACGCGACCGTGCCGGTAACAGGACCAGTGACGTTCAGCACGCCGTCCAGGCCGCCCGTCACCGGGCGAATGTCACCGCTGGCGATCACGTTCGACACGGCAAGGCGGGCGACGCGGACAATGGCCTGACCGCCCTGTGGCAACAGGATTTGTCCGTTGCCGGTGAAGGGGCCGAGCGTCGATCCCCCATTAGCCGTGAAGGCATAGCCGACCGCATCGGGATCAAGCAGTACATGCACATCGCGCAGGCCCAGCGCATCCATGGGACGCAACAGACGCAGATCGACCTTGGGCCGCTCTATATTCCCATCCAGCGTCAGGCTGACCGGGCCATATTGGGCATGGCGACCGCTGCCTTCGAGATGGAGGGTGCCATCGCGATGCCGCACGCCTTTGGCTGAAAGCGTCAGCGCCGGCGCGGTAAGGCGCAGGTTGGTAAGGGCAAGTTGCTGGTCCGGTCGCAACGAGAGATCCGTGCGTATCGTGGGCAGGCCGCCGCCCAGCGTGCGAAGAAAGTCATTGTCCAACCGTCGCACCCGCGCCTCCGCCTGGCCGCTAAGGCCAAAGCTGCCGCCCGGACCGGGCACGGCACGTAGTTTCGAGTTGATATCGACGATACCCAGACCCCGGATCAGCAGGCCCTGAATTGCGCCGGTCAGGCCGAAATCATAGCGGCCGGTGCGAAGGTCGGCGAGCATCACCAACTGCCCGCGCAGCTTGTCGGAGCGAACCTGCATCGGATTGCTGACGATCTGCTGCCCCTTTAATTGCAGCACACCGTCCAGCGCGAAGTTGCGGAAAATGCCGGTGACGAGTTCGCCCTGTCCATCAAGGCGGCTGGCGCGCAGGCGAACGGGAATGAGCGCGGCACCGTTGGGTGCGCGATGGCCCTTTCCATCAGCGCGCACATCGCTGATGAGCGCCTTGTCGAACGCCAGTTGCTTTGCCGTCAGCAGATATTCGTAGCCCAGGCTCTCAATCGCCCCGTCGAGTCGAATGCGGGCGGCGATGTCACGCCCGCGCATGGTCTTGAGCAATGCCTGAGGCCGAGCCAGCTTCAATTCGACCAGCACATTGTCGAGCGCATTGTGACGCAGGTCGATCGCGCCATCGGCAGTCAGGTCAATCGCGGGCGAACGGATCGCCAGCTTGCCGTCGATGATCCGGTTTTCAAGAGTGCCGCTGGCGCTGAGGTCAAGCCGTGGCGCCGAAAGGCGCTGGATCAGCCCATTGCCCGCGATCGCCGCGCCCTGAAGCGAGCCATTGGCGGTATATGTGCCGCTGCGCGCGGTAAGACCAAGGGCGAGAACTGGCTGCGCATCGAGCGTAGCGGCAAGCGTGCCATCCCATCGGGTCCATGTGCCCTTACCCTTCACCCGCAGGTTAGCGTCTTGTCTGGTCCCTGCCATGGCCGCCAGAACGCCGCCCGCCGGCGCATTGACGGTCACGTCCACGTCGAAGCGATCGACATCCGGGCGACTGTCGAGCGCCAGTTGCAGAGCATCCTGCCCATCGAGCACGCGCGCCGACAGGTCGATGATCGCGCGGCCAGCGCGGATGTCGGCATCACCCAGAAGCGTCGCGACCTGCTGCCGTCCGGTGATACCCGGCGCGATCGTCAGCCTGCCAACCGAAAATTGCATCAGGCGAATGTCGAAATCGGGGAGGATAGGTCCCTGTCGCTGTGTGGGCTTGAGCTTTGGCAGAGCGTGCAGCGTAGCGGCGGGAATGACCAGCCGATCAATATCCAGCCGGTTGGAGAGCCAGGCGAAGGGGAACCAGTCCAGTTCGACGCGTGGCGCCGACAGAAAACGCCCATTGGGGTCCGACAACATAAGGCCGTGCAGGACCGCCTTTCGATAAATGCTGCCGTCAATCCGGTCGACATGGATACGCAGGCCTGATTCCGGGGCGATGCGCGCAACACGCGACACGAGGAAACGATGCCCCGGCGCGGTGTCCAGCCAGGCGAGCGCGCCGCCGACGATCAATATCGCCGTCAGGACCAATCCTAGCAACCAGCGCTGCCACCGCCCATCCCAGGCGCGACGGCGTGGCGGTGTCGGGGCGACGTCTTCGCCCGGCACGGGTGTTTCATCCGCCATCAGAAGGCCTGCCCCAGCGACACATAGACGGCAATGCGCGGATCGCCGGGCTGCGGATTGATGGGCGTGCCGACATCGACGCGGATGGGGCCGAAATTGCTGTAATAGCGCACGCCAACGCCCGCCCCGATCCGAAGATCCTGAAAGCGCGGCACGAAGCTGGTGGAGATGTTGCCCGCATCGACGAAGGGCACAACGCCGAAATTGCCAAAGCGCACCCGCGCCTCCAGCGAAAATTCCGCCAGGCTCTTGCCGCCGATGGGATCGTTGTTGCTGTCGCGCGGACCAATCGCCTGATAGCTATAGCCGCGCACCGATCCACCACCACCGGCATAATAGCGGCGCGATGGTGCGATGGCGCTGACGTCCGCCCCCAGGATGGTCCCAAAACGCGCGCGGGAGGCGAGGACGACGCGCTCACCCACAGGTTGATAGATGCTGCCATCCACTTGCGCCCGCGCATAGCCGAAGGTGCCGTTCTGGAACGACAGTTCGGGACTGACCCGGCCGCTCAGACGGAAGCCCGTCGACGGATTCAACAGATCGTCGCTGCCATCATAGGTAAGGCCAAGCGGCAGGGCCGCGATGAAGAAAGTACGACGCCCGCCCACAATCTTGCTGAAGCTGTCAGCTTCGTCCGATGCCACCAGCTCCGCGCCGATGCGCCACACCCATTTCTTTTGGAAGATGATGTTCGTCTGCCGTTCCAGCCCGCCCGACAAGGTTATGGTGCGCGCATCATAAGCGTCGCGCTTGATATTGCTGATCGAGAGCAGGCCGGTCAGGACATTGTCGCGGCGCATGAAATTGCTGCGGCGATAGGTGGCGGAGGCAGTCTGCTCCTGCGTACCCAATACGCCGCGCAGCGTCACCGCGCCTTCGGGTGGCAGCAGGTTGCGATGCTGCCAACTGACCTCCGCACGATAGCCCTCACCCGTGCCATAGCCCAGTTCGCCCGCAATGGTCCGCAGCGGCGCCGGACGCGTATCGACAGCCAGGTCGACATGGGTACCATCGCCCGCGTCGCGCGGCACCAGCGTGACGGAGGAAACAAGGCCGGTGGCGACCAGCGCGCGGCGCAAATCCTCCACATCAGAGGCCATATAGGTGTCGCCGGATTTGAATCGGGCAATCCGCTGGACATGGCCCGCACTGAACAATTCATCATTGGCCATGACGATCTGGCCGAAAGTACGGAAGCCGCCGGGCGTTACGACGATATCCAGGTCGCCCTTGCGCTCCTCATGATCGACGCGAACCTCAGGTTCGTCCACCTTGGCGAAAGGAAAACCGTTTTCTCCCAGTGCGATCGCGAGCGTATTTTGCGCGCCCAATATCTTGTCTGCATCGATCGGGTCGCCCACGGCCACCGGGAACGCCTTTCGCAACACAGGCTGGTTGTCACCCGTGTCCGCCAACCCTTCCAGATCGACCGAGGCGAGGGAATATCGCGTACCCGGCTGGATGTCGAAGCTGACCGCCAGACGATCGCTGCCCGCAGGGGGCGCCGCAACGAGGCCGCGCACCCGCGCGGCATAATAGCCCTTGGCCCGCAGCAGGCGATCGAGCAGGTCGCTGTCTTCCTTGATACGCCGGTTGATCTGCGCTAGGTTGGCGACCTTTCCCTCCCCTTGCTTCAACACCGACAGGTCGCTGAACCGGGTATTGAACACATCATCCGCGATGCCGTCCAGGCCCGAAAGCGTCACCGTGTAACGCCGCTCCTCACCGGTATCGGTAAAGCTGGCCGCCGGATCCACTATTGTCGGCGCGATATCCGGGGCAATTGCCTGCGTGTCAGTCGCATCATCGTTCACATCCTGCGGATCGGATGGAATGGGCACCACGCTGTCGGGCTGCCCCATGTCGGGCCACGCAATGCCGATATCGGGCATGGGATCGAGCGGACTATCAAGTGGCGTATCGCCGGGTGAAACGGTGCCGGGCGGAACGATAACTGAGCGGACGGTAACGGGCGGTGTCGCCCCGCTCCCCCCTTGCCTGCCCCCCCCCTGCCAGGCCAGAACAGACACGGGCGCAAACGCCAACGGAGACAGGATGAAGCATATAGCAACATTGCGGCCAGGCAGCGGACGGCCAAAGAGACGGCGGCAAGTCCGCGAACCGTAGGTCATGTCCGCCTGTCTAAACCAGAAAAGGCCGGGCGCGCCAGCCATGATCGGCAGATGGCCGACCAAATCGCGACACCGGACGATGGCTTTTTCAGAAAGCCATGTGGAGCCGGTCCATCAGCATACGCGCCGGGCTGGCTTCGGGCGCGGGACGGCGACGCGCAGCGATCAACATCCGGTCCTGAAGCCGGGCGACGCGATCATAAAGTTCCTCGCTCCCATCCACCAGCGCACGGACGGCGAAGGGGAAGTCCGCGACTTGCGCACGATCACTGACGCTGGCCGGGCCGAGGCTGTATTTCTCGCTCAGCAAATCGGACTCGTCGATCTCTCCACGCTGGAAAGCCCGCTGGCTGAGAAGCCAGGCAATGATGTGCATGAGCCGGGTCGTGACCTTCAGCGATTCGCAGGTGAAGGCGATGCGCTGCAGCGGATCATCAAACCCCTGCTCCACCGCCAAACTGGTATCGAAATAGCTACGGGCTTCATCCGCCATGACCATCGCCTCAACATAAAGGCTGTCGACAAGACGCCGATGAAGACTTGAATCGAAGGGTGAAGTCGAACGCATGTGCTCTGCTGCCACAGCCACCACGTCTTGTCAGGGCCGTTAACCCTTTTACCTTTAACTGTCCCAAAGCGGGAAGTGCAGCAGGCCGCGAATCCAGCGCAGGCCGCGGTCGATCGGGGGCCGATCAGGCGATGATGTCGGGCACCAGTTGATCTTCCAGGATCGCTATTTCATCGCGCAGGCGCAGCTTGCGCTTCTTGAGCCGTGCCAGTTGCATCTGATCCCCGGTGCCCCCGTCAATCAGCGCCGCGATCGCACCGTCAAGGTCGCGATGCTCCACTCGCAGCAGTTCCAGTCGGCGCATGATATCTTCGGTACTCACCGCCAATCCGTCTCCACTTAAACGCCCCATCAGGCTTCGTCAGATGCGCTGTATTCGGTGATGATAGCGAGGCGGGGCCAAGCGAGCCATCGCAAATTCACGGGGGATCGTCGCAACACCATAATCATGGCGAGACAGGACCGATGATTCGTGATCTACTCGATCATCCATTACCCTCGTAAGGAGAATGTCATGGAAAATAGCCACGTTTCTGCGCTTTCGGCCAAACATGCCGGACTCGACGCCCGTATCAAGGCGGAGACGAGTCGGCCCCTTCCCGACGCGATTTTGGTCGCATCCCTCAAGAAGCAGAAATTGCGGTTGAAGGAAGAGATACGCGGGCCGAATTAGGCGTCGCGCCTCCCGCAGGACGAAGATGACAGCCCTGTCCGTTGGCCGGGGCTGTCAGCGACGCTTGGTAAGCGGGCGCAGATAATCGGGCAACTGCGCTTCCGATCGTTTGGTCCCAACCGGCTTGCGCGCCAATTGCGGGTCGATCAGTTCGTCGAAAGCGACGCCGATCCTGTCCGCCTGCGCCCAGGCGACCCGGCCTGTAACCAGACCCACCCCCCGTAGTTCAACGACAATCCGCGCACCTCTGGCGATCGGCCGTTCGCAATCGGCCATCAATCCGACGGCGGAGAGATTACGCACCCGTGCCTTGCCGAGGCTGATGCCTTCCGCTGTCGTGATATTTGTCAGCAGAAACAGGCTGTCGCGCGGCGCGGTACGCGCCGGACCGCGATCCGCCATAAAATCCTGTGACTCATCCATCTCGCGCGACCCATTTCCAATGCAGCTTCTATGCATTGGCGATGCCACAGGCGGATGGAGAAAGTGTTAATCGTCGCGCGAAACCTTTTCCTGCCGCTCGTGGCGCTCCTGCGCTTCTACAGTCATGGTCGCAATTGGGCGGGCTTCAAGGCGACCAAGCGAGATCGGCTCACCGGTTACTTCACAATAGCCATATTCACCATCCTCGATCCGGCGGAGCGCCGAATCGATCTTGGAAATGAGCTTGCGCTGGCGATCGCGGGTGCGCAGTTCGATCGACCAGTCGCTTTCGCTCGACGCGCGATCGTTAAGGTCAGGCTCTCGCAGTGGCTCGTTCTGGAGAACGGCAAGCGTGACCTCAGCTTCTGCCAAAATCTGCTTTTTCCAGGCCCACAGCCGCTGCCGAAAATATTCCAGCTGGCGGGGGTTCATGAAAGCCTCGTCTGCCGAGGGCTTATAATCCTGGGGTAGTTCGACGATCGACTTGGACGCGATTTCCTTGCCTTTTTCGGCATTGACGTCTTTGTCGGCATTGACGAGCGATGCCATCTGGCTCTCCGAACTCGAAGGCAACGGTCGCTGGAAGTTCCCGGTGCCGTGACTATTGTTGAGCGGGCCTATAGCCAGCCCGGGGAGGCGACACAAGCGGGCATTGCGCCCAAACCGAACGAACCGCAGATGGCGAGAGGATGGATCGAAGGGCGGATTGCGAATCAATCATTCTTCAGCCCTCGCCAGATCTCCCTCAGAGCCCGGCAATGACGCGCCACCGTCGTGCAACTCTTTACTTAGGCCGATCGAGCCGTTTCATAATGGGACGTTAACCATGAGCGTTCAGCAGTCATGGATATTTCACTCGACGCGGGACAAGCATTCAGGGTTAACGGCATTGCAGTTAACGCTTTATTTTGCGTTCCTCGCGATAGGGAATGTCCGGTTGCCGTTACGTCGCCAATAGTTGGGTGAAGCAGCCAGACAAAATAACAAGAGTGGATCCTATGTCGGTTCGGATGGCTTTGGCAAAATTATGTGCGGCCACATGCGGCGGCGCCATCATTGGCGGCGGCGCGGTGCATATGGCGGACAGCCCTCGCCCGGCGATCATCCACTCGACCAAGAGCGTCAAGGCGACCTATCCGAAGAAGCGCTACGCCGTGCGGACGGTCAAGCGCCGCGTCGTGCGAACCGTGACAAGCTGCGCGCCCTCGACCGTGACCGTCGCGACTCAGGCGGCTCCCATCCCCATGCCCGCGCCGATGATGGCGCCTGAAATCCCGATGTCGGGCGGCGGCGGCGCCGTACCCATCGTGATGGGTGGCAGCGGCGGCTTTGGCGGCGGCGGTTTCGTCGGCGGGTTCTTCGGCGGTGGGGGCGGCGGCAGCGGTGGCGGCAGCGTGGTCATCTCCTCGACCAGCAGTTCCACCGGCGGCATCAGCTCTTCGACCAGTTCGACCTCGGGGGGCGTATCCACTTCAACGGGCGGTGTTTCGACGTCAACCTCGACCGGGGGCGTTTCGACATCCACCGGCGGCGTATCCACCTCAACCGGCGGTGTTTCGACCTCCAGTGGCAACGTCTCGACATCGAGCGGCAATGTCTCAACCTCTTCCGGGGTCAGCACCAGCTCTTCGACCAGTTCCTCATCTTCCACTTCCTCGTCCAGCTCTTCATCCACCAGCTCCAGCACGTCCTCGTCCACATCGAGCAGCAGTTCGGGCGGCAGCACCAGCACCGGTGGAACCGACGTGCCCGCGCCGCCGATGGTCCTGCTGTTCGGTGCGGCGGCCGCAGCGCTGGTCGCACGGCGCAGGTTTGCCGACCGGGCAAAGAAGAACGACGCGGCCTGATCCTTCGAATCGGTTGCTGATATGAAAAAGGGCGGCCCCGATCAGCCGGGTCCGCCCTTTTCTTTTCAGACTGACCGCTAGCCGGTCAGGCCTCGGCGATAATCTTCTCAATCTCTGGCACCGGATGATTGGCGAGATCCTTGGCGATCTCTCCCACCAGCCGATCCTGCACGGTCCTATGATAATATTTGCGCATCTCACCCAGCGTAGGGGGCGGCGCAACGATGATGAGCTTTTCAAAATCATTCGCGAGCGCGCGCCGCTTGAGCATATCCGCAGCCTCTACCGCAAAGCGATGCTCCTCAAGATCGTGGAAGTTGACCTGTTCCACCGCGCTCTGGCGGCTGCCCATGGGGGATGAAGCGCGCCCAGCCGCGTCGGAGGCCTGATCGCGGTCGGCGGGATTCTCCTGATGCCGCACCGTTTCCGCCTCCAACTGGGGGAAGGCTCGGTCGCCCTTGTTGCGGAAGACAAGTATCTTTCGGCCGTCCGCCACCATCACCAGCGCGTCATGGTCTATATGCATCGCCTTCTCCTTTTTGCTGTGAAGGGGTAACGGACGGGCGGACGCCGGGTTGCATCGGGCCGGGTTACATCGGGTCGCGCAAGCCATGCTTGCAAGGGAAAGCGCCGACCGGCATAGGGCAGCGATGCACGATATCCGCTTCATCCGAGACAATCCGCAGGCCTTTGACGCAGGGCTGGCCCGCAGGGGCGCCGCGCCATTGAGCGCCGATATAGTGGCGCTGGACGCCAGAAAGCGGGCCATCGCCACCGAGTTGCAGCAAGGCCAGGCCCGCCGCAACGAAGCGAGCAAGGCGATCGGGCAGGCGATGGCGGCCAAGGACATGGTGCTGGCCGACAGCATCAAGGCCGAGGTCGCGGCGCTGAAGGAAAAGCTGCCCGCGCTGGAAACCCAGGATCGGGAGACGAGCGAGGCGCTGGACGCCCTGCTGGCGGCCATCCCCAACCTGCCCGCCGATGATGTGCCAGAAGGCGCGGACGAAGCCGGCAATGTAGAGGTTGCCCGCTGGGGCGAGGCCCGCTCGTTCAATTTCACGCCGCAGGACCATGCCGATTTCGGCCCGGCGCTGGGAATGGATTTTGAGAGCGGCGCGACCCTGTCCGGCGCGCGCTTTACCGCGCTGCGCGGCCAGATGGCGAAGCTGCACCGCGCGCTGGCGCAATATATGCTCGACCGGCAGACCAGCGCGAATGGCTATGAAGAAGTCAACCCGCCGTTGCTGGTGCGCGACGAGGCGCTGTTCGGCACCGGGCAGTTGCCCAAATTCGCTGAGGATTTGTTCCGCACTACCGATGGTCGCTGGCTGATACCCACCGCCGAAGTCAGCCTGACAAACCTCGTCCGCGAGCAGATATTGGCGACCGACAGCCTGCCGCTGCGTTTCACCGCGCTGACCCCCTGTTTCCGGTCGGAAGCGGGATCGGCGGGGCGCGATACCCGCGGGTTCATCCGCCAGCATCAGTTTGAGAAGGTCGAACTGGTCGCGATCTGTACGCCCGAGGAATCGGCGGCCGAGCATGAACGGATGTGCGCAGCGGCCGAGGGCATATTGCAGGCGCTGGGCCTGCCCTATCGCAAGATGCTGCTATGCACCGGCGACATGGGCTTTTCGGCGCAAAAGACCTTCGATCTGGAAGTGTGGCTACCCAGCCAGCAGACCTATCGCGAGATCAGCTCCGTTTCCAACTGCGGTGATTTTCAGGCGCGGCGGATGAATGCGCGCTATCGGCCGGAGGGGGAGAAGGCGACGCGCTTCCTGCATACGCTCAACGGGTCCGGACTCGCCGTGGGACGGACGCTGGTCGCCGTGCTGGAAAATTACCAGCAGGAGGATGGCAGCGTGATCGTGCCAGAGGCGCTGGGGCCGTATATGGGTGGGTTGACGCGTTTGACGCCGCGCTGACCCGCTCGAACGAACGGAATGAGGACTCCATGCGTATCCTGCTGACCAATGACGATGGCGTGTTCGCGCCGGGCCTGAAGGTACTGGAGGCAATCGCGCGGACATTGTCCGATGATATCTGGATCGTCGCGCCGCATGACGAACAGTCCGGCGCGGGCCACAGCTTGACGCTGACCCGCCCCTTGCGCGTCCGCAAACATGGCGAGCAGCATTACAGCGTCACAGGCACGCCGACCGATGCGGTGATGATGGCGGTCGGGCATCTGATGAAAGACACGCCCCCTGACCTGATCCTGTCCGGCGTCAATCGCGGGGCAAATCTGGCCGAAGACGTCACCTATTCGGGCACGGTGTCCGCCGCGATGGAGGGCGCCATTTCCGGCATCCGTTCGATCGCGCTCAGTCAGGTCTATGCGCGGGAGGGGATGGGCGACGCGGTGCCCTTTGCCGCTGCACAGGCGTGGGGCGAACGCGTGCTGCGACCGCTGATCGCGCTGCCGCATGAGCGCCGCCTGTTGTTCAACGTCAACTTCCCGGCGATCGAACCCGACGCGATCAAGGGCGTGAAGGTCGTGCGGCAGGGCTTCCACGACGTCGATCGCACCCGAATCGTCGAGCAGACCGATCCGCGCGGCTATCGTTATTACTGGTTCGGCCTTGGTCCCAGCGACGCGATGCCCGAAGGGAGCGACCTGGCCGCAATCGCGCAAGGCTATGTGACCGTGACGCCCCTGCATTACGATCTGACGCAGGATTCGGCGATGGCCTCGACAACAGCGGCTTTCGCACAATAGAACAACACCGGGCGCAAGGGTGAGGTGATCGGCCTGCCGGGCGATAGCGGTTATGCCACACACCCAAGCTACATTTCGAATTGCGAAAGGACCGCGCGCCCGTGAACCCCCTCACCCAGTTGCCCGGTCAGCCATGAGGATCGATAATCGCCCATCCCCTGCCCCCATGGCGGGGCTGTTGCGGCGGCGGTCGTCCATGCCGATGTGGATGGATCTGGCGTGGAGGGTGGGATTGGTCGTTGGCCTTATCTCGCTGGTGCTGTTGCTCCACTGGGTCGGACGCGACGGGTTGCGCGATAATCTGGACAATCAGATCAGCTTTATCGACGTCCTCTATTTTACCACCGTAACGGTTACGACGGTGGGCTATGGCGACATCGTGCCGGTGTCGCCCGAAGCCCGGCTGTTCGAGGCGCTGTTGGTGACGCCGATTCGGCTGTTCGTCTGGATCATTTTCCTCGGCACCGCCTATAACCTCTTTCTCCGCAACATCCTCTACAGGTGGCGCATGGCCCGTATTCAAGCCGATTTGCACAATCATATCGTCGTCACCGGATTCGGCACCAGCGGGTCCGAAGCGGTCCACGAACTGCTGGCGCGCGGCACCGACCCGAGCGAAATCGTCGTGATCGACCCGAGTGAACGCGCGCTGGGCGAGGCCGAGACGCTGGGATGCAACATATTATGCGGCGATTCGACGCGCGATCGCACGCTGAAGGACGTGCAGATCCATCGTGCCCGGTCGATGATCGTATCGGCGGGACGGGACGACACCTCGATCCTCATCACCCTGACCGCCCGCCACCTGGCCCCGCGCATGCCGATCAGCATTGTGGTACGGAACGAGGATAATGAATTGCCTGCGCGGCAGGCGGGCGCAACCACGGTCATCAATCCCGTCAGCTTTGCCGGACTGCTGCTGGCTGGCAGTACGACGGGGCCGCATATTGCCGATTATATGGCGGATCTGGCAGCTTCCGGGGGGCGGGTAAAGCTCAACGAGCGCGGCGTCCTTCCGCAAGAAATTGGCGGTCCGCTGTCCGCCATTGCGACGGGCCTGGGCGTGCGCATCTATCGCGAGAATAGCCCGATCGGCTTTTGGGAAGAGGGCGCCAAGGCGCTCCAGACCGGCGACAAGATCGTAGAGATCGTCGCGGGAAATGGCTCGAACGAGCCTCGGACGGACGAGACATAACGACCCGCCGAACGCCTGCGTGACATTTGCCGCATAAATCCCTATGTGCGCGGCAATCATGGCAACGATATTTCCCGAACCGCCGAAAGTCGGCATGGTGTCGCTCGGCTGTCCCAAGGCTCTTGTGGACAGCGAACGCATCCTTACGAAGCTGCGCTCCGATGGCTATCAGATGTCCGCCGACTATGCCGGCGCCGACGTCGTGCTGGTCAACACCTGCGGCTTTCTCGATTCCGCCAAGGAAGAATCGCTGGAGGCCATCGGCGAAGCGATCGCTGAAAATGGCCGTGTCATCGTCACCGGCTGCATGGGCAATGAGGCGGAATTGATCCGCGCGCGCTTCCCGAGCGTGCTGGCTGTCACCGGCGCGCATCAATATGAGCAGGTCGTCAATGCGGTGCATGAGGCATCGCCGCCCGTGCCCAACGCGTTTATCGACCTGGTGCCCGAGGGCGGGCTGAAGCTGACGCCGCGCCACTATAGCTATTTGAAGATTTCCGAAGGCTGCAACCATCGCTGCTCCTTCTGCATCATCCCCTCGATTCGTGGCGACCTGGTGTCGCGGCGCATCGACGCGGTGTTGCGTGAGGCGGAGAAGCTGGTGCATGCGGGCACGAAAGAATTGCTGGTTATCAGCCAGGATACTTCGGCCTATGGCGTCGATACAAAGCACGAATCGCGCCAGTGGAAGGGCCGTGATGTACGTGCGCACATGACCGACATGGCGCGCGAACTGGGGCAGTTGCGGACCGCCGAAGGGCGTGCCCCCTGGGTGCGGCTGCACTATGTCTATCCCTATCCCCACGTCGATCAGGTCATCCCGCTGATGGCCGACGGATTGCTGACCCCCTATCTGGACATTCCGTTTCAGCATGCCAGCCCCAAGGTCTTGAAGCTGATGAAGCGTCCGGCCAATGAGGCCAAGGTGCTGGATCGCATCCACAAATGGCGGGGCATTTGCCCGGACCTGACAATCCGCTCCAGCTTCGTCGTCGGTTTCCCGGGCGAGACGGAAGAGGATTTCCAGTATCTGCTCGACTGGCTGGATGAGGCGCAACTCGATCGCGTGGGCGCCTTCCGGTTCGAGGCTGTCGAAGGCGCGGCGGCCAACGCCCTGCCCGACGCTGTGCCCGAAGAGGTCAAGGAAGAACGCTATCAGCGGATCATGGAGCGCACCGCCGCCATTTCCGCTGCCAAGCTGACCGCCAAGGTCGGCCGCACCCTGCCCGTCATCCTGGACGAAGTGGGCGACCCTGACGAGGAAGATGGCAGCATCGGCGGCACCGCTCGTAGTCAGGCCGACGCGCCGGAGATCGACGGCAACGTCTTCCTGCGTGATCTGCCTGCGGGGCTAAAGGCAGGCGATATTGTGGACGTTGTGATCGAGGATGCGGACGATCATGACCTCTATGGCGTGCCTGTGGCGGCATAAGCTGCGCTCAGCAGAATCGAGTCACCGTGCCGCGATGAAGCCGTCCTGATACTCGGTCTTGATCGCCGCGCGCATGGCGGCATCAACGGGCAGCACCACATCGTAGCTGCCCTCCGAATAGGGGCCAGCGCTATAGGGCGCAACGACGACGGTGACAGCGTCGATCAACTTGCTATCCTTTGACGTGGGCACCAGCACCTCTTTCATCGGGTCGATGCACTTGGTGAAATCATCATCGCCACGCACCACCGGCGCACCGCGCTTTTCCGCACGCTCCTTGTCCAGAGCGGCGCAGAATTGGTCATGAATCGCGGCGGCGAAAGCGTCGGATGAGGTCATCACCATGGCCATATTGGTTTCACGGTTCCGTGCCTTGTCCCACAATAGAGGCTCATAGCCGGTCATGCCGTGTGCGCCGCCCGTGAAGACATAGGTTTGTGATTCGAGCGACAGAAAGCGCGGCGTGTCCGCTTTCACGCTCCAGCGCGTTTCCAAACTATAGGTGCGGAAGGGAAAGCCAGCCTGCTTCGCCGATTTCGCATCGTTCTGGGCCATCTTGAGCGCATCGGTCTTTGCCGCCGTCATCGCCTTGTCGAATTTCGTCACCAGCGCGGGTACGGCCGCCGCCTGGGCCGGATAGGCATACAGAAATTCTAGCAGATCGGTCTTTTCGCTCTGCACGAACGCCTTGGCCGACGACGCGGGCAATGGCGTACCCGCCATTCGCTCGGCAAAGCGGGCGGCTACGGCATTGGTCGTGGCATTACCCTCAACCGCCTGATTATCCGGCTCGTTCGAACAGGCCGATACAATCAGGATCGCGACCAGCGCCGGCGACGCCTTTCCTATTCTGGCCCACGCCAGACCATCCCTGCCCTGCATCAATGCGCGGTCGCAACCTGACACCGTTCGCTCAACGCCTTGCGAGCAAAGCTGCTTTCCAGCGCACGGGCGGCATTGGGCCAGCCTTCGGCGATCAGCGCGCGCTCCACCGCATGGGCATTTTCGAATTTTCCACTGTCGGCCAATATATAGGCGCGGTCACGCGCAGCCTGAAGACCGCGATCATTCTGGTGAAACATGGCTCACTCTCCTTATGCTCTATGCATTACAAGCTAGTCCTCCACAGGCACACATGCAAATGGCGCGCGCGGTGAATTGAAAGGACCAAGCGACGAAAAAGGCTGTTGTTCCCGTCCCTGTTCATATTTTCTGTCGGCCCATGCGCTCATGAGCGGAAAACCGGTTCCCACTTTTCCGCGCGATGCTCTAGACACTTTGGCATGACCGATTATTCCAATTTACTGAAAGCCGACCAGAGCCAGAGCGCTCGTTCCATCCATCTGATAGACGCAGATAGCCTCGATACCTGGCTGGGAGGCCAACCGAACCACGTGCGCGGCGCTGTTGCCGCGCATCGCTTCAACGGGAAGCCAGGCGAGATCGCGATCCTGCCGGGCGAGGCAGGCGACGACTGGTCAGCCATCGCCGGGGTCAAGGATGCCACGAAGCTGGGCAATTGGTGCCTGGCGAAGCTCGCCGAAACCTTACCCGAGGGTGCCTATCGCCTGAACAATGGAAAAGCCGGCGCGGCGGCGCTGGGATGGCTGACCGCCCATTATAGCTTCAATCGCTATCGCAAGGCGGAGGGTGCGACCGGCCCGCGCGTGCTGCTGACCAAAGAGGTCGCGCAGATTGAAGGGCATGTGCGGATGGCGCAGGCCATCGCGCTGGTCCGCGACCTCGTCAATACGCCAGCCGCGGACATGGGACCGCCCGATCTGGAACGCGCCGCGAGCGAACTGGCCACCAGTTTTGGCGCGCGTCTGACGGTGACGCGCGGCGATGCGCTGGAAACGGGCTTTCCGATGATCCATGGGGTCGGCAAGGCGGCGGAAAAACCCTTCTCCCCGCGCCTTATCGAACTCCATTGGGGCGACGAGACGGCACCACGCGTCGCGATCATCGGCAAGGGCATCTGCTTCGACAGCGGCGGGCTGGATATCAAACCATCGGCCGGCATGCGGCTGATGAAGAAGGATATGGGCGGCGCGGCCCACGCGCTGGCTCTGGCAAGGCTGGTGATGGATAGCCGGATGCCAGTGCGCCTGCACCTGCTGATCCCCGCGGCTGAAAACGCAATCAGCGGCAATGCCTTTCGTCCCGGCGACATATTGGCCAGCCGCAAGGGGTTAACGGTCGAAATCGGCAATACCGATGCTGAAGGACGGCTGGTGCTGGGCGACGCACTGACGAAGGCGGGCGAGGATACGCCTGAACTGATCATCGACTTTGCGACACTGACGGGGGCCGCCCGCGTGGCGCTGGGACCAGACCTTCCCGCCCTGTTCACCGACGACGAGGCGCTGGCAACGGACATGGCAGCGGCCAGCCGCGACGCCGACGATCCAACATGGCGGTTGCCGCTTTGGGATCCCTATGCCGATATGCTCAAGTCCGACATTGCCGACATCAACAATGCGGGCGAAGGCGGCTTTGCCGGTGCGATCACCGCCGCGCTGTTCCTGCGCCGCTTCGCGCCAGAGGATATCCCCTGGGTGCATCTGGATACTTTTGCCTGGCGTCCGGCGGCCAAGCCGGGACGCGCCAAGGGCGGCGAAGCGCTGGGCCTGCGCGCCGTCTTCTCCATGCTGCAAAAACGCTATGCCAGAGGTCGCGGTAAATAGGCGGACAAGTAAAATAGCGGGCATCACCGCCGTTACGCAACCGGATCGGCATATGTGCGTTTTGAGAGAATGACCGTCCAATCCGCCTATGAAGAGCCTCTACAGCTCCAGCGCCGGGGGCTACAAACATTAAGCCAGTGGATGCGCACCCTGGTCGATTATGTACGCTCTGGAAAGCCCGACCTTACCAATCGCCAGATGGCGCTGATGATGACCGTCTATATCGGGGTCGGCCCCCATACGGTGCGCGGTCTGGCCGAGGCGTTGAATGTATCGAAACCCGTCATCACACGCGCCCTTAACAAACTGTCGGCCTTGGGCTATCTGCGCCGCGAGCGGGACGCGATGGACCGCCGCAATATTTTTGTCGCGCGGACGCCGAAAGGGGCGGAATTTCTTGACGGATTTCACGATTTCATCGCAGGGACAAGCCGCGATGAAGGACCGGAACATACACGCGCGGGTCGGACCGCCTGAACGGACACGCTTCAAGCTGGACGGCCGATCGGTTGCGCTTGATGCACGCGTTCATGCTGCCCGTGGCGATCTGGCCGATGTGTCGCTCGCAGGCGTGCTGTTTTCAGCCCATTATGCGCGCGCGGTCGAATTGACCTGCGTGGCGGCGGGCACGTCATTGTTGACGTCCCCCAGCATGAAAGCACAGGCGGTCAGTGAGTTGTTGCGTGGCGAAAGCTTCCATGCACTGGACGTCACCGCCGAATGGGCCTGGGGCTTTTGCGGCCATGATGGCTATGTTGGCTATGTACGGCGCGAGGCGCTGGATGTGCATGAGGTGGCGAGCCACCGCATAACGGCACGCTCCGCGCCGTTGTTCAGCACCGCCGATATCAAGGCGTCGATTCTGGACCATTGGCCGCAAGGCGCACTGTTCACGGGCGAGGCGACAGATGATTTCATCGCGTCTGGTGAAGGCCATATCCATATCCGCCATGCGGCAGCCGCCGATACGATCGAGAGTGATTGGGTCGCGGTCGCGCAGCGCTATCTGGGACAGCCCTATATCTGGGGTGGACGCGGGCATCGTGGCATCGACTGTTCGGGTCTGGTGCAGGTCGCGCTCGGCCAATGCGGTATCAAGGTGCCACGCGACACCGACATGCAACGCGAGGGGATCGGCGCACCGATTGCCGACGATGCGCCATTGGTTCGCGGAGATTTCGTCTTCTTTCCAGGGCATGTCGGCATCATGCTCGATGGCACCAGCCTGCTGCACGCCAATGCCTATTGGATGGCCGTTATGATCGAGCCGCTGGCCGATGTGATCGCTCGGCTGGCGAGCGCGCATGAGCAGCCTGTCATTGCACGGCGGAGGATCAGCGCATGACCTGTAACGTCTTCATAGATGGTGGCGTCGGCACGACCGGCCTGGAGATTGGCGAGCGGCTGGCGGGCCGCCCAGAACTGGCGCTCATCACCCTGCCCGATGACAAGCGCAAGGACGCGGACGCGCGGCGCGCGGCGCTGAACGATGCCGACATCGTCATCCTGTGCCTGCCCGACGATGCTGCCCGCGAAGCCGTGGCGTTGATCGACAATGACCGGACGAAGGTGATCGACGCGTCGACCGCGCATCGCGTGGCTGATGGCTGGGCTTATGGCTTCGCCGAACTGGAGCCGGGCCAGCGCGGGACATTGGAACAGGCGCGTTTTGTCGCCAATCCGGGCTGCTGGCCGACCGGCTTTCTGGCGCTGGTACGGCCGCTGGTGCTGGCGGGCCTGATCCCTGCCGACTGGCCTGTGACGGTATCGGGCGCGTCGGGCTATTCAGGCGGCGGCAAGGCGATGATCGCGGACTATGAGGGCGAGAGCGGCCCGCCAAGCGCCTTCCTTGGCTATGGCCTTGGCCTTGCCCATAAACATGCCCCGGAAATGCTGCGCTATTCGGGGCTGGTCCATCCGCCGCTATTCGCGCCTGCGGTCGCCAACTGCTATCGCGGCATGATCGTCGAGGTGCCGTTGCAATTGCGGGCAATGCCCGGCGCACCATCGCTGGCCGACGTCCATGCCGCGCTGAGCGCAGCCTATGCGGGTTCGCCGATCGTGTCCGTTGCGCCGCTCGCTCAGAGCAGCGCCAGAGCCAACATCATGATCGAGCAGGTCGGGGCGACCGACCGGCTGGACCTGTTCCTGTTCGGCAATGAGGCGACGGGTCAGGCGCTGGCCGTGGCGACGCTCGACAATCTGGGCAAGGGCGCCGCAGGGGCCGCGGTGCAGAACCTCAACATCATGGCGGGATTGCCGGAGACAGCGGGCCTGCGGCTCTAGCGGCCCGACTGGAAATCGCTTTAATGCACCGTGCCAAGCGACTGGTCATAGGAAAGCACCACGATCAGCCGTTCAATCTGCCGCCAGTGGCAAAAATGGATGTGGTTGCCGACGTCCCGACTCTTGTCTGCACGCATTGCCGCTTCGTAACCCGCATTATCACCAAAGCGCGCGATGAGGTCCGCTGCATCGTCAAAGCTTTTGCGATTCGACAGATAGGGCAATTGCACGGCGGATCCTTTTTTGCTTTTATTCGATCCGCTTGACGCAGATCGTGATCCGCATACCGTTTCAATCGCCGTGCCAATTTGGCGGGTCGGCACACATCCGCGCGACACGAGAGTGAAGATCGTGTTAGGCATGTCCCGATCCGGGATATCCGTCCCGTTCCGGCACAGTCATGTCCCGATATGTGACAGCACGCAGGACACTGGTATACGCGCGCGAGGCGTGGCAAGGATCGGCCCATGACGACACCTGACAGACGCAAACACTCCACCGGCGCCGGAGCCATCATCGCGCTGCTGATCCTGGCCGGCACCATCGGCGGCGGGCTGATGGGCCAGCCCAGCATCGGCCTTCTGGCAGGCGCTGCGGTCGGCGTGCTGATCGCGATACTATTGTGGCTGCGCGAGCGCTGACCGACTTGCGGCAGGTGCTTGTCCGCCAACCCAGCGACCATTACACGAGAGAGCCATGAAGAAGAAGCATCTGATCGCCTTCCCCCTCATCCTCGTCGCTATCGCGGGCGGTGGGTTCCTGTATTTGTCCCGGGGTGACACGGCGCAACTGCCGAGCGGTGCCGATGTCGGCCGTGAGCCGACCTTCACCGCCCCGCGTAGTCAGATGATCCCGACCGTCAACATCGCCGATGTGGTGGGATGGAAGGCCAGGGCAAAGCCGGTCGCCGCCACCGGCCTGACGGTCGAGCGCTTTGCCGAAGGGCTGTCGCATCCGCGATCGCTGTTACGCCTGCCCAACGGCGACATATTGGTGGCCGAAACCAACAGCCCGCCGCGTCCCAAGAGCGGCATCGTCAACCGGGTCATGAGCTATCTGATGGGCCGGGCGGGCGCGGGCGACCCCTCTCCCAACCGTATCATCCTGCTGCGCGATGCGGATGGCGATGGCAAGGCGGAGACGAAGACCACACTTCTGGCCGGCCTCAACTCCCCCTATGGCATGGCGCTGGTCGGAGACACGCTCTACATCGCCAACACCGATGCGCTGATGGCCTTCCCCTATAAGTCGGGTGAGACACAGATCAGCGACAAGGGTCGCAAGATCCTGAACCTGCCCGCGCAGGCGCCCAATATGCACTGGACGCGCAGTCTGGTCGCCAACCCGGCGGGTACGCTCCTCTATGTCGGGGTCGGGTCCAACAGCAATATCGGTGAGAACGGGCTGGAGAGCGAAGCCAACCGCGCCAATGTGCTGGAGGTCAATCCCAAGACCGGCGAGTATCGCATCTATGCCGCAGGCCTGCGGAACCCTGTCGGCATGGCCTTTGAGCCGAAGAGCGGCGCGCTGTGGGGCGTGGTCAACGAGCGGGACATGCTGGGCAGCGACCTGGTGCCCGATTATCTGACCCGCGTGGAATTCGGGGGCTTTTACGGGTGGCCGTGGAATTATTGGGGCGGCTATGAGGATCGCCGGGTCCAGCCGCAACGACCCGAAATCCGCGAATATACCCATCGCCCCGATTATGCGCTGGGCAATCATGTCGCGGCGTTGGGCCTGATCTTCGCGACCGACGTGAAGCTGGGCGGGCCATTCGCCAACGGCGCTTTCGTGGGCCTGCATGGCAGTTGGAACCGCAAACCCGCCGCTGGCTACAAGGTCGTGTTCGTGCCCTTTGACAACGACGGACAGGCAGCCAAGGGCAAGCCGGTCGATATACTGACCGGTTTTCTCGACAAGGATGGCAAGGCACAGGGCCGCCCGGTCGACGTGACCGCCGACAAGAGCGGTGCGCTACTGGTCAGCGACGATGTGGGCGGCGTGATCTGGCGAGTGCGGAAATAACGGAAGCTTAGAGCGGTTTTCGATCCGATTGGATCAGATCGCCGCTCTAAGCCTTTTGATTACCGCGATTTCTTAACCAGCGATCGATGCCGATCGCTTGGAAATCGCGCTAAACCGTGCGCCCGTTCCGTCCGGCCAGTTCGACCACATATTGCCACGCGACCCGGCCCGATCGACTGCCGCGCTGGGTCGCCCACTGGATCGCCTCCAGCGGGTCGAAATCAAGACCAAGATCGCTGGCATAGCCGGTGACGATCGCCACATAGGCGTCCTGATCGATGGCATGGAAGCCAAGGCTGAGGCCGAAGCGATCCGACAAGGCCATCTTGTCGTCCACCACGTCGCGCGGGTTTACCGGGTCATCCTGTTCCGACAGGTGACGCGGGACGATATGCCGCCTGTTAGAGGTCACGTAGAGCCGCACATTGGCGGGCCGTGCCGCCGTGCCGCCCTGAAGCAGCGAGCGCAGTGACCGGGCGTCGCCCACGCCTTCCTCGAACCCCAGATCGTCGAGGAAGAGGATGAAGGGGCGCTCCGTCGCGCGCAGCAGCGAGAAGAGTTGCGGCAGGCTGGCGAGATCGTCGATCGCGCATTGCAGCAGGGCGACGTCCGTCCCTTCCCGTTGGAGCTGGGCCACGACCGAGCCGACGGTCGCCGATTTGCCGGTGCCCCGCGCGCCCCACAGCAATACGTCATGCGCCGCATGGCCCGCCGCATGGCGACGGCTGTTTTCCAGCAGCGCGCCCTTCTGCACGTCAATGCCCGACAACAGCGCATAGTCGACCGGCGCGAACGCCTCGACCGCCTGTATCGCATGCCCGTCCCATACATAAGCGGGATGGGTGGACAGGTCCGCCGAAAGGGGCGACGGTGGGGCCAGGCGCTCCAGCGCCTCGGCAATGCGGATCAACAGGGCATCGGTCATGCCCTGCCAATTAGGATGCAGCCCCCCTAATTACAAGGTCGAGATGGAGACGAAAAAGGGGGCATGGAAGGGAGAGCGCGCCGCCGGATAGCGGGGCTATCTGGCAAGCGACCGACCGCGCCATGGCCCTTTTTTCGTCCCATCCGCAGGGCATTGTAATTAAGGGGGGGCTGCACCCTCAGCTACTGCACCTTCAGGCGGCAAGCTCTCCGTCATCCAGAGCATAGAGCGCCCCAGCCCCGGCCTGCGCGGCAGAGGCAAGACCCATCGCCTCCGGCACCAGGACGTCGAGATAATAGCGCGTCACCGCCTGCTTGGCGCGCAGGAAGGCATCGCTGCCTGCATTTGCCAATTGCTCGGTCGCGATGCGATGCTGGCGTGCCATCAACCAGCCGCTGACCGCCACTGCCGTCATGGTAAGCAAGGGGTAGCTGCCCGCCAGCCGATCCTGCACATCGGCGGCAATGCTCCAGCGGGCGACCTCCTCTACCTTGTCCACCAGCGCCATCAAGGCGGATTCGTCCGCCGCTTCGGTCCGAATGTCGGCGATCAACGCGTTCAGCGCGGTGCCCCCGTCGCCCGATAACTTGCGGCCGACAAAATCCGCCGCCTGAATACCGTTCGTACCCTCATAAATCGCGGCGATGCGAATATCCCGATAGAATTGGGCGGCTCCTGTCTCCTCGATGAAGCCCATGCCACCATGAACCTGCATCCCCAGCGATGAAACCTCCGTGCCGATATCGGTGGCGTAGGTTTTGACGAGTGGTGTCAGCAACGCACAGCGGGCCGCTGCCTTTTCATCGCCCAGTGCGCCCCGGTCGAGTTGGCCAAACGCATAATAAGTGATTGCGCGCGCCGCCTGCGTCAGTGCCCGTGCGCGCATCAGCATCCGCCGCACATCAGGATGGCGGATGATCGCGACGGAATCGCGCCCGCCGGTCGCAGGGGCCGACTGGATACGCTCGACGGCGAAGGCCAGCGCCTTCTGCGTCGAGGCTTCGGCTGCCTGCACGCCCTGAAGGCCGATATTGAGCCGCGCATTGTTCATCATCGTGAACATGGCGCGCATCCCGCCATGCAGCGGCCCGATCATCTCCCCAATACAATCATCATGATCGCCAAAGGACAAGACGCAGGTGGGCGAGGCGTGAATGCCCATCTTATGCTCCAGCGTAACGGGGCGGACATCGTTGAACGCGCCCGGCTGACCATCCGTATCGAGCCGATATTTCGGGACGAGAAACAGCGATATCCCCTTAGTCCCCGGCGGCGCGTCAGGCGTGCGGGCCAGGACGAGGTGGACGATATTGGGCGTCATGTCATGATCGCCAAAGCTGATGAAGATTTTCGTACCCTTGATCTTCCAGCTACCATCGCCGACCGGGGTCGCGGTCGTCCGCAGCGCGCCAACATCCGACCCCGCCTGCGGCTCGGTCAGATTCATCGTCCCGGTCCACGCGCCGGTCGAAAGATGCGGCAGATAGGTCGCCTGTTGTTCCGCCGTGCCATGGTGGATCAGCGCCTCAATCGCGCCCACCGTCAGCGTCGGGCAAAGCGAGAAGGCCATATTGGCCCCGCCCAGCGATTCCAGCGCCACGCCCGCCAGCGTCACCGGCAGGCCCTGCCCGCCGAAATCGACCGGCGCGGAAATCGTGCCCCAACCATTGTCGACATAGGCGCGATAGGCGTCGACAAAGCCGGGCGGCATCCGCACCTGCCCATCGACCAGCTTTGCGCCGACCGTGTCGCCAGTGCGGTAGAGCGGCGCAAATTGCTCTTCAGCAAACTGACCGACCCCCTCGACGATGGCGTCCACCATGTCGCTTTCCGCCGCCGCGAAGCGCGGCGTGGCGGCCAGATCGGCGATTCCTGCCACATGGTCGAGGACGAACCGCTGCTCGCGCGTGGGGGCCTGATAGGACATGGATGTCATTCTCCTGACGCAATGGGCCTTTACCCGCCCTTGACTGGGGCTATAGCGTGGGGCGGTGAGCATCTCAAACCCGGCATTTACGACGAAAATCCGACGCTACGGCACGGAGGCATTGCGCGAGGCCGCGCTGCTGATCCGCGCGGGAGAACCCGTCGCCGCGCCAACCGAAACCGTCTATGGCCTTGCCGCTGACGCCACCGATTCGCACGCGGTCGCCGGTATCTTCACCGCCAAGGGCAGGCCTAGCTTCAATCCGTTGATCGTTCATGTCGCCGACCGTGCGATGGCGGAGCGGCTCGCGCATTTCTCGCCCATCGCGTTGCGGCTGGCCGAGCATTTCTGGCCGGGGCCGCTGACGCTGATTCTGCCGGTGCGGGAAGATAGCGGCCTGTCGCCGCTGGTAATGGCGGGCCTGCCCACCGTTGGCCTGCGCCTGCCCGCGCATCCGGCAATGCAGGCGCTGATCCGCGAAAGTGGTCGCCCGCTTGCCGCGCCATCGGCCAATCGCAGCGGTTCCATCAGCCCCACGCGGGCGGAGCATGTCTTTGCCAGCCTGAATGGCCGTGTTCGCCTGATCCTGGATGAAGGGCCAACAAGTGAGGGATTGGAATCGACCATTGCCGCACCGGAGGACCACCGGATTCGTCTGCTGCGCCCCGGCCCGATCACGACGGAGATGCTGGAGGACGCGAGCGGCTTGCCGGTCATCACCGGCGCGCATGCGGGGAAGATCGAGGCGCCCGGCCAGCTCGACAGCCATTATGCGCCGTCCAAGCCCCTGCGACTGGATGCGCTAAAGGCGGAGAAGGACGAATATCTGATCGGCTTCGGCCTGATGCCCTGCCATTTCAACCTCAGCCCTGAGGCGGATATCGTCGAAGCGGCGGCCAACCTGTTCGCCGCCTTGCATCAGGGCGATGCAAGCGCATCCAGCCGCATCGCCATCGCGCCGATCCCGGACGAAGGGATCGGCGTTGCCATCAACGACAGGCTCAAACGCGCTGCGGCCTAGCGCAAAAACCAAACGTCAGCCGCAATTGTCGTATCCGGCCTCGCGGCATTGCTTGCGCCGTTCCTTGTCGGCCTTTTTGCGCGCCTTCCCGTCGCGGGCTTCCTGCTCGCGCACCTGGCGACCATAGTTGCGGTCGGACTCTTCCTGGCTGGTGGTCGTCCAGTCGACCGCCTGCGCGCCCGCACGCACTGGCAGCGTGACGATATTCGCAGCCGTCCGCACCACACATGCTGGCAAGATCAACATCGCGACCGGCGCGAGCAACACTATCTTCTTCATTGCGATTCCCCGACCATCTTCCACGCCCCATAGCACAAAGGAGCTGAACCTTGGCCTACGGATGCACGCCGATGCGATTAAGCGATCAGGCCCCGATCCGTTCGGCAAAGCCCTTGCGAAGCTTTGCAAGTTTGGGCGGGATCACGGCCATGCAATAGGGGTTTCTGTCCCCGACCCGCTCCCAATATTTCTGATGATAATCCTCGGCCGGATACCAGGGCGCATCCGCCTCGATCGTGGTTACGATCGGATCGCGATGATCGGGCTGCGCGCGGGTGATCGCAGCATGGGCCTGCGCCTCCTGCTCGGGTGAATGGGGGAAAATGGCGGAGCGATATTGGGTGCCGACATCATTGCCCTGTCGGTTGAGCGTCGTCGGCTCATGCGTCGCGAAAAAGATATCGAGCAGGTCGTCATAGCTGATCTGAGCAGGGTCATAAGTGATGCGAATCGCTTCGGCATGGCCCGTCGCGCCGGTGCATATCTCTTCATAGGTCGGGTTCGGCCGCGCGCCACCGATATAGCCACTCTCCACCGAGCTGACGCCCCGGAGATTCTGATAGACTGCTTCAGTACACCAGAAGCATCCCCCAGCGAGGGTCGCGATTTCCTGGGCCATCTTGTCCTTGATCCTTATCCTGTCGTTGGACGACAGATAGGGACGATCAGGCAGCCGTTCCAGCCTCCCGAGCCGCAGACTCCGCCTTTGCCCGCTCCTCGGCCACCAATTCCTTGCGGGAGAGCTTGCCGACCAGCGTCTTGGGCAGGTTGAGGCGGACCTCCACCTCAGCGACGCGCTCATGCTTGCCCAATTGCGGGTTCAGCCAATCCTTGAGCGCCGGACCATCAATGTTCGCATCTTCGTTCAGGGTCACGAATGCCTTGGGCATTTCGCCGCGATAGCTGTCGGGGATGCCGATCACCAACGCCTCCTTCACCATCGGATGATGATAGAGGACCGCCTCGATCTGACTGGGGAAGACCTTGAACCCACCGACGGCGATCATGTCCTTCATCCGGTCGACGATCTTCACATAGCCGTCCTCGTCGACGATCCCGACATCGCCCGTCCGCAGATAGCCATCGACAAACACTTCGGCGTCCGCGTCGGGCCGCTGCCAATAACCCTTCATGATCTGGGGTCCGGCGAACAGCAATTCGCCCGGTTCGCCCGGCGGCGGCGGGCGCGTGGGGTCCTCGCGGTCCACCAGCTTCACCTTCGTTCCCGGTACCGGCTGGCCGACCGTGCCGGTCTTGTTCATCGCCTCATAGGGGTTGGAACAGACCACGGGACTGGTTTCCGTCAATCCATAGCCCTCGATCAGCTTGGCGCCGGTCGCATCCTCGAACCGTTGCTTCAGTTCCAGCGGCAGTGGTGCGCCGCCCGATATGCAGGCACGCAGGGACGAAAAGTCAATGTTGCGGATCGCCGGATGGTCGAGCAGCGCCTGATACATGGTCGGCACGCCGGGCAACGAGGTTGCCTTCGTCCGCTGGATCGCGGCCAGTACCTGAACCGCCTCAAACCGCGGCAGCATCACAATCTCTCCGCCATTCAGGATGGTGCGGTTGAGCGTGCAGGTATTGGCGAAAACATGGAAAAAAGGCAGCACGCCGATGATCCGGTCCGGCGTGTCATGATGTGGGTCGATCAGTTGGACCTGGCGCGCATTGGCGGTCAGATTCTGATGCGTCAGCATCGCGCCTTTGGGCTGGCCAGTGGTGCCTCCGGTATATTGCAGCAAGGCGACGTCGTTCACCGGATCAATGGACGCAACGGCGCACGCGCCCTTGTTGGCGATCAACCGAGCGTAGGTGGTCACGCGCGGATCGTCGGGTAGCGGCGCGGATTCGCTTGCCTTGAACAGCCGATACAACATCGCCTTGGTTGCAGGCAGCGCTTCAACGATCGACCCGACCACCAGCCGTTCGAGGCTGCTGTTGTTCAACACCTCCAGCGCGGTGGGCAACAGCGCCCTGGCCGACAGTGTGAAGAGAATTTTTGTACCGCTATCCTCGACCTGATGTTCCAGTTCGGCGGCCGTGTAGAGCGGAGAAAAATTGACGACGATCGCGCCCATGAGCAGCGCGCCATAATAGGCCGCGACATAATGGGGAACATTGGGAAGATATAGGCCGACCCGGTCGCCCCTTTTGACACCCATCGCTTCCAATCCGCATGCAACCCGGCGGATCGCATCCATCATCTCGCCATAGCGATATTTGCGGCCCATGAAGTCGATCATGATGGCCTGCGGATGCGCCTGCGCGCTCGCTGTTACCATCGCTCCCATCGACATTGGCGGGAAGCTATGCTCCCAGGTCGCGGGGTGTCGATACTGGTCTCGCCAGATTTTTTCCATGCTCTCCATGGATAGGAGTGTATGTTCAACGCCTGCCTTACGCAAGCGTCAACCGCGCGAAAAAGCCGCACCGGACGGGCCAGCGCGGCTTTGATAAAATGTTGCAATGCGGCGATTTTTCCGCCGCCGCATTGACGCTACGGCTTACACCTGTCCGCTGTTGTTGCTGAACGGGTCCAGCACCTTGGCAACATCGGAAATCAGATCCGATCCACCGGCCAGAGCCTCCTCCGCGCGTTTGGCAGCGACGTCACGCTCACGGCGAAGCTCCTCGATCAGGGCAGCGCGATCGCCGTCCAGACGCGAATCGGTCGGCGCCTCGATACCGGCCTTCTTTGCAGCCTTCGCCACCAGCGCATCCAGTTCGCGCTGCGAGCACAGGCCCAGCGTCACCGGGTCCTTGGGAACGATGTTGGCGATGTTCCAGTGGCTGCGGTCACGGATCGCAGCGATGGTCGTGCGGGTCGTGCCGATCAGCTTGCCGATCGCGCCATCCGAAATCTCCGGATGGTTGCGCAGGATCCAGGCGATGCCATCGGGTTTGTCCTGCCGCTTGCTCACCGGGGTGTAGCGCGGCCCCTTGGTCCGGCGAACCGGCTCCGGCCCCTTCAGCATCTTCAGCCGATAGTCGGGATTGGCCTCACCCTTGTGAATTTCGTCATTGGTCAGTTCATGCGCGCGGACAGGATCGCGACCGGTATATTTGGTCGCTGCGGTATCGTCGGCGATCGCCTGTACTTCCAGGATATGAAGCCCGCAGAACTCCGCGATCTGGTCAAAACCAAGCGCGGTATTGTCGACCAGCCAGCTGGCAGTCGCATGAGGCATGAGGGGCTGGGACACTGAGTACTCTCCGGCACTAAAAATGATAAGGGCCGCCCAAGCAGGGCGGCCTCACGCGCTGAAGAGCTACTATATTGCGGCGCTTTCGGCAAGGAAAAGCGTGTCAGGCGGCCTCGCGCGCTGTCGCCGGGTCGAATGGATGGAGTCCGGCCAGGAATTGACGCGCGCTCGCTCCCCAGCTGAAATGACGGCCATGGATGGCGCACGCATCCCGGCTTTTGGTCAGCGCTTTAGCGATGGCGTCATCCAGTTGTTCCGCCAATGCTCCGGTTTCCGTCGTAACGATATCCACGGGGCCGGTCACAGGATAGGCGGCGATCGGCGTACCGCAGGCCAGCGCCTCGATCATCACAAGGCCAAATGTGTCGGTGCGGCTGGGAAAGACGAATATATCAGCCCCGGCATAGGCACCGGCCAGATCGCGCCCGAACATCGCGCCGGTAAAATGCGCGCCGGGATAGGCGCGCTCCAGCGCCTCGCGCGCCGGCCCTTCCCCGACGATCACTTTCGATCCGGGATGACCGGTCGCCAGAAAGGCTTCCAGATTCTTCTCCACCGCCACCCGACCGACATAGAGCTGGATTGGCCGGGGCAAATCGGCGAAAAATGCCGGCGGCGGCGCGTCGGGGGTGAAGCAATCGAGGTCGACCCCCCTGCCCCAGTCGCGAACCTGCGCGATACCATGCGAGCGCAATTGCTGTTGCACGGACCGGGTCGACACCAGCACCGCCTGCGCGGGACCATGAAACCAGCGGATATATTGCCAGAACCACGCCGCGGGCAGACCGGTTCGCTGAGCCACATAGTCAGGAAAATGCGTGTGGTAGGCGGTGGTGAAGGGCAGGCCTGTCCGCAAAGCCCAGCGTCGTGCAGCCAGGCAGAGCGGGCCTTCTGTTGCCAGATGCAGGGCATCGGGGCGAAAAGCGCCGATCGCCTTGCCGATCACACTGGGACGCACCATCGCCAGGCGGATTTCGGGGTAGGTGGGACAGGGTAGCGACCCATATTGATCGGGCGAAAAGATCGCGACATCATGCCCCATTGTCTCCAGTTCCGCGCGGATGGAGCGAAGGGTGCGGACGACGCCATTGACCTGTGGTTCCCAGGCGTCCGTGACGATCCCGATCCGCATCGCTCCCGCCCCCATCAGGCGGCCAGCCGCTCGGCTGCCGGGCTTTCGCGCTTCGCGATCTCTTCGGCCCAGTGCAGCACTTCCATATGCCCGTCGAAATGCTCGACCAGCGCCGTGCATCCTTCCACCCAATCGCCGTCATTATAATAAGCGATCCCGGCAATTTCCCGGATTTCCGCATTGTGGATATGCCCGCACACGACGCCGTCGACGCCGCGTGTTCCCGCTTCATGCGCGACCACTTCCTCGAACTTGGAAATGAACTCGACCGCATTCTTGACCTTGTGCTTGGCCATTTTGGACAGCGACCAATAGGGCAGGTCAAACCAGTTGCGCACCTTGTTGACCCACAGGTTGAGGCTCATCAGCGCGTGATAGGCCGCATCCCCCACGAAGGCGAGCCAGCGGTGCGCCAGCATGATCGTGTCGAACTCGTCACCATGCAGCACCAGCAGCTTGCGCCCATCGGCAGTCTCATGGATCGCCTTGCGCCGGATTTCCACGCCCCCGAAGTTGAGGCCCGTGAACTGGCGAAACATCTCATCATGATTACCGGGGATATAGACGACGCGGGCGCCGCGCTTGGCGCGCTTCATGATCCGCCAAACGATGTCATTATGCGCGGCGGGCCAGTAGAAGCGCTTTTTCAGGCGCCAGCCGTCGATGATGTCGCCGACCAGATACATGGTTTCGCTATCGACGCTGTCGAGAAAGTCGATCAGCATCTTTGCGTTACAACCACGCGTACCCAGATGGATGTCGGAGATCCAGATGGTGCGATAGCGGCGGCGCTGACCATCCTCCCGCTCGGGAAAATGCAGCGTAGCGCTCTCTGGGTCGCTTCCTTCCGCCAGGAAGGGCAGGCGCGTGATGGCGTTCATGGATTTGGCCCCCGAGCTATTGTCCTCGGAAGCCAGCTAGTACAGCGACAATGTTACAAATCCGCGCGAAATATGACGGAAATGCGTCGCTTACACACTGTCCGCACGGGCGATCAGATAGTCAGCACAATCTTACCGAAATGCTCGCCAGCATCCATCCGGGCATGCGCCTTGGCTGCGTCGGCGAGCGGGAAGCGCTGGTCCATCGCCGGCCGCAGCTTGCCTTCCTCGACGAAGGGCCAGGCCGTCCGCATCAATTCATCGGCGACCAGGCTCTTGAACGATACCGACCGCCCCCGCAGCGTCGATCCGGTGACGGTCAGGCGTTTGGCCATGATCGCCGGGATGAAAATCTCCGCCTTGGGTCCGCCCAGCACCGCGATCGACACATGGCGGCCATCCTCGGCCAGACATTGCAGGTTACGCGGCAGATAATCGCCCCCGACCATATCCAGCACGGCCTGAACACCCCGTCCGCCCGTGATGCGCTTCACTTCCTCCACGAAATCCTGGGCGCGATAGTTGATCGCATGGGTCGCCCCCCATTCGCGCGCCGCCGCGCATTTTTCTTCACTGCCGCAAGTTACAATGATCTGGATGTCGAACAGTCGGCACAAGGTGATCGCCATCGTGCCGATGCCGCTGGTGCCGCCATGCACCAGCACCGTGTCGCCGCCCATCGCATAGGCGCGCTCGAACAGGTTGGTCCACACGGTGAACAGCGTTTCTGGCAAGGCCGCCGCTTCCACCATGTCATAGCCTTCGGGCACGGGCAGGCACTGGCCCGCCGGCGTCACCGCATATTCGGCATAGCCCCCGCCTGTCAGCAACGCCGCAACCTTCTGCCCCACCAGCATGTCGGCGCCCGCCCCCGCCGCGACGATCGTGCCGGATATTTCCAGCCCTGGAATGTCGGAGGCACCGGGCGGGGGTGGATATTTGCCCTGCCGCTGAAGCACATCGGGCCGATTCACCCCGGCGGCAGCCACGCGGATCAGCACTTCGCCTTCACCTGCAACCGGCACCGGGCGACGCTCGGCCACCAGCGCGTCTGGTCCACCGGGCACCGGTATTCCGATCGCCATCATGTCGTCAGGCACGCTCATTGGATCGGTCATTATAGCTGCCCCCCGGCCGCTGTAGCTGGCCTTGCATATTGCGCTGCACAAAAATCTAAACGACAGACGCGCGCCCTTATTGACAGACTGGTCTTGCGGGTCAACATTACGGTTTATGGACATGGACGACGACCTGCCGAAAAGGGCCGATGATCCGCTGACCGGACTGCAACGTCAGGATCTCGATCCCCTGTCCGTGTCCGATCTGGAACGACGCGTGAAAATTCTCGAAAGCGAGATCGCCAGAACCAAAACAAAAATTGAATACGCCGTTAACCATAAGGCAAGCGCCGAGGCGTTATTCAAGCGATGAACCCGCGCCTCACCCCTTGCAGCTGCTCAGGCGGCGTCACCGGGGTCGGGCAGTCTGGCAATTCCGGTGGATTGGGACACGGTCTTGATCCCCACGGGAGCAATGCCGACATTAGGTTCACCACAGTCCCGTTTGCGGGCCAGGAGTAGACCATATGCCTTCCTTCGCAGCCGCCCTTGAAACCACCCTGCACAATGCGCTGACCCACGCTTCAGAGCGTCGTCACGAATATGCAACGCTGGAGCATTTGCTGCTCGCGCTGATCGACGATGAACATGCGTCGAAGGTAATGCAGGCGTGCGGCGTGGAACTGGGCGAGCTTGGCGATGCCGTCACCCAATATCTCGATACCGAACTCGACAGCCTCAAGGTCACGGGCGAAACCGACCCTTCCCCCACCAGCGGCTTCCAGCGCGTCGTCCAGCGCGCAATCCTGCACGTCCAGTCATCCGGCAAGGATGAAGTGACGGGCGCCAATGTCCTCGTCGCGCTCTTTTCTGAGCGGGAGAGCTATGCCGTCTATTTCCTGCAACAGCAGGATATGAGCCGCCTCGATGCCGTCTCGTTCCTGAGCCACGGCGTCGGCAAGGGTACGCCCACGCCCGAGCGTCAGGAGACCAAGGGCGCCGCGGAGGAGGAGAAGAAGGTGCAGGATGGCAAGGGTAAGAAGGACAGCGCCCTCGATCAGTTCACCGTCAACCTCAATGAAAAGGCGGCGCGCGGCAAGGTCGATCCGCTGATCGGCCGCTCGGCCGAGGTTGACCGGACCATCCAGATCCTCTGCCGCCGGTCGAAGAATAATCCGCTCTATGTCGGCGATCCCGGCGTCGGCAAGACCGCGATCGCGGAAGGCCTGGCCCGCAAGATCATTGAGGGCGAAGTACCCGACGTGCTCAAGGAAGCCGTCATTTACTCGCTCGACATGGGCGCGTTACTGGCCGGCACCCGCTATCGCGGCGACTTCGAGGAACGGCTGAAAGCGGTCGTCACCGAACTGGAAAAGATGCCGCATGCGGTACTCTTCATCGACGAAATCCATACGGTGATCGGCGCTGGCGCGACAAGTGGCGGGGCGATGGACGCCTCCAACCTGCTCAAGCCTGCTTTGTCAGGCGGCACGATCCGCTGCATCGGCTCGACCACCTACAAGGAGTTCCGCAATCATTTTGAGAAGGACCGGGCTTTACTCCGGCGCTTCCAGAAGATCGACGTCAACGAGCCGACGATCGAGGATACGATCAAGATTCTCGCTGGCCTGCGCTCGGCATTCGAAGATCACCACCACGTCAAATATACGCCCGACGCCATCAAGGCAGCGGTCGAACTGTCGGCGCGCTACATCAACGACCGCAAGCTGCCCGATAAGGCGATCGACGTGATCGACGAAGTCGGCGCAATGCAGATGCTGGTGGTGCCCTCGAAGCGCAAGAAGACGATCACGCCCAAGGAGATCGAGCAGGTCATCGCGACCATGGCCCGCATCCCCCCCAAGACGGTGTCGTCCGATGACAAGAGCGTGCTGGAATCCCTGACCACCGACCTGAAGCGCGTCGTCTTCGGCCAGGAAAAGGCGATCGAGACTCTGTCCTCAGCCATCAAGCTGTCGCGGGCGGGCCTGCGCGATCCCGACAAGCCGATCGGCAATTATCTCTTCTCCGGCCCCACGGGCGTCGGCAAGACAGAGGTAGCGCGCCAACTCGCGACCCTGCTCGGCATTCCGCTCCAGCGGTTCGACATGTCGGAATATATGGAACGGCATTCGGTCAGCCGCCTCATCGGCGCGCCTCCGGGCTATGTCGGCTATGATCAGGGCGGCCTTCTGACCGATGCGATCGACCAGCAGCCCCATTGCGTCCTGCTGCTCGACGAGATTGAAAAGGCGCATCCCGACCTGTTCAACATATTGTTGCAGGTGATGGACCATGGCCGCCTGACCGATCACCACGGCAAGACAGTCGATTTCCGCAATGTCATCCTGATCATGACCACCAACGCTGGCGCGTCGGACATGGAGAAGGAAGGCATCGGCTTTGGCGACATAACCCGCGGCGACGTGCAGGAGGATGCGGTGAAGAAGCTCTTCACCCCCGAATTCCGCAACCGCCTCGATGCCATCGTGCCCTTCGGCTATCTGCCGCCCGAAGTCGTCGCCCGCGTCGTCGACAAGTTCATCCTCCAACTGGAGCTGCAACTTGCCGACCGCGACGTCCACATCACCCTGGAGGACGATGCGAAGGCTTGGCTCACCAAGCGCGGCTATGACAAACTCTACGGCGCACGCCCAATGGGTCGTCTGATGCAAGAGAAGATCAAGCAGCCGCTTGCCGAAGAATTGTTGTTCGGCAAGCTGGTCCACGGCGGCGAGGTTCATGTTCGGCTGAAAGACGAAGTGCTTGCCTTCGAAATCACCCCCGCCGCCCCCAAAAAGGGCAAGAAAGGTGGCAAGGCAAAGGCAACGCCCGAAGGCGCCAATTGAAAGGTCTACTCCTGTTAAAGCGCGCAGGGCGGCCCCGAAAGGAGCCGCCCTTTCTCGTGAAACAATATAGCTGGTGGTTTGCGGGCACGCCCCCCAATCGTCATCTTGGGTTTCCATGATTCTCAGCCTGCCCTGACACTCAACCGTCGAACCAATGGTCTCCGCCTTCCCGGCAATGACGGCCATGGGTGGCGTGCGGTCATAAGCATGCTAAGCCCGTCGGCATGCTTCACACACACAGCCTCGCCGGGATCGTCGATGTCGACGGCCTCAAATATGAATGGGAACTCCGGCGAGAGCCACAATGGAGCGATGTCGATGGCTGGAAGGGCATGACCGTTGCGTTGTTGCAGAAAGATACGCAGCGCGGAGCGTTGTTGGAATTTCCCCCGCCCAAGCGCCTGTTGAAAGGTTTGCAACGGGGCCGCCTGCAAATCAACGATGCCATTGTCTCCAGGGGCGTTCGTGCGGCTTTACTGGCAGGGTGGGAACCAACGTCGCGAGGCAGGCCCATGGTCTTCATGGTCGACGCGGACGGCAACTAGGGGGCGTCAACTACCACCTCCACTCCCCCAAGCCCCACCTCACCCCCGGCACAATCCCCCCAACATCATGCCCGATTGCCGCCTTATTCCCTTGCCAAACACAGCCCGCCGGGGGCAAAAGCGCCCCTTTTAAGGAAAGCATGACCAGAATGACGGATCGCACCCAGATTTTCGACAGCGTCGCCGCGCAGATCGCCCCTTTCAACAAGAAGGGTGTCGCCCTGACCGAAGCCACCACCTTTGCAGGCGACCTGGAATGGGACAGCCTGACCGTGATGGATTTCGTCGCCGCCGTCGAGGATGAGTTCGATATCCTCATCACGATGAACATGCAGGCCGAAATCGAAAATATCGGCCAGTTGGTCGACGCCGTGGGCAAGCTCAAAGGCTAACCCCTTCCACCGCCGATCGAACCCGCGCAAGGCGCGGCACGATCGCGCACCCCGTCCCGCTATCTCGCTGGGAACGAACCGATATTTGGATACGGACATGACCGACGCCGCAATGACCTCCGCCCCAACGGCACCCCGCGACCTCTTTTCCAAATTCGATCCGCTGATCGCCGAGCGGGAGGCGCTGCTGGCGACCGGCGTGCGCGATCCCTTCGCGATCGTGATGGACGAAGTGAAGTCGCCGACGCTGGCCGTCATCAAGGGCAAGGACACGATCCTGCTTGGCACCTATAATTATATGGGCATGACGTTCGACCCGGACGTGGTCGCGGCGGGCAAGAAGGCGCTGGACGAATTTGGCGCGGGCACGACCGGCAGCCGCGTCCTCAATGGCACCTATCAGGGCCATAAGGAGTGCGAGGACGCGCTCAAGGCGTTTTATGGCACCTCGTCGGCGATGGTTTTCTCGACCGGCTATCAGGCCAATCTGGGCATCATCTCCACGCTCGCGGGCAAGGGCGACTATGTCATCCTTGACGCCGACAGCCATGCCTCGATCTATGATGGTTGCTTCCTGGGCGACGCCGACATCGTGCGTTTCCGCCACAATAGTGTCGAGGATCTGGACAAGCGCCTTGGCCGCCTGCCCGCCGAAGCGCTGAAGCTGGTCGTGCTGGAGGGGGTCTATTCGATGCTCGGCGACATCGCCCCGCTGCCCGACATGGTCGCCGCCGTCCGTAAACATGAAAACTGCATGATTCTGGTCGACGAAGCCCATGGCATGGGCTTTTTCGGTCCCAATGGGCGCGGCGTCTATGAAGAGCAGGGCGTCGAGAAAGATGTCGATTTCGTCGTCGGCACCTTCTCCAAATCGGTCGGCACCGTCGGCGGCTTCTGCGTCTCCAACCACCCTAAGTTCGAGGTGATGCGCCTCGTCTGCCGTCCCTATGTCTTCACCGCCTCGCTGCCGCCCAGCGTGGTCGCGACCGCCGCTGCTTCGATCCGCAAGCTGATGAACGCAGGCGAAAAGCGCGCCCATCTGTGGAAAAACAGCCGGCGGCTCCACGGCGCGCTGACCGACCTTGGCTTCACGCTGGGTACGAAAACGCCGCAATCGGCGATCATCGCCGTCATCCTCACCGATCAGGCTCAGGCCGTCGCGATGTGGCAGGCCCTGCTGGAACTGGGCCTGTACGTCAACATGGCGCGCCCGCCCGCAACCCCGGCTGGCACTTTCCTGCTGCGCTGCTCGCTCTGCGCCGAACATAGCGACGAACAGGTCGAGCAGATCATCGGCATGTTTAAAACAGCGGGCAAGGCGACGGGCGCCATCGGCTGAAGGCAGGCACCCGGTCCGGCCACGCGCACAACTCGTCGCTTTATCCGTCCTCGCGCTTCGGCTAGAACAGGAGTCATGGAGGGCGACTTTCCTGACGATGACATGACGACGGACCGTTGGCGCACGCTGTTGCGCCGCGGGCTGCCGATCCTGCTCGGCCTGTTGCTGACGGGCACGCTGGGCCTGTTACTCTACAGTGCCAACCGCGCGCAGCAGGATCATGAAAAGGCGCTGGACGAACAGCGCCGCAGTTTCGAGATCATTGCCCTCGTCCGCCAGTTGGAGGGCACGACGGCCCGCGCCGAAGCAACGCTCGCCCGCTATGTCATCAGTCTTGATCCCGACACCGGCCGCCTGTTCCAGTCGCAATGGCGATCGGGCGCGGGGCAGTTGAAGTCGCTCGGCTACGCCACCCGCCGGTCGGACTGGCAGCGCGCCAATGTCCGTGAGCTTCAGGCCGCGTTCGATGCGCGCGGCAAGACGTTGAGCGAGATCGGCCTGCGGACCACCTACGATCAGAAAATGGGGGCGCTCGCCCAGTTCCACCGTGCGGGCAAATCCGAAGACCTTGCCCGGATGACCAGCCTGATCGACCGCATCACAAAGGCGGAAGCCGCGCGGTTGCGCGAACGCAGCCTTGCCGTCAGCCTGGCGGGCGACCGCAACGCGCAGGCAGGCAAGACCTCCCAACTGGTGGGCCTGATCCTGTTGCTCGGTATCCTGTTCGGCGCCTGGGTCATCAATGTCGCCTATAGCGACCGCCGCAACGCTCGCCGCCTTGCGGAAGTAGAGGCCGAGCGCGCCGACCGGATGGAGGCCGCCGTGACCGCTCGCACCGCCGAACTACGCGATGCCAATGCCCGATTGAAGGAAGAAGCCGCCGAACGCGCCGCCGCACAGGACAGCCTGCGCCAGATGCAGAAGATGGAAGCCGTGGGTCAGTTGACCGGCGGTATCGCGCATGATTTTAACCTCTCTTATTCACGACGCTCGGTTTCGGGCCCGCTCTGGGCATTTGCTGCGGCTGGCTGTATTGCGCGGACGACCGGCATCGCTGGCGTTTGTTTCACCGCATTCGGATTGATGGGCTTTTCGGGTTGAAGGGCTGGGCTCGGAGTTCTGCGGCGCTGCCGCATGGGCTACGTCGGCGCAGGCTTCAGCCGGAGAACGAGGGCGCGGAACAGGTCGGCATCCGGACAGGCGGAAGCGAAGGCAATGCGGATGCGGCTAGCACTTTCTACGACGCGCGCAGCGACCTTGAGCAGCCGCAGGCGCAAGGTGGTAAACTCCGCGCTTGCCAGAGCAGCGGTCCTGGGCATCGCCTGCTGGATGCGCCATAGCAGCCAGTATGCGGCAGTGTGCAGTATCAGGCGCATCTGATTGGCATTGGCCGAGCGGCACGAGGTTCGGTCGCTGGCGAGCTGGGACTTGTGGCGCTTGATCAGGTTCTCGGCCTGACCACGCGCGCAGTAGAGCGTGTCGTAGATGTGCTCGGCCGATCCTGTTGCCAACGAGGTGACGACATAGCGGATGTCCATGCCCAGCGTGCTGGCCTCGATCCGTGCAACGACGCGACGCTGGCACTTCCAGGTCTTTGCCCCATAGCGGGTCTCGGCATAGTTGCGCAGGACGGGACACTGACGCTGGGCGCGCTTGACCGCGCAGGCATCGGCGACCGCAACAATGGCGGGATCGGCGCGCAGCGCTGAATTGGTGGGCAGGCCGAACACGTAATCGACGCGGGCCGCATCGCAGTAGGCCATGACCTCGGGTCGACCATAGTGCCCGTCGCCGCGGATAGTGATGTGGGTATCGGGCCAATTACGGCGCAGGTGACGCACCAGGCGTCGGATGTGCCCCGCCGCCTCCTTTCCAGAAGGCGTCTTGCCTGTGCGCAGCAGCATGGCCACCGGCCTGCCGGTCGCGGTGTCGTAGATATGGATCGGTAGGAAGCAGCGCTCCCCATGATGCCCGTTCCAGAACGAGAGCTGTTGATAGCCATGCACGACGTCGCACGTGTCGTCGATATCCAGCGTGACCGCTGTCGGAGGGGCGGGATAGCTGGCGCAGTAGATGTCGATCATCGCGGCCATCATGCTGGCCAGTTCGCGCGTAGTCGGTGCATTTTCCCACCGGCTCATCGTCGGTTGGCTGGCCAGCCCCGCGCCCGATTCCGGCAGCTTGCCGAGCGCCAGGCGGAAGCCTGGATCGTCGCGCAGAGCATCGAGATCATCGGCATCCTCATAGCCGCACGCAATCGCGAACACACGGGCACGCAGAATGTCATCCAGGCGATGGATCACCCGCGCTGGATCGCGCGGATCGGCAATACAAGCCGCCAGGCGCTGGCAAATCCCCATCGCGCGCTCGGCCTGTGCAAGCAGTAGAACACCGCCATCCGAGGTAAGCCGGCCACCGTCGAACGCAGCTGTGATTTTCTTGCGGCCGACTGCTGGGAATCCAAATGAGCTTGCGATATCATCGTTCATGGCGGGTGTGGCCCGTGGCATTTTCTGCCCTGCGGCAGGTTCGGCTTAGACACCCAGTTCCTAATTCAGATCAGAGGCTTACGCCACTCCCGCCAACCCTTCAGGACACTTTTGGTGAATAAGGCGGGTTAACAATATGCTGGCCGTCGTCGTCGGTGGACTGGAACTGGCCAAGCGCAAGCTGCGCCTCGCGCCAAAGGAAGCCGCGCACCATATCGACAATGCGATGGACGGCGCCAACCGCGCCTCTGCCCTCACCCGCCGCCTGCTCGCCTTCGCCCGCTCCGAACCCCTCCTTCCCGCCGCCGTCGATCCCGATACGCTGTTGTCGGGCATGGTCGACCTTATCGACCGCACGATCGGCGACCAGATAAAGGTTTCCTTTCAAAGTCAGGCGGATGGCTGGCGCATCTTCGTCGACCAACATCAGATGGAAAACGCCATCCTCAACCTGTGCGTCAATGCCCGCGACGCCATGAACGGTCGCGGCTCCCTGACCGTCGGCACCGGCCGGGCAACCTTGAAAGATGGCGAAATTGGCGAATGCGCGGCGGGCGACTATGTTCGCCTCACCGTTGCCGACAACGGCTGCGGCATGACGCCGGAGGTGCTGGAGCGCGTGTTCGAACCCTTCTTCACGACCAAGCCGGTCGGCAAGGGCACAGGCCTTGGCCTCAGCCAGATTTTCGGACTGGTGCGCCAGTCCAACGGCGAAATCCGCATCGAATCCGCGCCGGGCAAGGGCACCAGCGTCCATCTCTACCTGCCCCGCCGCATCGGCGAGGATGAAGGCATGGGCAGCAACACCCCCATCGGCGACATCGAAACACGCCAGCCTCCCACCCGCATCCTGGTGGTGGAAGATGACCCGCGCGTCCTCAACCAGACGATGGCCGCACTCGCCGAACTCGGTCATCTGCCGGTCGCCTGCAACCATCCGGCCAAGGCCGCCAAGCTCCTGAAAAGCCATGGCGACATCGCCCTCATCGTCAGCGATGTACTGATGCCCGATATGACCGGACCGGAAATGATCCAGAAGCTGCCACCCGCCTCGCGTCACCTGCCGGTCCTCTTCGTCACTGGCTATGCAGGCGATGTGGTCGATGGCGCGCAGTTCGGCGGCCATACCGTTCTGCGCAAACCCTATACGCTGCTGGGCCTCTCCTCAGCCCTCTCCACCGCGCTCAGCGGATCGAGCCACCCCGGATCAGCGCAGGCAGCAGAGTGATCGCACCGATCAGCGGCCAGCGCCGCTGCCACGGCTTGATGACGATCGCAGTTCCAGCATGCCGGTTGATCTTCCAGGCCAGATAGTCGATCCCGCCCGCAAAGGTGAAGCTCGCCTTGGCCAGCCGCACGACGGACAGCCATTTTCCCCGCCGCTGCAACTGCCGCCAGCGCTTTGCCATCTGCTCAGGGGACACGCGCGCCCCGCCCTCAATCGCGCGCAAAGCCGCTTGCCCCACCCGCTCATACCGCGCCGGATCAGAGTCCACGATCGACACCGACCGCCCCGTCCGCTCCGCCCGCAGTTCGGCATTATAGGTCAGCGCGAAACCCGTCTTCCAGATCTCGACGACATCCACGTCCCGACCGGTGGGCATCATCGGCAATGTCAGTTGAAAAAATGTCGGTGCCGCGCTCGCGACCGCCGCCACGGCCCGCTGCCGCGCCAAATCATCCGCCACCCAGACCAACCGTGCGGGCTGCGCGAACCGCGCCCATACCGACACATTATCCGCCTGACTCCCGCAAAGCCGCGCGAAATCCGCCTCGCTCAACACCGCATATTTGGCGGCCAGATCACCATGCTGGAACGGAAAAACATTGGGCGGGATCAAATGATTGGCCGTCGCCAGCCACCGCTTTCCATAGGCCGCACGATAATCCGACACGATCAGGTAGAAATCCAGCATCAACCCTTCGAGATTTTTCTCCCGCAGACACGACCCGTAAAAAAGCACCGCCCGCACCGCGCCGGGATACAGCGCCGCCAGAGCATCCGCCATCGCCGCCGCCTTGGGATCGACAGGTTCGGCAAGCTCCGCAGCGACAAGGGAGGACAAGGACTGGGTCATGCCGCCGTCGTTAGCGGAGACGACAGAAAAAGAGAATAACCCTGTTCGAAGCATAAAGCTGCGACGGGGCGCAACCCATTGGCCCGTCATCAGTTAGCCCTACATCCCACTTTGACGGAGACATGATCATGCGTACCCCTGTTCTTCTCACAGCCATGCTGGCCTCTCTCCCTTTGGGAGCCTGCATGTCCGACGGCTCTGGGGATCGCTATGGCTATGACCGTCCCGGCGATCGCCGACCGCCCCACCACCGCCGCAACCTGGGCGATAACGACCAGATTTATCGCGACAATGACGGTCGCTATTATTGCAAGCGCGACGACGGCACGACCGGCACGATCGTCGGTGCGCTGGCAGGCGGCGTGCTTGGCAATGTGATTGCGCCGGGCGGGTCCAAGACACTGGGCACAATCCTTGGCGCAGGCGGCGGGGCACTCGCCGGGCGCGCGATCGACAAGAACGACGTGCGCTGCGAGTAAGCCGATCGGGACGCGAGCGGCGCTGCCTTGTTGCAGCGCTGCTCAGTCCCTCCGAAACAGCAGCGACAGATTGTTCGCAGGCATTGCCACCCGCCGCTCCAGCAACAGCCCCTGCGCGCGCGCCGCCTCAACAACGTCGCCCACCTCGCGCAATCCCCATGCGGCATTGCGCGCCCGCAGTGATGCATCGAACGCCATGTTGGATGGCGCCGTCTCGACATCAGCTTCCAGATATGGCCCGTAAAGATAAAGCAGCCCGCCCCGCGGCACTATAGTCCCGGCACCCCGCATCAGCCCCAGCGTTGCCGCCCACGGACTGATATGCACCATGTTGATGCACAGGATCGCGTCGGCCGCAGCAACCGGCCAATCAACCGCCGCCGCATCCAGCGCCACAGGCGCGCGTAAATTGACAAGCCCCGCCTCACTCCGCCAGCCCGCGATGGACTCCAGCGCCGCCGGGTCAGGATCGCTCGGTTGCCAATCGAGATCGGGAAAGGCCCCGGCGAAATAAACGCCATGCTCGCCGCTCCCGCTCGCCACCTCCAGCACGAGGCCAGCCGGCGGCAGCGCATCGCGCAACACCGCGACAATTGCCTCGCGGTTCCGCACGGTCGCGGGCGCATGACGCCGCGCCCCGGACGCAGGCGCAGCGCCCGCCGTCCAGGGCGACGGCGCGTCGGTCATTCGGCGGCCTGCGCCAGTTTCTCCGGCTCATTCCACACCAGCACCGGCTTGCGCGCGGCCAGCGTTTCATCCAGGCGACGGCGCGGCGCATGATAGGGCGCGCCCTTCAGCACCTCGTCCCCGGCCTTGGCCCGCTCGGCCAAGGAGCGCAGCGCCATGATGAACTGGTCCAGCGCCGCCTTGCTCTCCGTCTCGGTCGGCTCGACCAGCATCGCACCATGAACGACCAGCGGGAAATACATGGTCATCGGGTGGAAGCCCTCGTCGATCAGCCCCTTGGCGATGTCCAGCGTGGTGAAGCCTTCGGCCAACCCCTTGTCGCTGAACAGCGCCTCATGCATGCACGGCCCGCTGCCGCCGAACGGCGCGTCCAGCACGTCGTCAAGGCTGCGGAGGATGTAATTGGCGTTCAGCACCGCATCCTCGCTCACCTGCCGCAACCCGTCCGCGCCATGGCTCAGGATATAGGTCAGCGCGCGGGTGAACATGCCCATCTGCCCGTGGAAGGCGACCATGCGGCCAAAGCTGCCGCCATGATGCTCACCCGCCGTCTCTTCCTCGACCAGTTCGAACCGGTCGCCCTGTTTTTCCACGAAAGGCAGCGGCGCGAACGGCGCCAGCGCCGCCGACAACACCACCGGGCCAGAGCCGGGACCGCCGCCCCCATGCGGCGTTGAGAAGGTCTTGTGCAGGTTGATATGCATCGCATCGACGCCCAGGTCACCGGGCCGCACCCTCCCGACGATGGCGTTGAAGTTCGCGCCATCGCAATAGACGAAGGCCCCCGCCGCATGGACCGCATCGGAGATCGTCTTCATGTCGCGCTCGAACAGCCCGCAGGTATTGGGGTTGGTGATCATCACCGCCGCCACATCGGGGCCAAGCCGAGCTTGCAATGCAGCCAGATCAACACGCCCCTCGGGCGTCGCCGGAATATCCTCAACCTTGTAGCCGCAAAAGGCAGCCGTTGCGGGGTTCGTGCCGTGCGCACTCTCAGGCACCAGCACCACCGAGCGCGCATCTCCGCGCGCCTCCAGCGCCGCGCGGATCGCCAGCAGGCCGCACAATTCGCCATGCGCGCCCGCCTTCGGACTCATCGCGACGCTGTGCATGCCGGTGAGCCTAATCAGCCATTCCGCCAGCTCATGGATCACCGCCAGCGCGCCCTGCACCGTCGACTGCGGCTGGAGCGGATGAATGTCCCCAAAGCCGGGCATCCGCGCCACCTTCTCGTTGAGCCGCGGGTTATGCTTCATCGTGCACGACCCCAGTGGGAATAACCCCAGGTCGATCGCATAATTCTGGCGCGACAGACGCGTATAATGACGCACTGTCTCCTGTTCCGACAGGCCCGGCAGGCCGATGGCCGCCTTGCGCTCCAGCCCACCCAGTCGGCTCGCAACCTTGGGAGCCTCCGCGAAATCCACGCCGGTCGTGTCGGTCGCCCCGATCTCGAAGATCAGCGCCTCTTCCAGCATCAGCGCGCGATTGCCCGTGACGGTGGCAGGCGCCATATGCGCTTCCTTGACCGGCTCGGGCGAGGTCGGGCGGTCTTCCTTGAACATGATCATGCCAGTTCCTCCTCGATCGCGCGGGCCAGCGTTTCGATATCCTCCGCCGTCACCGTTTCGGTCACAGCCACCACCAGCCCGTTGCCCAGTTCGGGCGCATCGGGGAACAGACGACCAAGCGACACGCCGCCCAACACGCCCTTGTCGGCCAACGCGCGCACAACCTCGCGTGCGTCCCTGGGCAGCAGCAGCGTGAACTCGTTGAAGAAGCTGTCATTGACCAGCGTCACACCCGGCACCTTCGCCAGCCGTTCTGCGGCCTGCACCGCCAGCCCATGATTGAGCACCGCCAGATCGCGCAGACCGCGCTCGCCCAGCAGGGTCATGTGGATGCTGAAGGCCAGCGCGCACAGCCCGCTATTGGTGCAGATGTTCGACGTCGCCTTCTCCCGCCGGATATGCTGCTCGCGGGTCGATAGCGTCAGCACGAAACCGCGCTTGCCCGCTGCGTCCAGAGTCTCACCGCACAGACGGCCGGGCATCTGGCGTACATATTTCTGCTTGCACGCGAACAGGCCCAGATAGGGACCGCCAAACTGCAGGCCAACGCCGATCGACTGGCCCTCACCCACCACGATGTCCGCGCCCATCTCACCAGGCGGGGTGATCGCCCCCAGCGCCACCGGTTCGGTCACGACCGCAACCAGCAAGGCCCCAGCGGCATGGACAGCATCCGCCAGCGGCGTCAGATCGGCGATGCGACCCAAAATATCGGGATATTGCACCACGACACAGCTCGTATCCTTGTCGATGCCCGCGATCAGCGCATCGATGTCGGTCGCAGCCTCCAGCGTGGGCGCATCATGCATCAGCGTATCGCCGGTGAACTTCGCCATCGTGTTGGCCACGGACACATAATGCGGATGCAGCCCCGACGACAGGATCGCCTTCGAACGCTTGGTGATACGACGGGCCATGCCGATCGCCTCCCAGCAGGCGGTCGACCCGTCATACATGGACGCATTGGCAACGTCGCAGCCCAGCAACCGCGCGGCCTGCGTCTGGAACTCGAACAGGACCTGCAACGTGCCCTGCGCGATTTCCGGCTGATAAGGGGTGTAGGCAGTCAGGAACTCGCCGCGCTGGATCAGGTGATCGACACTGGCGGGCACATGATGTTTATAAGCGCCCGCCCCCAGAAAGAAGGGCGCCTCGCCCGCCGACAGATTCTTGCGCGCCAACGCGCCCATATGCCGCTCCACCGCCAGTTCGCTGGCATGGGGCGGCAGTCCCGCGATCGTCCCCGTCAGCCGCGCCGCTTCAGGCACGTCAACGAACAGATCATCAATGGAGGACGCGCCGACAACGGACAGCATCTGCTGCCGGTCGGCGTCGGTAAGCGGTAGGTAGCGCATTCTATCTTACTCCCCCCTCCCTTCTCGGGAGGGGCCGGGGGTGGGTGCGATTGCGGCAGCAATCGCCGGGGCCGGGCAACAAGCTCGCTTCGCTCGCACCCACCCCAACCCCTCCCTGGAAGGGAGGGGCAAGTATCACATCAAAGCGAGGCGACGAATTTCTTGTAAGCGCCTTCGTCCATCAGTCCTTCCAGCTCGCTCGTATCGGCGATCCGCATCTTGAAGAACCAGCCATCCTCTTCGGGATCGCTGTTGACCAGCGCCGGTTCGTCTTCCAACGCGGTATTGGCTTCGACCACCTCGCCAGACAGCGGCGCATAGACGTCGGACGCAGCCTTGACCGATTCGACCACGGCGGCGTCATCACCCTTGGCAAAGGTCGCCCCCTCGGCAGGCAGTTCGACAAAGACGATGTCGCCCAGCTGTTCCTGTGCATAGTCGGTGATGCCGACCGTCGCGATCTCGCCTTCGACGTCGATCCATTCATGTTCGTCGGTAAAATAACGGCTCATTAGTCTGCTCCCGTAACGTATCAGGATGTTTGGTCAGGATGTTCAATCAGGATTTTGGGCGGTGATACTTATGCTGAACGAACGGCATCGCTGCTACCTCAGCCGCAATCCGCTTGCCACGCACTTCGATCGACAGCGGCGTGCCCACGGCCGCATGGGGCGTGGATACCCAGCCCATGGCGATCGGCGCGCCAACGGTCGGCGCGAACCCGCCCGACGTGACTTCGCCGACCAGAACATCGCCCGCATAGATCGATGCGCCCTCGCGCGCAGGCAGCCGCCCTTCGATCGACAGGCCGACACGGCGCGATCCTGGACCGTCGGCCAGTTCACACACCACGCGGGCATGGCCGATGAAACCACCCTCTTCGCGCCGGCGCTTCTGAATGGCAAAACCCAGGTCCGCACCGATCGCACTGACGCGCGGATCAAGGTCATGGCCATAAAGCGGCAATCCTGCCTCCAGCCGCAGCGAATCGCGCGCGCCAAGGCCGATGGGCTTCACCTGCGGCAGCGCACACAGCGCCTGCGCAAAGGCCTCGACCGCATCACCGGGGATGCTGATCTCGAACCCATCCTCACCGGTATAGCCCGACCGGCTCACCCACAGCGCCACGCCGTTCCACTCAAACGCCCCGCACTGCATGAAGAACAGGTCCGCTGTGCCGGGCACCAACGTCGCCAGCGCCTCGCCTGCCTCCGGTCCCTGCAACGCGACCAGCGCCTGATCGGCCATGTGGTTCATCACCACCTCGTCAGGCAGATGCTCGATCATCCAGCCCATATCATCATATTTGGTCGCGCCGTTGACGACCATATAGATCGCCGCATCATCAAACGCACCATCGCCGGGACGGGCAACCATCAGGTCATCCAATATACCGCCCTCCTCATCCAGCAGCATGGAGTAGCGCTGGCGGAATGGCTTCAATCCCTTGATGTCACTGGGCAATAGGGTTTCCAGCGCGGCGTCCACGCCCTCGCCGGAAAAACCGATCTGCCCCATATGGCTCACATCGAACAGCCCGGCATGTTCGCGGGTCCAGGCATGTTCGGCCATGATGCCTTCATATTGGATCGGCATCTCATAACCGGCAAAGCCGACCATGCGCGCACCCTGCGCCCGATGCCAGGCATCCAGCGGCAGCTTTTCGAGGGGGAGTTCTTCTTCGATGGGAAGGACGTCTTCGGTGGCGGTCATGGAATCTGGCCTTCTTGTGAACGAAAAAAGGGACGTTCGATGCGGTCAGCCCAACAGGAACTGTCGCCTCACGTCACCCCCTCTGTCACGGAACCTGAGAGTTTTGACCGCAATCCGTAAAGGAAATTGCGGCTTACCCCTTCGGTGGGACGATAGTGGTCGTCCGCTTTCCAGAGCGCCTGTCCATGATGCGGTCCTTGGGGCCTGAGAGTTTCCGGGGTGGTTGCTCCTTCGGCGATGGAGATTGAGCCTGAAAGGCTCACCATGCTCTCCCGCATCATGATTCGCCCCGAATCCGGAGCGAAGACTGAAAATGGGCATCGCCCAAACCGGCGTGCGCGTCAATCGGCGATGACCACGCCGCTCCCTCCAAACAACGCAACATGGCGCTTTTCGGCAAATCGATCGGTCATTCCGGCAATGAAATCGGCGATATGGCGGCTGCGTTCCGGTTCCTGCGTCGCGCAATCCTCGACCCACTCCCCGGTCATCAGCGATGGGTCCGCCTGATAGGCCGCAAACAGATCGGTCACGATCACCCGCGCCCGCTCCGCTGCCGCCAACTGGGTTGGATGGTGATAGAGGGTCGCATACATGAAGCGCTTCAATGCGCGCTCCTGCATTGCAAGTTCAGGTGAGAAGGTGACGAGCGCCCGCCCGGCGGCGCGCACATCCTCGATGCTTTTTACCCCCGCCGCCTCTATGTTGGCGCGGGTCGTGGCGATCAGGTCGTTCGCCATATGGCCGATCTGCTCGCGCACCAGTTCGCGCAACAACTTATCCGGCGCGACATCGGGATAGCGAGCTACCACCCGCTCCCAGCACTGCGCGACCAACGGCACGCTCAATAGCTGATCGAGCGTCAGCAGCCCCGCGCGCAACCCATCATCAATGTCGTGATTATCATAGGCGATGTCGTCCGCCAGCGCCGCGACCTGCGCCTCCAGCGAAGGCCAGCTATGCAGGTCCATCGGAAACAGCGCATCGACTTGGCGCATCGCCCAGCCCGGACGCGCGACCGGTCCATTATGTTTCGCCAGCCCCTCCAGCATATCCCAGCTTAAATTAAGCCCGCGAAAGCGCGGATAGGGCGAATCCAGCAGCATGAGCGTCCGCAATGTCTGGGCATTATGATCGAACCCGCCCTGTCCCTCCAGCGCCGCCTCCAGCGCATCCTCGCCCGCATGACCAAAGGGCGGATGGCCGATATCATGTGCCAGGCACAGCGCCTCGGTCAGATCTTCATTCAGCCCCAACGTCCGCGCAATCGTGCGCCCGATCTGCGCTACCTCCAGGCTATGGGTCAGGCGAACGCGGTAATGATCGCCATCTGGCGACACGAACACCTGCGTCTTATGCCGCAACCGGCGGAAGGAAATCGAATGGATGATCCGGTCCCGATCCCGCTGGAACGCGTCGCGTGGCCCACGCGTCTCCCCGCCTGCCTCGGCATGAAGGCGGCCTCGGCTACGATCGGGGAAGCAGGCATAGGGGGCATAGTCGGTCATGGGCCTGCCCTCTAACGGCTTTTGCAGGGACGGGAAATGGGCTTCCCCCGCCCGGTCACTTAAGACGAGTCACATCCTCGCCCACGTCACTCTTCCACGCGAACACATCCGCCCCGTCCGCCTTCAATGACTTCTCCAGCGCCTGTGCGCGGGCGAAGCTGGGGAATGGCCCCACAACCAGCCGGTTGGTCCGACCCCAACTGGCGATCCACGCATCCTGCGGCGCCAGTTCGGGGTATTTCTTGCGTAACCCATTCAGCGTAAAACTCAGCGCGCCCTTGTTGGCGCCCGTGGCGATTTGCAGCCAGTTGCGCGATGGATTGGCCGCCAGCCGCGCCTTTTCGGCAGCTTCCGCCTTCGCCTTGGCGTCCGCCTCTGCCTTAGCCTTGGCCGCAGCCGCCTTCTTCACCTTGTCTGCCGCCGCCTGACGCGTGGCCCGTCGCGCAGCCTGAAGCGCTTCAATCTCGGCCAGATCAACAGCCGCGACAGAAGGCTGCCGTTCGCTGTCTGGCACGTCGATCGCGCGAATAATGTCAGCAAGTGTGCGGGTCGCCGCCGGATCGGGCGCGGGCGGCGACGGAGCTGGCGTTGGAGCAGATGCCATCGCCGTCGGCGCGGGCTGGGACGCAGCGGGAGCAGGCGCCGAAGCCACCTCAGCCCGCTGCACCGGTGCAGAAGCAGTCGACACCGGAGGCGTTGTGCTGCCCCTGTCATCCAAAGTCTCGAAACCCGGTGCGGGTGGTCCCTGCACCGGCGCGATTGTTCGGGCAGCCGACTGGGAAGGCGTTGGCTGGGATGCGGCGGGCGACGGAGCGCTCTGCGCAGGAACCGATTGCGTGGATGCTGGCGGCGAAGGCGCGCCAGAAACAGGCGGCGTGGCCCGTGCGCGCGCCACCTGAACGTCGGCGCGCGCAGCATTCGGCAATGGCTGCACCACTGGATTGGCAGGCGTGGTAGCGACCGATTGCGATGGCTTTTCGTTACCTTGCGTCGCCGGTATCATTGGCGCTGCGGGTGTCGGCTGCACGGTCACCGCCGCACCGCGTCGGGACGCTCTACCCCTCACGTCCGCGGCACGCACGGCAGAATTGGCTGCACCGGGCAACGGCTGCACCATTACAGGTGCCGTCGCACTGCCTGTCGCGACCGCTCGGCCGGTGGCCTGCGCCGGGTTACGAACCGGCGCCTCCTGCACCTGCCGCGCCGTGCGATCACGCCGCCTCGTGGACGATGCTTCCCGCGCAGCCAGTTGCACGCCCGCTGCCGGTTGCGCCTGTGCAACCCCCCCTACATTCGCCCCGGACACTCCGGCTGCAGGCGCAGTCGGCACCACCGCCGCGATCGTCGTACCAACCGTGGTAGGAAAATGCCCGAAATGCACAGCCGCCGCCTTCTGCGCCGGGGTCAGATAGGGCATCTTCTGCATATAGGGAGTCAGGCTCGCGACCATCGGGGCAGGCAAAGTCTGCTCGGCAATCTTCTTCGCATCGTTCTGCTTGTTGTTCATCGCCAGAATGAAGGCACGATAGCGCCATGCCGCCCGATCGCTCTTGTAGAGCAGTGGTTTCAGCACATTGTCCGACGCCTCGATCTGGCCCGAAATACCCAGTGACGCAGCATAGCGGCGCAGCAGTTCCGGGTCTTCAGGCGTCTTCGCCAGCGCCGCCTGATAATCGCGCTGGGCATTGGCCTGATCGCCGGTCATGTCGCGCGCCAACCCCCGATCGCTCAGGAAACTGCTGTCGGGATAGCCCATCCGCGTCGCCTGATCGAAAAGGCGCAGCGCCTCCGCCGGATTTTGAAGCTTGACCATGACCCGGCCCAGCCCGGCCTTGATCCGGCCATTGCCGCTCTGGATCGCATCCGCCCGCGCGAAAAAGCCCGCGGCCGCGCGCGGGTCGTCCAGAGCCAACGCCGCCTCCCCTGCACCGATCAGCGCATTAACGTCACGGGGGTTGGAAGCGAGACGCGCCAGATTGCTGTTGAGATCAGCCGCACCCAACGGGCGAACGAGGTCGGCCTGGCTGGTCTGGGCATGACCGGTCTGAAAAGGTGCGATGCCCGCGAGGATCAGCGGGGCGAGAATCCAATAGGGTCGATATGTCACGAAACGCCCTTAGCAATCAGCGACGTGAATGGGAAATTGCCCGACGCCGCCGATGCGCCATGACGTCCGCTGTCCGCGCCGGATGGAGCACGAACGGCGGCTATCGCCATTTGATCGAGTATCTTACTGGTTGCTCTGACGATTGAGGAAGCGCGGGATGTCGACCCCGCCCTTACCATCTTCCGCGTCAGCAGCCGCCTTGTCAGCGCCACGCGTCAGGCCAGCCATCCGTTCGAACAGCGTACCGCCAGCAGCAGGCTTCGGTGCCGGTTCGGCCTTTGCGATCGGCGCAGGCGCAGGCGCCTCAGCGCTTTCCTCGCCCAACAACAATTCGTCATCACCCGTGTCGGAGAAGATGGCGGCGGGCTTGGGCGGGCTGAGCGGCGCAGGCGCAGCGGCAACCGGCGCAGGCGTCACGGCAGGTGGTGCCTCCGGCACATCCAGTTCCAGCGGCTCTTCCTCTTGCACCACGACCGGGACCGGTGCGGGCGCGACAACGGCGGGCTTGGGCGTCTGCGGCACGGACACCGACGGGCGGCTCGCAAAGCTGAACGGCTGGGTGATCGGCGCGGCAGCCGTACCCGGCTCATTGTCGATACCGGTAGCGACGACAGACACGCGGATCTTGCCGTTGAGATTGTCGTTGAATGCCGAACCCCAGATGATGTTCGCGTCCGGGTCCACCAGGTCGCGAATATGGTTCGCGGCCTCGTCCACTTCCATCAGGCGCATATCTTCGCCGCCGACGATGGAGACGATAACGCCCTTTGCGCCGCGCATCGACACGCCGTCCAGCAGAGGGTTGGCGATCGCCTTCTCGGCGGCCTGCAACGCACGACCATCGCCTTCAGCCTCGCCAGTGCCCATCATCGCCTTGCCCATCTCGCCCATCACCGAACGGACGTCGGCGAAATCCAGGTTGATGAGGCCGGGCATGACCATCAGGTCGGTGATGCCGCGCACGCCCTGCTGCAACACCTCGTCCGCCATCTGGAAGGCTTCCTTGAAGGTGGTGTTCGGATTGGCGATCAGGAACAGATTCTGGTTCGGGATGACGATCAGCGTATCGACATGCTTTTGCAGTTCCTCGATCCCCGCGTCCGCAGACCGCATCCGCCGGTTGCCCTCGAAGGTGAAGGGCTTGGTCACGACGCCCACGGTCAGGATGCCGCGATCGCGCGCCGCCTTGGCGATGACCGGGGCCGCGCCAGTGCCGGTGCCGCCGCCCATGCCCGCTGCGATGAAGCACATATGCGCGCCTTCCAGCGCCTGCTCGACCGAAACGATCGTCTCTTCCGCCGCAGCCTTGCCGATTTCGGGCCGCGATCCAGCGCCCAGACCCTCGGTAATCTGCGGGCCAAGCTGGATGCGACGCTCTGCCGGCGAGGCATTGAGCGCCTGCGCGTCGGTATTGGCGACGATGAAATCCACGCCCTCCACATTGGCGGCGATCATATTGGCGATCGCGTTGCCGCCCGCACCGCCCACGCCGATCACCGCGATACGAGGCTTCAGTTCGTCCACATGCGGCGGGCTGATCTCGATGCTCATATATTCTGCTCCCTCAGCTTCGATCACCTGAAGCGAAACTGTCACTATTAGTTAATGCACGATCCAATTACACAATTCACGCGCTAATTTCGCGGGCCGGTCAACTCGTCAATAGTTGGCCTTCATTGCCTTCATCATTCTTTGCCACCATAATGGAGCGCCGACACGATGCACTGTCTGCGCCGGGGGCGCCATCGTGCGGAGATCAACCGGGTTGGACGCGCCATAAAGCGCCAAACCAGCCAGTGTCGCAAAGGCCGGACCGCTATGCGCCTCCGGCATCGCGGCCAGCCCACGGGGCCGCCCGATCCGCACTGCCCTGCCCAGCGCACCCTGCGCATAATCGGCAATGCCCTTCAATTCCGCGCCGCCGCCGGTCAACACGACCTGCCGCCCGGTGGGTGAATTGAACCCCATGCCCGCGAGGGTCGCATTCACTTCGGTCATCAACTGATTGAGCCGCTCGCAAATCACGCCGACCAGCGCCGCGCGCGTGATCCGCCCGCCTTCCGCATTGGGACCAGCCGCCTGCCCCGCAGCCAGCGGCTCGCCCGCGACCGGCGCAATCTCGATCATCTCGCGGAAATCCCGGCGCGACTGCATGGCCGAGCCATAGAAGCATTTGATCCGCTCCGCCTGACTGCGGCGAATACCAAAAGCAGAGGCGATGTCGTCGGTAATATCAGACGCGCCGATGGGAATGCTATGCAGTCCCACCAGCATCCCGCCCGCGTAAAGCGACACATTGGTGACGCCCGCGCCCAGTTCAACCAGCGCCACGCCCAAATCACGCTCTTCTTCCGACAGACAGGCAAGACCCGTCGCAATCGGCGAAGCGACAATCGAATTGACGTTCAGATACGCCCCCCGCACACACAGGTCGAGGTTCGCCAGCGGCGCCCCATCAGCCAGCACGACATGAATATCGACGCCCAGCAAATCGGCGTGCATCCCCAGCGGTTTCTTCACGCCGATCCGCCCATTCAACGTGAAGCAGGTCGGCTGCGCGTGGAGCACGACCCGGCCATCGGGATCGATTCCCTGCTGTCCCGTCGCCAGCAACTCATCAATATCGGCCTGCTCGACCCGGTCGCCACCCATGTCGCGCTCGACCGTCACCACATCACTCACCAGACTTCCGCCCGAAAAGCTGACCCACACATCCTCGATATTGGTGCCCGCCACCCGCTCGGCCTGCTCCACCGTCTCGCGCACGGCCAGTTCGGTGCGTTCCATGTCGGCAATGAAGCCACGCCGCACGCCGCGGCTCTCCCGCTGGCCGGTGCCCAGAATAGCGAGTTCGCCATTCTCCATCCGCCCGGCGATCAGCGCAGACACTTTCCACGATCCAACGTCGATCGCGGTAATCAGCTTGTCGACCTTGGGTGGTGCCATGGGATCAACCTTCCTTGGCAGTCTCTGAGGCGGTCTCCGACACGGCGGCTTTCGCCCCCTCGCCGTCATCCGACGTCTTCCGCTCCTGCGGCAAGCGCAGCACGAACCGGTCGGGATCGCGCATGTCGAACTTCACGATCCCCCGCCCCAACAGGCGATTGACCCCGTCCATCCGCGCAAAATTGACCAGCGCGCCCGCCGATGCCTTGTCGCCTTCGGGCAAGGAAAGCGTCTCACCCGACTGAAAGCGCAAGTCCCAGCGCCGGTTCCCGACCCAGGTCGCGCCCGCCAGCATCGGCTTGAGCGCAGGCGCATTTTCCATCAGCCGGTTGAGGCCCGCCGTCTGCTGATTGGCGTTCGGCCCCACCACCAGCGGCAGATCGGGCATAGCGCTCGTCGATACCGATTGCAGCACTGCGCCGCCCACGTCGATCAGATGCAACTGGCCATCATGCTGCCACACCGCCACTGGCTCGCGCTCGACGATGTCGACCACCAGCGTATCGGGCAGACGACGGGAAATCCGCGCATCCTTGACCCAGCCCAGCTTCAGCATCTCGCCGCGTACTTTGGTCAGGTCCAGCGCCAGCATGGAGCGGTCTACCTGCCCCAGCGCGATGTTATAGACGGGCAGTTCGTCCATGCGCTCAACCCCGCGCACCTCGACCTTCGCCACTTCGAATCCCGCGCGCGACGCCAGCTTCGCCGCCTCAGCCTGCGCCATGCCGGGTAGCCCCATGATGATCGCGGCCCCCACCGCAACCCCGCCGACCACGCCGACGATGGCCCAGCTTGCCATGCGCTGGACCGTCGCCTCGCTGACCGGGAGCACCTCAATCGCGCGGTCCAGCCAGGACTGGCGTTTCATCACCTTGCCGCGGCTGTTGCGCGCGCCGCCCTTGCGCGGCGTGCTGAGGCGGGCGGTGCCGCCGCGCCTGATCCTGGCTTCCGTCATGCCGTCTTCCCCCCCAACGCATCCTCGACGATCCGCTCGACCAGCTCGGCATAGGCAATCCCCAGCTTCGCCGCCTGTTCGGGCACAAGGCTGAGCGGTGTCATCCCCGGCTGGGTATTGACCTCCAGCAGGAACAGCCCCTCTATCCCCTGTGTATCATCCCAGCGAAAGTCCGACCGCGACGCCCCCTTGCAGCCCAGCAACTGGTGCGAGCGCAGCGCAATCGCCTTGCACGCCGCCGTAATCTCGTCGGGAATGTCGGCCGGACAGATATGGTCGGTCATGCCGTCCGTATATTTGGCGTCGAAATCGTAAAAGCCGCTCTTGGGCCGCAATTCCGTCACCAACAACGCCTCGCTACCCAATACCGCCGTCGTCAGTTCGCGCCCGCGGATATAGGGTTCGGCCAGCAATTCGTCGAAATGCAGCCACGGCCCTTCGACATCGCGACCAATGGGCGAACCATAATTGCCTTCCTCGGTGACGATCGCAACGCCGACCGAGCTACCCTCGTTCACAGGCTTGAGCACATAAGGGCGTGGCAGCGGGTCGCCCGCGAACAGGCTCTTACTCTCCACGATCAGCCCGCCGGGCATTGGTACGCCATGCGGCACCAGCGCCTGCTTGGTCAGTTGCTTGTCGATGGCGATCACCGACGTCGCCAGGCCGCTATGCGTATAGGTCAGGCCCATCAGGTCCATCATCCCCTGCACCGTGCCATCCTCGCCGGGCACGCCATGCAGCGCATTGAACACCACATCCGCCTTCGCCTCGGCTAGCCGCGCGGCGACATCGCGATCCATGTCAATCCGCGTGACGCGATGCCCGCGCGATTCCAGCGCCTTGGCGATCCCCTCTCCACTGGAGAGCGAAACAGGACGCTCGGACGACCATCCGCCCATCAGCACGGCGACATGCCAGGGACCACGACTCATTGCATCGCTCCCGATTGGACGCCAACCCGCTGAATTTCCCACTCCAGTTCCACGCCGCTCTTGTCCTTCACCCGTCGCCTGACTTCCTCGCCCAGCGCCTCGATATCCGCGCTGGTCGCCTCGCCCAGATTGAGCAGGAAGTTGGTATGTTTTTCCGACACCTGCGCGCCGCCCAGCGCCAGCCCGCGACAGCCCGCCTCGTCCACCAGCGCCCAGGCCTTGTGCCCATTCGGGTTCTTGAAGGTGGAGCCGCCCGTCTTGCTCCGCAGCGGCTGACTTTCCTCACGCGCAGCAGCGATGCGATCCATCTCGGCTTGGATTGCGGTCGACTCACCCGGCTGCCCCCGGAAAGTCGCACTCACCACCACCGCGCCCTCGGGCAGCCTACTGTGACGATAGCTATAGCCTAGCGCCGCAGCGTCCAGCGTCACCACCTCGCCCGAGCGCAGCACCACATCGCACTCGACCAGTATGTCGCCCGTCTCGCGCCCATAGGCGCCGCCGTTCATCCGCACAAAGCCGCCGACCGTACCGGGGATCGACCGCAAAAACTCCAGTCCCGCGACCCCCGCATCCCGCGCGGTCGAGGAGACAAGAATGCCCGAGGCTCCACCGCCACACCGCAGTGCGGCCGCATCAATCGCCTCGACCTTGGCGAAAGCCTTACCCAGCCGCACGACCACGCCCGGCACGCCGCCATCGCGCACGATCAGGTTGGACCCCAGCCCCAGCGCCATCACCGGCACCGCCGAATCGAGCGCGCGCAGGAAATCGGCCAGATCGTCCGCATCCTTCGGCTCGAACAGCCATTGCGCCGCCCCGCCACTTTTGAACCATACCAGCGGCGCCAATGGCGCGCGCGGCGTCAGTTTGCCACGCACCGGCGGCAAGTCGGTGGAGACTGCAACGGAAGGCGCAGATGCGCTCACGCGGCTTCCTTCGCCTTGGCAGACACAGCCTTGGCCAGCCCCGCCGCCCATTTGGTGATGTCGCCCGCGCCCAGACAGATGACCATGTCATCCGCCTGAATATCGCTCGCCAGAATGCTGGCCAGTTCATCCGCGCCATCAACCGTCGCAGCGGCACGATGCCCGCGACGCTTCAGCCCCGCGACCAGCGCGGCGCTGTCCACACCTTCGATCGGTTGCTCGCCCGCCGTATAGACTGGCGCGGCATAGACGATGTCGGCATCATTGAAGGCCTGCTGGAACTCATCCATCAGGTCATGCAGCCGCGTGAAGCGATGCGGCTGGACGACCGCGATCACTCGCCCGCGTGCCCCTTCGCGCGCCGCCGCCAGTACGGCCTTTATCTCCACCGGATGATGACCATAATCGTCGATGACGGTCGCAAAACCCACACCCGCCGGGATTTCCCCAACCTTGGTAAAACGCCGCTTCACCCCGCCGAACTTGGCAAAACCCGTCTGAATCGTCGTGTCGTCAATGCCCATGTGCAGCGCCACGCCGATCGCGGCCATCGCATTCAGCACATTGTGCCGACCCGGCATCGGCATCTCGATCCCTTCGATCCGCCGTGTATGGCCGTCGCGCTCACGCACCTGAACGTCGAAGCGATTGCCGCCGGGGAAGGACACGACATTTTCACCGCGAATATCCGCCTGCGCCGAGAACCCGTAAGTGACGATCCGCCGGTCCTGCACGCGCGGCAGGATCGCCTGCACCTCCGGGTGATCCAGACACACGATCGCTGCGCCATAGAAGGGCACATTGCCGACAAATTCGACAAAGGCGTCCTTCACCCGGTCGAAACTGCCATAATGGTCCAGATGCTCAGGATCGATATTGGTGACGACCACAATCGTCCCATCCAGCCGCAGGAAGCTGCCGTCGCTCTCGTCCGCCTCGACCACCATCCAGTCGCTATTGCCCAGCCGCGCGTTGGAGCCATAGCTGTTGATGATGCCGCCATTGATGACCGTCGGATCAACCCCGCCGGCATCCAGCAACGCCGCGACCATGGATGTCGTCGTCGTCTTGCCATGCGTCCCGGCAATCGCGACGGTGGATTTCAGGCGCATGAGTTCCGCCAGCATCTCCGCCCGGCGAATGACGGGCACCCGGTTCTCCAGCGCCAGCTCGACCTCCGGGTTGCCGCGCTTGATCGCGGTCGATGTGACCACCACCGCCGCATCGCCCAGATTTTCGGCGTTGTGGCCGATCATCACCTTGATGCCCTTGGTTCGCAGCCCCTCGACCACATAGCCCTCGGCCACATCGCTGCCCTGAACCACATAGCCCAGATTGTGCATTACTTCGGCAATGCCGGACATGCCGATGCCGCCGATGCCGATGAAATGAATAGTGCCGATGTCGGTGCCGACGCCCTTCATGCGGGAACTCCCTGAAGATTGAGATTGGAGGGCGGTGGCGTCACCTTGACAGGGTCATTCATGATCGGCGCCTTGCCGATGCTTTCCAGCAGGTCGGCCATGTCGCGCGCCGCATCGGGCCGCCCACAGGCCCGCGCCCGCTTGGCCGCATTCTGTAATGCGCCGGGTTCGATCGCCATTTTCTGAATCTGCTTGGCCAGTTCCACCGCCGTAAATTGCGATTGCGGGATGGAACGCGCCCCGCCCGCCTCCACCATTTCGCGCACATTGGCGGTCTGGTGGTCATCCATCGCGCTCGGCAACGGCACCAGTATCGCGGGCCGCCCTGCGCAGGTCAGTTCCGCCAGCGTCGAAGCTCCTGCTCGCGCGATCACCAGATGCGACCAGCCCAGCTTCTCGGGCACGTCATTGAAATAGGTCGCCAGATCAGCCGGGATTTCCATCGATGCATAGGTCGCGCGCACCCGCTCGATATCCTCGGCCCGGCACTGCTGCGTCACCTGCAACCGGCGGCGCAGACTCAGCGGCAGCATCGACAGCCCCTCGGGCACAACGGTCGACAATATGCTCGCGCCCTGACTCCCGCCCGTCACCAGCACGCGGAACACGCTCTCATCGGTCAGCGCCGGAAATTCTTCCTCGCGCAACGCCTTCACCTCTTCGCGCACCGGATTGCCGACCAGATGCACCTTGTCGGCATAGCTGTCCTTCAACCGCTCGATCACCGGATAGGCGGTGGCAATCGCATTTACCCGGCTCGCCAACAGGCGATTGACCCGGCCCAGCACCGCATTCTGCTCATGGATCGCGGTCGGAATCCCATCGGCCAGCGCGCCCAGCAGCGCGGGCATCGCCGGATAGCCGCCAAAGCCCACAACGGCGGTCGGACGGAACGTCTCGTTCAGCCGCCGCGCCATGGCACGGCCTGCCAATATGCCCTTGGCCGCGGGCAGCCAGCTTTTGGGATTACCGGTCATGCGGCCCGCAGGCAGCATATGCACCTGCGCCTTTTCGAAGATGCCGGGGATCTTCGCCCCCCGCTCGTCCGTGACCAGTGCGACATGATGGCCGCGCGCCATCAGTTCTTCCGCCACCGCGTGGGCCGGAATCATATGACCACCCGTTCCGCCGGCGGCGAGAACGAAGTGACGGGAAATACTCATCGACCACTCCATTTGACGACTGTATGCCGACCCATGAAGGGGTTGCGTCGCGTGAATGCGAGCAACAGGCCGACGCCGATACAAAGCGCCAGCATAGAGGAGCCACCGTAGCTGATAAAGGGCAGCGTCATGCCCTTGGACGGAAAAATCTGGGCATTGACGCCCATGTTGATGATCGCCTGCAACCCGAACTCGGTCGTCAGGCCTGCCGCGGCCAGGATGGTGAAATTATCCTCCTCGTCCAGCAGGCGCAGCAACACGCGCACGATGATGGCAAGATAGACGAAGACGATGGCGATACAGGCCAGCAGCCCGAACTCCTCGCCGATGACAGAGAAGATATAGTCGGTATGCGCTTCAGGCAGGCGGAACTTCTGCTGCCCGCCGCCCGGCCCCACCCCGGTAAAGCCGCCATTGGTGATGGTGCGAAACGCAAGGTCCGTCTGGTCCGGTCCGCTATCATGGCTGACGCCGATCCCAAGGAAATCGTTGATCCGCTGCCGCCCGTTCTCATAGAACATATAGGCCGCGACCAGCGCCCCCAGCGCCGCGACGCCCAGCGCCCCGATCGCCCGCATCGACACGCCCGACAGCAGCAGCAGCGTCGCCCAGCAGGCAGCAAAGATCACCGTCTGGCCAAAGTCGGGCTGCCGCATCAGCAGCACCGCGATCAGCAAGGTCATCACTCCGGTCAGCGGAATGACGGGCAGGTTCGCGTCCCGCCCTCCCCGCAGCGACAGCAACCAGGCCGTTGTGACGACAAAAACCGGCTTCAGAAACTCCGAGGGCTGAAACCGCATCCCCGGCAGGTCGATCCAGCGCTTCGCCCCGTTGATGGTGGAACCCAGCAACGGCACCAGCAACAGCATGACGAAGAAGAAGGCCGCACCGATCATTGCCAGCCGCCGCGCCTGTGTGCGCGGCAGCATGGAGATGACCAGCATCACCGGCAGGCCGATCAACACCCAGATCAACTGGCGATAAAAATAGATGAGCGGATTGACGGCCACATGCGCGGTCGACCGGTCGATCGCCGCGACCGGAGAGGCGGCAGCAACAGCAACCAGCCCGATCGCCATCAGCACGACGATCAGCGACAGCAGCACGCGGTCGATTTCCCAGAACCAGATGGCCAGCGCCGTTCGCTCGCGCGGCACCGTGCTGTTGCGAAAGCCCTTCACCAGTTCTCCGGCTTTCGTCATCCGCGTGCGCGCGCTATCTGGCCCCCCACCACTCTTCATACGTCCCCCAATGCCTCAACGGCAGCGGCAAAGGCATCGCCCCGCGCCTCGAAATCGCGAAACTGGTCGAAACTCGCGCAAGCGGGCGACAACAGCACCACATCGCCGGGCTGTGCGATGCGCGCGGCCCGGCGGACGGCGGCCGATAGCATTTCGCTGTCATCCACCGCCATATGCGGGCGCAGCAGGTCGGCGAACATATGCCCCGCTTCACCGATCGTATAGGCATGGGCGACGTTGCCGAACTGGGCCAAGCACTCGTCCAGATTGTCGCTCTTGGCCAGACCACCGACGATCCAATGGATGCGCGGCTTACCCTCGACCGGCGGCCAAGCGGCCAGCGCGGGCGCGGTAGAGGCAGGATTGGTCGCCTTGCTGTCGTTGACGTACAGGACGCCGTTTCGCTCCGCCACCCGCTGCATCCGATGCGGCAGGCTGGCGTAGCTGGCCAGCGCGTTCAGCGTCGTCTCCTCATCGATCCCCAGAGCCTGCGCCACGGCAATGGCGACCGCTGCGTTCTGGGCATTATGCGGCCCCTGCAAGGCGGGCCAGCCAGCCTGCGCGACCGGATCAATATCCGCCGCCTTCACTTCAACGCGGGCACCAACAGCCCCTTGGGCAATCGCCCGGCTCGACGCATCCTCGGTCGCAATCACCGCGACATGATCCGCCGACTGCATCGCAAACAACCGCGCCTTCGACGCCACATAGCCCTCAAACCCGCTATAGCGATCCAGATGATCGGGCGTGATGTTCAACAGCACCGCGACATCGCAATCCAGGCTCTGCGTCAGGTCGATCTGATAGCTCGACAGTTCCAGCACATAGACGCCCACGCCATGCAGGTTCGGCTCCAGTGGCTCCTGCCCCAAAATCGGCAGCCCGATATTGCCGCCCATGCGTGTGGGATAGCCCGCTTGCTCGATGATGTGATGGATCAACGCCGTCGTGGTCGACTTGCCGTTGGTGCCGGTGATGCCGACCACCTTATGCGGCGGCAGCGTCGGGCGGGCTAGTGCAAACAGTTCAATGTCGCCGATGACCGGCACGCCCGCCAGCTTCGCCCTCTGGGCAATCGGATGGCGATTGAGCGGCACCCCCGGCGACACGACCACGCCGTCAAACCCGGCGAGGTCGATCTCCATCGGATCGCCGATTTCCAACGTGACATCGCCGTCAGTCCGGGTCGATATCTCCATGACAGCGTCCACCGCCGCCTCCCGCGCCTCTTCGCGATTATCCCAGGCGACGACCCGCGCGCCGCTTGCCGCCAGCGTCTCGACGGTGGCAAGGCCCGACCGCGCCAGCCCCAGCACCGCATAGGTCTTTCCCGCAAAGACGTTCGAAACGATCCCCATGCCCTTACCTCAGCTTCAATGTGGCAAGGCCGGCCAGCGCCAGCACAAAGGATATGATCCAGAAACGGATGACGACGGTAGGCTCCGCCCAGCCGATCTGCTCGAAATGATGGTGGATCGGGGCCATCTTGAACACCCGTTTGCCGGTCCGCTTGTAGAAAAAGACCTGGATGATGACGCTCATCGCTTCGACCACGAACAGGCCGCCTATGATGCCCAGCACGATCTCATGATGCGCGCTGACAGCGATCACGCCGATCGTCCCACCCAGTGCCAGACTGCCGGTATCGCCCATGAACACGGCGGCGGGCGGCGCGTTGAACCACAGGAAGGCCAGCCCCGCTCCCACGATCGCGCCGCATAATATGGTCAGATCACCCGCCCCCGGCACATGCGGAATGCCCAGATAGTCCGCGAAATCCGCGCGCCCCACCAGATAGACGATCAGCATGAACGCCAGGCTGGCGATAATCACCGGCATGGTCGCCAGCCCGTCCAGCCCATCGGTCAGGTTCACCGCATTGCCGAACGCCACGATCACGAAGGCGGCAAATATGAAGTAGAAGGGACCAAGATTGATCGCCGGCCCATTCCAGAAGGGCACGTACAGGGCGGTGCCGTTCTGCTGAACGATCATCCATGCCGCGACGCCCGCGATCAGGAATTCGAAGAACAGCCGCAGCTTGCCCGACAGCCCCTTGTGGCTGGCCTTCGTCACCTTGTCATAATCGTCCAGAAACCCGATCGCCCCGAACCCCAACGTCACAAAGATGCAGGCCCAGATATAGATGGACGACAGGTCCATCCACAGCAGCACGGACGATACCATCGCGGTCAGGATCATCAGGCCGCCCATGGTCGGCGTACCGCGCTTGGCCAGATGGCTTTGCGGCCCGTCGTCGCGGATCGGTTGCCCCTTGCCCTGCCGCACCCGCAGCCAGCCAATGAACTTTGGACCGATCACCAGTCCGATCAGCAGCGCGGTCGCGATCGCCGCGCCAGTGCGAAAGCTCAAATAGCGGACGAGGTTGAAAATCCCCGCGAAATCCAGCGTTTGCGCCAGCCAGTATAACATTATTCCGTCTCTTTCCTGCGCGCTCTGGCGCTCAGGGCGGCAACCGTCCGCGACAGTCCCACCCCGTTAGATCCCTTTATCAAGATGGCGTCGCCTGCGCGCACCTCCGCCTCCAGCAACCCTGTGGCGGCGGCAGCGTCGGCAACATGATCGAACGCCATCACACCCTTCAGCGCGCTGGCCAGCGGCGCCATCTCCTCACCCACCAATATCGCATAATCGACCTGCCCTTCGCCCAGCGGCGCGGCCAGCCCGGCATGAAGGTCGTCGCTCAGATGCCCCAGTTCGCGCATCGCGCCCAGCACGGCGATCCGGCGGTCAGCCTCCTCGCGGCCCAGTTGCTTCAACGTCGCCGCCATGGACAGCGGATTGGCGTTATAGCTTTCGTCGATCAACAGGGCTTGCCCACCCTCGACCGCCAATATGCACCGCTCGCCGCGTCCGGGCAGCCCCGGCATCTCCGCCAGCGCCAGCCCCGCCGCCGCCAGATCACCACCAGCCGCATCGACCGCCGCCAGCACGGCCAGCGCATTGGACACCCAATGATCGCCCGGCGCGGCCACGGTGAAACATAATTCAGCATCCGGCAGGCTGGCCGTCACCAGCGTTCCGCCATTGGATGCAGACACAGCTTCTGTCGCGCGCACATCCGCGCCCTCTTCCAGCCCGAATGTCAGCACGCGCTCCGCATAGGCGCTGGCCTTGGCGTAAAGCGTCTCCACATGTGGGCTGTCATAGGGGATGATCGCCGTGCCGCCCGACTCCAGCCCCTCGAAAATCTCGGCCTTGGCCTGCGCGATGGCCGCTTCGGTGCCGAAAAACTCGATGTGCGCCGGTGCAATCGCGGTGACGATTGCGACATCTGGCCGCACCATCTGAGTCAGCACCGATAGTTCGCCCTCATGGTTCATCCCCATCTCGAACACGCCGAACGCGCTCCCCCGCGGCATCCGGGCGAGGCTCAAGGGCACGCCGACATGGTTATTGTAGCTTTTGACCGACCGATGCACCGCCCCCGGATTGGACCGCTCCAGCGCCTGAAACAACGCTTCCTTGGTGCCCGTCTTGCCGACCGATCCGGTAACGCCGATGACTTTGCCCATCATGCGCGCCCGCGACGCCTCGCCCAGCGCTTCCAGCGCCCGCGTGGTATCGGCGACCAGCACATGCGGATACTCGACCGCCTCGCTCACGATCGCGCCCGCTGCCCCCTGCGCGAACGCCTTGTCGACGAAGCGATGCCCATCGGTCGCCTCACCCTTCATTGCTATGAACAGGTCACCATCGCTTACTTCCCGACTGTCGAAGGCTACCCCAGAAACGGCAAAGGCGGCAGACACGCTGCCGCCGGTAGCCTTGGCGATTTCCTCAGAGGTCCAAAGGTCAGCCATCACAGCCCTGCCTCCGTTCGCTTCGAACGAAGTCGAGAAGCATGCATCGATTTATAAAGCCGGTTCTCGACGCGCTCGAACCGAACGGCAAGGATTGCTGCAAACCTCAACCGGCGCACTCCCGCGCCACCGTCACATCATCGAACGGCAGCACACGGTCACCGATGATCTGACCCTGCTCATGCCCCTTGCCCGCCAGCAGAACGATGTCATCCGCTCCAGCCTGCGCGATAGCCGCAGCGATGGCCGCCCGCCGCCCACCAATTTCCTCAGCTCCCGGCGCACCCGCCATCACCGCCGCGCGAATGATCGAAGGCTCCTCGGATCGCGGATTGTCGTCGGTCACGATCACATGATCGGCGAGGTCCGTCGCCACCGCGCCCATCAAGGGACGCTTGCCCGTGTCGCGATCGCCGCCCGCACCGAACAGCGCGATCAACCGCCCTTTGGTATGTGGTCGCAGCGCCTCGATTGCGGCGCGCAGACCGTCGGGCGTATGGGCATAATCGACATAGACTGGCGCGCCCGCCTTGCTGATGACCGCCCGCTCCAGCCGGCCACGCACCGGCTGAACCCGGCCCATCAGTTCCAGCACTCTGGCCGTGTCGCCACCGCAGGCGATGATCAGCCCGGCCGCCGTCAACGCATTGGCCGCCTGATAAGCGCCGATCAGCGGCAGGTTGACCTTATAGGCTTTACCATCCGCCTCGATCTCCAGCGTCTGGCCCAACTGGGTCGGGGTGCGGTTGGTCAGGCGCAATGCCTGCCCCTGCACCCCGACGCTCAGCAGACGAAGCCCCCGCTTCGTAACTCGTTCGATGACCTTTGCGGACCATATGTCGTCAGCCCACACGACCGCCGCGCCGTCCCCGGCAACGACCCCGTCGAACAGTCGCATCTTGGCATCGAAATAGCTGTCCATGTCGCCATGGTAATCCAGATGATCGCGCGACAGGTTGGTGAAGGCTCCGGCGCGCACCGGCAGCCCCTCGGTCCGATATTGCGCCAGCCCATGGCTCGACGCCTCGAACGCGGCATGGGTGATCCCCTCACGGCGCAGGCCCGACATGTTGGACAGGAAGGTAACGATGTCCGGCGTGGTCAGCCCTGTCGACACCTGATCGACCGAAGTGGTGACCCCTAGCGTACCAATGGACGCCGCTTTCTCCCCCATCATCCGCCACAACTGGCGCGCCAGCTCCACGGTGGAGGTCTTGCCGTTGGTCCCCGTCACCGCCACCGTCACGTCCGGAAAGGGTGCAAAGAAACGCGCGGCCAGCCCAGCGAACAGACGGCGGGGATTGGCATGGGCGATGTGGATCGCGCCCTCGACCTTCGCCTCAGGCCGGGCGACCACGGCGATGGCTCCCGCCTTCACGGCGTCGGCGATATAGTCCTCGCCATTGACGCGCAGCCCCTGAAAAGCGCCAAAGACAGTACCGGGTGCAACCTTGCGATTATCGATGGCAAAGCCCGTGACCGGCGCGTCAAGGTCGCCCCCCTTGGCGGCGACCTCTGCGTCCAATCCCTGCGTAATCGCGCCGAGGCGCATCACTCTTCTCCCTTGGCTTTCCAGAGCAGCGGCATCAGGTCGGAAATCTCCACGTCGCGATGCTCGTCGGGCAGCACGCCCAGCATCGGCCCGATCCGCTCAACCACCCGCTTGACCACCGGCGACGCCGTCCAGGCGGCGGTACGCAGTCCGAACGTTTCGGCATTGCCCTTCGGCTCGTCCATCATGGCGAGCACGACATAGCGCGGATTGTCCATTGGAAAGGCGGAGGCGAACGTCGTCACCAGCGAACTCTTGTTGTAACGGCCCTCGAAGGGCTTTTCGGCGGAACCTGTCTTGCCGCCTACCCGGTATCCCTTGGCGTCGGCGCTGCGACCAGTACCCGCCGCAACGATCATCCGCAACAGTTGCCGCATCCGCGCGCTGGTCGCGGCGGAAAACACCCGGCGCCCCTGCGGCGCTTCGTCGGCTTTCAGCTTGCGGAGCGTGGCGGGGCGATAGATGCCACCATTGACCAGCGCGGCGTAGGCGCTGGCCAGATGCATCGGCGTCACCGCGATACCATGACCATAGGCGACGGTCATGGTCGTAATCCGGCCCCAGCTAGACGGCCAGATGCCCTTGGCCCGCTCCTTCAACTCGATCGCGGGACGCTGATCGAACTCCAGGCTGCGGAACAGGGTCTGAAGCGGCTCGGCCCCCATTTCGTCGGCGATCCGCGCGGTCACGATGTTGGAACTCTGCACCAGCGTCTCGGGCACATTCAGCCAGCGGCCCGCACTATGATCATCTTTGATCCGGAAGCGCCCCACCTGCAATGGCGCGGTCGCATCATAGCGCTTGCTCATCGACGTCACGACGCCCCGGTCCATCGCCACGCCAATCGATAGCGGCTTGAAAGTGGAACCCAGCTCCAGCCGCGCCTGCACCATCTGATTGCAGCGTGGCGAATCGCTGCACGTCTTGCCCACAGTGCCTTGCAGCTTGTTGGGATCAAACACGGGAATGGAGGCCATGGCGATGACTTCGCCAGTATTGGCGTCCAGCACGATCCCGCCTGCACCCTTGGCCCGCTGCGACACCATCTGGGCATAAAGCTCGCTCTCCAGCGCGCCCTGCACCCGGCTGTCGATCGAAATGGCAAAGGGTTGCCCCAGCGTCGCCGGGTCGGTCAGCCGGTCGTTGAACGCAGCCTCCACACCCATGCCACCCTCGCCATCGATACGCGGCGCAAAGCCCAGCACATGCGCGGCGAGTGTCCGCTGGGGATAGAGCCGCTCCTTCTCACGTGGGAACTCGATGCCGATCTCGCCCAACGCATTTACCGCCGCCACTTCCTCGGGCAGCGCCCGGCGGCGCAGATAGGCCCAGCCCTTGCCAGTCAGCTTCTTGTAAAAGGCCGCTTCGGGTTCGTCGGGAAAGATTTCATGCAGCTTGCGCGCCAGTTCAGCCGGTTCGCCGATCAGCTTCGACGGACGAACCGAGATCGAATAGGCGTCCATCGTCCGCGCCAGGGGCACCCCATTCCGATCGACGATATCGGCGCGCGCAGGCACCCCGCCAAGGCCTGTGGAGCCATGCCCACTGCTCGCGAACACGCCGACCCACATCAGGCGCAGCACCAGGATCGCGGTGATCGCCAGGAACAGCAACAGGATCAGCATCAGCCGGTTATGGGCGATGGCGGTCAGATTGACCCGTTGCGCGCCTGCGCGGATACCAGCGGGCTGGATGATAACGGTCGCCATCAGCGCGCCCTTTTCCGATTTTCGCGCGCAGCCCTGGCGCTCAGGTCGCCCAGCGTACTGTCATCCAGCAGCTTGGCGTCCAGCATCGCCATCCGTTCAGCCCGGCGCGCCAGCGGATCGGGACGCGACGTATCGACTGGCGCCTCCTTTTCCTTCGCCTTTTTCGCAGGCTTGGAAGGCTTGGAAGGCTTGTCGGCAACCGCCAGCTTTTCCACATTGTCGCGCGCATGGGCGGACCGGATGATAGCAATGTCACTGCGGATCTGGGTCGCGGCGGGGCTAGCCGGCGCAGGCTGCGGCGCAGACGGCAGGTCGGCGGGCGTCTCGACCATCGCCACCATCACCGGCGGCGCAACATAGGCCGGACCGTTGGGCTGGATGCCGTCGAGATGAGCGAGCGCCCGTTCCCCCTCCAGATATTGCGCGGCGGCGGGCGTCGAATAGCGGAAATCATCCACATTCCAGCGCTCCAACTGACGCATGGAGGACCGAGCGCTGAACTCCGTCTCCAGATAGCGGATGTCGGCGCGCGCGGCGGAAATCTGCACCTGCACCCGCGTCAATTCGTTCCGCTCGGTCGCAACACGCAGCGAAACGAGATAGGCGCCCAGCGCCCCCAACGCCACGACCAGCACCCAGAACAGGCTCTGCAATCGCTTGACCGCGATCATGACTGGGCACTCCTCTGGGGGCCGGATCGGAGGGAATCGGGGCGGGAAACGGGATTGGCGGTACGGACGGCACTACGCAGCGTCGCGGAACGGGCGCGGGGGTTACGCGCCAGTTCCTCAGCGCTCGGGCGCACCGCCTTTGCGGGCCGCTCGAAAGTCGGTGCGACCTCGGCGGCCCGCTCAGGCAGGTGGCGCGACCCGCCGGCCTCTCCGCCGCTTCTGCGGCGCAGGAACTGCTTCACGATCCGGTCTTCCAGGCTGTGGAAGGTGACGATCGCAATCCGACCGCCCGTCTCCAGCACCGCCTCGGCGGCTTCCAGCCCGCGCTCCAGCTCTTCCAGTTCCTGGTTGATATGGATGCGGATCGCCTGGAATACGCGGGTCGCCGGGTCTTTCTTGTCGTGCGGCTTATAGCCCAAGGCCCGGCGCACTACCGTCGCCAGTTGCGCCGTCCGCTCCAGTGGGCGCGCCGCCACGATCGCCCGTGCGACCCGGCGCGACTTCGGCTCCTCGCCATAACGATAGATAACGTCGGCAATATCGTCTTCGGCGGCGGTGTTCAGGAAATCGGCCGCACTCATGCCGCTCTGGCTCATCGTCATCAGCAGCGGGCCATCGGACTGGAAGGAAAAACCCCGGTCCGCCCGATCGAGTTGCATGGAGGATACGCCGATGTCCAGCGTGACGCCCGACACCTTGTCCATGCCCTCATCGACCAAAGCGTCGGCCAGCAGCGACTCCATCCGCGAAAATTCGCCATGGATCAGGGTGATGCCATGTTCGGCCGCCACGCCCTGCCCTTCGGCGATCGCATCGGGGTCGCGATCAAAGGCAAAGACGCGCGCTCCCCGTTCCGCCATCGCGCGGCTATAGCCGCCCGCGCCGAACGTGCCATCGACATGCACCTCACCGGGGTTGATGGCGAGGGCGTCGAGCACTTCGTCGATAAGGACGGGAATATGGGGGGCGATGCTTTGCGCGGTCATCAGCGCTTCTCCGCCGCGCGCTGGTCGAGCCAGCGACGCACCTTGTTGCGGATCAGCGCCGGGCGATCGGCGCTTTCGACCAGCGCCTCAGGCTTCCAGATCTGGAAATAACGACCCACGCCGTAGAAGAAAGCCGTATCCTTGATGCCGATTTCTTCCTTGATGTCGGCGGAGAGGGCGAAACGACCCCCTTCGTCGAACGTCGCCTCCTCGATCATACCCAGACGCAGTTCGCGCTCCAGATCGCCATTGAAGGGCCGATCGGCGGCGCGCGCCTCACGCTCCAGTGCTTCGACCTCGGCAAACAGGAAGGACCGGTGGGATTCGCCAAAACCGGTCGCGCAGCCATTTTCGATGTGCAGCGACAGATACAGCTTGTTCTCGCCTGCGCTGGACAGCTTGACCTGCCGACGCATCTCCAGAGGCAATACGAAACGGCCTTTGCCGTCCGCCGCGATACACGCGTTGCCCGTATAGAGAATGATGTCCGACACAGGTGGAACAACCCCGCCTATTCACCGGGCGCAGGCCTCCCGTCGCCGGAATCGCTGCTTACAATCCGGCGCACAGGACGTTGACCAACCTGAAACCCCAATGTCGCCTGATTACCAAGCATCGGGGGTCATGGAAAGATAGTTTTTTGGGTAGAGCAGGGAAATCCTGTTTTGTTCTGGGTTTTAGACCCACTTTAGCCGGATTGGCCGGGCGGTTCAGGGATGGGAAGTCGCCCAAAGACCTGTTTTGGCGCCCTGCCGATGGCCATTCCCATCACCGCCCAGCCAATCCCGGCCAGCAACGCCCAGCAAACTGCATCGCGCAGCACCACCCCATTGCGCAGCCAGCGCCGCCCAGCCTGCATGGGCAGACCCAACCATTGGGCCATCAGATCCGGCGTGTCCGCAACCCAGTTCCGCGCCTCCAATGGCCGCGCCGGGTCAGCAAGCCACAGCCGGTCGTCCAGCAAATCCGCATCGGCCACGATCACAGCCACCCCACGTCCGACCGCGCAACGCATAACCAATCCGTCCTCCATCGCGCGACAACCCGCCCCAACAGCCCGCAGCCGCCCCGTCGCCACGGTCGTGACCAGCCGTCCATCACGCAAAAACCGGCGCACCTCTCCCTCGTCCACCGACTCCAGTTCCACGCCCCAATGCACGAGCAGCGGCCCAAGCGCCGTGACACTCGGCGCACGCCGCCGATCCCCCATCGGCAACCGCGACGGCCAGACAAGCCGGGAATCGGCCAGCACCAGCACATGCCCACCCGCCCGCACCCAGGCGTCGATCGCCACCAGCCCCGCAGGCTCCGGATCACGCGGCTGCGCCAGCATCAGCCTGTCCCCCGCCCGCACATCGGCAAGAGTATCGACAGCCCGAACGTCGAAACGCGCACGCAGCACCGCGATGATCGGCGCATCCACCCGCGCCATGCCGCCTTCCTCCCAGAACAACGGCAGCGCGGTCATCACCGCAAGCGACGGTCGAACCGCAGACACATCCACCCGATCACGCGGTCCCAGCCACAACAGCAAAGCCGCACATCCCAGCACCATGCCCGCCGCGCCGCGCAAAGCAGACACGCACAGCATTGCTCCACCCAGTCCGGACAGGAGACTGATTGCCAGCAACCCCAGCGCCGCGCCGCCCATCGGCAATCGCCCGGCAGCCAGAAAACAAAATAGCAGCACGCACAGGACAGCGCCCACCGCGCTCGCCAGCGCGACATCGCGCCCTGCAAAAATCCCCGCCCCCGCCAGAAAGACAAAGGCAGGCGCCCCCCAAAGCCAAGGGTCCACCTGCCCCGTCCGCATGACAAGAAACAACCCGGCCAGCAGCACCGCCAGCATCGGAACAAACAGCATCAGGAAAAGACGAGCCGCGGCGATCATCCGACCTGCTTATCCGCTATCAGGAAAGGTCCACGTTCAGCGTTGGGCAGGCTGGACTTCACGATCCATCGGCTTGGCCAGATTGGGATCGGGCAGCAGGTCGGGCACCACCGGCGCCGGCTCGGGCGCAGGCTGCACGCCCAGTTCCGCCAGCGGCTCTTTCGGCGCCGTGGCAGAGGCATTGGCATCGATCGTCGCGACCACTGGCGGAGGCGTCGAAGAGTCGTCCACCCGCGCCTTGTCGATGACGATATTGGCAAGACCCACCAACAGGATGACCCCGGCAACCCCGGTCAATCCTATTTGGACGCGCTGCAACCCTTCCTGACGGCGGGGACTTTCAGCCATGCGTGACCCTATTATTGCGACCGCCTCGACCCATGTCTGCGATCAGCCATATTGCGCGAGCCAGGGGAACACCGTCAACCCCTTCGATTCGAGCCACTGGCGGTTGTACAAAGTCGACAGATAGCGGAAGCCGGTGTCGCACAATATCGTCACGATCCGCTTGCCCGGTCCCAACTGCTTCGCCAGCGCCACCGCGCCCGCGACATTGATACCGGATGACAGGCCCAGGCAAAGCCCTTCCTCGGCCAGCAGGCGACGGACCCACTCCAGCCCCTCTTCGTCGGAGATGCGGAACTGCGTATCGATCGGCGCGCCGTCCAGATTGGCGGTGATCCGTCCCTGACCGATCCCTTCGGCTACCGAACTGCCTTCGGCCTTCAACTCACCCTCGGCATAATAGCTATAGAGCGCCGCGCCATGCGGATCGGACAGGGCGATGGTGATATTCTCATCATGCGCTTTCAGCCCCAGCCCCACGCCCGCAATCGTGCCGCCGGTTCCCGCCGCACAGGTGAAGCCGTCGATCCGGCCCTCCATCTGCGTCCAGATTTCCTCCGCCGTGCCGACGATATGCGCCTTTCGGTTGGCGATATTGTCGAACTGGTTGGCCCAGATCGCCCCCTCCGTCTCCTCCGCCATCCGGCGCGATGTGTGAACGAAGTGGCCGGGGTTGGAATAAGGTGCGGCCGGCACCGTCACCAGTTCAGCCCCCAGCGCGCGCAGCGTATCCATCTTTTCGCGGCTCTGCGTCTCGGGCATGACGATGATCGTCTTATACCCCTTGGCATTGGCGACCAGCGCCAGGCCAATGCCGGTATTGCCCGCCGTCCCCTCGACGATCGTGCCGCCGGGCTTCAGCAGCCCTTTCTCCTCGGCATCGTTGACGATGAACAGCGCCGCGCGGTCCTTGACCGACGCCCCGGGGTTAGCGAACTCGCACTTGGCGAAAATGTCGCAGCCGGTCGCTTCCGACGGGCCAACGAGGCGCACCATCGGCGTATTGCCGATCAGCGCCAGACTATCCTTTTGCATGAGCATGCCCCCGCATAGCGGAGGGCAGGCCGCCTTGCCAAGCAATCGAATGATGCAAAGCGAAAAGCAGCGGTTTTGCGTGTTGTATCGCCCCCTCCACGCCGTTAACGCCCATGAAAGTTAATGTCCCATCCGGGTACAGGCCGAAATCCGGGGAGGAACTATCAACATCTGTGCGGTAAGGACCGGGCATGGCGCGCTTTTCGCGCCGCTTCGGGCGGACAATGGGCTTAATGACGGGCAGGCATAAAGGGGCGGGACGCGGGACACTGGTTGCCCTTGCGCTGCTGACGCTCGGCCTGCCGCGCCTGCTCCCCGCCGCCTCGCTCGATCTGATGCAGGTCGCGCAGGATCATCCCGATCCGGCAGAGGTCGCTGGCGACAATTTCCCCGGCTCCGCCTTCTTCTTCGCACAAGGCGCCTTCGATCCGCTACCCGACGCGCCAACCTCCACCGACAGCCATGTCCTCCCGCTCGACAAGGTGCAGGTCGCGCCGGTCGCTATTTTCAGGGGCATCACCGCGCTCGACAGCTATCGCGCGCTCAACTGCCTCACCTCCGCCATTTATTATGAGGCCGCCAACGAACCGGACGAGGGCCAGCGCGCCGTCGCGCAGGTGGTGCTGAACCGCGTCCGCAGCCCCCTCTGGCCCGACAGCGTGTGCGGCGTCGTCTATCAGGGATCGGAGCGAACCGACTTCAAATGCCAGTTTACCTTCAGTTGCGACGGGTCGATGGCCCGGTCGCCCAGCACCGTTGCCTGGGTGCGCGCCCGGCACATGGCCCAGCGCGCGCTTGCCGGGGACAGCTACGCCCCCGTCGGCACCGCCACATTCTATCACACGCTGGCGGTGCGGCCGAACTGGGCCTCCTCGGTCCAGCCCGTTGCGGTCATCGGCGCGCATATCTTCTACCGCAACCCCGGATGGAACGGCAGCGCCGACGCCTTCCGCACCCGTTATAACGGGCGAGAGCTGATTTCCGGCCCTGCCCGCACAAGCTGGCCCACAAGGCCCTTGGCGCCGCTGGAAACGCTCGTTCCCACCATCATGCCATCGTCCCCGCCTAACGTCACACCGCCAAACGGCGGATGGACACCCCCATCCTCACCAACAGCACCCGATGACAGCCTGCCGGAATCCACGATCCGCCCGGAGTATCGGAACACGGGTCGCCCGCTGATCTGATCCTGCACTTTTTTCCCGTTGGCGATAAATTTTAACCAAGCCATTGAAATTAAATCGAATAAAAATCCGAAAAAAATCACAACAGCACGGAACCGATTTCGTTCCTGATGGGTTTTATTGTCCGGATAGCAAATCTTTTGCCCCCCGCTCTTGCTATCCATAAAACATGGGCCCGGAACGCCTCCCCCCGACGCGTTCCGGGCCTATTCATTTTCCCTCTCTCGACATCTCAACCCGACGGTTCCGTTTCCATGACGGAACGCTTTGCCGCGCTGCGGGTTTTTCCTCCGTCACTCGCGCAGGTAGCCTCGTCGGCTACCCCGCATGTGAAGGAGGAATGCCATGACCAAGAAAATCATCACTGCCCTGCTGCTGTCCGGCTCGCTGTTCGTGGCAGCCTGCAACACTGTCGAGGGCGCCGGCAAGGATGTGCAGAGCGCTGGCGAGGCCGTCGAAAAAGCGGGCGATTAACGTCAGCCTCGGCTTGAATCAGGAAGGGGTCGCCGCTGGCGTCCCCTTTTTCCTTATGCGGAGACTTCCGTTTCCTGTGCGTCGGCGTCTTCACTCGCCTGCTGCTTCGCCTGGCGACGATCGGTAAACCAGATCGCAACGATCGTGATCTCGTAAAGCAGCAACAGCGGTATCGCGAGCATCAGTTGCGACACGACATCGGGCGGGGTCAGCACCGCCGCCAGAATGAAGGCCGCGACAATCATATACCGCCGCAAACCGATCAGTTGAGCGCGGCTGACGAAGCCAGCGCGATTGAGTAGCATCAATAGCACCGGCATCAGGAAGCTGATGCCGAAAGCCAGGATGAACTGCATCACCAGTGTCAGATAAGCGTCTGTGCTGGGCAGCGCTTCTACCTGCAAGCCACCACTATTTCCCTGAAATTGCAGGAAGAAGTGAAAGGCCGTGGGCATCACGACATAATAGGCCAGCGATGCCCCCATCAGGAACAGCACCGGCGTCATCAGGATGAAGGGCAGCAGCGCCTTCTTTTCCTTGGTATAAAGGCCCGGCGCGACAAAAGCCCATAGCTGGTTGGCGATGATCGGGAAGGACAGACAGAAAGCGCCGAAAATCGCCACCTTCACCTGCACGAAGAAGGCCTCGTACAGCTTGGTATAAACCAGCCGCCCGCCCCCATCGCCGAACGCTTCCTTCAGCGGGTGGACAAGGAATGCAAAGAGCTGCTCGGAGAAATAAAAGCAGACCGCGCCCGAAATAACCAGCGCATAGACGCATTTGAGCAACCGGCCACGCAGTTCGATCAGATGGTCCAGCAATGGTGCCTTGCTGTCGTCGATATCGCTGCTCATGCGGCCGCGTCCCCTTTGGGCTGGGGAGCGGGCGCCAGATAGGGCGGGCTGGATGAAGCATCGGGCACAGCCGCGCGCGGCGCTTCCGCAACGAACGGTGGCGGTCCGGCATCGCCGGACATATCGGCCAACGCAGCACCGGACCCATCAGTTTCGGACGCGCCCGCGTCAGGTGCAGGTAACGCCTCGGCCACCACACCATCCTCACTTGTCGTCTCGGGCGGATGCTCTTCCATGATGCGTTTATTCTGGTCCGCCCATTTTTTTTCCAGTTCGGCCAGTTCCACTTCCCGCACCATGGCGTCGATGCCGGTGCGGAAATGGCGGGCCATGCCCTGCGCCTTGCCAACGATCTGGCCGACCTTGTACAGGGCGCGCGGCAAATCCTTCGGACCGATCACGATTACCGCGACGATCACGATCAGCAGGAATTCGGTCGAATCGATGCCAAACATGCGTGGCTACCGCAGCGCCGGACCGATCAGGCCTTGGTCTTTTCTTCCGTCGCGGACGGCACGTCCTGCTCGGGCACGCGCGCACCTTCGATCCGCGAGGCGGGCTTGGCAGGCTTGACGTCGTCGTCATCCTCCATGCCCTTCTTGAAGCTCTTGATACCCTTGGCAACGTCACCCATCAGGCCGGAAATCCGGCCGCCACCGAACAGCAGCATGACGACCAGGAGCACGATCACCCAGTGCATCAGCGAAAAGGAACCCATCATATATCTCCTGAAACGACGCTAACTTAGGCGTCTTCCTCGTCATTTTCCACAACGGATTGGCCCGTCATACCCTCCAGCGCCAAATCGACGGGGTCCAGCAGGCCCGCAGCCCGCAAATCATCGATCCCCGGCAAGTCCCGGCGGCTGCTAAGCCCGAAATGTGACAGAAACTCTACCGTCGTGGCATAGATTAACGGCCGCCCCGGCACCTCACGCCGTCCCGCCGGTCGGACCCAGCCTGCCTCCATCAGAACGTCCAGCGTCCCCTTCGCCACTTGCACCCCGCGAATCGCCTCTATCTCCGCCCGGCTGACCGGCTCATGATAGGCGATGATCGCCAGCGTCTCCATGCCCGCACGCGACAGTTTGCGCTGATCTTCCTTCTCGCGCCGCAAGATATACGCAAGGTCAGCGGCGGTCTGGAAATGCCACCGCCCGCCCCGCTCGACCAGATTGACGCCCCGCCCCGCATAATCGTCCGCAAGGGCCGCCAGCGTCATTCGCAAATCGCCCGACTCGCCGACATGCAACCGCAATTCCGCCAGCGTCAGCGGTTCCTCCGAAGCAAACAGCGCCGCCTCGACCGCGCGGGCATAGTCATCCAACTCCTCCGTCACGCCACACCCCCTTGCGCCGCGCGCAGATAGAGCGGCGCGAAAATTCCGTCCTGATGCAGTTCCACCCGCCCCTGCCGCGCCAATTCCAGCACCGCGACAAAGCTGCTCGCCAGCGCCGAGCGCGCCATCGGCGCATCCATCCCTTGCGGAAGAAAACTCTCCAGCGCCGTCCAGTCCAGCCGTGTCCCCACCAGCGCGCCCACCCGCTGGATCGCCTGATCCAGCGTCATCACCGGCCGCCGCGACACGACATGCACCGCCGGCTGGGTCCGCGCCCGCACCTGGCCATAGGCCTGGATCAGGTCGAACAGGCTCGCCCCCCACAGTGACCGCCGCACGGTATGCAGCCCCTCCGGCTCGGGCCGCACGAACACATCACGGCCGATCCGGTCGCGCGCCATCAACCGCGCCCCCGCCTCCCGCATCGCCGCCAGCCGCTGCAACCGCAATTGCAGCCGCAGCGCCATTTCCTCCGGACTTGGATCGGGCTGCTCCGCCCGCGGCAACAGCAAACCGGATTTCAGATAAGCCAGCCACGCCGCCATCACCAGATAGTCCGCCGCCAGCTCCAGCTTCAGCTTCTGCGCGCCCTCGATAAAGGCCAGATATTGCTCGGTTAACTCCAATATCGAGATTTCGCGCAGATCGACCTTCTGCGTCCGCGACAGCGCCAGCAACAGGTCGAGCGGCCCTTCCCAGCTATCGAAGCTGACCGTCAGCACCTCCGGCCCCGCAGCCACCGGGGCGATGAAAAGATCGTCCATTATCGCCAAACCCTCAGCACAATCTCCGTTCGTGTCGAGCGCAGTCGAGACACGCTCGCGCAACCACAGGGGAAATGAAACGAGCGACCTGTCCTCACGCCAGCGCCAACAGCGTATCGCGCGTCGCCAGCAGTTCCTCCAGTGGCGGCCCGTCGACCACCGGCACCGCCCGCGCCATCGCCCGGTCCAGCCGCCCGCGCGACACTGCGCTCATCTCCGGCAGCAGGTCCGCAATACCCAGCATCTCGTCCATCCGCCCCCAGCAATTGAGCGCAATGTCGCACCCTGCCGCAACCACGCCCGCCGCCAGCACCGGCACCTCGCCTTTCAGCGCCTTCATGTCCAGATCGTCGGACATCAACAGCCCGTCAAAACCGATCCGCTGGCGAATAATCGCCTCGATCACGGTCGGCGACAGGCTCGCGGGCCGCTCCGCATCCCAGGCGGTATAGACGATATGCGCCGTCATCCCGATCGCCGCGTCATTCAGCGTATGGAACGGTGCCAGATCCGTCTCCAGCGCCTGCGCGTCGGCGGTGACGGTCGGCAAATCCTTGTGGCTGTCCACCAGCGCCCGCCCATGCCCCGGCATATGCTTGACGATGCCGACGACCCCGCCCGCCTCCAGTCCCGCCAATATCGCCCGCCCCAGCGCCGCAACCCGCATCGGCTCCGCGCCCAGAGTCCGGTCGCCCATGATGTCGCTCGCCCCCTCCTGCCGCACATCCAGCAGCGGCAGCGCATCGACGCTGATCCCGACCTCCGCCAGCGTCAGCGCAATCGCCTGCGCATTGGCCCGCGCGGCGGCAATCGCGCTGGACGGCGCGACGTCATAAAGCCGGTCGAACACCGCGCCGGGCGGAAAAGCAGGCCACACCGGCGCCTGCATCCGCGCCACGCGCCCCCCCTCCTGATCGATCATGACAAGCAGGTCATCCCGCCCATGCAGCCCCCGCAAATCATCGGTCAACGCCCGCACCTGTGCCCTGTCAGCGATATTACGCCGAAACAAGATATAGCCAGCAGGATCAACGTCGCGAAAAAAAGCGCGCTCATCAGGGGTCAGCGTTTCGCCGGACAGGCCGAATATGACGGGTTTCATGGGAGTGAGATTAGCGGGAGTGAGAGGCGGTGTCGAAGGGGTTTATGGGGGCTGAAGGAAATAGGGAGCCACCACACGGCTCTTAGCCTTGAGAAGCACAGTGCCAGAGCAACCTGCCCGTAGTTTGAATCTCAATTTTTCAAAGCCATGTCGAATATTCGCTCTTGAACTCAGCGTTTCTCGGAGCCTCCCCGGGGTTGATATGCACCTCTAAAAGTATAAACTCGCACAAACGGGGGAATATTATGGCACTTTTGAATCAACCGACCCAAGTTTATACTCAAATTCCGAAGTTTCTCGAAACCCTTCGGGCCGGCACAGCACCAGCCAATTTCAATAATCAGTTCCTAAAGGACATTGGTTTTAAATCGTCAAATCACCGAGCATTTATTCCGCTCCTTAAAGGCCTCGGATTCCTGACGTCAGACGGAACCCCTACTGATCGATATAAGCAGTTTTTGGATGGAAGTCGCTGGAAACAAGTATTAGCGGAAGCAGTAAAAGAGGCTTACAGTGATATTTTCGTTATAAAAGCCAAACCATCGAGTTCTGATCTTTCTATGGTGCAAGGAAAATTCAAAAGCACCTACAATTTATCTGATGTGTCAGCAGAACGAGCAGCAAAGACGTTCTTAGCCTTAGCGCCACTTTGCGATATAGATATTCTCCATGGGCCTTCCAAGGCATCAACTGCTGCTTCGACGTCCAACGCTACGGCAGAATCGGTTGAGATTTCAACACCTAAGGCAGAAATAGAATCATCTCCATCTCATATACATAAGCAGACTAGGGCAAGCCCACTGGGTTTGCACTACAATATACAAATCCACTTACCCGCCACCAAGGAAGTCGAAGTTTACAACGCCATCTTCAAATCTATCAAGGAACATCTTCTTGACTAAAATAGGTCGTGATCTGCGAGATTTTGTTTTTCGTGGCTTACTTTTTGAGTCAGAAGCCGAAATATTTCGTCGAGCAGGTATCAATGTGGGTATCGACGTCGGAGCAGCAGAAGAACAATTGCTATTCCAAGCCCTCGCGCCTTTCGGCGTTCCGCGACGTAACAGCGCGCTAGAGATGGCGCGCCTCTATGCGATCCTACACGCATTCGAAAATGAAGTTAGGGTCAGGACTCATTGATTGATCCAGAATATAACGGTCGCGGCGATGCAGATGGCGGACATGAAGGTATGGGCGCAACGATCGTAGCGCGTGTGGATGCGCCGCCAGTCCTTGATCCTGCCGAACATATTCTCGACTTTGTGCCGCTGTCTATAGAGCGCCGTGTCGTGTGGAATGGGCACTTTCCGGTTCCCCTTTGACGGGATGCAGGCCGTGATCTTGCGGTCGGCCAGTGCCGCGCGGAACCAGTCGGCGTCATAGCCCTTGTCGCCCAGCAGGACCTTTGCCTTCGGGAAGGCATCGATCATCAGTGCAGCGCCCTTATAATCGCTCATCTGCCCTTCACTGAGCAGCATGATGAGCGGTCGGCCTTTGCCATCGCATACGGCATGTAGCTTGGAGTTCAGGCCGCCTTTGGTGCGTCCGATACGTCGGGGAACATCCCCTTTTTAAGCAGGCTTGCCGCCGTCCGGTGTGCTTTCAGGTGGGTTGCATCGATCATCAACTGGTCGGGCTTGCCGCCCTTTGCTGCCAAGCCAGCGAAGATTTTGTTGAACACGCCGAGCCTGCTCCAGCGGATGAAACGATTGTAGATCGTCTTGTGTGGGCCATACTCCTTGGGCGCGTCGCGCCACATCAGCCCGTGCTTGATGACGTAAATGATCCCAGACACTATCCGCCGATCATCCACTCTTGGCACCCCATGAGACAAGGGAAAATACGGCTCGATCCGGCGCATCTGCGCCTCACTCAGCAGAAACGGAACATCCATCGGCAGCGCCTCCTAACGCTGCTATTGAATCAACCCATCACCCAATGCGCAAGCAATTTAACAGGTCCTGACCCTAGGTCACTCATTCGAGAAACACTTGATGAACAACTTCAGCTTGATTGGTGGGATACCCAAGCAGTACCAAATAGCGTGAAGAAAATGGCTGAATCCCGACAAAAGACCGCTGAAAAAGACTCATGGCTGGAAGGAGCCAAAGGTGATCGATTAGAATTCGTCGATTTTGGCGATTTAGCCACAATAATTTTACAGAATTGGGAATGTTTCAAGGACTTCATGCCCGGTCAAGAATGGATCAAGCAGCGTATGATGGAACTGGAAAAGGCTCGGAATTTCATTGCCCATAATCGTATGTTACTACCAAGCGAATTTCAGAGAATCTATATGTATATATCTGATTGGAATAAGGTCATCGGCCTGTAGCAGTTGCTATCCGCCCTCTTCATTCATCGAACATTTAGGTGATTGAGTGAGTGAACATCTGTATGCTGCACAAGGAATTGAGGATGTTCTCGAGAAGGAAGTGCCGTTCTGATCGTTCTCAAGAAGCCCCGTTGCAGACTTCATCCCCCTCAATTCACCACCAGACAACTCTCTCCCGCCACCTTCAGCTTGCCGCACAGCGTCCCCGCCTGTGCGCCTGCCGCCGCGCGCAGGCGATAGACGGTGCCGCCGCCTACTTCCGCCGCTTCGATCGTCATCGGCAGCGGCGCCAGATAGGCGAAGCGCTTCGATAGACGCCCCCATGCATCCTTCGCGCCCGACTGGCTGCCATAGGCGCCCAACTGGATCATCGCCCCGCCGGGCTTCGGCGCGGTTGCGGCCTGTACGGGCTTGGCGTTGGTTTCGTCCGCAACCTTCGCGTTGAAGCTGGCCGCGGGCTTGTTCGCAACCGGCGGCTTGGCCTTTTCCGCCGGAGGGGTCGTGCCGGTGATCGGCGCCTCGGGCACGCGGCTGGGGTCGATCCGGCCGTCGCGCGCCACGCCTTCGCTGGCGGCATAGCTGGCGTCGCCCTCGCCGTCGAACTTTCGGGCATCCGCCTCGCTCGCGGCGATCTTGTAGCTGTCGGTGGGCGCGGGGATCAGCACGCCCTCGCCCTCCGCGCCGCCGCCCTGCCGGTTCTGCACCCACCAGGCGCCGCCCACGACCGCCGCCAGCAGCGCCAGACCCGCCAGGATCAGCAGCAACAGCTTGAGCGGCGACACGCCTTCGGACGCATCCTCATCGGCGGCAGGTTCCAGCCAGGGCAGCCGATCCTCGTCATCAAGGTCCAGTTGCCCGCGTGCATAATCGCCCATTGCCTGTCTATCCCCGCGTCACTGCATTTCGGTCAGGGCCGCGACGCCCATCAGCGCCAGCCCGTTGCGGATAATCTGCCCTATTCCCCGGCTCAAGAAAAGCCGTGCCGATGTAAGCGCCACATCGTCGCTCAGGATCACGCGGGCGCGCGGATCATCATTGCCCATATTCCACCAGCCATGGAAGGCCGACGCCAAGTCATTGAGATAGAAGGCAATACGGTGCGGCTCGCGGGCCAGCGCTGCCCCTTCGACAATGCGAGGGAATTGCGCGGCCAGCTTGACCAGACCCAGTTCATGCGTCCCAAGCCGGGACAGGTCGGGCGCGGGCAGATCCATCCCCGCCTCTGCGACCTTGCGACCGAGCGAGGAAATACGCGCATGGGCATATTGGACATAGAAGACCGGATTGTCCTTCGACGCCTCCACCACCTTGGCAAAGTCGAAGTCCATCTGCGCGTCGGCCTTGCGCGTCAACATGGTGAAGCGCACCACATCCTTGCCCACTTCCTGCACCACATCGGCCAGCGTCACGAAATTACCCGCGCGCTTGGACATTTTCACCGGCTCGCCCTCGCGCAGCAGGCGGACCATCTGGATCAGCTTGAGGTCGAACCGCACCTTGCCCTCGGTCAGCGCCGCGACCGCCGCCTGGATGCGCTTGACCGTGCCCCCATGATCCGCGCCCCAAATGTCGATCAACTGGTCGGCGCTCTGCGCTTTCTGGAAATGATAGGCCATGTCCGCGCCGAAATAGGTCCAGCCACCGTTGGACTTCTTGATCGCGCGATCCTGATCGTCGCCGAACTTGGTCGACCGGAACAGTGGCAGTTCGACCGGCTCCCAATCTTCGGGCGTTTCGCCCTTGGGCGCTTCCAGCACCCCGTCATAGACCAGATCATGCGCCCGCAGCCACGCTTCGGCTGCCTCCGGTTTGCCCGCCGCCTGCAATTCCGCCTCGGACGAGAAGACGTCATGATGAATGCCCAGCAGCGCCAGATCGTCCCGGATCATCACCATCATCGCGGCAACCGCGCGCGTGCGGAACAGGATCAGCCATTCGCTTTCCGCTGCGCTTACGTAGCGATCGCCAAATTCCGCCGCCAACGCCTGCCCAACAGGCACCAGATAGTCCCCCGGATACAGGCCTTCGCCCAGCTCGCCAACCGCCTCGCCCAGCGCCTCGCGATAGCGAAAATGCGCGGAGCGAGCGAGAACATCGACCTGACCGCCCGCGTCATTGATATAATATTCGCGAATGACCTTGTGCCCGATATAGTCGAGCAAGGTCGCCAGCGCGTCCCCCACCACCGCGCCGCGGCAATGACCCATATGCATGGGACCGGTCGGGTTGGCCGACACATATTCGACATTGACGGTAACGCCCTTGCCCATGTCCGAACGCCCATAATCGGCCCCGTCCGCATGGATCGCGGCCAGTTCCGCGCGCCACGTGGGATCGGTCAGTGTCAGGTTGATGAAACCGGGACCAGCGATCGACGCGCTCGCCACCTCATCCAGCGCCTCCAGCCCTGCGACGATCTTCTCCGCCAGTGCGCGGGGATTGGTGCCAGCAGGCTTGGCCAATACCATCGCGGCATTGGTGGCCAGGTCGCCATGCGAGGGATCGCGCGGCGGCTCCACCGTCACGGTCTTGCGGGCAAGGCCAGCGGGCAGCGCGCCCTCAGCCTCAAGCCGATCGAGGACAGCATTCAGATGGGTCGCGAAGCGGGCATAGAGGGACACGGGACAACTTTCTTCAAAAAAAGCCCCATTCGTCCGGCATCGTCGAAAGCGCGTCCCTGTTTTCCTGGTACGCTTGCTAGGAACTGGCCCTCGATAGGCTCGGCCCGAACGGGGTAAAATCGGGCTTAGCGCGTAGCGTTGTAGCGGAGCTGGTCCTGGGTCAGGTTGAACCCGATCAGCAGCTCGAAACTGGTTCGCGTCAACGCCGCCTTCACCTCAGGCTGGGCGAAGGGATCGAGCGCCGCATCGGGATCGCCCGCCTTGCGCTTCTGCGTGATCAGCCTCTGGACTTCAGGCGGCAGCGTCGCCGCATTCTTCTCCACATAGGAACCCGCCTTGGCGACCGTGCTGGCGCGATAGGCACCCGGTGCGAAGTCCAGCGTTACCTGCCCCACCCGCTTGGCGACCACCGCCGTCCCGCCGCGCACAACGGTTGCGAAATAGGGCAGCGTCACCTGTCGCGCCGCGCTGGCGTCGCTGCGGCGGGCGCTGACGGTGAAGGTCGCCTCGGTATAAAGCTGCGCGCCATCCGAGCAGGTCGAGCGCAGGTCGGTGAGGTTGGCCACCACGTCGATCGCCGACGCATCCCGGCTCTGCGCCGGATTGAACAGGGTAACGTCGCCCGTATAGGTCGGAATCGCGGCGACCGGGCAGGCCGACCGCACGGCAATGATGCCGCCGGTGGCGTCGATCTCGCCCTTCCGTGTACAACCGGCAAGAGCCACGAGAATCAGTCCGGTCAGCGCAAATCTGGAAAATGTCACAGGCAATCCCTTGGGAAACGGCGTTGCGCTTCTTATCCGTCCCCTTTGGCGGGCGCAACCGAAAGGACGCAGCCACCTTTCGACGGATGCTTTAGGGCACTGGCGTCGTCCACGCCTTTCGCCTAAGTCGCGCTATTATGACAGAGGCTCTCCACATCCGTCCGCCCCTCAAGCTGATGATCGCCGCCCCGCGCGGCTTCTGTGCGGGCGTCGACCGCGCGATCGTGATCGTGGAACGCGCGATCGAGAAATATGGTGCGCCCGTCTATGTCAGGCATGAAATCGTTCACAATAAATATGTCGTGGATAGCCTGAAGGCCAAGGGCGCAATCTTCATCGAGGAACTGGAGCAGGTGCCCGACGGCATGCCCGTCGTCTTCTCCGCCCATGGGGTTCCCAAATCGGTGCCTGCGCAAGCGACCGAACGCGACCTGCCCTTTCTGGATGCGACCTGCCCGCTGGTCAGCAAGGTCCATCGGCAGGCCGAACGGCAGGTGGAGGCCGGACGCCATATCCTCTTCATCGGGCATAAGGGGCATCCGGAAGTCATTGGTACTTTCGGGCAGGTGCCCGAGGGGACAATGAGCCTCATCGAAACGGTCGAGGATGCCGAAGCGTTCACGCCCACCGATCCTGACAATCTCTCTTTCCTGACGCAAACGACGCTTTCGGTGGACGATACCGCCGCGATCGTCGCTGCCCTGCATAGCCGCTTCCCAACGATCCTGGCGCCCAAGGGCGAGGATATCTGCTACGCCACCTCCAATCGGCAGGCGGCGGTCAAGGCGATCACGACCGCCTGCGACGCGATTCTCGTGATCGGCGCGCCCAACAGCTCCAATTCGCTGCGCCTCGTCGAAGTCGCCGAACGGGAGGGCACGCTCGCCCGCCTGATCCAGCGCGCTGACGAAATCGACTTTGACTGGCTGGCCAATGTGACGACGCTGGGCCTCACCGCCGGCGCGTCGGCACCTGAAATCCTGGTTCGCGAAGTGGTGGATCGCCTGAGCGAACGCTTCACCATCACCGAGGAGCAGGTCGAAACTGCGACCGAAAGCATCTCGTTCAAGCTGCCCCGCAGCCTCGAAACGGTCTGATTTCCGATGGCTGTCTATACGCATGTTCCCGCCGAGGACATCGACGCCTTTCTCACACGCTATGACGCCGGGCGGCTGGTGTCGGCCAAGGGCATTGCCGAGGGGGTCGAGAACAGCAATTACCTGATCGAGACGACCGGGCCGGATGGCAATGGCGCGCGCTATATCCTGACCCTCTATGAAAAGCGGGTGGACGAAGCGGACCTCCCTTTCTTCATGGACCTGCTCGACCATCTGGCCGAACGGGGCTGCCTGGTCCCGCGCTTCATCGAGGACCGGGAGGGGCACAAACTCCAGCAACTCGCCGGACGCCCCGCCTGCCTCATCGAATTTCTGACCGGCATCTCCGTTACGGAGCCAACGCCTGCACAGGCGCAGGCGACCGGCGCTGCGCTGGGCGCGCTGCACCGTGCAGCCGAGGGTTTTGCGGGCACACGCGCCAACGCACTCGACATCGCCGGATGGCATGATCTGGCGGCGAAATGCGGCGCTGACTTTGACGCGATCGCCCCCGGTCTGGGCGCGCGGGTTACGGACGAACTTGCCTTCCTCGATGCGCACTGGCCCGCCGACCTGCCCCATGCCGTCATCCACGCCGACCTGTTCCCCGACAATGTGCTGATGCTGGGTGATGCGGTGACGGGTCTCATCGACTTTTATTTCAGTTGCACCGACATCCGCGCCTATGATCTCGCCGTCACCCATAGCGCCTGGTGTTTCAGCCATGATGGCAACACATGGCATGGCGACCGTGGCGCGGCGATGGGCGCAGGCTATGCAGCCACCCACGGCCTTTCCGCGGCGGAACGGGCGGCCTTTCCGATCCTGTGCCGCGGCGCGGCGCTGCGTTTCCTGCTGACGCGCGCCTATGACTGGATCAACACCCCCGCCGATGCGCTGGTGACGCGCAAGGACCCTCTCGCTTTCCTGCGGCGGCTGGATTTCTACGCGACGGCCGATGCAACGAAGTTACTGGGCGCATGAACGACCTTACCACAGTAGAAATCTTCACCGACGGCGCGTGCAAGGGCAATCCCGGCCCCGGCGGCTGGGGCGCGGTGATCCGGTCGGGCACCAACGAGAAAGAAATCTCCGGCGGCGAACCGCAGACCACCAACAACCGCATGGAGATGATGGCGGCGGTCGAAGCGCTCAATGCGTTGAAGCGCCCCTGCCGCGTCATCCTGTCCACCGACAGCAAATATGTGATGGATGGCATCACCAAATGGGTCTTCGGCTGGCAGAAGAATGGCTGGAAGACCGCCGATCGCAAGCCGGTCAAAAATGCCGAAATCTGGCAGGCGCTGGTCGCGGCCACGGCGCGGCACAAGGTCGAATGGAAATGGGTGAAGGGCCACGCCGGACACCCCGAAAATGAGCGCGCGGACCAGTTGGCCAGTGCAGCGGCAGAGCAGTTCCGCAAACGCGCCTGACAGTTTCGGTGGGCGCCGCGCCGCTTGATCCCTTGCGTTCCCGCGCCTAGACCGCAGGATATGACCTACGCCCCCTATCCTGCGCTTCGCCTGCGCCGCACCCGCGCCTCGGCCTGGAGCCGGGCGATGCACGCGGAAAACCGCCTTGCCCCGTCCGATTTCCTCTGGCCCCTGTTCGTGACCGAGGGCACGGGTGTCGAGGAACCGATCGGCGCGCTGCCGGGCGTATCCCGCTGGTCGGTGGACCTGATCGTCGCCCGCGCGAAGGAAGCACGGGAGGCAGGCATCCCCTGCCTCGCCCTCTTCCCCAATACGCAGCCCAATCGGCGCAGCGACGATGGCGCCGAAGCGCTCAATCCCGACAATCTCATGTGCCGCGCCATCCGCGCGATCAAGGATGCGGTGCCCGAAATCGGCGTGCTGACCGACGTGGCGCTCGACCCCTACACCGCGCACGGACAGGACGGACTGCTCGACCACACCGGCTATGTCATCAACGACGCCACGATCGACGTGCTGATCGGCCAGTCGCTCAATCAGGCGGCGGCGGGCGCGGACATCATCGCTCCCAGCGACATGATGGACGGCCGCGTCGGCGCGATCCGCGAGGCGCTGGAGGAGGAAGGCCATGCCAATGTCCAGATCATGGCCTATGCCGCCAAATATGCGAGCGCGTTCTATGGTCCCTTCCGCGATGCGGTCGGCTCGCGCGGGTTGTTGAAGGGCGACAAGAAAAATTACCAGATGGACCCGGCCAACAGTGAGGAGGCGCTGCGCGAAGTTGCGCTCGACCTGGCCGAAGGCGCGGACAGCGTGATGGTGAAGCCCGGCCTCCCCTATCTCGACATCATCGCCCGTGTGAAGGACGCCTTCGCCGTGCCGGTCTTCGCCTATCAGGTGTCGGGCGAATATGCGATGATCGAGGCCGCAGCCGCCGTCGGCGCGGGGGACCGCGACGCACTGATCCTTGAAACGCTGATGGCGTTCAAGCGCGCGGGTTGTTCGGGCATCCTCACCTATCATGCACTCCATGCCGCGCGCCTGCTGAATGGCTGACAGGATCGGGGGGACGCGCGCACGCTTCGTCGCCACGATCTGCGCGGGGTCGTTCCTGCTGTTCCTTGTCCAGCCGATGATCGCCCGGATGGCGTTGCCCCGGCTTGGCGGATCACCGTCGGTCTGGAACTCGGCGATGCTCGTCTATCAGGCGTTGCTGCTGGCGGGCTATGCCTATGCGCATTGGCTGGGGCGGTTGCCAGTACGGCGGCAGGCGCTGGTCCATCTGGGCCTGTTCCTCATCGCCGCCATCTTCCTGCCGATCGGCCTCAAAAGCGGCGACCCGCCCTCCAGCATCGATCCGGCGCTTTGGGTTCTGTGGCTGCTGGGCGCGTCTATCGGCCCGATCTTTTTCGTGATCGCCGCGCAAGCCCCGCTGATGCAACGCTGGTTTACAGCGACCGGCGAAGGCGATCCCTATCCACTCTACGCCGCATCGAACCTTGGCAGTTTTGCGGGCCTGATCGCCTATCCGCTGCTGGTAGAACCGCTGATGAGCCTCAAGGCCCAGAGCCTGCTCTGGTCGGCGGGCTATGGCCTGCTGTTCTTCCTCATCTATGCCTGCTCGCGGATGCTGCCAGCCAGCGAAACCGCTCGCGCTGAGATAAGCACGATGGAAGCCGCCCCAAACTGGCGCCGGACTCTGCATTGGATCGCGCTGGCGAGCGTGCCATCAGGCCTGATGCTCTCGACCAGCCTGCACCTCACCACCGATATCGTCGCCATGCCGTTGTTATGGGTGATGCCGCTCGGCCTCTACCTCCTCAGCTTTTCGGTCGCCTTTGCAGGTGGGCGCAATCTGGCCGAAGCCTGCACGGCCCTCGCCCCTTTGCTGCTGCTGATCGGGGCATGCACCGCCTTCATCGATTCGACGGACTTTCCCGTCCTGATCGCGGCGGCCACGCTGCTGGTGCTGTTCATCGTCGCCGTCGCCCTGCATGCGCGCCTGTACGATCTGCGCCCGGCACCCGAGCATCTGACACGCTTCTACCTCGCCATGTCAGTGGGCGGCATGATGGGCGGCCTGTTCTGCGCCCTGCTCGCGCCGTTGATCTTCAACTGGACCTATGAGCATCCGATCCTGCTTGCCCTTGCCGGTTTGCTGCTGGTGCGCGGGTCGCTGTTCGAACGGGTCGAACGCTTATGGGCGAACACCGACAGGCGCATCTGGCTGACGGCAGGCATGTTGATCGCCGGCCTGTTGCTCTCCCTTATCGGCGCTGGGATATTGCTGCCCGATATGGAGTCTGACGCGCTGAAAGCCCTCTGCTTCACCCTCATCATCATCATGGGCGTGGCCGCCATTGGCCAGCGGGTCGCCTTTACCGGATGCCTCATTTACCTGATGCTGTGCCTGGGCGGCTGGGGAAAGGTGGCCCTTTCCATGACGCCCGGCGCCATGACCCGCAGCTATTTCGGCGTTTACTCGGTGCGGAACAACGGCCCCGACCAACGACTGCTGGTCCACGGCACAACCGTCCATGGCATCCAGAATCGCCGCCCCGGCCAGGAAGCCGACCCCACCAGCTATTACGCCCCGGAATCGGGTGTCGGCCTTGCTCTGACACAGGCACCCGCCCTGTTCGGTCCGCAGGCGCGGATCGGCATGGTCGGCCTGGGTTCAGGCACCCTCGCCTGCTATCGTCGCCCCGGCCAGCGCTGGCGCTTTTACGAGATCGACCCGGCGATGGTCGCCATCGCGCGCAACCCTGCCGATTTCACTTTCCTCTCGCGCTGCCAGCCAACGGCCGACATCGCCATCGGCGACGCACGCATCATGCTGGCGCGCGAACCGGCGGCTAGTGCCGACCTGCTGGTGATCGACGCCTTCTCCTCCGATTCCATCCCCATGCATCTGCTGACGCGAGAGGCGATGGCGGTCTATGCCCGGCACCTCTCCCCACGCGGCATATTGATGGTCCACATCTCCAACCGCTTTCTTGACCTGCAACCCGTCATCGCCGCCGCCGCCCGCGCGGGCGGATGGGACGCGCGACTACGCTATTACAAGCCCGACCGGCGCGACGCCTATCGCAACTATTCGGCGTCGGTCTGGATCGCGATGGCGCGCGATCATGCACAGCTCGATCGGCTGGTGGCCCTCAGCGGCAGCGACAAATGGCAGGACCCGGACTATCGTCCCGGTTTCCCCGCCTGGACCGACGATCATGGCAGCATCCTGCCGATCCTGAAATTCTGAATGCCTGAAAATTCTGAACGGAAGCGCATCATGGCCGATCACCCCGACGTTTCGATCATCCCGCTGGGCGGCAAAAGCCCGATCATCCACCCCAGCGCCTTCATCGCGCCGGGCTGCCGGATTATCGGCGATGTGGAGATCGGGGAGGATGTCAGCATCTGGTATAATTGCGTCATCCGCGCCGACGTGAACCACATCCGCATCGGCGCGCGCACCAATGTTCAGGACGGCACGATCATCCATTGCGACAGCCCCGGCGATGGTCGCCCCGGCCATCCGACCGAGGGCTGGCCCACGATTATTGGCGACGATGTGTTGATCGGCCATCTGGCGATGATCCACGGCTGCGTGCTGCACGACCGGGCCTTCGTAGGGCTGGGGGCGATCGTGATGAGTGGTACCATGGTTGAAAGCGACGCGATGCTCGCTGCGGGCGCTCTCCTGTCGTCCGGCAAGACCGTGGCCCATCGCCAGCTCTGGGCCGGGCGGCCCGCAAAATATATGCGCGACCTGTCCGACGAAGCCCTGATAGATATGCGCGAAGGCGTGGATCATTATGTCCACAATGGAAAAGCTCATAAGGGCGCGGTGAAGGCGGCGCTGGGCGACGCTTAGGGCAGCTTCAGCCGCCCTTTGAGCGCATCGACCCGATCATTCTGCGCATCGACGCTCGCCAACACGGCCGCCCGTGCCGCGTCGACGCTGTCCACTCCACCCTGCGCCTTGCCATCCGCGACGGCATTGGTCCGCTGGACATAGAGTGTATCGAGGCTCGCCAGCGCCGAAACGCTGTCATTGCGAGCCGATTCCAGGTTGCTGATCGCCTGCTGCGCGGCCACCCAGGCATCGCTGGACACCGCCGCATTGGAGGCCGCGCTGGTCAGCTTGTCTGCCCGCGCATAGGCGGTGTCGAAAGCTGCACTGCCCTTGTCCGCCTGCGCCTTCAACCGGGCAATGTCGGCGTTCAGCCTGGGGTCGACGGCGACGGCAGGCGGTGGCGGCGCGACTTCCGCGATTGGCGCCGTCTCGATCGGCCGCCGGGCAAGCGAGGGATAGCTTTCATGCGCGCCTGTACATCCCGACAAGAGCAGAGCGATGGTGGGGATGAAGCGACGCACGAACATAGCCCTAGCATCTAGGGACCGGGGGCATCGGGCGCAATGGCCGAATGATGCCCGGTGCAGGAAGGGGGTGACAAGCACTCCCGAATCCTGTAACGGCGCGTCACCGGACCCTTTTGGGTCCACCGTCCGAGACAGTTGGTGAAGGGAATCTGCCCTTCTTAATCTCCAGCCTAGACGGGGAAAAGTTCTTTACCGGTTGCGCCTTTGGCGCATTCCGGGTCTGCCCTTTCCGATCAACGGACGCGGGCCAGTCGATCTCTCCCCTCGGACTTATCCCCCGTATGGCGGTTTTCCGCCCTGCGGGTTTCGTTGCGTACCGGATTGTCCGGTACGTCGCACAGTGGAGAATGGCATGGATCGTAATCAGAAATCTGAGGTCGTGACCACGCTGCACGCAACTTTTGCGGAAATCGGGGTTGTCGTGGTTACACGCAACCTCGGCATGACCGTCGCCCAGTCGACGGATCTCCGCCAGAAAATGCGTGACGCAGGCGCAACCTTCAAGGTTACGAAGAACAAGCTCGCCAAGATCGCGCTGAAGGACACGCAATATGACCAGCTCGGCGAACTGCTGACTGGCCCGGTTGCGCTGGCCACTTCAAGCGATCCGGTCGCCGCCGCCAAGGTAGCGGTCGATTTCGCCAAGACCAACGACAAGCTTGAGATCGTTGGCGGCGCGATGGGCGGATTGCTGCTCGATGCAGACGGCGTCAAGGCGCTTGCATCGATGCCATCGCTGGATGAACTGCGCGCAAAGATCGTCGGCCTTCTTGTGGCCCCGGCGACCAAGCTCGCAACCGTCACCCAGGCACCGGCAGCGCAGCTCGCGCGAGTCTTCAACGCCTATGCGGAGAAGGAAGCCGCGTAAGCGGTTGCCTGAACCGACGTTCGTTAAATCTTTGAACTCCGGGGCTTACCGCCCTACTGAAAGGAAAATATCATGGCAGACATCAACGCACTGGTCGATCAGCTTTCGGCCCTGACCGTCCTCGAAGCCGCTGAGCTTTCGAAGGCCCTTGAAGAGAAGTGGGGCGTTTCGGCCGCCGCTGCCGTCGCCGTTGCCGGCCCGGCCGCTGCCGCTGCCCCGGCTGCTGAAGAGCAGACCGAATTCGACGTGATCCTCACCGGCGACGGTGGCAAGAAGATCAACGTCATCAAGGAAGTCCGCGCCATCACCGGCCTGGGCCTGACCGAAGCCAAGACTCTGGTTGAGTCGGCTCCGAAGGCCATCAAGGAAGGCGTGAACAAGGAAGAGGCCGAGAAGGTCAAGAAGCAGCTTGAAGAAGCCGGCGCGACCGTCGAACTCAAGTAAGCTGTTTTCCGGCACTCTGCCGGAAACAAACAAGGGGGCGGCACCTGCGGGTGCCGCCCTTTTTGTTTTTGGGAACTGCCCCATATCAGTCCAACGGCCCGGAAATCGCGACAAGGCCAGACAGAAGACGGCATGACCGGTTCTATCCCGCGGACTCCCTGTCTAGCATGATGCCCCGATCCGACCTGATCTTGCAGGTTCGACAGAAAGAGGAGCCATCATGCAGCTAGACGAGGAAGATATCGCGTCCGAGCGTGGTGAACTCCATTTCCTTGCCGCTCTTGTCGACGAACTGATGCGTAAACTCCATCTGGCCGGACTTCTCAGTCAAGCCGACCTCAACAGCATCGAAGAGGAAGTGGCCAGGCGCATCGGCAACATCCCCCGCGCCTGGTAATCCCCCGCCACTTGGCCTGAGCAAAGAACCCACCCTTTCCCGTTGGCGATGGGAGCGCGGCAGGATAAGCCTGTTCCATCATCATGCTCCAGTCCCACCTCCTCACCCGGTTGATGGCCGCCCTGATGCTGGCGTTCCTGACCTCCGTTCTTGCCAGTTGTTCCGATCAGAACAGCGGCCCCGTGGTCGTGAGCGTCATCGGCGACCACGATGATCTTGCGCGGCCTCTGCAAAATTTGCCCGATCCTGGCGCGAAGTTGATGTTGGAAGCCACGGCCCAAGGGCTAGTGGCGTTCGATGCATCGGGGGAGATATTGCCCGCGCTTGCCCAGCGCTGGATCGTGGAGGATGACGGGCGCAGCTATATCTTCCGCCTGCGCCGCGCCAGTTGGCCCAACGGCACACGAGTCACCGCGCGGGAAGTGGCGCGGATGCTCGAAGTCAGGATTGAAACGCTCCGGCGACTGGACCCCGACGGACCGCTCGATACGGTCGACGCGGTCGTCCCGATGACGGGCGAAGTCATCGAAATCCGCCTGACGGCCGCCCGCCCGATGCTGCTCCAGATGCTCGCTCAGCCGCAAATGGCCATCCTCTCCCGCGATGGTGGCACCGGCCCCTATCGCGCCGCCAAATGGGGTCAGGCGCTCTCGCTTTCGCCGGCGGAAACGCACACAGACGAAAATGGCGAACCACTCGAAACACCCACCAGAGACAAACGTCTGCTGCGGGCTGAACGCGCAGCCAGGGCAATCATCCGCTTCCGCGAGGGGGCTGCGGCACTGGTGCTCGGCGGTCGCTATAGCGATCTGCCGCTGGCCCTGCGTGCGCAGATTGATCAGGACGATATCCGCATCGATCCGGTACAGGGCCTGCTGGGGCTTGCGGTGACGGGAAGCGGGCCGCTGCTGGACGATGCAACGGTGCGGGAGGCGATCAGCATGACGATCGACCGGTCTGCCCTCCCCGGCGCTTTTGGCCTGGGACGCTGGGTCGTTGGCGATCAATTGGTCCCCCAGCAGATGGATCTTTCCCGCCCCCCCAGCCCTGCTCGTTGGTCTGATATGACCCTGGACGAGCGACGGGCAGGGGCGCGTGCGGCCATAGATGTGTGGCGCACCACTCATGGCAACCCGCCAGCCCTCAGGATCGCCTTGCCAAAAGGGCCGGGATCGACCCTGTTATTCGGCATCATCCGCGCCGATATGCGCTTCATCGGCCTGACGGCTCAACGCGTTGATTTGCAGGCGGAGGCGGATCTGCGCCTAGTGGATGAAGTCGCGGCCTATGACAGCGCGCTATGGTATCTGGGCCGCATCGGTTGCGCCCGAAAGGTGCATTGCAGCGCGCAGGCAGAAGCCAAGTTACAAGAGGCAAGCCTGGCCTCCACGGTGGAGGATCGTGCCGCACGGATCGCGGAAGCGGAGGCCCTGATCGTGGCCCATAATGGCTATATCCCGCTGGGTCAGCCTGTGCGTTGGTCATTGGTCGAACGGCGATTGAATGGCTTCACTCTTTCATCGCGTGCACGGCACCCATTGAACCTGCTCTTGCGCCGCACCAACTAGGATATGGAGGTACCGCTTTCATGGCCATATCGCAGGATCAGTTCGACCGCATTGCTCGTGATCTGCCAGGATTCGGGCGGGATCCGGCCTCTATTCGCCGTCGGATAGAGGCAATGGAGGCTTTGCTGGAGGGCCTGTTCGTCATCCCCGGCACCAATCGGCGCGTCGGACTGGACAGCCTTGTCGGCCTGATCCCTGTGGTCGGCGATTTGGTAACGGCAGGAATGGGCGCGTGGATCATATGGGAAGCCAAGAATTTGGGCATGCCCAAATGGCAGCTAGTGCGAATGGCGGGTCATGTCGGCGTCGACACGCTGGTCGGTGCGATCCCCTTTGCCGGCGACCTGTTCGACTTTCTATACAAGTCCAACAGCAAGAATTTGCGAATCATCCGCAAACATCTCGATCGTCACCATCCCTCGACCGTGACGATTGACGGATAAATGACTTTCAGTCGGCCGTACCTGTCCTGATGGGTGCATGACGACGGGCGACCAACGGCGTGACATTGCGCGGCAACACCCGCCCCCTACGCAATAGCCGCTCAACGGCGTTGTCGACCAGCATCGCCAATCCTTCGTCGCTCAACAGGCCTCCGCGAATGAGGCATTTGTCGATGAGCACCTTGCGAAAGGCGGAATAGAGCGCGAGGTCCGGATTGCGCGGCGCGGTCCAGAAATCGTCCAGCGGCGTATGGTGCACGATACCCGGCACTTTATAGACCGCATGCCCCAGCACTGTCACCGGCTTGCCACTGTTGAGCGCCAGCGTACCGACCGTGCTGTTGACGGTAACGACACCCAGGCTGTTCTCCACCACTTCCAATATGTCCCGATCGGCAAGATAAAAGACCCGATCGGCGATACCATAGCGGGCGGCAAGGCGCCGCGTCAGCCGCCCCCACCCGACCAACCCCGGATCAAGGGGGTGACGCTTGACCACCAATGACACATGAGCCGGTGCATGAGCAGCGAAGCTCTTGATGACGAAACGCAGGGCTGCCCGCATGTCGCCGAACGGCGAATGAACCCTGATCTGGTAATCGGAATTAACCTGGAGCGGCAGGGTGAAATAGGGCTTGCCCTGAACCCGTTCCCACTCTTCGTTCGACCGTTGCCGATCCTTGTCGCGCATCAGCAACTTGCGACACCAGCCTGCGGATTCGATCGCAAAGCTGTTGGGGCGATGTGTACGATAAAAGGGGAAACGAAGGCGGAACAGGGCCGATGCCGTGCCGTTACGCATTGTATTGCGCGCGCGCTGACGGAAGGTTGAGCCTATTGGCGGCAGGCTTGCGTCATGGTCAGGCAGACCATAGGCTTGGTCGAGATACCATTGCGGATCGAGTGGCAGCGTGGAATTACCGTTCACGCCATCTTCCTGCAGCGTCAGGAAATCGGGCCGGATATAGCCTTCCTCCACCACATGAACGCGAATGTTGCGTAGCCGCGCCATGCCATGCGCAGAGGCATGATAGGGGCGGCAATCACCATAGAGGATGAGGTCGGTGACACCGTTGCTCGCAATGAAATCGTCGAAAAAGAGCGGCCAGGCCCGAAAAGTGCCGCGATAGTCGGTCGCCCCTTCCCCCGGCCAGTCGATCTTGTCACCGCCATTGATGTTGATCCGCAGCGCCGCGTGCCCACGGTCGCGTAAGGCTTGCGCCAGCATGGCAAAATAGGGGCCGTGCGGGCCTTGCAGAAACAGGAATGTTCGGATCGCTTTGTCAGCCATGAAGGAACTCTGCACCCAAAGTCATAAAACGCCGCAGCTTTCCCTGCAATGCCCGTACCCTGACAAGCCAGGTCGTGCGGGGCATCGCGCCATCAACCATCCTGTCAATCAATAGCTCGGGTCCGCAAGGCAGTCGAGTGACAGGATCAAGATAACGCGGGTAAAGGATCAGAGTTGCAGCGACAAGTTGGTCGATGTTCAGCATACGGCCGCGCCGATCCGGCGCGGGGGCCAGATCGCGCGTCAATCCCCAGCCTGCGAAGAACGGCGTACCATGCACCACGACCTCCCTGCCCCGCATCAACGCTTCAAAACCCGTCAGCGACGACAGGACATGGACGGCGCCGACGCTGCAAACCAGTCCCATCAGAGAGGAACCTTCATCGATTTTATCGACGAAGCGCCCCGCCGCTGCGTCGCTGACATGCCCTTTGCGATGTCCGGCACGCACGTCTGGATGGGGACGATAGATGATCCAGGCATCGGGTTCAGCCGCTCGCACCCGCTTCAGAAAGTCCAGATTACCCGCGATTCCGCCACCGCCGAGCCGAACGGACAGGTCATCCTCCACCTGCCCGATGGCCAATATGGTGCGTCGCCCCGTCGGCAGATCGATATGCTCTGCGCTGGAGGCCCCATATTTGCCTACGCCACTGTCACAGATACGCTGGCGCAGCGCCGCCGCCCGCACGAGCAAGGCGGGCGAAAAATCATGGGTGGCAAGCAAAGTTTCCAGATCGCTTGGCCGGGTGGCGTCATAATAGATACCGCTGCGATCAATGACCACCGAACTGGGCGGAACAAGCGCAGCCCCCAGCCCGCGAGAACGCAGAAAGCCGTCCTCTATCTGTGCAATCGGCACGGCAATCGCGGCAGCCTGAGCCTTTATCTCGACAGGCACCCGTGAGGGCCAGATACCCAGCGCCCTGCCCTGCGTCCGCGCCCGACGCAATCCGGCATGGGCCTTCATGAAGGGCGGGCTTCGCTGCCCGTCCCACAGGAAATGCCCTATCGCCTCCCGCTTCCAGAAGGCCATGCCCGATGCCGCCGCCAGGTCGCGATTGCCGTCCAGATGCCGCCGCCAATCCTCCAGCAGTTCCACAGCCCGCGCCGCCGACACATCCTTTCCGGTAAAACAGTCGCGGTAGCGCGCCGCGCCGATGGCCTCACAGGCCGCTATGGCAAGCGCGTCAGATGCAATCTGCTTACCCTTCCCATTGAACACCGGCACACCCAACAGGCCGGCAACAAGAGCGATCTCATCCTCAACCGATGCGTGGACGGACTGCACGTCAGCGACCAGCGCCCATGGATCGCAATCCTTCGGCAGCAATCGCGCGCCATGGACAGGCAGGACTGCATTCTCATCACCGGGCAACACGCCGATTTTCTCGGGCGCGACACCAGCCAATTGCTCCGGCGCGACTGGCACGCCCCTGCGGACGACAAGCAATAGCCCTTCGATCCGCTCACCCCAAAAGGTTCCGCCAACCCGCGCGCGCGCAATGGCGTCGAGCAACGCAGAATTTGCCCGTTCCCCCGTCGCACGGGCGTCGCTGATCGCGGCTTGCGTGGCGGATGCGCCAGGAAAGGGCGGTGAACGGAGGAAGGGTTGCCAGTTCATGACAGCGCACACATGAAGGGCAGGAATGGATGCATCGGCCTGTAAAACATAAAGTCTCTTCGGCCCGTCTCCGGTTCCGATCCAGTGGTGCGACCCAAAATGGCTATGCCTTGCGTCCACCTTACTGTCGAGCATGAAGTCAAAGCGCTAAATCTTGCCGGGCGCAGCAGCCACTTCATCCAGCAAATCCGTGACGATATCAAAATATTGTGGCCAGGTTGGCGGTCGCCATGCCTTGAGCCGTGCCAATTGCGCGTCCCGCCGTGCAGAATTGCCGCGATACTCTTCAATAATCGCCAACCATCCCAGGCCATCGAGCGGGTCCAGATAGTCCGGCACCGGGCCGCCAACCTCATGATGCGCGGAAATATTGCTGCATATGACCGGAACACCCGCCGACAGCGCCTCGATTACTGGCATGCCGAAGCCTTCCTCGAACGATGGCATCACCATAGCGCGTGCTCCGGCGACCAGTTCATCCATCTGCCTGTCAGACAGTCCGCCCGCCTCGATCACATGCCCCTTGATCGCTTCGGACCGTTCGAGAATGTCGATGACATTCTCATTTTCCCAGCCCCGCCGCCCCACCAGCACCAGCACCGGGGCGGCATCGCCATAGCGTTCGATCAGCCGGCGCCACACATTCAGCAGCAACAGATGATTTTTGCGCGGCTCAATGGTCGCGATGTACACAAAATAGGGACGTTCCGGCGCAGGATAACTGGACGTTGTGAACATATCGGGCGCGTCGGCGCCGAAATGCGCGACACGCACCGCGCGCCCTGCCAGCCCGCTCGTCATGTGCGGCGCGATCGCGTCGATCGTCGCCTGACTATTGCCAATGATGCCGCGCGCAAAGCTGTCGATCGTGCGGATCCGCTTACGATGCTCAATTGCGCCTTGTGGTCGGGCAAATTCGGGATGGGTCAGCGGAATGACATCATGCACCAGCGTGACAAAGCGCGCGCCTTCCGCCCGCAATATGTCTCCCACCTGTTCATGATCGTCGAGATGATGGGGCGACACCTGAAGATAGACACGCGGCCCCTTTGCCTTGGGCACCGGACGGGGGCGCATGGCGATAAGGTGGCGGATGATCGTTGCGCGATGGCTGCTCGCATCAGGTGAATCGACGCTGCGCCACCGCGCGATCGTAAACGCCAGAAACTGCCGAACAGCCCCACTGTCCAGACGGCCATAATAGCCACCGGCCGGATGCACGGCGGCAAAGGACAGCCGGTCGGGAATCCGCTCCAGCAATTCACGGGCATAGACATATTCGACCCGATCAATGCCCGTCGGCGTCGAATGGAAGCTGCGCGACAGCAATCGCGACACGTCGAGAATCACTTCCGCCTGCCCCGGATCGGTATCGAGCATCGGATTGGCCGGTTTCGACCGGAGGGAAAAACGGGCGCCAGGGGCGCGGAACGGCTTTAGCAGCAAAGGTCAACCTGTCATCATGTGCGGCGCGAAACCGCACCATGCCTCTGGACCAAGGCTGCCCCCTTGTAAACCAAGGGCCAGACCTTGATCAGAGGCAGGCGCGAACCTGATCGGCCAGCGCCGCAAGCTCCGCAGGATCGGCGAAACCGTCCTGCCCATGCCGCGCAAAACCGATCGGCTGCCCCTCCCAGCGCGGGACGATATGGACATGCAGATGGAACACCGTCTGCCCTGCCAGCGCGCCGTTGAACTGGGCGACATGCAAGCCGTCAGGCGACAGCGCCTCGCGCAGCGCCCGCGCGACCTTCTGCACCGTCGTCATCACCTGGGCCAGCGCCTCCGGCTCGATGTCCAGGATATTGCGCGCCTTCGACCATTTGGAAATGACCAACGCATGGCCCTTCGACTGTGGCTGAATGTCGAGGAAGGCGAGCGTATGCTCGTCCTCATAGAGTTTGGTCGAGGGGATCTTGCCCGCAAGGATCAGGGCGAAGACATTGCCTTCATCATAACTGCCATCAAGACTCATGGGAGGCGTCCTTCAACTCACAAATTTGCCGGTCGTCTTGGCGGCGACTTCCTCGGCGGTCACGCCGGGCGCCAGTTCAACCAGCTTGAACGGGCTATCATGATCGGGCCGCTGAAGGACACACAGGTCCGTGACGATCATGTCGACCACATTCTTGCCCGTCAGCGGCAGCGTGCATTCGGGGATGAACTTGGGGCTGCCGTCTTTGGACGTGTGCTCCATGACGACGATGATCTTCTTGACGCCCGCGACCAGATCCATCGCACCGCCCATGCCCTTGATCATCTTGCCGGGGATCATCCAGTTGGCGATGTCGCCATTTTCCGCAACCTCCATTGCGCCAAGGACGGTCAGGTCGATATGTCCGCCGCGGATCATCGCGAAACTGTCGGCGCTGGAGAAATAGGCGGTCTGCGGCAATTCGCTGATCGTCTGCTTGCCCGCATTGATAAGGTCCGCATCTTCCTCGCCCTCATAGGGGAAGGGACCGATGCCCAGCATGCCGTTTTCGGACTGGAGCGTAACCTCAACGCCTGCGGGTATATGGTTCGCCACCAGCGTGGGGATGCCGATGCCCAGATTGACGTAGAAACCGTCCTGCAATTCCTTCGCGGCGCGCGCCGCCATCTCGTCACGGGTCCAGGGCATTATCGGGCCTCCTTAACAGCGGGCATATCCCACCTTTTATCCGTTGGAAAAACATCGTCGAACCCGCCTTTTAAGGCAGTTCCATAAACCGGGTTGGGCAGGACGAACCAGCCATGGCCCCATAATTTCGCGGTCGCGCCATTCATGACGACGGCGCGGCGCGTGGCCACCGGCTGGCCAGCGTTGAACAGGTCGGAAAAATCGCCAAGCTGGTCGCCACCCATGGCGATCACGCAATATTTCGCGGCAATCGTCGCGCGGCGACCATCCTTGCGCGATCCTATGCCGTCATCGCCCTTCAGGAACAAGCTACTGCCGTGGACCGCCTCACCCAGCCCCGCATTGCGGATCGCAAGCGCCGTGGCGCCGGCATTAACCGCCTCGCGGTTGGTGTTGAATATGACCGTAACGCCCAGCGCGCGCAAGCCGCGCACGGCGTCCATCGCACCTGGAACAGCACCGACCTGCCCTGCCCCCGTTTTTTCCCAGGCATCCCATGCGGCAGCGTCATAGCCCTTGGCCGTGCGCGCATCATGATATTCGAAGCCCAGATTGAGGATCAGCGTCTCGTCCACATCGAACACAGCAGCAAAGGGCTTCGTGCCGCAGGGTACGAACCCCGGCCTCTCCAGTGTCGCATTCTGATCCAGCACCACGCTCTCCGCTGGCCGATCCTGCACCGCCAACGCGACATGATCGAGCAGCGCGTGAAACGCCTGGACGGACAGCGCCGCCGCCTCCCCCGATCCATAGAGAAATTGCATGCCCGCAGGCGGACTAGCTGGAGCGACAGGAAGTGTCTGCGGCGCGGAGGCGCAAGCGCTCAGGGTCGCACAGGCCACGACCATGGTAATCGGAAGAGGCCGCATGGAGGTCCGCTGCGCTCGCCACCCACCCCCGGCCCCTCCCCTGGAAGGGAGGGGAGACGGAGACGTCACGCAGCTTCCCGCTGCCTCACGGTGCGAAACTCGATCTTCTTGTCATAGGGCGCGCCCACGATCATGCGCTTGACGTATATGCCCGGCAGATGGATCGCATCGGCATCCAGCGTACCGGTGGGCACGACCTCTTCGACCTCGGCAATGCAGATCTTCGCGGCAGTCGCCATCGGCTGATTGAAGTTGCGCGCAGTCTTGCGGAAGATGAGGTTGCCGCTCTCGTCGGCTTTCCAGCCCTTGATGATCGCAACGTCAGCAAAAATGCCTCGTTCCAGGATATAGTCCTGCCCGTCGAAGCCCTTCACTTCCTTGCCCTCGGCCACCGCCGTGCCGACGCCGGTCTTGGTATAAAAGCCCGGAATACCCGCCCCGCCCGCGCGACAGCGCTCGGCCAGTGTTCCCTGGGGGCAGAATTCCACCTCCAGCTCACCGGCCAGATATTGCCGTTCAAACTCCTTGTTCTCACCGACATAGGAGGAGATCATTTTCTTGACCTGCTTCGTGCGGAGCAGCTTTCCCAGCCCCTCCCCATCGATCCCGGCATTGTTGGAGGCGATGGTCAGATCCTTGACGCCAGCATCGCGGATCGCGTCGATCAGCCGCTCAGGGATGCCGCACAGGCCAAAGCCGCCCGCGCAAAGATGCATTCTGTCAAAGAGAAGTCCCTCCAGCGCGCTCGCGGCGTCGGGGTAGAGCTTGTTCACCATCGGTCTTCCTCCTCCTCAAGTCCGTCAGCCCATAAGGATATGGATGGGGCCGGTCAATTTCCGCAATGTGGAAAAGGCGTCAGATAAGACCCGCCAACGGACTGGACGGATCGGCATACATCCGCCGCCCCATCCGCCCGGCGCGATAGGCCATGCGGCCCGCCTCGACGCCTGCCTTCATCGCCGCGGCCATCAGGACCGGATCCTTCGCCTCGGCAATCGCGGTGTTCATCAGAACGCCGGTGCAACCCAGTTCCATCGCCTGCGCCGCTTCGGACGCGGTACCCACGCCCGCATCGACCAGAACCGGCAGACTGGTGCCTTCCACGATCAGGCGAATGGTGACGCGATTCTGGATGCCCAGGCCCGATCCGATCGGCGCGCCCAGCGGCATGATCGCGACGGCGCCAACATCTTCCAGACGCTTGGCCGCGATGGGATCATCGACGCAATAGACCATCGGCTTGAACCCTTCCTTGGCCAGGACCTCGGTCGCGCGCAGCGTTTCCACCATGTCGGGATACAGGGTGCGGGCTTCGCCCAGCACCTCCAGCTTGACCAGATCCCAACCGCCCGCTTCACGCGCCAGCCGGAGGGTGCGGATCGCCTCCTCCCCCGTGAAGCAGCCCGCCGTATTGGGCAGATAGGTGATCTTCTTAGGGTCGATATAGTCGGTCAACATCGGCGCCTTGGGGTCCGATACATTGACGCGGCGTACAGCGACCGTGACGATCTCCGCCCCGGAAGCGGCCAGCGCGGCGGCATTCTGCTCGAACGATTTATATTTGCCGGTGCCCACGATCAGGCGCGAGCGAAAGGTGCGCCCCGCAACGGTCCAGCTATCGTCATCGACCACCGACATATCGCCTCCGCCAACAAAGTGCACGATTTCCAACTCGTCGCCGTCTTCCACCAGCACATCCTTCAGCGTCGATCGGGGCACGACCTCCAGATTGCGCTCAACCGCCACCTTTTCCGGCGCGAAACCCAGTTCGTTCGCCAGATCGGCAAGCGTCATGCCCTGCCGGATACGGCGATGCTCGCCATTGATATGGATGGAGATGGTGCCGTCTACGCTCACTGATCCGTCCCGTCTTGCTATGCTTCAAACATGCCCTCGACTTGGCGAGGGGCGAGCGGCTAAGAAGTGCCCCAGGGGGACGCGCCGCTGGCCGCATATAGGATCAGCGCACCCTGCCCCGCAACAGACAAGGACCGTCGCGATGGCAGATGCTCGTAAAATCTATGTGCTCAACGGCCCCAACCTCAACCTGCTGGGCACGCGCGAGCCGGAGATATACGGCTATGACACGCTGGACGACATTGCCGAGCGGATGGACGACGCGGCCGAACGCGCTCATGTCGTGATCGATTTTCGCCAGTCCAACCATGAAGGCAATCTGATCGACTGGCTGCATGAGGCCCATGCGGAGGGCGCCCATGCGGTCATCCTGAACCCCGGCGGCCTCACCCACACCTCGGTCGCGCTGCACGACGCGATTCTGAGCATCACCGTGCCGGTGATCGAAGTCCATCTGTCCAATCCGCACAAGCGTGAGGATTTCCGGCATAAAAGCTATGTCGGCATGGCGGCCAAGGGCACGATCGCTGGCTTTGGTCCTTTATCCTACATGCTGGCGCTCGAAGCGGCGCTGGAGCTTTAGGCAGGCCTCGGAAAAGCGTTTCATGTCCTCCGCCCAACGCTACAAAGTTGCGCTTTGGCGCAAACCGGCATAGGCGCTGGCGGCCAGAACCAAATTATCTTGGCAAACAAGGGTCAACGATGAACGACAAGCATGAAAATGTCGCAATGCAGGTGGATCTCGCCCTGGTGCGCGAACTGGCCGCGCTGCTGGACGACACGCACCTGACCGAGATCGAGGTTGAGGATGGCGATCGCAAGATCCGCGTCGCGCGCAAGGTTGGTGGCGGTGCTCCCGTCTATGCCCCGATGCCCGCACCTGTCGCAGCCGCCCCCCTGGCGTCTCCCGTTGCCGCAGCGGCAGAGCCTGCCATTGCCGCAGGCACCGTGCGCTCGCCGATCGTCGGCACCGCCTATCTGGCGGCCGAACCGGGTTCCGCCCCCTTCGCGCGGGTCGGCGCACAGGTGAAGGCAGGCGAGACGGTCCTGATCGTCGAAGCCATGAAGGTCATGAACGCGATTACCGCGCCGTCCGCTGGCACCGTCAAGGCGATACTGGTCGATAACGGCCAGCCGGTCGAATACGACCAGCCGCTGATCGTGATCGAATAAGGCCCTCCGCATGTCCATCGAAAAGCTGTTGATCGCCAACCGGGGCGAAATCGCGCTGCGTATTCATCGCGCCTGCCATGAAATGGGGATCAAGACGGTCGCGGTCCACTCGACCGCCGACGCTGACGCCATGCATGTGCGACTGGCGGACGAGGCGATCTGCATCGGCCCGCCTGCGGCCAGGGACAGCTACCTCAACATCGCCGCGATCATCTCCGCCGCCGAAATCAGCGGCGCGGACGCCATTCATCCCGGTTACGGCTTCCTGTCGGAAAATGCCCAGTTTGCCGAGATTGTGGAGGCGCATGGCATAGCCTTCGTCGGTCCCAAGCCCGAACATATCCGGATCATGGGCGACAAGGTGGAGGCAAAGCGCACCGCTGGCGCGCTGGGGTTGCCGCTGGTTCCCGGTTCCGACGGCGCTCTCGACACTATCGACGAAGCCAAGGCGGTGGCCCAGAAGATCGGCTATCCCGTGCTCATCAAGGCGGCGTCAGGCGGCGGCGGGCGCGGCATGAAGGTCGTGCCTTCCGAAGACCAGCTTGAAACACTGATGAGCCAGGCGGGCAACGAGGCGAAGGCCGCGTTCGGCGACGCCACCGTCTATATGGAAAAATATCTGGGCAACCCCCGGCATATCGAGTTCCAGATTTTCGGCGATGGCAATGGCAAGGCCATTCATCTGGGCGAGCGCGACTGTTCGCTCCAGCGCCGCCACCAGAAGGTGCTGGAGGAAGCCCCCTCCCCCGTCATTTCTTCCGCCGAGCGCGACCGGATGGGCGGCATCGTCAGCAAGGCGATGGCCGACATGGGCTATCGCGGCGCGGGCACGATCGAATTTCTGTACGAAGATGGCGAATTCTACTTCATCGAAATGAACACCCGGCTTCAGGTCGAACATCCCGTGACCGAAATGATTACGGGCCTCGATCTGGTCCGCGAACAGATTCGCATCGCCGAGGGTAAATCGCTGTCGGTCACGCAGGATGAACTGAAGTTCACCGGCCATGCGATCGAATGCCGGATCAACGCGGAAGATCCGCGCACCTTCGCCCCCTCACCAGGCACCGTCACCAGCTATCATGTGCCGGGCGGGATGCATGTCCGCGTCGATAGTGGCCTGTATCAGGGCTATAAGGTGCCGCCTTATTACGATTCCATGATCGGCAAGCTGATCGTCTATGGCCGCACCCGCGAAGGCTGCATCATGCGCCTGCGCCGCGCGCTGGAGGAATATGTGATCGAGGGGATGAAGACCACCATTCCCCTGCATCAGAAACTGCTGAAAGATCCCGAATTTCTGGACGGCGCCTATACGATCAAATGGCTGGAGGAATGGCTGGCGCGGGACGAAACGGCGTGAAGGCCACCATCTGGCACAATCCCCGTTGCTCGAAATCGCGGTCGGCGCTCGCGATTTTGGAAGAAACGCCGGGCGTCGAGGTCGAGATCATCGATTATCTCAAGACCCAACCGACGCACGGCGAAATCGCGGCGGTTTTCCAGACCGCAGGCATCGCTCCCCATGACGCGCTTCGCAAAGGCGAAGCCGTGGTCAAGGAAATCGGCCTCGACACCAGCGATGACGCGGCGATCCTTAACGCAATGGCGGCCCACCCAATCCTGATCGAGCGCCCCATCGTCATCACCGCCAAGGGCGCGGTGATCGCCCGCCCGCCGGAGCGCGCCCGCGAAATCCTTTAGGGATTAAGGCGCGATCGCGCCTCCCTGTCACCGATCCGTAACAATCGCATGATTGAACACTTGCCACGAGGGCGCACGAGGACTTAGCCTTGGCGCCATGAGCAAGGACAGCGCATTGGCGACCATCGCCGTTTACAGCCTTAAGGGCGGCGTGGGCAAAACCACCTTCGCTATCAACCTCGCCTGGGCATCGGCTACGATCTCGAAACGGCGAACTTTGCTCTGGGATCTTGATCCACAGGCAGCGTCAAGCTGGATGCTGTCCACTGACAAGGAGAGCCGCGACGCAGCGCAGGCGATCTTCAGCAAGGATGTCGACATCCACAAGCTGATCCAGCCCTCGACCGTCCCCGGCCTTGACCTCATCGCCGCGGACACTTCCCTGCGCGGCCTCGATCATCTGTTCCGCGAGTTGGACAAGAAGAAGCGGCTGGCCAAGCTGATCGAGAATCTGGGCCGCGACTATGACCGGATCATTCTGGATTGCCCACCGGGCCTGACCGAGACCAGCGAGCAAGTGCTGCGCGCCGCCAACCTGATCGTCATCCCCGTCATCCCCTCCCCGCTGTCCCAGCGAGCCATGGGCGAGGTTGCGCGCTATCTGATGCAGCGCGGCGGCGCGCACGCGCCAATCTTTCCGGTCTATTCGATGGTTGATCGCCGCCGTAGCCTGCACCGCAAGGCGACCGAGGAACAGCCCGAATGGACGGCCATACCAATGGCCAGCATGATCGAGCAGATGACCGTCAGGCGCAAACCGCTTGGTGACTTCGCCCCTTCCTCGCCTCCAGCCAAGGCCTTTGCCGGCCTTTGGGCAACGATCGAGCGGCAGGTGCTTACACCACGCTAAACGTCACGACATTACCCGAACGCAACCGCCGGTTCAGGCCGCGATATCGTAGGGCCGGATATCGCCGTTCAGATAGAGGTTGCGCGCCTTCGACCGGCTGAGCTTGCCCGAACTGGTGCGCGGCAGGGTTCTCGGCGGCACCAGTTCCACGACGCAGTTCATGCCGGTGATCGCCCGGACCCGCTCGCGAATCTGGTCGCGCAGGCGCGAACGCTCGTCATTGTCCGACGTGCGGCAATGCACCAGCACGGCGGGTGTTTCTTCACCGCCCGGCGTGGTGATGGCAAAGGCGGCGATGTCGCCCTGCTTGAAGCCCGGCAGTTGCTCCACGGCCCATTCAATATCCTGGGGCCAGTGATTCTTGCCGTTGATGATGATCATGTCCTTGGCGCGGCCGACTATGTAGAGATAACCATCGCTGAGATAGCCCATGTCGCCCGTGTCCAGCCAGCCATCCACCATGCAGGCGTCGGTCGCTTCAGAATCGCGGAAATACCCCACCATCAGCGAAGGCCCGGTGGTCCACACCTTGCCGATCTGACGCTCCCCGATCATGGCGCCGTCTTCGTCCCTGATCTCGACGATCATGTCCTTGGCGGGCTTGCCGCAATTGACGATCGACCGGAAACGCTGGGGGCGCCCCTCGCCATCGTCGGCGCCCGACAGATCGGTTTCAGCGACCAGTTCAACGACGATCCCCTCGCCCGGCGGCATGATCGTGACCGCCAGCGTCGCTTCGGCCAGGCCATAGCTGGGCAGGAAAGCGTTGGGGGAGAAGCCCGCCTCCGCATAGGCGTCGACAAAGCTCTGCATCACGTCGGGACGGATCATGTCCGCGCCGTTACCTGCCAGACGCCAGCGCGACAGGTCGAACCGGTCGCTCGCCTTGGTCTGGCTGGACATGCGCCGCGCGCAGATGTCGTAGCCGAAGGTCGGCGAATAGCTGATCGAGGTGCCCTCGTTCCGGCTGATGAGGTCCAGCCACGCCAGCGGACGACGGGCGAAATCCTCCGTCTTCATATAGTCGGTCGATACCTGGTTGGCGACGACCGACAGGAAGCAGCCGACCAGGCCCATGTCATGATACCAGGGCAGCCAGCTGATGCAGCGATCGCTGTCCTGCAACTTCATGCCATGGCTGTGTGCAGACAGGTTGCTGAGCAGCGCGTGATGGGTGACGGCGACACCATGCGGGAAACGGGTCGAGCCGCTGGAATATTGCAGATAGGCGATCTCGTCCGTCTTCGCCTGCGGCAGCGCGCAGGACGCGGCTTCGCGTGCGATGAAATCCTCGAACGCGATGCCTTCGACCGAACGCAGTGCCGCAGCCTCTCCCGCCATTTCCGCCAGTTCTGCCGGAAACAGGAAGAGCGAGGGGTCGCAGCTTGTCAGTTGGACGACCAACTGATCGATATAGCTTTCCTTGCCACCGAAACTGGTCGGCAGCGGCAGCGGTACCGGCCAGGCGCCCGCATAGACGATGCCAAAGAAAAGCTGAGCGAAGTCAGCACCGGTTTCCGCGACCAGCGCGATACGGTCGGCGGGCTTGACGCCGTGCGCGATCAGCCGATGCGCGCAGGCGATGGCGTCGCCACGCAGCTCCGCAAAGGAATAGGGCCGCGCCAGATTGCCGCGCGCATCGTGGAAGTTCAGCCCACGCTGCCCGGTCGCCGCATAGTCCAGCGCCTCACCCAGCGTCGCGAAGTCGGACAGCCTGCGGGGCAGGTCGTCATAGGTCGGCGTCGGTGCCAATGCGATTTTATCCATGCTGTGCGAACCCGTCATATTGGCGTCACCCAATGTCATATTTTGCTCTATCCGGCGCGCCGCTATCATTTCTGCTGCGGCTTTGCACTGGATAGTTGCATTCCAGCTTGGCCTTTTAGCCCATAAGCCGCGTTCAAAATCCGGCCCGACTGTGGCATAAAGATGGCGCGTGGTGCAGGATGCCCTCCATATGCGGCCACCCAGACCCAAAAAACCCCTGAACCCAGAGATGCTGCGTGAACTTGCGCTGCACTATGTCGGTCGCTTTGCGACAAGCCGGGGGAAGCTGCGCGACTATCTTGGCCGCAAGCTGCGCGAGCGTGGCTGGGCGGAAGAGGACGGCCCCGATCTTGACACTCTGATCGAGCGGCTGGCCGAGTTGGGCTATGTCGACGATGCGGGTTTCGCGACGATGAAGAGCGCGGCCATGGCGCGACGCGGGCTGGGCGCACGCCGGATCGGCGAAGCGCTGCGCGGCGCGGGCATCGCGGAAGACGACCGGACGGTGGCCGACGAACAGATGATGGCAGGACGCTGGGAGGCAGCAGAACGCTTCGCCCGGCGCAAGCGGATCGGCCCCTATGCCGCCCAGCGCCCTGATCAGGCGCTCCGTCAGAAATGGGTCGGCGCCTTCCTGCGCGCCGGGCATGACATGGATGTGGCACGGCGGTGGGTGGAGGCAGCACCGGGTGAGGTTCCCGAGGAATGAGGGTTAAGAGGCTCCACCCGATGAAAATAACGCGCTAGAAGGTCAGCCATGATCCGCATCGCCCTCTTCGCTGCCGTGGCTCTGCTCACGGCCTGCGCGCCATCTCAAAGCAACGATACGGCGAAAGCCAGCGCCAACACGGCACAGCCATCCAACGCCTTGCTGCCCCTCGCCATCCACAGCGCCGATGCAACACGCCGTTTCGAAGTCGAAGTAGCGATGACTCCGGCGGAGCAGGCCCAGGGACTGATGTTTCGCAAAACGCTTGGCCCGGACTCGGGCATGCTGTTCCCGATGGAACCGCCGCGCACGGCCAGCTTCTGGATGAAGAATACGCTGATCCCGCTCGACATGCTTTTTATCCGCACCGACGGGACCATCGCCTTCATCGGCGCGAACACCCAACCCTATTCGCAGGAGCCCGTGTCCGCCGGGATTCCGGTGGCCGCCGTGCTGGAACTGGCGGGTGGACGGGCGGTCGCACTGGGCATCAAGGAGGGGGACCGGGTAAACTGGGGCCGCTGCTCAATGCCCGAGGGCCAATCCTACGACACCACCCAATCTGCATGGCGCAGCCTCAATTTCTGTCCGAAACCCTGATCGCCCCCGCATAACGGCCCTTGCCAATCGCCCCCGCCGGGCGCTAAGCGCTTGGCCATGGGAATCCTCGGCAAGATCTTCACCTGGTGGGATGGCGCGACCATCGGCACCGCTCTCTACAGCGCTCGCAAGGGCAGCAAGATTGGTGAAGACCATCAGGGCAATATCTATTTTGAAGGCGGCAGCGACATGCATGGCCAGCCACGCCGCTGGGTGATCTATAACGGCCCTAACGACGCCAGCCGCGTGCCTGCCGAATGGCATGGCTGGCTGCATCATTCGATCGAGGGCACGCCCGAAAGTTTCCTGCCGCCGCCGCGCATCTGGGAACGGGAATCCACCCCCAATGAAACCGGCACGATCAACGCCTATCGCCCGTCCGGCGCGATGGAAAAGGGCGGCTTGCGCCAGAAGGCAACCGGCGATTACGAGGCGTGGAGTCCTGACCTTTAATGCATCCTGGCGTGTCATGAGGTTGCGTCCGGCGGGACGTGTCCTGCCGATTCTGGCCGGTGCGTCGATGCTGGCCCTTGCCGCCTGCAAGGGTGGCGACATACCGACCGCCAATCAGACGGGTCCGGTAAAGATCGAAGGCAGCAAGATCGGGGCGAGCGAAGATACCGCCCTGCCCGGCACACCGATGCGCGAACGCGTGGCCGTGATCGGCCTGCTCAACAAGCGCAACGGCCTGACCCGTGACCTGACCATGAAGCCGGGCGAAGCGCTGCGCGTGGGCGATGCCATTGTCCGCCTTCAAGCCTGCGAGACGACCGCTCCGTGGGAAAATCTTCAGGAAAGCGGCGCTTTCGTACAACTGGATGTCCGATCCAGCGCAGACGGCAAATGGCGGCGAAATTTTTCCGGCTGGCTGTTCCGTAACCGGCCCGACCGCAATGTCGTGCAGCACCCGATCTATGATGTGTGGGTCAAGAGCTGCACGATGGAATGGCCCGAAACCGGGACCGCGACGGTCAAGGTCGGCGACAAGGCTGGCGACAGGGGCGAACCGTCCGCCACGTCCAGACGTGCGGCGCCCCCCAGTGGTTCGAACGCGGCAGAGGCCGCCGCACCCGCCCCCTCCGCCAGCACCCCCCGTCCCGCGCCAAGCGGCACTCCGTCGACCGCCCTGTCCAACAACTGAAGATAATAGGCCTGCCCGATCTCTACCGCGCCCAGCGAGCGGAGATGCTCGGTCATGAACTGACAATCGAGCAGCGTGAAGCCACCCGCGCGCAACCGCGCCACCAGCCAGGCGATCGCGACCTTTGACGCATCTGTACGGCGCGACACCATGCTTTCACCGAAAAAGGCGCGCCCCAACGCAACGCCATACAGGCCCCCGACCAGTTCATCCCCCACCCAACATTCGATCGAATGAGCAAAGCCGATCTCATGCAAGTGGCGATAGGCCTGCTCGATCGCGCCATTGATCCAAGTGGTGGGACGGTCAGCCGCCGCTTGCGCGCACAGCGCGACAATGCCGGGGAAATCGCGATTGGCGGTCACACGAAACCGCTCCTTCCGGATGGTCTTGGCCAGAGAATGAGACAGATGGAAGCCATCGAGCGGCAGGATCGCCCGCTTCTTCGGTTCGACCCAATACACTTCCTGCGCGTCACGGTCGTCCGACATGGGAAAGACGCCAATGGCATAGGCCTGCAACAGCAGCATGGGGTCGATCATCATCACCCCTAGATTAGCATGTTGGTGATGGGAGACTAGTGCCTAGAAAAAGTGATGTCAGACGATTGACAGGCGTTAAGCGCGTGATGGCGACGGCAGAGGCGGTCGCCACGCCGATGAAGGGCGGCGCGACCATGGCCGCACTGGACGACCACGCAACGCAACAGCCCGCCTTCCCTCGACATAGCGTCGCACCTGCGCCAAAGGCAGCGGCATGTTAGCCCTTGCCGCCTCCATATTGTTCGTCCTCATCTGGTCCACCGGCTTCATTGTCGCGCGGGCCGTCGTGCCCCATGCCGCGCCGGAGATGTTCTTGGCTGTGCGCCTCACCCTGACCACCGGTCTGCTGGGTGTAGGGGCGCTTTACGCGCGGCAGGCATGGCCGCGCGGACGACAGCTACGGTTGCATCTGGCGGCCGGCGCAATGCTGCACGGCGTTTATCTGACGGTCAGTTGGTGGGCGGTGCAGCATGGAATGCCCGCCGGGGTCATGGCCTTGTTGGGATCGCTCCAGCCGTTGATGGTGGCGGTGGCGAGTTTCGCGTTGCTGGGTGAGAGATTGGGTGGGCGGGCCTGGGCGGGCCTTGCCATCGCGATCGTCGGCGTCGGCTGTGTGCTCATGCCTGCAATCGAGCGAACCGGGATCGGCGGGATCGGAATCGTGACTGCACTCGCGGGTATCGCCTCGATCATCGGCATGACCGTGGGCACGATGATCCAGCGCGGATCGCTATCCGGCGACGCGATTCTTGTGTCTGGTGCGGTACAGAATGCGGGCGGTGCGATGGTCGCGGTCCTTGCGACGCTGCTGATTGGAGAAATACGCTGGGACGGCGCGCCTATACTGTTCGTTGGCCTTGGCTGGTCGGTACTGGGCCTGTCGGCAGGTGGTCTGTCGCTGCTGGTCTGGCTGGTGCGGCATCAGGGCGCGACACGGATGTCGATGCTGTTGTTGCTCGTCCCCCCGCTCGCAGCGATCGAGGCCTGGTTGTTATTTGGCGAGCGACTGGGACCAGTGCAACTGATCGGTTTCGCGCTGGCGCTGGGCGGCGTTCTGCTGGGCAGGGCACAGGGGAAGCGCGAGGAGGTTGTCGAGCCGGCCTGAAGGCCCGTCTTATAACGGTCATTTCATGCAATATCCCGGTCATGTTAATTTGATAGAGTGGCACGATGAGCATGTCCGGCAAGAAATATCCCGTCCCCCCACTCCTGTCGCAGACGGCAGACGTGCAAATGCAGATGACGCTGCGGCAGATCGGCTTTGACGCGGCCTCTAAGGCCCCGAAACCTTCCGCGCTAATGCCCCCGGCCTCCCCTCCGCGCAATGAAGAGGCGCTGGCGCTCAAACGGCGCGACTGGCTGCTGGGAACGATGGAGCGACAGCGCGCGCTCTCTTCCTATGCGTCGGGCCTGCTCACCGCCGAAAATCTGCCCGGCGAAGCATTCCTGCATGACTTTTATGCCACCGGCCGGCCGGTCGTCATCAAAGGGGCGATGGCGGGCTGGCCCGCGCTGGAGAAGTGGACGCCCGACTATCTTGCCGACACGATTGGCGATGCTGTCGTCGAATATCAGGGCGGGCGCGAAGGGGCTGGCGATTATGAGCTGGCCAAGGATCGGCACAAGCGGCGTGCACCCTTCCGCGCGTTCCTCGCACTTATCCGCGATGGCGGCAATGATGCCTATATCACCGCCTATAACAGCAGCGCCAATGCGACCGCCTTCGCCCCGCTGGAGAAGGATCTTGGCAGGCTCGACGCCTATCTGACCCGCGCACCTGGAATGCTGTGGATCGGGCCGAAGGACACCTTCACCCCACTGCACTTCGACCTCACCAACAATTTGCTGGCGCAGGTGACGGGAACCAAGCGTGTCATTCTGGTGCCACCGTCACAAACAGCCCGAATGGCGCATCGACGGCATGTGTTCAGCGATGTGCATGACCTGACCGATCCAGCGCGGTTGGCACTCCATCCAGCAGCCCGCGACGTCCTGCACTATGAGGTCGTCCTCAACCCCGGCGACCTGTTGTTCATCCCCATAGGCTGGTGGCATCAGCTACGGTCGGAAAGTTTCAGCACGATGCTGACCTACACGAATTTCCAGTGGCCCAATATCGGGCATGAGGAATATCCGGCCGGATAAAGCCATAGTCTCGAGCAAAGTCGCTATCGACCGTATGGAGGACATCGGGCGGCTCAGCCCTCGCGCAGCTTTTCGTGGTGACGGATCACCTCATCGATGATGAAGCGCAGGAACTTCTCGGTGAAGTCGGGATCGAGATTGGCGTCAAGCGCAAGCTGGCGCAAACGGCCGATCTGCCGCTCTTCCCGGCCTGGATCAGCGGGGGGCAACTGGTGCGTCGCCTTGTAGCGCCCTACCGATTGCGTCACCTTGAACCGTTCCGCCAACATGAAGACGAGCGCCGCGTCGATATTGTCGATACTCTCGCGATAACGCTGTAATGTCTCGTCCACGGCCACTTCTCCGGTTAGAGCAGCCGATCCGATCGGCTCGGCTGCTCTAGTCTTTTGATTTGTCGCGTTTTCCGAGTCAGCAGGTGATTCCACCTGCTTCGAAAACACTCCAATCGCGCGCTTTTTGCCGCATCCAGCGGTTCAGGCAAGCTATTCCCGCTTGCTATCTGCATTTTGCACCGCCACATGGCGCAAGTCATGACAGCACCTGCACCCGGTAACGTCCACCCCATCGGCCGCGCCAGCGCGCCATCGCTTGCCCCAATCATGGGCCTGGTCGCCGACGGCATGAACCAGGTGAACGCCGTGATCCTGGACAGGATGCAGTCGCGCATCCCGCTGATCCCGGAACTCGCCGGTCATCTGATCGCTGGCGGCGGCAAGCGGCTGCGCCCTATGCTCACCCTCGCCTGCGCTGATCTGGTCGGCTATGCAGGCAGTCGCCACTATAAGCTGGCCGCTGCGGTCGAGTTCATCCACACCGCGACCCTGCTGCACGACGATGTCGTCGATGGATCGGGGCTGCGTCGGGGCCGGAAGACCGCCAATATCATCTGGGGCAACAGCGCCAGCGTGCTGGTCGGCGATTTCCTCTTCTCCCGCTCGTTCGAACTGATGGTTGAGGCCGAGTCGCTCAAAGTGCTCAAGATCCTGGCCAACGCGTCGGCGGTGATCGCCGAGGGTGAGGTCAACCAGTTAACCGCACAGCGCCGGATCGACACCAGCGAAGAACAATATCTGGACATTATCGGCGCCAAGACCGCCGCGCTGTTTTCCGCCGCCTGCCGCATTTCGGCGGTGGTCGCCGATCGCGGTGAGGCGGAGGAACAGGCCCTCGACACTTATGGCCGCAATCTGGGCATCGCCTTCCAGTTGATCGACGACGCCATCGACTATGAGTCGGACGGCGCGACGATGGGCAAGGATGCGGGCGACGATTTCCGCGACGGCAAGGTGACGCTGCCCGTAATCCTCGCCTATGCGCGCGGCAGCGAGGCGGACCGCACTTTCTGGAAGGCCGCCATAGCCGGCCACAAGATCGGCGAAGATGATCTGGCCCATGCCACGCAACTGCTGCGATCGACTGGCGCCATTGCCGACACGATGGCGCGCGCTCGCCATTATGGACAACGGGCGATCGACGCGCTGGGCATGTTCGCAAGCGGACGCGCCAAGGCAGCGCTGACCGAAGCGGTCGAGTTCGCCATAGCGCGAGCCTATTGAGGGCCGGGACTGCGGAGTTTCTGATCTCCGTTCATCCAGAACGGGCAAGCGTATCTTCACTTCGCTCGACACGAACGGAAGTAAGTACATGACCCTCACCCCCGAAATCATCGGCTTCCTGATGGCCGCCGCGCTGATGGCCGGTTTCATCGATGCGATCGCGGGCGGTGGGGGCCTCATCACCCTGCCCGCGCTGATGGCCGCCGGCATCCCGCCGGTCGCGGCCGTGGCGACAAACAAGCTGCAAAGCTCGATCGGAACGGCGGGTGCCTGCTACGCCTATGCGCGGGCGGGACATATGAATATCGCGGCCTATAAAGGACCGATACTGGCCGCCTTCGTGGGATCGGTGGGCGGTGCATGGTTATTGCAACGGGTCGACCCCTCGCTGCTGGCGGGCCTGATGCCAGCCTTGCTGATCGCACTGGCCGCCTATTTCAGCTTTTCACCCAAGGTCAGCGAGATGGACCGGCACCAGCGGGTCGGGATTGTGGCGATCAGCCTGTTGATCGGGATTGTGGGCTTTTATGACGGTTTTTTCGGCCCCGGGGCAGGCGCCTTCTACGCCACCATCTTCCTGGCGCTGGGGGGGCTGGGGCTGGTCCGCGCCACCGCGCAGAGCAAGGCGGCCAACCTCGCCAGCAATGTCGCGGGGCTGCTGACCATGATCCATGGCGGCCATGTCCTGTGGATTGCGGGCTTTGCAATGGCGGTGGGCAGCGTCATCGGTGGACAGATCGGATCGCACACGGCGATGCGCTTTGGCACCCGGATCATCAAGCCGCTGCTGATCGTCATGTCGCTCGCACTCACGGCCAAGATGCTGCTGGACCCGAAAAACCCGATCCATATCTATCTGTTCGGATAGGGTGCCGTCGCCTTCCCTATCGCCGCGCGCGTGGGACATATTCATCGGGGTCCGGGCCGCTGAAATCATCCGTCGGCTCGCTTTCATCAAGGACCAGCGTCCTATGCCGCTGTTCGCGTTTTTCCGCCCAGATGCCTTCATTGCGCCACGCAATCGCGGCCTTTGCCGCCAGATGGCGAACATGCGGCAGGGGATGGCTGGTCGCACGATCCTGCTGCATCCTCTCCTGCGCGCGGCATAAATCCGATGAGAGAAGCATGGCTGTTCCTTATCTTAAAAACGCGCAACCCGGACCGGCAGGACTTGAGTCGCGCGCTGCCGACCGGTCAGCGGCACCATGAGGGTCGCCGGACCATCGCGGATCATCAGCGCTTCGTAACGATGTGCGATGTCGCGATAGGCAATGCGCGCGCAGCGACTGGTCGCCCTCGCCGCCATGGCATTGGCTGATGCGAGTCTTCGTTTAAGATAGAGTGGATCGTCCAACGCATTTCTCCCGCCTAAACCGGGAGCCAATGCGCTCTCTGTCACGTCATGGTTCGAAAGAAGTGACGCGATAGTGCAGGATAACACACAAAGCCCAGGCCAGACAGGGAATTCGAAGAGGCCGTCATGATCGCAGCGCCCTCTCCCGCGTCAAAACTCGACTTCCAGTTCGATCATTTCGTCCGGTTCCTTAAGCGCATCGGCCAGCCATAGCTGCATCAGCGGCCAGTCGGCAATGGTATCGCAATAGGCCGCGCAAGGCCCCTGTAGCTTGACCGCATAGCTGAGGAATCGTTGCGCGACTGGCGCGAACATCGCGTCTGCGACAGTGGGATGCGCGCCGAAAAGCCACGGCCCCCCATAGGTTTCCAGACATTCGATCCAGATCGTCTCGATCCGTTCGATGTCCGCCTTCGCTCCGGAGAAAACCGGGAATTTCTCATGCCGGACCTTGAGGTTCATCGGCAGGGCCGAACGCAGATTGGCGAAACCCGAATGAATCTCTCCACTGACCGAGCGGCAATGCGCCCGCACGACTCGGTCTGTGGGATACATGCCGACATCAGGATAGAGCTCATGCAGATATTCCGCGATCGCCAGCGTGTCCCACACCCCCGCCCCCTCATGCGTCAGGCGCGGCACGAGTACGGAGGGAGAGAGAAGCAGCAATTCAGCGCGGTTTTCCGGGTCGTCGATGTCGATCATGCGTTCCGTTACGGCAAGGCCAGCCATTCGGCATAGCAGCCAGCCGCGTAGCGACCAGGAGGAATAGGTCTTGCTCGACAAGGTCAGTTCTGCGGTCGCCATTTGTCCCTCCTGGTTTCGAAGTTACTTGCTTTCGCACATGATGCAGCGCAGCATAGAATGCATCTTTTTCCGCTACGGACAAAGGCCAAACGGTCGGTGTCGTGAAATAAGGTTCTTTGACGAATATGCGTATGCTCTACAGCGGGTATCAAGCCTGGAACGACATGCTGATGCCGGCCCGTCTGGCGGCGCAAACGGCGCTGAACTTCCGCAAGGCCTGGGGGCCGATGGGCGACCTGCCGATGTCACGCAGGATGTTCGCGCTGATGGACGTCTTCCAGGGTGCAAAGCTGACACATAAGCGTCCCGCCTATAATATCGAATCGGTGGTCAGCGGCAACGCGCGGGTGACGATACGCGAGGAAATTGCGCTGGATCGCCCGTTCGGCAATCTGCTGCATTTTGTGAAGGATGATGTCGAAGCCGCCCAGCCCAAGGTGATGGTGGTGGCGCCGATGTCGGGTCATTTCGCTACGTTGCTGCGCAACACAATCCATACGCTGCTGCGTGACCATGACGTCTATATCACCGACTGGAAAAATGCTCGCGACGTGCCCCGCAGTGCCGGGGATTTCGGTTTCGACGACTATGTCGACTATCTCATCGATTTCCAGCGGGAACTGGGTCCGGGCGCGCATATGTTCTCGGTCTGCCAGCCCTGCGTCCCCGCACTGGCGGCAGTCGCGATCATGTCGGAGGATAAGGACCCTGCCCTGCCCCGGTCGCTGACGCTGATGGGCGGGCCGATCGACACGCGTGCGGCCCCGACGGCGGTCAATGAGCTTGCCAATGAAAAGTCGATCGAATGGTTCGAAAAGAACCTGATCAGCACCGTGCCGCTGCGCTATCCCGGCGGCGGACGCGAAGTCTATCCCGGCTTTCTGCAACTATCCGCCTTCATGTCCATGAACATGGAGCGGCACGGGTCGCAGCATCGCGAACTTTATCAGCTTCTGGCCGACGGCAAGACGGTGGAAGCCGATAAGATCAAGGATTTCTACGAGGAATATTTCGCTGTCCTCGACATGACCGCGCAATTTTATCTGGAGACGGTGGACAAGGTGTTCCAGCGCACGCTGCTGGCCAAGGGCGAACTGACCCATCGCGGCCGCGCGGTAAAGCCGGGCCTCATTCGCAAGACCGCGCTGCTGACGGTCGAGGGCGAGCGGGACGATGTCTGCGCGGTCGGCCAGACCTCTGCCGCCCATGCGCTATGCACGGGCCTGCGCCCGCATATGAAGCGCCACCATCTGCAACCCGGCGTCGGCCATTATGGCGTCTTTTCCGGCAGCAAGTGGGAAAAGCAGGTCTATCCCCAGGTACGGAACATGATCCTGGCAATGAACTGAGGGCGCGCCCTACTCCCTGATCCCCGCCAGCCAGTCTGCGATCATCATGCGACCCGCTGCCACCGCCACAGGCCCGTGAGCCTCATGGTCACGGCGCAGCGCATGGCGACAGGCCCCCGCGCCATCAAGGTCGGCCCAGAAATGGGTCAGCCAATCCTCGAACCGCGGATCTTCCCCCATCTCCGCGTGAAATTGTAGCGCCAGCAGGTTAGAGCCGCGCCGGAATGCCTGATGCGCGTAGGATGTGGTGGATGCGAGCAGATCGACGCCATCGGGCAGGTCGAACGTGTCGCCATGCCAGTGAAGCACGGGCACATCGGCCAGATGGCGCAGCGGAGACCCCGCTCCGTTCGCATTGATCGTCACCGGCGCGAAACCCAGTTCGGTCGTTCCGCCCTGATAGACCCGCGCGCCCAGAGCCGCCGCGATCATCTGACTGCCCAGACACACGCCCAGCGTCGGGCGATCACGCGCCAACCGGTCGGCCAGCTTGTCGATCTGCACCGGTATCCAGGGATGGACGTCAGCTTCATAAACGCCCATCGGCCCGCCCATCATGATGAGCAGGTCTGGCGCGCAGAGGTCGACATCAGCAAAATCGTCGCCGGCCACGTCGACCCGTTCGATATGATAGCCCGCTGCCTCGATCGGCTGAAGGAAGCCAGCCGCCCCTTCGCGGGGCACATGGCGGACGATAAGCGCGGTCTTCATGCAGGATCTTCAGTCATCTGAGGCAGGACCATAAGCAGGCCAGCCATGCTTTGCCAAACAGATGTCTTTGTGATGGGGCAAAGTCGCCTATCCACCCGTCTTCAGGACTGATGCCACGGCACCATAATCGCTCCAAAGGAACAAGGGCGCTCCCCGGCTGGAGAGCGCCCTTATTCCTTACGTCACTCGATCAGGCGATTAAGCGGCCAGCTTGCGCAGCACATATTGCAGGATGCCGCCGTTCAGGAAATATTCCAGCTCGTTGATCGTGTCGATCCGGCAGAGCGCGCTGAAGGTGAAGGTCGAGCCGTCGGCGCGCTTCACGATCACGTCCACGTCCTGGCGTGGTTTCAGGCCCGCGACATTCTGGATGGTGAAGGTTTCGTCACCGGTCAGGCCCAGCGTGTCCTTGTTCTGGCCGTCCTTGAACTGGAGCGGCAGAACGCCCATGCCGACCAGGTTGGAACGGTGGATACGCTCGAAGCTCTCCACGATGACCGAGCGGACGCCCAGCAGGTTGGTGCCCTTGGCCGCCCAGTCGCGCGACGAGCCGGTGCCATATTCCTTGCCGCCGATGACGACGAGTGGGGTTCCATCCGCCTTGTGCTTCATCGCCGCGTCATAGATCGCCATGACTTCGCCGTCATAGCGGGTCATGCCGCCCTCTACCCCGTCCAGCATCAGGTTCTTGATGCGGATGTTGGCGAAGGTGCCGCGCATCATGACTTCATGATGGCCACGGCGCGCGCCGTAGCTGTTGAAGTCGGCTTGGCTCACCTGATGCTCCTGCAACCAGACGCCAGCGGGGCTGGACGCCTTGATCGAGCCGGCCGGGCTGATGTGGTCGGTCGTGATCGAGTCGCCGAAGATCGCCAGCGGCTTGGCTTCGATGACGTCGTTGACCGGCGCCGGGGTCATCGTCAGCCCCTCGAAATAAGGCGGGTTGGCGACATAGGTGGAGCCTGCGCGCCACGTATAGGTGTCCGATCCCGCAACGTCGATTGCCTGCCAGCGCGCATCGCCAGTGAAGACCGTCGAATAGCGGCTCTGGAACATGTCGCGGGTCAGCGCACCGTCCATGACCGAGCGGACTTCTTCATTGGTGGGCCAGATGTCCTTGAGGTACACGTCCTGCCCGTCGCTGCCCTGACCGATCGGGGTCGCGACGAAGTCGGTGGTGACGGTGCCCTTCAGCGCATAGGCGACGACCAGCGGCGGGCTGGCGAGGAAGTTGGCGCGCACGTCCTGCGACACGCGGCCTTCAAAGTTGCGGTTGCCCGACAGGACCGACGCGGCGACGATGTCGTTGCCGTTGATCGCCTTGCTGATCGGCTCGGCCAGCGGGCCGGAGTTTCCGATGCAGGTGGTGCAGCCATAGCCGACCAGGTTGAAGCCGACCGCATCAAGGTGGGTCTGCAAGCCCGCCTTCTCCAGATAGTCGGTGACGACCTGGCTGCCGGGGGCGAGCGAAGTCTTGACCCATGGCTTGGGCTTCATGCCCAGTTCGTTCGCCTTTTTGGCAACCAGACCGGCGGCGACCAATACGCTGGGGTTCGAGGTGTTAGTGCAGCTCGTGATCGCGGCGATGACGACGTCGCCGTCGCCAATGTCATGGGTCCGGCCTTCGACCGGAACGCGAACGGCGGCGGCCTTCTTGTATATCTTCTCAAGATCCGCATTGAAGACATTGTCGACTTCGGTGAGGATCACCTTGTCCTGCGGACGCTTGGGACCGGCGAGCGACGGAACGACCGTGCTCATGTCGAGTTCGAGGACGTCGGTGAACACCGGATCGACCGAGGCGTCCAGCCAGAAGCCCTGCGCCTTGGCATAGGCTTCGACCAGCGCGATATTCTCTTCGGTGCGACCCGTGAGACGCATATAATCCAGCGTCTTGTCGTCGATACCGAAGAAGCCGCAGGTTGCGCCATATTCCGGCGCCATGTTGGCCAGCGTCGCGCGATCGGCGAGCGACAGTGAGGCAAGGCCGGGGCCGAAATATTCAACGAAGCGGCCGACCACGCCCTTGGCGCGCAGCATCTGCGTGGCGGTCAGCACCAGATCGGTGGCGGTGATGCCCTCAGCCAGCGCCCCGGACAGCTTGAAGCCGACGACTTCGGGGATGAGCATCGACACGGGCTGGCCCAGCATCGCGGCTTCCGCCTCGATCCCGCCAACGCCCCAGCCCAATACGCCCAGACCGTTGATCATCGTGGTATGGCTGTCGGTGCCGACACAGGTGTCGGGATAGGCGACCATCGCGCCGTTCGCGTCAACCGAGGACCAGACCGCCTGCGCGATATTTTCCAGGTTCACCTGATGGCAGATGCCGGTGCCGGGAGGGACGACCTTGAAATTATCGAGGCTCTTGCTGCCCCACTTCAGGAAGTCATAGCGCTCCATGTTGCGCTGATATTCCAGTTCCACATTGTCCTCAAACGCCTTGGGCGTGCCGAATTCATCAACCATGACCGAGTGGTCGATGACGAGGTGGACGGGAACCTGCGGGTTGATCTTTGTCGCGTCGGCGCCCAGCGCGTTCATCGCGTCGCGCATGGCAGCCAGATCGACGACGCAGGGAACGCCGGTGAAATCCTGCATCAGCACGCGCGCGGGGCGATACTGGATCTCACGGTCCGACTTGCGCTCTTTCTGCCAATCGACGATCGCCTGAATGTCGTCGGTTGTGACGGTGACGCCATCTTCAAAACGAAGCAGGTTTTCCAGCAGCACCTTCATCGAGAAAGGCAGGCGTGAGACGTCGCCCAGCTTGGCCGCCGCCTTCTTCAGCGAATAATAGGCAATGTCCTTGCCGCCGACATTCAACGTGTCGCGCGTGCCCAAAGTGTCCTGTCCGATGGCGGTCATAAGTCGTGCGTCTCCTCGCATATGCCCCGGCCGCGCGGCAAAGGGGGGAGGCGACATTTCAGCCAGGGCTTGCCTGTCAGCAAGAAGGCGGCGAAACGCGCATCAACCGGCGGTCGAAGCGGGTGGTCCCGATGTTGCAGCGCCATAACGACTGCGCGGCGGGAGTCAATGCGAACACCATATCATGGGACGTTTGGCGGTCGCCGAAACCCCGCTCAAACCCCGCCCTGTCCGAACGGAACGGACGCTAACGAATCACCCATATAGTTACAACCGGGCGAGCATCCCTTCGTCCGTCCCTTTCCAACTGGCCCGATGAAGCGCAAATGTGCTGGCGCTGGCCTGCCTCTCACCCAGCGCCACTTGCGCCTGCGCCTTGCCCCACAGCGCCCAGCCATTGCCTGGGCGACGGACGAGCGCGCGGTCAAAGGCGATTTTCGCCTGCCTCGCATCACCGGTCCGCAACAGCAGTGCGCCCAGCGCGGCATCGACCGGCTGATGCCAGAGCGGCGGTTCGTTATAGGTGAAGTTGCGCTCGATCCCCGCGGCGGCGTTCAGCAGGCGCAGCGCCTTGCGCTTCTCTCCGTTCCCCTCGGCGATGCGGGCGAGCGCCATCGTTTCTGCCAGCTTCACCAGCGGCAAAGCATCCTTGGCGACAGGCTTTTTCCCACGCGCGGCCCGCATGGCGACGATTTCCTTCATCGCTTCTGCCTTGCGCCCTGCGCGACCCAGCCCCTCCGCCCGCAACGCCCACCACATCTGCGTCATTTCATTCAAACGCGCGTCGGGTTGGGGGATGGCGAGCAGGTCGTCCAGCGTGGCGGCGAACTGCGCGCGCGCCTGAAGCGCGCTGACAAGACGGGACTGGAGCCGGGGCATCCCCGCGATCTTTTCCGGGGTGAGCGCCGCTTCAAGATCGGCGGCGGCCTTCAGCGCGGTCGCACCGTCTCCAATCTGTTCGGCGGCCGACAGGATGAAATGAGTGTGATGCGTGAAATAGCCATAATAGGTCGGATCTTCATTCAGCCGCCGCGCCATCGCCTCATCCGCCGCAATCGCCTTGCGGTTGACGTCCACCCCATCGGCAAATCGGCCCACGCGATAATAAGTGTGGCTGGGCATATGAACCAGATGCGCGGAGGCGGGCGAAGATATCTCCAGCCTGTCCGCCGCCTTCTCCGCTCGCCCTGGATTGGTCGAGGCTTCGGTCAGGTGGATGTAGAGATGCTGTGCCTGCGTCTGATCAGGATTGCGGGCCAGCACTTTTTCGACAAGCGTAATCGCGCGGCGTCCCCAGGGGCGCGAGGTGGCATTGTCCGCCTCCCAATAGTCCCATGGCCGCACGTTCATCGCGGCCTCGGCGGCCAGGACCATGATCATGTCGTCAGCGGGAAAGCGGTCCGACACCACCTGCATCGCATCGGCAAAGGCGATAGCATGGACCCCCTTTTGCGCCGGGGACGCGCCGGGGGCATAGCGGATAGCCAATGACTCTATCAGCGCGCGTTCGGGCGCGGTGGTGCCGGGGGAGACAAGCGCCTGAGCGGTCAGCGCGCGGGCCTGCGCGATGCGCGGTTCGCCCGACGGTCCGCTGTTGATATAGGGACCGATGGCGAGCGCCTGCCCCCATTTGCACATGGCACAGGATGGATCATGCTCGACGGCGACAGCGAAACTGCGCTCCGCCTTCGGAAATTCAAAACCATAGAGCAGCGCCATGCCCTGATCGAAATAGGCCTGCGCCTGCCGATTGGTCGTGCTGATGGGGTAGTGGATAGGCGCAAGGCCAGAGATCAATGGCATGAGCATCGCCGTCTTGCCCGCCACCGAACCGCCTTCCCCTTGCGGCATGAATCCGCATCCCGACGCCATAAGCGCCTCCGGCGTCAGCTTCGCCAGCGCGTCCGGGCGCGGCATTGGAGCAGCCGATGACAGGAAAGGCGTGGCCACAAACAGGGCAAAAAAAGGCAAGGCGCGCATGGTCATGGACAATCCCCTGAATGGGCAGGATCATGACGCTGGTGCAGGGGCGAGTCCAGATGTCGGGATGGAATAGCCGGCGTGGGTGGTTAGTGGACAGGCGGCTTTGTATAATTTCCATCGTCACCCCAGCGAAGACTGGTACCTCAGGCAAAGGAGCGTGGCGGCAGGCCTTTTCAGACCGCCGCCACACCCTCTACCTCGACCACGTCGTCGCCAGCATAATGGCCACGGACGCGAACGCGTTTTTCGACATGATCCACCGGCACCCGCAGCAGCACCAGTCGCCAGGTGCCGCCATTGTCTCGCCGGAGCAGGAAGCCGCCCGCATCGCGCAGCAGCCGTCCAGTCTCATTCACGTCGTCGCCTATTTCCATTGGGCCTATTTCCGTAGGCGGTCAGTCTAGCGAATTCTTGATTCCCTTGCCAGCCAGCAGGCCCAGAACCAGAAACAACACGAATATGGCAATGGCGATGAAGAACAGAATCTTTGCAATACCGACGAACGTACCGGCAGCGCCGCCAAAGCCAAGAATGGCAAGCAGAGCAGCGATGACGAGAGCGATGATGGCGAGGCGGATCATGTCATGGGGCCTTTCGAGTGATGCTATATACTCGTAACGGTCCGCACCGCGCCCTTGTTCCTTATACTTCCCCGCTCATTGCCAATTGAAGGGTAGCGGCGCTTCGCGAAAAGCGAAGCGGTCAAGATGTTTGGCGACGACATCCTGCATGGTTTCGACCTGATCGACCTCCTCCACCGTCAGAGTGACGACCAGGGCATCAGATTCCGCCACCAACACGGCGCGGCCCATGGGCAGGTCGATCCGGCCCGCGCTGGCGTCGAACTCCGTTTCGAATTTATGCGCCCAATGTTTGCACAGTTGCTGGAGATAGCGGCTGCCGCTGGTGGTGGGCACGCGGGCGGTGCGAGTGACGCTCATTTCAACCTCTCAATCTTGCTGGCAGCCTCATCGATCAGCGAGGCAATGTCGAACTTCGTCTCGGCATCAGCCCCTTCCTTTTCGAGACGCTGCTGGATAGCGATCGACAGATTGTGCAGAGCGCGGCGAATGGACGCCCCGTCGGTGCGCTCCGCCCGCTTGGCCAGCATCGCAAGGCGGGCCATTGCCTCGTCCTTCTGCTCCACCTGCTCCGTCAGATAGGCAGCGCCCGAATCGGTGATGGCGAACAGCTTGCGGCTGCCCTCCCCCGGTTGCTCGGCGATCAGGCCCATGTCCGCCATCAAGGTCAGCGTCGGATAGACAACGCCGGGGCTGGGTACATAGCCGCCGCCCGACAGCCCCTCGATCTCGCGGATCAGGTCATAGCCGTGACGCGGTTCAGCGGCAATCAGCGTGAGCAGGACGAGTTTCAGTTCGTCGCCCGAAAAGAGCCGCCGGCGTCCGCCGCCCCGTCCCCCACCGAAACCGCCGCCGCCGAAAAGGCCACCTTCCCCGCGCCCATGGCGTCCGCCCCGACCATGACCGAAGCCGTCCTCCATGCCGTGGCGCATCGCTTCGCGGCAGTGGCGCATGGCGCCATGATGATGATGATGAAAATGCATCGCGAGTCCTTCTTTATGTTTAATAAGACTCACGATATATCTTTAAATCGCCCATCGTCAAGATTAAGATATATCTTAATACACTTTTATCGCATTCATCCCGACCACAATTTATTCCGTCAATTAGTTCGGTCCGCATTATCACCTTCACCCAGCCGGATCGAGAGTGCCGCGACGTCAGCCATATGCGCGCTCCATGAAATGGCGTCGGCACAGCGCAATATAGCTGTCATTGCCGCCGATCTGCGTCTGCGCACCTGCAACCACGGCCTGCCCCGCTTCGTCCACCCGCAGGTTCATGGTCGCCTTGCGTCCGCAGTGGCAGACCGTCTTGATCTCGGCCAGGGTGTCGGCAAGGCCAAGCAGCGCCGCGCTCCCCTCGAACAGTTCACCCCGAAAGTCCGTCCGCAGGCCATAGCAAAGCACCGGGATATCGAGCCGGTCGCACAGGCGCGCCAACTGCAACACCTGAGCGCGATCAAGAAACTGCGCTTCATCCACCATGACGCAGGCAATCGGCGCCCGTGCATGCTGGGCCGCAACCACTGCTTCTATGTCCGTGTCCGGGCCAAAGCCATGGGCAGCCGCGTCAAGACCGATGCGCGAGGTGATATGATGCGCGCGATAACGATCATCCACCCCCGCCGTCCACAGCATCGTCTCCATGCCCCGCTCGCGATAGTTGAAGCTGGACTGGAGCAACATGGTCGATTTGCCCGCATTCATGGAGCTATAGTAGAAATACAGCTTGGCCATGGCGTTCAGCGGACCGTCGGTGCGATCAGGGCAAGCCAGCGGACTAGCGCATCGGCCAGAGCGATGCGACTGTCAGAGAAGCTGTGGTCGGTGGGCCATACCATCAGGCGCGCTGTCGGATTGGCCGATTGCGCGTCCCCCGTGACCTTGCGCGCCTGAGCGCCGATGCCCCTTTCCGCGCCAATGATGGTCAGCGGGCGCTGTCCAAAGGCCACGAGGCGGCGGCCAAGGTCGAAGCGGGCCGGATCGCCGCTGATCTCGCCAGTCAGGCTGTCAGCGGTTGCGCCATTGAGTGGCGGCAGATCGCCCGCCATCTCCGCGCGCCAGTCGGCGGCAGCTTTCGGGTCGGAGAGCGACGCGGCGGTCTGCGAGGGATCCCATGGATCGAGCAGGAAGAGGCCCGCAACCTTGGGATCGTCAGCGGCGGCATCGGCGGCCATGAAGCCGCCCATGCTATGCCCCGCGACCGCGATGGCGCCGGGGTCGATCCGATATTTCGTGATCGCTGCGGGATCGCGCAGGAAGGCCAACGCCGTGCGCGCATCCTGCGCCGCGCCGCCGAAGGAAAAGCGCCCCGGACTGCCCCATGATCCACGATAATGGAGCGTCAGGACGTGCCAGCCAGCGCGCCGCGCGGCTTGGGCGAGGTCCAGATTCTGCTCATTGCCCGGAAAACCGTGGAGCAGAAGCAGAGTCGGATGCGGGGCCGCCCCGGCGGCGGTGTAGAGAACCGCGTTCATCGCCCCGTCCTGCGCGGGGATGACGAAGGCGCTCATTCCGGCGGGATAGCGGGCATCGGGCGCGGGGTCCGCGATCACGGCGCGATGGACGGCAGCGTCCCTCGCATCGGCGGCGGCGGGAACCGCCAGTGCCAGCATCGCCAAAAGCTCGATCGTCCGCATATACCGTCCCCATTAGCAAAAGGCACACGCCCGGCGTGCTGTCTTCCGATAGAAGAACCGCCCTGCCCTGACTAGGCTAACAGCGTATCTGGGCTATCGGTGGCCGGGGGCCATCGGTCGATCAGGCGGTAAGGCCTACGCCTCTTCGTCCGGTTCCTGAAGGTCACGGGCAACCTTGGGCTGGCGCAGAAGCTTGTCGATATGACTGCCTTCGTCAAAACTGTCATCCGCCAGGAACTTCAGCTTCGCCGCATATTTCAGGCCGACCCTCGTCGCCACCTCACGTTGGAGATAGGCGGTGTTGGTACGCAGCGCCTTCAGCACCGCGGCCTCTTCCTTGCCCAGCAGCGGCTTGATGAAAATCGTGGCGTGGCGCAGATCCGGCGACATGCGAACCTCGGTCACGCTGACCATATGCTTGGCAAGCACATCGTCATGCACATCGCCGCGCGTGAGGATTTCCGAGAGGATATGACGTACCTGCTCGCCCACGCGGAGCAAGCGGACAGACGGGCCTTCGGGTTGGTTCGGATGTGCCATGCACAAATCTCCCCCCTCCCCATTCAGGGAGAGGCCGGTGGTGGATAAGATTGCAGATGCAATCATTGGGTGTCCGCAGCAGGGCCGGGTCCGAACGCTCGCAGCGCTCGCGACCCACCCTAACCCCTCCCCGGAAGGGAGGAGCGCTTAGTTCGTTACAGCGTCCGTGCGCGTTCCTCGACCTCGAAGGTTTCGAGGAAGTCGCCCGCCTTGATGTCCACAAAATTCTGCGTGAAGGTGACACCGCATTCCAGGCCAGCGCGCACTTCGGCGACATCGTCCTTGAAGCGCCGCAGTGATGCGATTTCGCCCTGATAGGTGATGACATCGTCGCGGGTGATGCGCGCCTTGAGCGCCTTTCTGATCGTGCCTTCGGTGACGAGCAGACCCGCCGCCTTGCCATGCTTGCCAGCCGAGAAAACATCCCGGATTTCGGCGCGGCCAACGATCGTCTCGATCCGCTCGGGGGCGAGTTGCCCCGCCATTTCGTTGCGGACTTCCTCGATCAGGTCATAGATCACGTCATAATAACGCAGACTGATCTTCTCGCGCTCGGCCATCTGGCGCGCCTTGGCATTGGGACGCACGTTGAAGCCGATCAGCGGCGCGCGGCTGGCAGCGGCCAGCGTCACATCGCTTTCGGTGATCGCGCCCACGCCCGATTGCAGAATGCGAACCTTGATCTCGTCCGTCGAGATGCGGTTCAGCGAACTGACGATGGCTTCCACGGAACCCTGCACGTCGCCCTTCACCACGACCGGATATTCGATCATCGTGGTATTGAGAGCCGAGAAAAGGTTCTCAAAGTTGGTCGGCGCACTGGTCGTGCGCTTGCGAGTGATCTGCTCCTGACGATAGGCCGCGACCTCACGAGCGCGAGCCTCATTTTCGACGACCGTCATCTGGTCGCCCGCCATCGGCACGCCCGACAGGCCCAGAACCGCGACCGGGGTCGAGGGGCCGGCGGTCTTGACCTGCTGGCCCTTGTCATTGACCAGCGCACGAACCTTGCCGCTTTCCGCACCGATGACGAAGGTGTCACCGACCTTGAGCGTCCCCTTGCGGACCAGCACGGTGGCAACCGCCCCACGGCCCTTGTCCAGTTGCGCCTCGATCACATTGCCTTCGGCGGCGCGATCGGGGTTGGCGGTCAACTCCATCAGTTCGGCCTGGAGCAGGATCTTCTCGATCAGTTCGTCCAGCCCCGTGCCCTTGAGCGCGGAGACGGAAACGTCCTGCACGTCGCCACCCATATCCTCGACCACGATTTCATGTTCGAGCAGGCGTTCGCGAACCTTCTGCGCATTGGCTTCCGGCTTGTCGATCTTGTTGATCGCCACGATCATCGGCACGCCGGCCGCCTTGGTATGGTTGATCGCCTCGATCGTCTGCGGCATCAGCCCATCGTCGGCCGCCACCACCAGAATAACGATGTCAGTGACGTTGGCGCCACGCGCGCGCATTTCCGAGAAAGCCTCGTGACCCGGCGTGTCGAGGAAGGTGATGACATCGCCACTCTTCGTCGTCACCTGATAGGCGCCGATATGCTGGGTGATGCCACCGCTTTCGCCCGCAACCACATGGGTTCCACGCAACGCATCAAGCAGCGAGGTCTTGCCGTGGTCGACATGGCCCATGATGGTCACGACCGGGGGCCGGGACTTCAGCGTCTCGACCGCATCGGCCTCGCCCTCGATACCGATTTCGACGTCGGCTTCGGACACACGCTGGATGCGGTGGCCGAACTCTTCCACCAACAACTCGGCCGTATCCTGGTCGATCGCCTGGTTGAGGGTGACGGCGGTGCCCATCTTGAACAGCGACTTGACGAGATCCGCGCCCTTTTCGGCCATGCGGTTCGCCAGTTCCTGCACCGTGATGCTTTCAGGCACGATAACATCGCGCGACTGCTTTTCACGCGGCGCGGAACCGCCCGAATAATGGGCGCGGCGTTCCTTTTCGCGGGCGCGCTTCAGCGCAGCCAGCGAACGAGCGCGCGCGCTGTCATCATCAGCCAGCGCCTTGGTAACGGTCAGCTTGCCGGACTGACGACGGTTATCGTCGCCACGCTTGTTGCGATCGGGCTTGGCCGGTTCGGGGCGCTTGACCGGCGTAACCGGCGTAAAGCGACGCGGCGGCGGCACGGTCGACGCCGTGTCGGCCGGACGCTCTGCGTCGGCAGTAGTTGGCGCGGCTTCGACAGCAACGGCCACAGGTTCGCTCGCGGCAGCGGGCGCTGCCTCGACGACAGGCGCGGCTTGCTCGACCGGTGCGGCAGGCTGTTCGACCTGCGGTGGCGCTTCGGCAGCGGCGCGATTTTCCTCGGCACGGCGCTTTTCATTTTCCTGCGCAGCCAGACGAGCAGCATCCTCACGACGGCGCGCCTCTTCCAGCGCGGTCATGCGGGCTTCTTCAGCCTCACGCAGCAGCTTGTCCTGCAATTCCTTGCGCGACAATATGGATGCTGGCGCGGCGCGCACCGGCGCAGCGGGCGGCGGGGCCCGTCGAACAACCGGAGCAGGCGGCGGCGCAGGCACAGGTGCCGACGTCGCGGCGGCCGGAGCAGGCGCGGCAGCCTCGGGCGTGGCTTCAGGCACGAGATCGGCCTGCGGCGTGGGCGCACCGCCCTCACCCGGCTTGCCCAGGATACGGCGCCGCTTCACCTCGACCACGACCGTATTCTTACGGCCATGGCTGAACTGCTGCTGCACCTGGCCGGATTCCACGGTGCGCTTGATGCCCAAAGGCTTGCGACCCAGAACCGGCTTGTCTTCCTTGCTGTCACTCATCGACTAAACTTAACCCTTCACTTCAAACCTCGCCGCCGGTCGCGTATCGACCGTCGGGCTCTATATCGTACCGCCTGAAGCGCCCGGCTCGTCGGTGGCAAGGGCCTCCTGACGTGCGGGCGCTTGCGTAGCGCAACCCAGATAGCTTTCCAAGCGGCCAACCGCCGCACGCAGGCGCGATGCTGCCTTGGAATCAGTCACCGCGATGTGGACGACATTCTCGCGCCCCATTGCCATAGATAGGGCGCCCCGGTCCACAGGCAAGACGAGGCCAGCCAAATCGCTACCCTCAGCCTCTTGTCCTACGCGCAGCGCCTGATCGAGTTTGCGATTACCGTCAGCGGCAGCGTCCGCGGCGTGGAGCAGGAGCTTGACCTGTCCCTTGCGCGCAGCAACGTCGATCTTTTCCGAACCGGTCAGCAGCATGGAGGCCTTTGACTCCAGTCCCAGACGACTCAGCAGATCCTGCCGCAGCGCACCCTCGATCAATGCCGGCAAATCGTCAGGTACTGCGAATTCGCCGGTCTTGAAAGCCCGCGCCAGCGCGCCCTTCAGCTTGCCATTGGCCTGCGCCTTTTCCAGCGCATCATGGGAAACGCCGACCCATGCACCCCGGCCGGGCGCCTTGGCGCGGACATCGGGCAATATCTCGCCCGCCGGACCTAGCGCCAGCCGGACCAGAGTTTCAGGATCGGCGCGATCGCCGGAAAGAATGCAACGCCGTTCGGTCATGACCGCGCCTCCCGCATGGGATGGCCTGGGCGAACAGCGATAGTTGGACGCGCTACAGGCTCATTGGGGAGTGTCCGCAACATTGGCGTCCTCCCTTATGAGAGTGCTGAGAGGTGCGGGGGCGCGGTCCGCGACCAGGATGCCGCCTGCACCATAATTTTCCGTCGACAGTTCGGTGATGTTGATCTGCACCGCAGCCGCCGGCTTTCCCAGACGCTCCACGAGCGACTGGGTGATGTCAGCAACCAGCGCGGCTTTCTGCTCGCGGGTGGCGCTGCCAGCCAGACGGATATCGACGAATGGCATGGCTGCTTACGCTTCCTCGCCTTCAAACCAATGCGCACGCGCAGCCATGATGATCTCGTTGCCCTGCTCTTCGTTGAGGCCATATTGGGCGAGTATGCCGCCCTTGTCCTCGGACGTGTCGCTCTTGCGGCGACGCGGATCGACGCGCTTCTTCTGCACCAGTTCGTCGGTGGCGAGATCGGCGAGGTCGTCCAGCGTCTTGATGCCGGCCTTGCCCAGCGTCACCAGCATGGCTTCGGTGAGATGCGGCATAGCAGCCAGCGCATCCTCGACACCCAGAGCCTGACGCTCTTCGCGGGCGACGACTTCGCGGCGATCCAGAGCTTCCTGCGCGCGATTCTGCAACTCGGCGGCGAGGTCATCATCGAAGCCTTCAATCGAGGCCAGCTCGTCGATGCTGACATAGGCAACCTCTTCCAGCTCGCCAAAGCCCTCTGCCACCAGCAACTGCGACAGCGTCTCGTCCACGTCCAGCTCGTTCTGGAACAGTTCGGAGCGGGACACGAATTCCTTCTGGCGCTTCTCAGACGCGTCAGCCTCGGTCATGATATCGATCGCCTTGCCGGTCAACTGGCTGGCGAGGCGAACATTCTGGCCGCGACGACCGATGGCGAGCGACAACTGATCGTCGGGGACGACCACCTCGATACGCTCTTCTTCCTCATCGATAACGACGCGGGCGACCTGTGCGGGCTGGAGGGCGTTAACGACGAAGGTCGCCGTATCTTCCGACCAGGGAATGATGTCGATCTTTTCGCCCTGCATTTCCTGCACGACGGCTTGCACGCGGCTGCCCTTCATACCGACGCAGGCGCCGACCGGGTCGATGCTCGAGTCATGGCTGATGACGCCGATCTTGGCACGGCTGCCGGGGTCACGGGCAGCAGCCTTGATCTCGATCACGCCGTCATAGATTTCGGGGACTTCCTGCGCGAACAGCTTCTTCATGAAGTCGGGATGCGCGCGGGACAGGAAAATCTGCGGCCCGCGATTTTCGCGGCGCACGTTCAGGATGATCGAGCGGATGCGATCACCGACGCGAACGACTTCGCGCGGGATCTGCTGGTCACGGCGGATAACGCCTTCGGCCCGGCCCAGATTGACGACGACATGACCAAATTCGACCGACTTGACGACGCCGGTGATGATCTCGCTGACGCGGTCCTTGAACTCTTCGAACTGGCGATCACGCTCGGCGTCGCGCACCTTCTGGAAGATGACCTGCTTGGCCGACTGGGCGTCGATGCGACCCAGATCGATCGGAGGCAATGGATCGACGATGAAGTCGCCGACCACGGCATCCTTTTGCAGCTTCTGCGCCTGCTTGAGATCGACCTGCTTGAAATAATCCTCGACCATCTCGACCACTTCGACAACACGCCACAAACGCAGGTCGCCGCTGTCGGGGTCCAGCTTCGCACGAATGTCATTCTCTGCGCCATAACGGGCACGGGCGGCGCGCTGGATAGCGTCCTCCATCGCCTCAATGACGATCGCCTTGTCGATCATCTTCTCGCTGGCCACCGAATTGGCAATGGCGATCAGCTCGGCCCTGTTGGCAGAAATGGCGTTGGCCATGGAGAGAACCCTTATTCTTCGGTTTCGATATCGTCCGCACCCTGGGAAGAGAGCGGCATGGTAGCAGAAATCAATGCATCGGTCAGCACCAGCTTCGCGCCGTCGACATTGGGATATTCGATCGTCACGTCACCAAGCTTGGCGTCCTGAAAGAAGATCGTCTCCCCCTCCAGCCGCATCAACCGGCCCTTGAGCGTCTTACGCCCCTCGACAGCTTCATGCACAGTGATCCGTGCCTCGAAGCCCGCCCAGTCGGAAAAATCATGGAGTCGCGTCAGCGGCCGGTCGATGCCGGGGGAGCTGACCTCCAGCCGATAGGCCTCCTCGATCGGATCGACTTCATCGAATACATCCGACAGGCGGCGCGAGATGGCGGCGCAATCCTCGATCACCAGTTGGCGCGTGTCGCGCCGCTCGGCCATGATCTGCAACGTGCGCTCGTCACCCGCACCAAACAGCTTTACGCGCACGAGGTCAAAGCCCAGGGCCTTCACCTCCGGCTCAATCAACTGTGTCAGTGCGGCGATGTCTTCCGACATGCATTCTCCATGAAATCCATATGCGCTTGTCGCCGTCGCGGCCCTTCGGACCGCGACCCTGACATGTTTGACGATGTAAGGAAGCAAGGGCCATATAGGCACAGCACCCTTTGGCTGCAACATTATTCGTCTTCAGCCATGTTTGCGGTATGATTCGTCAGCCTTCCCCCGTTCAAGGAGAGTTGCTCATGCACCGTCCCATAGCATTTATCCTGCCCCTGATCCTGATTGCCTGCACAAACGAAAACGCAAACAGCCAGAATGTCGCAACGGCATCGACCGAAAAGCCCTTCAGGACGCAAGTGGTCGCCGATTTCGATTCCCCCTGGGCCACAACTTTCTTGCCCGACGGGCGGATGCTAGTGACGGAGAAGAAGGGAGAGCTCATATTGTTCGATCCCCGGAACACGCACAGTGGCTGGGACGGTAAGCAGCAGGTCGACATGGAGGGCGGCCCAACGGTCGATAGCACCGGCCAGGGCGCGTTGATGGATGTCGTGCCGCACCCGGATTTCGCCCGTAACGGGATAATCTATCTCAGTTGGTCGGAGCAGGGACCGGGGGGCAAGGGCGTCGCGCTGGGCATGGGCAAGCTGACCGAAAAGCAGGTCACTTGCGTGCGCGCGCCCTGCCCTGCCCAACCCAGCCTTGCCGATTTCAAAACCATCTTTCGCGCCACCCCCTATGTCGAGGGCGACGGCCATTATTCGGGCCGCATAGCCTTTTCGCCGGATGGCAAATATCTGTTCTTCACCAATGGCGAGCGGCAGAAATTCGATCCCGCGCAGGACCCCAAGGCAACGCTGGGCAAGGTGTTGCGCCTGAACCTGGACGGCACGCCGGCCAAGGGTAATCCGCTGGCCGCGAAGGGCTTCCACCCGGCCATCTGGTCTTATGGCCACCGCAACCTGCTGGGGATCGCGTTCGATTCTGAAGGACGATTGTGGGAGCAGGAAATGGGACCACAGGGCGGGGACGAAGTGAACCTCATCAAGCCGGGCCTCAATTACGGTTATCCCAAAGTATCGAACGGCAGCCATTATGGCGGTCGTGACATTCCCGATCATGCGCCAGGGGACGGATTTGAGGCGCCCAAACTGTGGTGGAACCCGGTAATTTCACCCGGCGGGCTTACCTATTATTCCGGCAAGCTGTTCCCGGCCTGGAAGGGATCGCTGTTCATCGGCGGGCTGTCGAGCCAATCGCTGGTGCGAGTGAAGCTGGACGGCGAGAATGCGTCAAAGGCCGACCAGTGGGACATGGGCGCACGTATTCGCGATGTCGAACAGGGACCGGACGGCGCGCTGTGGCTGATCGAGGATGGCGACACGTCGCAAGGTCGCCTGCTCAAGCTAACGCCCCTCTCTTAAGCGTCACCCCAGCGCAGGCTGGGGTGACAGAACTTTCTATACTAACCGGCTCTGCTTGACCGCCGCTTCGATGAAGCTGGCGAAGAGCGGGTGCGGGTCGAAGGGTTTGGATTTGAGCTCCGGGTGGAACTGCACGCCGACGAACCAGGGATGATCGGGCCGCTCGACGATTTCGGGAAGCGTGCCGTCCGGCGACATGCCCGAGAAGATCAAGCCACCCTTCTCCAGCGGCTCGCGATAGCCCGCATTGACTTCATAGCGATGGCGATGGCGTTCGCTGATCGCGGTGCCGCCATAGATGCCCGCAACCACGCTGTTGCCAGCCAGCTTCGCCTCATAAGCGCCCAGCCGCATCGTGCCACCCAGATCGCCGCCTTCCGAGCGCTTCTGCAAGCCCTCTGCGGTCATCCATTCGGTGATGAGGCCAACGATCGGCTCACTCGTCTCGCCAAATTCGGTAGTGGAGGCTTCCGCGATGCCCGCGGTGTTCCGTGCGCTTTCGATGCAGGCCATCTGCATGCCGAGGCAGATGCCGAAGAAGGGCACCTCTCGTTCCCGCGCAAAGCGGACGCTGGCGATCTTGCCCTCACTGCCGCGCACGCCGAAGCCGCCGGGGACCAGAATGCCATGCATCGGCTCAAGGCTGGTGACGATGTCGTCCCCCTTCTCGAACAGTTCCGCATCGATCCACTTGACGTTGACCTTGACCCGGTTGGCGAAGCCGCCATGGGTCAGCGCTTCGTGCAGCGACTTATAGGCGTCGGGCAGGCCGACATATTTACCGACGACGCCGATCGTGACTTCGCCTTCAGGATTGGCCTGCCGGTCCATGATGTCGTCCCAGCGCGCAAGCGCGGGTTCTTTCGCATCACTGATGCCAAAGGCGCGTAGGACCTCTTCGTCCAGCCCTTCGGCATGATATTGGGCGGGCACGGCGTAGATGCTGCTGGCGTCAAGCGCCGGGATCACCGCTTCGGGTCGCACATTGCAGAACAGCGCAATTTTGCGGCGCTCGCCTTCCGGCAACGGCTTTTCGCAGCGGCACAGCAGAATGTCGGGCTGAATGCCCAGCGACGTCAGTTCCCGCACGCTATGCTGGGTGGGCTTGGTCTTCAGCTCGCCCGCCGCCGCGATATAGGGGACCAGCGTCACATGGACGAAGATCGACTGGCCGCGATCAAGATCGTTATGCAGTTGGCGAATCGCCTCCATGAACGGAAGGCTCTCAATATCGCCGACCGTGCCGCCGATCTCGCACAGCACGAAATCCAGATCCTCGGTGTCCGCCGTGGCGAAGGCCTTGATCTCGTCGGTGACGTGCGGGATTACCTGGACCGTCGCACCCAGATAATCGCCGCGACGCTCCTTGGTGATGATCGTCTGATAGACGCGGCCCTGCGTCACATTGTCTGACTGGCGCGCGGAGACGCCGGTAAAGCGCTCATAATGCCCCAGATCCAGGTCCGTTTCCGCTCCGTCGTCGGTCACATAGACTTCGCCATGCTGATAGGGCGACATCGTGCCGGGATCGACGTTCAGATAAGGATCGAACTTTCGGATTCGCACGCGATATCCACGCGCTTGCAGCAGCGCTGCAAGGGATGCGGCCATCAGGCCCTTACCAAGCGAGGAGACCACGCCGCCGGTGATGAAAATATACCGCGTCATGGGAGAAGAGGCCTAACCTTTTAGAACAGCAAAGAGCAAGCGCGCGAATCAACGCGCGCTTAAAAAAAACATGGAAATTGCCCGAAAGCGGCGATTAGTTAGCGAGCGGGACCGCGCCGTTGCTCGTTTCGTCCTTACCGACCGACTGAGCGGCACCGGCCAACGGATCATTGCCCGCCGGGGCGGGTGCACTGGTCGCTGGGGTCGAAGCAGGCGCCTGCTTGAGCGATGTGTCGATGGTGCTGGGCGCATGACGGATGGATGCATAGACCGCCAGGGCAATTGACAGGCTGACGAACAGAGTCGCCAGCACCGTGGTCGATCGCGTGAGGAAATCCGCCGCGCCGCGTGCCGACATCAGGCCCGATGGGCTGCCGCCAACCCCCAGCCCGCCGCCTTCCGAACGCTGCATCAGGATGACGGTGACAAGGCAGGCTGCGATGATGGCCTGCACGACGAGGAGGAAGGTGAACATGCGACTATGGTGTCCGGCAATGAAGGTGGTTGGCGGGCACATAGCGGGGATGGGGCGCGGGTTCAACCTCGCCCCACCCACTGACCATAATCAGCCCGCCGCCGCGATCACGGGAGCGAACTTTGCCGCCGTCAGGCTCGCGCCGCCGACAAGGCCACCATCGACGTCCGGCACCGCCATCAATTCGGCGGCATTCTCACCATTCATCGAGCCGCCATAGAGGATACGCATGGCCCCCGCCTCGCTGCCGATACAGCTTTCCAGCGCGCTGCGGAGCGCACCATGCATGGCAGCGACCTGCTCCATGGTCGGAATACGGCCGGTGCCGATCGCCCAGATGGGTTCATAGGCGATGGCGAGCCAGTCGGCCGCCGCGCCCTCTGGCAGCGAGGCCAGAAGCTGCGCGGAAACCACATTTTCCGCGTCACCTGCATCGCGCACCGACAGGCTCTCGCCCACACACAGGATCACCTTAAGGCCCGCCGCCTGGGCCGCGAGCGCCTTGGCGGCGACATCGGCGTCGGTTTCGCCCTGATCCTCGCGCCGTTCGCTATGGCCGATAATGGTCCAGCTAGCCCCCGCCTCTGCCAGCATCGCGGCGGACAGACAGCCCGTATGCGCGCCATTGTCCTTCATGTGGCAATCCTGCGCGCCGATGAAGGCGGCCCCCTTTATCGCGTCCGCTGCACCGATCAGCGTCGCGGGGACGCACAGCCCGATCTCTGCGGCCGGATGATCGGTCGCCAATGCACCTATCGCCTCTATTTCGCCTAGCTGCGCGCGCAGCCCGTTCATCTTCCAGTTGCCGACTACCAGCTTGCGTCTATTCATGATTGTGCCAATCCTCCCTGCACGTTGGATGGACCCGAGCCGATGGACGGCCCGTCATCGTTTGTCTACCCCACTGGCCACGCTGCCCTTGCCCGCACGCGCCCTGCCCCCTAAAGGGTCCAATCATCAAAACCCTGTTTTACGGGACATCTCATGCTTTCTGGCTTCCGGCGTTTCACCAAGTCCAAGATCGGCGCGATCATCGCCCTTGTTTTCTTAGGCATGATCGCCTTTGCCTTCGTGGCGGGCGATCTGACCAGTAATGGCGGTCTTGGCTCCCTGAGCGGCGGTGGCAGCACCGCAGCGAAGGCGGGCGGATCGAAGCTGTCGATCGCCGAATTGCAGGAACGGGTGCAGCGCGTGTTCGAAAATGCGCGCAAGAATAGTCCGGGGATGCAGATCGACGCTTTCTTTGCCGAGCGTGGCGCGGAGCAGGTTTTCGATCAGATGGTCAGCGCGTTGACACTGAAGGAATATGCCAAGGATCAGGGTATGAGCATCAGCAAACGCCTGGTGGACGCACAGATCGCCCAGATCCCCGCCTTTCAGGACGCAGCGGGCAATTTCAGCAATGACCAGTTCCGCGCGCTGCTAAGCCGCGAACGACTGACCGAAGCCGCGCTGCGCGACGACATCAGCCGTGAGGTTCTGAGCCGCCAGCTGATCGGCCCCGCGACGCTGGGGACGAAACTGTCAGACTCCATGGTCCTTCCCTATGCTTCGTTGCTGCTGGAAGCGCGACAGGGCACGATCGCAGCGATCCCTGCAATGGCTTTCGCCGATCAGAAAGACCCGACCGACCCCCAACTGGCCGCCTATTACAAGAACAACGCCAGCCGCTTCACCGTGCCCGAACAGCGGCGCATCCGCTATGCGCTGATCGACCGGACTCGCTTTGTACAGGCCTCCCAGCCCAGCGATGCGGACGTGGCGGCCTATTACAACCGCAACAAGGCGCGCTATGCCGCGTCGGAAACCCGCAGCGTCGAACAGCTTGTCTTGCCGACCGAGGCAGGCGCGAAGGCGATCGCCGACAAGGTCAAGGGCGGCACGACCCTCGCCGCCGCCGCGCAGGGCGCTGGTCTGTCCGTCTCCACCCTGTCCAAACAGAACCGCGAGGCGCTGACTGGCGCCGCGTCCAAGGCCGTCGCCGACGCCGCTTTTGCTGCGGGCGAAGGCGCGCTGGTTGGCCCCGTGCGCGGATCGCTGGGCTGGGTGCTGCTGAAGGTGACGGGCACCGAGCGCGTGGCTGCGCAGAGTCTGGCCGCGGTAAAGCCCCAGATCGTCGAAACGCTGCGTGCGGAAAATGAGCAGAAGCTGCTCACAGACTTCACCGGTAAGATCGAGGATCAGATCGGCGATGGCGGCACCTTTGAAGAAGTGGTGAAGGATAACGGCCTGAAGCTGGAAACCACGCCCGCGCTGCTGTCCACCGGCCAGAATGTGAACGATCAAGCGTTTGTGCCCACGCCTGAGATCAAGGCGCTGCTCGCCCCCGTCTTTGGCATGAGCGCCGATGACGATGCGCAGTTGGTACCGATCACGCCCAATGAGCGCTATGCGCTGGCCGCGCCAGGAGAGATCATCGCCGCCGCGCCGCCGCCACTTGCCAAGGTAAAGCCCGCGATCGTAGCCCAATATAAGCTCAATCAGGGTAACCTGAAGGCAAAGGCGATGGCCGAACAGATTCAGGCGAAGGTCGCCAAGGGCGAAACGCTGGCGAAGGCGATGGCCGCTGCTGGTGTCGCCCTGCCCGCGCCGCAGACTGTGGGCGGCCGCCGGGCCGACGTGCTGCGTGGCGACCAGCGGCCCGAGCCTGCACTCGCCATGCTTTTCTCCATGGCGGCAAACAGCGTCAAGACGCTGCCGATCGGTCAGGATCGTGGCTATTTCGTCATCAAGCTGGACGGTATCAAGCGCGGCGACGCAGGCGGTCAGCCTGCCCTGGTCAATCAGGTCCGCGATCAGTTGGCGCAGGTGACAGGCGACGAATATGGCCAGCAGTTCGTCCGTGCGATCGAAAAAAACCTGGGTGTGACGCGCAATCCGAAGGCAGTTGCCGATGTGCAGCGCGCCCTGACCACCACCAACAACAGCGCGGGCCAGTAAGCGCATGACGGCGGCGGCGGAGCGGGTAAAGCCCGAAGGGATAGACGGCGTGCGCGCCGCGCTGGACGCGGGGCACTCTGCCCTCGTCTGGCGCCGCCAGATCGCCGACACCGACACACCGATTTCCGCTGCGCTCAAACTGTTCCAACCCAACCGGGGTGACTTCCTGCTCGAATCGGTAGAGGGCGGCGCAGTGCGTGGCCGCTACAGCCTGATCGGCCTTGCCCCCGATCTCGTCTTCCGCGCCGAGGGCGAGAAGGCGGAAATCAACCGCAACTGGGCCAGCGATCCTGCGGCTTTCGTGGCAGAGGACAAGGGTGCGCTTGACGCCCTGCGCGCGCTGGTGGCCGAATGCCGGGCGAACATGGACCCGGCGCTGCCTTCCGCGCTCGCCTGCCTTGTCGGTTATTTCGGCTATGAGACGGTAGGGCTGGTGGAGAAGCTGCCCCGCCCCGTGCCCAATCCCATCGCCCTGCCCGACATGCTGTTCGTGCGGCCAACCGTCATTCTGGTCTTCGATCGCCTGTCCGACGCCCTCTATCTGGTCGCACCCGTGTGGAAGGATAGCTTTACCGACAGCGAGCGCGCTATAGAGGCCGCGCTCGATCGGATCGACGCCGTCGCCGCGCGGCTGGCCGCGCCGATCCCGACAACCGCACCGCCCGCCGACATTGCCGACATCGCGGTGACGCCGGTGCTGGAGCCGGGCCGCTACGAGGCGATGGTCGATCGGGCAAAGGATTATATCGTCGCGGGCGACATTTTTCAGGTAGTGCTGGCGCAACGCTTCACCAGCCCCTTCACCCTGCCGCCGATCGCCCTCTATCGCGCGCTGCGGCGGATCAACCCCTCGCCCTTCCTCTATTATCTGGACCTGCCCGGCTTCGCGCTGATCGGCTCAAGCCCAGAGATTCTGGTGCGCGCGCGCGATGGAGAGGTCACGATCCGCCCGATCGCGGGCACCCGCCCACGCGGCAAAAATGCCGTCGAGGATGCCGCCAATCGCGAAAGCCTGCTCGCCGACCCCAAGGAGCGCGCCGAGCATCTGATGCTGCTGGATCTGGGTCGCAACGATGTGGGTCGCGTCGCCAGCGCGGGCAGCGTTACCGTGACCGACAGCTATACGGTCGAATTTTACAGCCATGTCATGCACATCGTGTCCAACGTGGTTGGGCGCCTGTCCCCGGAAAAAGATGCACTCGACGCGCTATTCGCGGGTTTCCCGGCGGGCACCGTCTCCGGCGCGCCCAAGATTCGCGCCTGCCAGATCATCGCCGAACTGGAGCCTGAAACGCGCGGCGCCTATGCAGGCGGAGTCGGCTATTTCGGGCCGGACGGCAATATGGACAGCTGCATCGTCCTGCGTACAGCGGTGCTGAAGGACGGGGTCATGCATGTTCAGGCGGGTGCGGGCATCGTCGCGGATTCCACCGCCGAATATGAACAGCGCGAATGCGAGGCGAAGAGTGGCGCGCTGCTCGCCGCCGCACGCGAAGCCGTCACGCTGGCGCGCGAGGGCCGGTTTGGCCAGTAGAGGGGATCAACGGCACGCGCGCCACTCCGTCGCGCCCCGTTCCGCCTGATCCAGATGAAAATGATCGCGATGCGCGGCGTTATAGTCGGGCGACAGCACCGTGGAGAACAGGTCGCAGGCGCCGTCGCGCACATCATGCAGGAAGGCAGCGTCCTTCCCCTCGCCTTTCCAGTCGTTGACCACACTGATCCGCCGCCCGTCCTTTAGTACGAACCCTGAAATGTCGATCGCGTCGGCTGTCGCATGTTCGCTGAAATCCCCCTGACTACGGCCATACATGCGGCGACAGCTATAGCTGCCAAAATGGCTGATTGACCGGATCGGCTGACCGAAATGCCGCTGGGCGGCGGGCTGGACGACATGCCATTCCCATAATTTGAGTGCGGCGACGACCGGACAGGATGGCGCTACCGCAGCGGGAGCAAGGATGATAGCGCCGCTGTCCGGTTTCAGCCGTACTGCGTCGGCATAGGCGCATTGGCCGTCCCCGCCTGGCTTCATCGCTGTGTAGGCGACCCCCGCCTTGTCCAGCAGCCCGCGACAACGCGCCGTGTCATCGGTCAGTGCCGCCAGTTTGCGCCCCGTGAACAGGCCGATGGGCTGGCCAAGGTCGATCTGTGTCCAGGGCAAATCCTGTGGCCGTTGCCGCAGGGAGGCGAATATTATGAAACCCGCGACACACAGCCCCACCAGCCAGGCGGAGATTCGCAATATGTGATGCACCTTCCGCACGGGATCAGTGACGACTGGCCCGCCGTAAAAGTTCCGATGTTACGGGATAGCCCAGATGATCGGGAATGCAGAGATGGCGACCATCGGCGCGCTCCTCCATCCAGGGCGTCACCTTTTCGACCGGAATTGCAGCGGCATGGGCCGCGATGGCGACGAAACTGTCGAACCGGGCCAACCGTTCAAGATTGCGCCGGGTCGGAAAGATCACCTTCCCCTCCCCTGCATCGCAGCGGGTAAGTATGGCCGCCGCGCTGGTCCACAGCAGATGGACATTCTCCGTCGCATCTTCCTGCGCCTCCTGCCCTTGCGGTGCTCGCGCAAGGTAGAAGCGGGTGTCGAACACGCGGGTCGCGCCTTCAATCATGGCGGGATGCCAGCGCGCGAAGGGCACGAGCGCATGCAGGTCCAGCGTCACCCCGCGCGCGGTCAGCAGGTCGGCGAAAGCAGCGCCCTCGACCATCGCCTGTCGCATCGTCGCCAACGCCTCCACCGGAAAGTCGTCAGGAAAGGCAATGCCCAAGCCGCTTTCTTCCAGTGTTTCCCGCACGGCGGCGATTCGGGCCGCGGCCTCGTCCAGCGGAAGGCTGATTTGCATCTGCTCCGCCAACAGAAGATCGGCAGCATCCACCGCCCCCCCCGGAAAGACCAGCGCGCCCGGCGCGAACGCCATCGTCGCGGCGCGTTCCATCAGCAATAAATCGGGAGGGCCATCGGGCCGGTCGCGCACCAGCACGACGGTCGCCGCCGGTCGGGCGTGGGGAGCAGCTATCATCATTATTGGCTGTGTAGACGTTGCGGACTGCAACGGAAAGACCCTGGTGGAGCCTAGCGGGATCGAACCGCTGACCTCGTCATTGCGAACGACGCGCTCTCCCAGCTGAGCTAAGGCCCCAAGGTTTGCTGCCTATAGGTGAGGGATTGGCTCCACGCAACGGTCTTTTGCGCAATTTTTGGGGGCGCTACGGGCTGATGGCGATCAGTCGTCAATGTTTCGGCGAAACGTTTCCGGCAGGAATAGCAGGCCGATGACCACGGTCGCGGCGGCCACGACCACCGGATACCAGAGGCCGTAATAAATGTTCCCCGTGGCTGCGACCATCGCAAAGGCTGTGGTCGGCAGGAAGCCGCCGAACCAGCCATTGCCGATATGATAGGGCAGCGACATGGACGTGTAGCGGATGCGGCTGGGGAACAGTTCGACCAGCATGGCCGCGATCGGGCCATAAACCATCGTCACCAGCATCGCGAGCGCCCACAGGATCGCGACCACCGCCACCTTGTTGATTTGCGCGCTGTCCGCCTTCCCTGGATAGCCCGCCTCCGCAAGACCCGTCTTTAACTGGTCCTGAAAGCTGGCGATCGCGGCTGTCCGGGCTTCTCCCGACACACGCGTTGGCTCAGGCGCAGCAAAGCCGTCGTCGCCCACCTGTACCATGGCTGGGGTGCCTGCGGGCGCATCGGCATTGGCGTAGCTGATCCCCGTCTTGGCCATATAGGCCTTGGCGATGTCGCAACTGGAGCTGTCGAACATGTTCTTGCCGACAGGATCGAACTGGAACGAGCATTCGGCCTGATGCGCGACAATCGTCACCGGAGCGGCCGCTTGCGCGGCGGCGAGCGCGGGGTTGGCGGCTGTGGTGAGCGCCCCGAATAGCGGGAAATAGGTAAGCGCGGCGAGCGCGCAGCCACCCAATATGATCGGCTTGCGCCCGATCTTGTCCGACAGCCAGCCGAAGACGACGAAGAAGGGCGTCGCAAGCGCCAGCGCGATGGCGATCAGGATATTGGCGGTCGCGCCATCCACCCGCAGCGTCTTTTCCAGAAAGAAAAGCGCATAAAACTGCCCGGCATACCAGACCACCGCCTGCCCCATGACCGCGCCCAGCAGGGCTATGATGACCCAGCGCAGATTACCCCATTGGCCGAACGCCTCGGTCAGAGGCGCCTTCGACGTGGTGCCCTCATCCTTCATCTTCTGAAAGACCGGGCTTTCGTTGAGTTGCAGGCGTATCCACATCGACACGCCCAGCAGCAGGATCGAGATGAGAAAGGGCAGACGCCAGCCCCAGGCGGCGAACGCTTCCTCGCCCAATGCAAAGCGGAAGCCGATGACAACCAGCAACGCCGCGAATAGGCCGAAGGTCGCGGTTGTCTGTATCCAACTGGTGTAGAGGCCGCGCTTTCCCTCTGGCGCATGTTCGGCGACATAGGTGGCCGCGCCGCCATATTCGCCGCCCAGCGCCAGTCCCTGCGCCAACCGCATGATCAGCAGGATGATGGGCGCAGCAACCCCGATCGACGCGTAGTTGGGCAACAGGCCGACCGCGAAGGTCGACAGGCCCATGATCCCCATGGTGACGAGAAAGGTGTTCTTGCGCCCCACCATGTCGCCGACCCGGCCGAACACCAGCGCGCCGAAGGGCCGCACCGCGAACCCCGCGGCAAAGGCGGCGAGCGCGAAAATAAAGCCCGTCGTTTCATTCACGCCAGAGAAAAATTGCGCGGAAATATAGGTGGCGAGCAAGCCGTAGAGGTAGAAATCATACCATTCGAAAACGGTGCCGAGCGACGATGCGGCGATCACCAGCTTCTCATTCTGCGTGGCTGCGTGATGCTGTGGCAGATCGTCCCCTTGCGCGCTAACCATAATCTCTCCCGATGCGGTTCTTGTCCGACAATAGAGAAACGATTTCACGGATCGGCGCAAGGGCGCTCGCAGACTTGCGCGCCTTCCCAGCCGATGCGACAGCGCAGGCGACCAATGAAGGCCTGCCCGATATGCCCACCATCCTTCTGCTGATCCTGTCCAACCTGTTCATGACGGTCGCCTGATACTGGCATCTGAAGGGCGGCATGGCGGCGGTCGGCTTCCTTTTTACCGGGCGCGGTTGAGTTACCCGCATTTGGGCTTAGGGTGCGGCCAAACCGATTTTAACAGCGTGAGAAGCCGATGACCCGACATCTTCCATGGATCATCATAGCGATTTTGGGCGCGGTCGCGCTATCGGTGGTCGCGGTATCGCGTGGCGAGGCGGTCAACGCGCTGTGGATCGTGGTCGCGGCGGTGAGCTGTTTCCTCGTCGCCTATCGCTATTATACGCTGTTCATCGGGCGGACGGTCATGCGGCTGGATGCGGGCCGCCCCACTCCCGCCATCCGCCGCGCCGATGGCCTCGACTATGTCGCGACCGACAAGGCCGTGTTGTTTGGCCATCATTTCGCGGCGATCGCGGGCGCGGGGCCGCTGGTCGGGCCGGTGCTGGCCGCGCAGATGGGCTATCTCCCCGGAACGCTGTGGATCATCGTGGGCGTGGTGCTGGCGGGCGCGGTGCAGGACTTCATGATCCTGTTCATCTCCATGCGCCGCGACGGCAAGTCGCTGGGCGAGTTGATCCGCATGGAAATGGGGCAGGTCGCGGGCACCATCGCGCTGTTCGGCGCCTTCATGATCATGGTCATCATCCTTGCCGTGCTGGCGCTGATCGTCGTCAAGGCGCTGGCGGAAAGTCCGTGGGGCATGTTCACCGTGGCGGCTACCGTGCCGCTCGCCATGTTCATGGGCGTCTATACCCGCTGGATACGGCCGGGGCGGATTGGTGAGGTATCGCTGCTGGGCCTGGTGGGCCTGTTGGCCGCGATCGTCTATGGGCAGGCGATTGCGCAGTCGCCCGTCTGGGGACCGATCTTCACTTTCACGCCGATTCAGCTGTGCTGGATATTGATCGGCTATGGCGCGGTCGCTTCCGTGCTGCCTGTCTGGCTGTTGCTGGCACCGCGCGATTATTTGTCAACTTTCCTGAAGATCGGCGCGATTGCGGCGCTCGCCATCGGCATCGTCATCATGGCCCCGCCACTGAAGATGCCCGCGCTGACCCAGTTTGCCGCGGGTGGCGGGCCGGTCTGGTCGGGTGGCCTCTTCCCCTTCCTGTTCATCACCATCGCCTGCGGCGCGGTGTCGGGATTCCATGCTCTTATAGCCAGCGGCACCACGCCCAAGCTGATCGCCAGCGAAGCCCATGCGCCAATGATCGGCTATGGCGCGATGCTGATGGAGGCGTTCGTGGCGATCATGGCGCTGGTCGGCGCCTCGATCCTGGACCCCGGCATCTATTTCACCATGAACAGCCCCGGTGCGCTGATCGGCACCGACGCCGCCAGCGCGTCCGCCGCCGTCACCGCCATGGGCTTCCCCATCTCCCCCGATCTCATCGCCCAGACGGCGAAGGATGTGGGCGAACATAGCATCATCTCCCGCGCGGGCGGCGCACCGACGCTCGCGGTGGCGATGGCGGAAATCTTCTCCCATGTCGTCGGCGGCCCGGCGATGAAGGCCTTCTGGTATCACTTCGCGATTCTTTTCGAGGCACTGTTCATCCTGACCGCCGTGGATGCAGGCACGCGCGCCGGGCGCTTCATGCTGCAGGATCTGATCGCGCTGGCCGTCCCGTCCTTCAAGAACACATCCAGCCAGATACCGGCCTTTGTCGCCACCGGCCTGTGCGTGGCGGCATGGGGCTTCTTCCTTTATCAAGGTGTCACCGATCCGCTGGGCGGGGTGAACACGCTATGGCCGGTGTTCGGCATTTCCAATCAGATGCTGGCCGCCATCGCGCTGATGCTCGGCACCGCCGTCCTCTTCCGCATGAAGCAGGATCGTTATGCCTGGGTGACGATCCTACCAGCCGCATGGCTGCTGATTTGCACCCTGTCGGCGGGCTGGTTGAAGCTGGCATCGGTCGATCCCAAGGTCGGCTTCCTCTCCCATGCCGCAACGTTCAGCGACGCGGCGGCGCGCGGTGAACTCCTCTCCCCCGCCAAGTCAATGGCGGAAATGCAGCGCATCATTTTCAACGACCGCGTCGATGCCGCGCTGGTAGCGCTGTTCCTGGCGGTCGTGTTGGCGGTGCTGTTCTTCACCATCCGCACCTGCATCGCCGCGCGGCGGACGGATGCGCCAACCACACGGGAAATCCCGTCCACGATGGTCCCGGCAGAATGAGCAACTTCCTCACCACCCTGCGGCAGACTGCACGGCTAATGGTCGGAATGCCTGACTATGACGTCTATCTGCGCCACATGCGCGAGCATCATGCCGATGCGCCGGTGATGGACCGCGTCACCTTCTTCCGTGACCGGCAGGAGGCCCGCTATGGCGGGAAGAATGGCGGGCGCTGCTGCTAACGCTTGCCGTTGAAACGGGCGATCATCCCAGCCGCGATCGACAGCGCGATTTCCGCCGCGCCGACCGCGCCAATGTCCAGCCCCGCCGGGCCGTCGATCCGGGCAAGATCATCAGCGGAAAAACCCAGCGCAGATAACCGTTCCAACCGGGCGGCATGGCTTTTGCGCGATCCCAATGCGGCGACATAGCCGGCACCCCCACGCAACGCCGCCTCCAGCGCCGGATCGTCGATCTTGATGTCATGACTGAGTGTCACGATCGCCGTGGAGGCACCGGGATGGCGAACAGCAATCGCCTCGTCGGGCCAGCGATCGTCCAGTTCCACGCCGGGGAAGCGCTCTTCCGTCAGGAACCGCCCCCGCGGGTCGATGACGATGGGCGTGACGCCGATCGCCTGCGCCAACGGCACCAGCGACTGGGCGATCTGGACCGCGCCGACGATCAACAAGCGACGCGGAGGATCGTAGCGGTTGACGAACTGGCCTGCAATTTCGCCCTCCACCGTGATGCCGGTGGCCAGATCGGTGGAAAGCGCGAGCCCCTGCCCGCCCTCCGCCGATCGGGCGATGCGCGCGAAATGATCGGGATCAAAGCCTCGTTCGCCCACCGGCTGGACCAGCACCGCAATCTCTCCACCGCAGGGCAGCCCGACCGCCCAGGCATCGCCATCGGCCACCCCATAGGTCTCCAGATGCGCGGGCCGCCCAGCAATCACCTCAGCCGCGCGTTGCAACACATCGCTTTCGACGCAGCCCCCGGAAATCGAGCCTTCGAACCGGCCATCGCGATGCACGATCATATGGCTGCCGCGTGGACGCGGCGCAGATCCCCAGGTGGACACCACAGTCGCCAGCGCCATGGGTGCGCCGTGCCATGCGATGCCCTTTTCTATAACCGGGCCATTATCGTTCATGTGGACGGGAACTCCATGGATGATCTGGTCCGCATGTCGCCATGCCGACGCCACAACGCAAGGGCCACGAAAATCATCCCAACCGCCGCCCCGTCCACACCACTCGTCCGACAATGGCGACCAGCGCCGGGTCGATATCCGGCCAGTCGGGATAATGAACATTGTCGCTCAATACCGAAAAGCGACCGCGCTGCGGCCCGGTAGCGATTCGCTTGACCATCAGCACCCCATCCAGCCGCAGTACATAAATGCCGTCCCGCAACCGCTCCGCGCCATCGCGATGATCGACCATGATGTCATCGCCATGGCCCAACGTCGGCGCCATCGATTCGCCATCGACCCGGATGATTGCGGCGCTCCCCCCCCGCACACCCAGATCGCGCAACCAGTGCGAATCGAACGCCATGCTGCCTGCCGCGCGCTCATCCACGTCCAGCGATCCCGCGCCCGCCGACGCGCCCAGCGCCAGCCGAGGGACCGCGACGATAGACGGCATAGAGAGCATCGCCGCGCCGCGATGGACGGGCGTTGGTTCGCTGCCACTCCCCAGAACCGCCTCCTCCACGCCGAAATAACGGGCGAGTCGCCGACGATCATCCTCATCCAGTTTGCGGGGCGTGCCGCGCTTGATAAACTGTTGGATATAGGCAGGATTACGGCCGAGCATTCGGGACAGGTCGGCATAATTGTCGCCCCGTCGTGCGATCAATCGTTCCAACGCTTCGCGCCCATCCAGTCCAGAAAGCCCGTCAACCATGATTGCATCTTAGCGATAGGAATTTTCCTAGACAAGTAGGAAATTGCCTACGAAATAGATTGCGAGGCTGGATTCGCATGGGGCGAGTCCTGACAGGAGGAGGAGCCGGGCCATGCACCTGCTGCGTATGATCGAGATTTTTTTGAAGGAGACGGGAATCGCCCCGACCCGCTTTGGTCGGGACGCCGTGCGCGATCCCCGACTGGTCCACGACATGCGTCGGGGTCGCGAGCCGGGAAAAAGGATGCGGAGACGTGTGGAACATTTCGTGAACACATATCGCAGGGGCACCGGCGCATGACAAGCCTGATCCACACAATGCCGGGCGCGCGAGCGGTGTAGCGCGACAAAAACTCGCGACATTAAGTCCGCGACAAAAAGTCGGCTGTAGCGCGCAAAAAACTACGGTGAGAAAGAGCCATTCAAGGCAGTTGCAGGGGCGCTTCAGGCGCCTTTTTTTATGGGTGTGCTGACACGCACCTAACCGCCGAAGCGGATGATGCTAAAGCGCTGGTCACTGATAACGACTCGGAGGACATCATGGTTGACAACCCCATTGCCAGCTTGAAAGCGGACCTGAAATTTTTGACCGATCGCGTTATCGCGCAAGGTTTTGCAATTGATCAGCTTTCGATCTCGCTATTCCGGGCGCACGGGATGACAAAGTCGCAATTCGACGAACAATCGAAAAACATCCGCGACAATTTTGGTGTGACGGATGTGATGGACCCCAATGCGATCAAGGCAGCGGCACAGACTGATGGTGTGCGAAAGCATCTCGATCAGATATTCGCGGCGATGCGCCGTCAGCTTCCCGATTGAGTTCCCACGCACTAGCCGATCCGACGGCTCCAAGCATTGCAAGTTGATCCGCAATGCTTAGTTCATCGCCTCCGATGGCTGTATCGTCCGGCTGGATTGCGATCCTCTTGTCGATCCATCGGGAACCGGCGCGGATGAGACCGCCGCCCACTTCCGCGAGAGCTGCGGCGAGGAATATCTTCGCGATACGTCCAAACATGATCTTGCTCCTAAGCCGCGCGCCGCGCGCGACGATGCCTGCGGCGAACGCGGCGGCTGATGTGATTGCGATTGGGACGGCGAACCGTCTTGGCTTGGCTGCGCCTGGACCGACGCGGACGCCAGCAGCGGGGACCGGACACCGGTGCGGTGGCTACCGGCAACGCAAAGGCCGCACCCGGCAAACCGAGCGCGGCAATGACAGCGTGGGCAGCGGTAAAGAGCCAACCCATCAGACAAGTCCCTTGAGGCACACATCCCGCTCATAGGCGCGGCGGTTGATGAGGCCCTGAACAGGCTTCAGGATGGCCTTGCGGGTCTTCTTGTCATAGCCGACCGTGATGTTGATGAAGCCGGTCGTCTTGACCTTCGTGCCGTCGTTACGGGTGACAACGAATTCCGGCCCGATTGCTTCGCAGCCACCTTTGAAATTGCCCGCCTTGAAACGGGCTGCGGCGGTCGAACGGCAATAGTTCGGGCCACCAATGTTGTAGGTCAGGAGGCCCGCCGCGCGTATCAACTGCGGACGGCCCTTCAACTGCGGAGTGCATTGGAGAACTTCGCCGACATGGGCTGTAGCCTGGCGCGTGAGGCTCGCCTGGCATTCAGCATCGGAATACATCTTACCGACCACCACATCGCTGGTATCGCCTGCACACTTGGTCGGGATTTTCGCGATGTCGAGATAGCCGACATTCTTCATACCCTCCCAGCGGATGAGATCGGTCTGATATGCCGTTGCGGCAGCGGCCGACCCCATCAGGACTGCAAGGGTAGCGTTCTTCGTAAGGGATAGTTTTGCCATGCCGCCAAATGTGCCCCGAGAATGGGGCAGCCCTTGGCGTCCATGGAGGGAAGTCACGCCCACTCCACCACCGAACAGGCCCAGCGCACATTGTCGGCTTCGACGTCCTCATATGGCTGGAACCGCTCGAATACGCCATAGTGGAAAGCCTCATTGAACCCGGCTGCCAGGTCGGCATTCTCGATGACCACGATCGGCTTGCGCAAACCCCTGCCCCGTTTGATCGACCAGAGGCGGCGCGTCTCTTCATCCGTAAGGTCGATGAACGAGAAAGCGAACTGCGCTTTTACGACACCATCGTCCGTGCCAAACCCACCGCTGGCCAAATCCTGCCGCGACCCGGTGTCCACCGGCGTGCGCCCGCCACCACGCTCACGATGCTTCTCGAACTGGAGGCCTATGACCAGCGCCCCGACATAGAGCGGCGCGGCACCGGACTGGCTGACCGTGATGCGGAAATAGCGGGCCTCGACCGGCGCATCGAGGGACGCGAAGCAATGATGACGCGGGCCTTCGCTATCGGCTGCCCGCATCGGCGCGGCAGGGACGATGGTGGACAAGCCAGCGCCGAGGCCCGTGCCCTGTTCGATCCACCAGGACGCCGCGACATCGGCGTTGGTGTAGGCAAGGCAGAAGCTGTCGACGGCAACGACAGCGCCCATGTCGATGTCGATCGTGACCGGCGCCAGCGACGGCGCGATCCATGCCTCGTTTGGATCAGCGGTCAGCAGATTAGCCGCGCCGGTGCCTGCGACGGTGGGCGTTGCGGCCAGCGCAAGCGGGGCGATGATGAGAACGCCGCTCATGGCAGCCGCCGCACGACAGTGAGATTGGTACGGTCGATCTGGTCCAGTTCCCTGGCGCCGATCACAAAGACATTCAGGCCACCGGCATAGCCTGCGCGGCTGGCGGTGAGCGTCACAGGCCGCGCGACCAGGTCAACCCGCTGGCCGGGCACCTGAAGCACCTCGACCGCCAGCGGGACGCCGAAGAGAGACATTTGCCGCTCCGCCTCGTCCTGGGCATCCTCATGCAGCGCCAACGGTGAGATGACCTCGGCCGTCGCCGCGAGAGCGCCCCAGATCACCTGAAGGTCAGCCGAACTTGTCGCGGCGAACAGACACTCGGACTGTAGCCATGCAGCGAAATCAGATGGCACATTAGCCATGGACGGACACCTTCCTCATATCAGTAGCCCCGCATCGGATACCAGAGCAGCCCGCTGCCACTCTCCAGGGCGATGAACATCACGGCGTCGGCTGGCTGGAAGACGATCGGAGCCGCCAGCACCATCGCGGCGCTGGCATTGAGGTTCATGACCCCGATGCTATTGGGCGTCGTCACGACCAGCAGTTCCTGCCGCTCGAATGTCGGCAGCGTCGTGATGGTGACGGTCTTGCCAATCGCGATGTTCACCCGCGCCTGGAACTCAAGCCGCTGCTCCCATCGGTTCGCGCCCCAGGGCGTTTCGGCGATCGACCCGCCTGCATTATAGGTGAGCGTCCGCCGCCATGGCTGGTTGCCGATCCCATGCGCCAGCCTGAGCGGCGCGCGGGCAAGGGCAAGGTTTGGGCAGTGATAGAAGCCGCCGAGCGCGGCATGGCTGGCCTGCCAGTCGCTGTCGATCCGATCGATGTTGATCGATCCGACGGCCGGGCCGGGGTCGCTGTTGCCGCCCGAGGCGATGTCCCATGTCAGCGCGCTGGATGCGCCGTCCGTGATCAGCTTCACATGGTCGCAATGAAAGGACATGCCCGGCATCGTGCCTGCCGGATCGTCCATCAGGATCAGGTGCGGCGATGCCTGCGACGATGAACTGGGCACCGTCGCGCGGCTCGATCGCGCAATATCCGCCACCAGCTTGTCGCCATTGACGGTCGCGCTGTTCTTCAGCTTGAACAGCCCGGCGCGCGAAAACTCGACACTGTTGAAGCCCACATCCACGTCGATCTGACTGAAACGCAGCGCCACATGATCGATCTCAAACAGATAGTCGCTGTTCGTATCGGCATAGATATCCATGTCCATCGTGATCTTGGGCAGGTCCGTGTTGAAGCGACCCGTCGCCCGAACGATGACGCGCTGGCGATCATAGCCCTTGGGCCGGTTGTGGACATGGCCCTTCACCTTGAAGCCGCCGCCGCCATCCCCGTCGATCGTCATCTCGATCGCGCCCTCGCCGGTGGACTGGCAACCGAGCAGGAAGCAATCCTTGCCGCGCAGCTTATAGCCGAACCAGGCGGCGGTCGGTCCCTGATAGTTCTGGGTCACGACAGAGGCGATCGCGCCGCAGCCGATGGCGTCTGGATGGGTGTCATAGCCCGAGTTTTGCGGGCCGTTGAACACGCCCCCGATCACCACGCACCCGACGCAGCCGCCAAAGCGGTTGAGGTAATTCTGAAGGTCCAGATCGCTGACATCAGGGGGCGTCACCGCAGGATCGGTCGCACCCCAGCTATCCAGCGCGCCGGTCGAATAGCCGTGCCGGACGTCGCCCGTCTCCAATTGCCAATCGCGGCTGTCGGTGCAGGCATAGTCGATGAGGGCATAGCCATATTGAAGCTGGTCGAAATCGGTCCAGGCCTTCTCCACCCGCAGGCCGATCGACCGCGCCTGCCAGCAACTGTCCCGCTGGATCGCCGCGCCGATCACATAGGGCACGGTAACGTTCCGCAGCTCAGGCGCGACGGCACCGGTGATGCGGACCAGCCTGGACGGCAGCGTCCGCGCCGGGATCGGCGTGATGACCGGGTCGGCGATCGTCAGGTCGCTGATGACGCAAGGCTTGCGGGTCAGCTTGACCATGCGGATATTGGCGACCGGCGCGATTCGCAGCGGCGCATAGCCGAACAGATAGTTGCCGACCGGGTCGATCTTCGCGATCTTGATGATCTCGGCATAGCATTCGCGGTTGGTCGAGCCGTCCGCCTCGCGGGTGCCATGGCTGATGAGGGTGGAACTGAATATCTTGACCACGTCGCCCACGGCATAGCCAGACACGTCGGGCACGCCGATCCGCGCGACGGGCGTCAGGATCGTGGTCTCGCTGTTGATCGCCTCGTTGACGGTCGCCAGTGAGGTGACGGGCTTATGATCGGTGAAACGATAACGGATGTCGAAGCCGATCGCGCCGTTCATGCTGTCGGCGCGCAGGATGGTCGCGCCATTGCCGCGCAGACGGATCGCCAGATCGACCGGCATGAGCGAGGCGTTCAGCGTGTAGATCTTGCCCGGCACCAGATCGACGACCAGGCCGAACAGATCAGCGATGGTCAGCGCCGCCAGCAGCGCGCCCGTGAAGCCGGTTTCCACATTGCCGAACTGTTCCGGCCGGATCGCGCCCGCTGGTAGATACGCCCACCACCGGCCGTCAACCGACTGAAACGCACCGGGCGTTGCCGGATCGGTGGCCACGTTGCGGAAAGTGGCACCGCCACCATCGCCGGTCGCGGCATAGCCGTCCGTCTGGAGATATGCGGCGGTTGGCGGAATATTGACCGTGGTCAGTTCCGCCGTGGTCATGAAGGCCTTGCGCAGAACCGTCTCCGCGAGCGCGCCGGGCGACGGGAACAGCCGCGTAAAGCCCGTGCTATCCGACAGCGGATAATAGCCATCCCCATCCGGCCCGCCGTCAGGCGCGCCGCCCAACCAGTTCGTGAACTCGATCAGCGACAGTTCGCGGCGACCGAGCAGGGCTGTCACGCGATCAAGGATGTCAGACTCAATCGGCATGTCAAAATCCCCACGCGGTCCAGTGGAAGCCGTCGATATTGTTATTGTTGGATGTTGAACTCTGGGTCTGGATCGTCGCACCGAACCGCGTTGGGTCTCCGACTATCTGTATCCAAAGGTCGCGGAAGTTGCTCGGCGCGTTGATGCGCGGCACCGGGATGAAGCTGCGACATTCAACAGGAAACGGCGCGTCGAAGACGATCGACATGGATGTCTCGTCGCCGATCAGCGCCTTGTAAGACCCGGTTTTCATGATCAGGCCGCCGGGGAACTCCTGCGAAATCTGATCCGCAGTGACGACCTTTTTCGCGTTGAACTCTGGGTCCATCGCGCCAAAGTCGATGTGACCGACCTTAAGGTTTTCGATATAGACGAGGTCACCATCGATACCGAAGGCTGCAAGCACAGTGCCGTCCGGCTTGGTTATCACAGTCTGATCTGCAATCAGCCCGATCCGGCTAATTTCCTCACCGGCCGATGTAACGATCGACGCCATGTTGCCATAGGCATCCACTCTGATGACCGCTCGCGCTTCGGTGCCATCCGGCCCGGTCAGCACTTCCAGCAAGAAAGCGGCGGTGGCCGTCACCTGATCCGTCGTTAGCCCAATTTCCGTCAGCTTCTGTGCGAACGATTGGGTTGGGCTGACCTTCACCGCGTCGAGGTTCAGGTTCCATGCCGTGCCGTCCGGCGTCGCCGCGCCCAGCAGGGCAAAGTTGCTCGCGCTCGCGCTGTTCTCGGTCGTCTGCGCATTGCGAAACTCTAGGAACTTGGTGCTGACCGGCTGGCCTTCCACCAGCGTCCGCGCATTCATGACTTCGGTCAGCTCATCCTGACGCAGACCATTCGCCAGAGCGCTTTCTGTATTGATGTCGGCCTGCTCGATCACTTCGGCAGCGGCGACCCCGGCGACATGCGCCACATCAAGGGCGGTGTGATTGCCGGTAACATCGGCACCGGCTTCCGCTGGCTGACGATCCTCAACCGGCGTGCCGTCATTATAAAGAATGTCACCGGCAGAAAGCGCGATCGATATCTCGCCATCGCCATGCAATCGTTCATTGCGCTGGTAGCCGACGCGACGCGAACTGATCGGACGGATGGTCCGCTCCCGGCTGATGAATTCTGCCCGAAGCGCTTCCACCGGCGCGTCGAACGTCCAGGGCAGGATTTCGATGAAGCCGTCCGGGCCAAGCTGCCAGATCAACGTCACACGCTGCAACAGCCGATCCAGCGCGGAAGCGGCGGTTTCGGTGACATCTCTTATATGCAAACCGGCTGGACCAGGGCGCGCCGCGATCGATGCCGCGAGGTTGGAAATGACCGGACCGCCCTCGCTCGCCAAAAGCTGGGCAGCGACGCCCGCAACTGTCTCGGCATAGCCGCCGCCTGTTTCACCGCGCAGATTAGCGGTGAGAGGGCCAGCGGGCTGTGTCCACCATTTGGCGCAAGCGATGGAGGGAGCAACCACACCGCCGCCCTGGGGCGCAACCGCTGCCCGAAGGGCGGCGAAGGTGTCCGCTATGCTGCCCTGCCATTCCAGCAATACCGTGGCACCGGCCCGACCCTTGTCCCGCAGCACGTCGAAGGCGAGCAGCGGGCGAGCCGGATCACCGAACTCATAGATATTGTACGCCTGGTCGAGCAGCCGTCCTTCAATGTTAAAGACCCGGCCCAGACTACGCCGCTTTGGCCGTCCGATCGCATAGATGCCGCCCTCGATGCCGCCCGTGCCAGCGAACTGGGCAGAGACGGGCGGCTTGTCGAGCGACTTGGCAAGGTCAGCAGCGGTGATGACCAGGCCGCCTTCGGCGATCGTCGCGTCCGCCACGACACCCGTCAGGCGGCGCGTGACGAGCGGACCATTGATCCGGTCCACCTCAATGGCTGCATCGCGCCAATAATAGCCCAGCAATATGTCGAGCCGGGATGGATCGGCGGGCTTGAACGACAGGGCCGATGACGTGGGAACAACGCGGCCGGTCCAGCCACTATCGTCGAAACTCATCTTCGCTTCAAAGCTGGGATGCGTCACAATCCCGGCCATGTAGTGACCGGCCCCATCATGGTACGGCTTGCCCGTCGCCCCGCCAGCAAGGCGGATCGGCACGATCGCCCCGGTTGCCGCATTGCGCGGATAGGCGCGGATATATGTCCCCAGCGCCATTTAACGCGCTACCAGCGACGGATCGAGCGGCGGGGGAAGGCCCGAGGTCGACGACTGCTGCACTAACGCCAGGATATTGGACGAGATGTCCGACAGATAATTGACCTGCTGGGTCGCCAGCGTATTGGCGGTGTCCAGCTTGGTGTTCGTTGCCGCGACCGCATCCTGAGCGGCCTTGATACGGTCGTTCTCAGCCTTGATGACCGCCTCGGCCGAGCTGATCGCGGTGGACCGATCCGCCGCATATTCACCACCGGCCGTACCGAACGCATCGCGCGACAACTCGACTAGCTGGCGGCTGAGATTGCTCAGCGTGTCGGCCGCGCCATCCTTGCCAGCCTCGGCATCGGCGCGCGCGGTGGCGATCTGCGCCAACAGCGCCTGGCGCTGGTCGGCGGCAGACCCTTCGAACAGATTGCCGAATTTAAGATCGTCCAGCAAACCCTGAAGCGAGCCGATCCGGCTGGACAGCAATTCGTCCACCAGCTTGGCGCGATCCTCGGCATTGCGCTTTTCGATCTCGACCACATCGAAACCATAGTCCGAGGCGATCCGCAGCCGGTCTTTCGCCTGCGCCTCGAAATCCCGGAACGCGCGCTGCATCTCGGAACCAAGGCCGCCCAGCAGTTCCTCGACTTCGCGAACCTTCAGCGCCTCGGCGATGGCATCGTCCAAATCCTTGCTGGACCGCAGCGCCTTCTGGACCGCAGCACTGATGCCGGTGATGCCGCCATCCGAAATCGCGTCCATCACCGCATATGCGATGGCGCCAGCTTCATCGTCGTTGAAATCCTTGCCGCCCTGGCTCTTTTTCAGCCGTCCGCGGCCGGTAGGATCGACATGGAAGCTGTCGCCGGAAATGCCGATCGATACCGCGAACTTGCCGACTTCACCGCCGAACTCTTCGGCCAGTTGCTTCAACGTGTCCTGGACCGAACTGCCCAGCCCCACAGAAGCGTCCTTCAGCGCGGACTTGTTGCCGGTGACAGACATATCGGCTTCGCTGCCGCCCGTCAGGTTGGCGCTTGCCCTGGGCGTCGATTTGAACATGCCGCCGATCAGCGACCCGGCAATACCGCCAATGATAGAGCCAAATGGCCCGAGGCCGGACATCACCTTATTCAGTGTGCCTTCCAGCAGCGACCCGGCCGCGCCACCCAATGCGCCGCCCGTGCTGCTGCCCTTCATGCCCAGGGCGTCACTGACACCCTTGCCGACCGTCGCGCCGATCTGCGCGCCGCCCAGGGCGCGGCCCATCGACTTGGACACCGACGCGCTGAAAACGCCATTGTCACCGAAAACATCGTTGAAAGTGCTTTTCAGGCTCGATTTAAGGTCGTTGAAAACATCTTCATAGCCGTCCTTGAAGGCACTTTTGAATGTGGCGAGCGTGTCCGGCTTTGCGGTGCCGGTCGATACGATTTCGATATTCGGATCAAACGCCTTGCCATCGTCGCCAACAATCCAACCCGCAGGCACATCGCCAGCGGCACTGGTAGCAGTCTTGCCGGACATGATGTCGGCAGCGGTCTTCGCGGCCTTACCCAAATCAACGATGTCGATCGCCGCCTTCTCCACCGCGACCGCCATCTTCTCACCGGCCTTGCTGACCTGGTCAGCGCCGGTAACCTGATCCTCCAGATCGCGAAAGAACGACCCGAAGAATTTCTCGGTCACGACATCGGCGAACAGACGGTCTGCAACATCCAGGCTGCGCTTGAAGAAATCGCCAAAGGCCTTCGGGCCGTCGCTCCGAAGGCCTTCCAGCGTCTGGCGGACATTTTCGCGCATGTCCGTAACGGACGTCAGATAGGCCTGCTGAAGCGCCTGTTGCGACCGCATCTCCAGCGTCTGCTGACGCATGACACCGAGATTGTCATAGAGCTGGCGCACTTCGTCGGAGCGGATGCCCCGCTTCATCAGCTCGGTTGCAAGCTGCGCTTCGCTCTCGACGCCCAGCTTGTCCATCAGGCCATAGGTGACCTGAAGCGCATGGGCATCGGCCTCACGACCCGAAAGACGCAGCTTTCCCAATTCAATTTCGCGCTGCTGATCGCCCAGCATCTCACGGATAGGCCGCGCCAGGCTATCTTCGATCAACGGTTTTACGGCCTTGGCCTGCTCGATCAGCTTCTGGTAATTTGGGGGTTTACGCTTTTCCAGATCGGCGATGATGGCATCAAGCTGGACAGTGGACTGGCGGGCGCGATCAATATCGCGCGGCGCGACGTTGAATTGATCATTGAGGCGCGCAATTGCATCTTCTGCCCGCTCACCGAACTTTTCGAGGCGTACAGCCTCACGCGCCGCCTTTGCAGCACTGTTGTCCTTCTTCGGCTTCCGCGCATCGCGAAGCGCGTTTTCGCGGGTTTTCAGTGTCGCCAGTTGGCGCTGGAACTCGCCTTCGGAGATTGTTTCAAGCCCGCCCTCGGCCAAGGGAACCGGACCCTGCTCAAGCGTAGAACGCCGCCGCTCAGTCAAACGTGCGCGCTGGCGCTCGATTTCCGCCAACCCACGCGCCTTCGGATCGGCACTCTCATTGGCATTCCGGGCTTCATAAGCCGTTTGCGCAGATGCCAAAGCCCCGCGAGCAGCATTGAGTTGCGCCTCTAGCTCAGCCTTGCTCCTGTTCAGATTTATAAGTTCACCGCGCGCCATTGCACGATTGCCAAAGACATCGAAGACATCGGCGAGAGCAGAAGGACTGGCTGTCCGCTGTGCGATGTCTTCATCTATTTTGGTCAGTTGTGCAGTCAACTGACTGACACTTTTCTGTGCAAAGAGCCGCGAATTGTCGATCATTAACGCCTGGGTGTTGATCAATCCCCGCGTAGCTTCGTCCAACGCCTGAATAGTTTCGGTATAGTTCTTTACCAGCCCGCTCGCCGCGACCAAGCTGTTGCTGAAGTCAATCGTAGATGCCTGCGCACTGGCGCTGGCTTCATCCGTTTTCAGCAAAGTCGAAGCGAGAGCCGTTGCCACCGATGCGCCGACCGTCAGCGCAATGCCCCAAGGCCCACCGATGAAGCTCGCAAAGCTGGCCAGCTTTCCCTTTCCACCTTCCGACGCCTGGCCAAGCAGGGTCAATGCCGAGCCGAACTGGCCGATCTGCTGCGCGGCGATTACCGAAAGACGCGTACCGCTCGCATAGCTGGCGAACACATCCTGCATCTGGTAGCCCAGTTGCAGATACCCGGCGCGCTGAAGACCGACATTCGTGGTCAACTGCTGCGTGACGCCAGTCAGGCGGCGCTGCACATCGGCATGCTGATTGGCAGACAGCAGGCCTTTCCGGTGCAGAATGTCGTTAAGTTCAAGTTGCCGGTTTAGCTTGGCCTGCTCGATCGCGGCGGGATCGAGCATCTTGCGGAAATCGGCAAGCGCACCTTCTTCCTCGCGCGCAGCCTTTGCAGCATCGCGTTTGGCCCTGGCAGCGGCTTCCTTCGCTTCGGTGTCTTTCCGCGTCTCGCCAGCGCTCTTGCCAGCAGCGGCACCGGCTGATGCCGTGGCCTGGGACAGATCGCGTGCGGCATCGGCCGCCGCTTTCTCCGATCCGCGCAATTGCTCAAGTTCAGCGCGCGACAGCTTGAGCTGTCCCACCAAGCCGGTCCCATCGGCATTAAGCCGGACGCCAACGACGATATCGGTCATCGCCGCGCCGCCCTGGCGAACTCATCCAGCGCGGATGCTTCCATGGAGCGGATATCGCGCAGAAGCGCGGGCGTCATGGTGATGTCCATCATATCGGCGGTCGGACGGATCGACGCATAATCGATGCCCAGGCGCATGCCGGTCATGGCATGACGTGTCCATTGGGTGCCGAGGCTGACGAACAGGCTGAACGGGGTCGCTTCGTCTGGCGACAGTTCGATCTGGCCGGGCCGTTCGACGGTGCCAGCAAGGCGGTCCTTCATCCACTGGGGCATGATCGCTGCCTGGGTCATCGCGTCATCGGACTTTCTTGTGGCGCCGCCGCGCCCGCTGGCCCAAGCGCGCGCGGCGGCTTTCAGTTTCCCGAACGGATCTCGGGGCGGGCTGCGCGGCAGGAGCCATAGGCGCGCAGGACGGCGGGCAGCACATTGGGCACATTCAGCAAGGACTGGAGGTTGGCGGCGTTGAACGGCAACGGCTCTTCATTTTCGGCCGCAACGCCCCGCCAGTCGCGGGCGATGCGTTGGATGAGCTGGACAGAAAGCGCGCTGGGGGACACGACCGGCTGCCCTGCCTCGCCTTCGACGGACGACTCTGTTGCGGCACCGGACAGAAATTCCGCCGTTTCCTTGCCGAAGGCGTCGATCTCATCCTCGCCCAGAATGACGAAGCGCAATTCGATCTTGTTTTCCACGACGGCGCCGTCTTCCTGGACACCGGCGAAAAGGACGGGCCACCAAACAAGCGGCTCGGCGATGATCTTGAACATTGGTCTGATCCTTGGAAGATGATGGGAGGCCGGTTGTCTCGGCCGCGCCTGCCCCTGGGCTATCGCGATACCGGGCCGAACCCCAGTGATCGCCGCCCTCTCTGCTGGGTTGTTCTATCTTGCTGTGATCACCAGATCGGCGGTACCGCCCTCGACCGTGTGGGTCATGGCCAGCGTCCACATGAGGGTGTCATCCTCGTTGCTTTCGGTAATATCGGTGATCTGCACCTTTTCAGATGCCAGCCCGAGGATGTTGCCTGCAACCGTGCCATGATCCAGCGCCCAGTTCACAAGGCTTCCCGCCCGCAACGACTGGATGTAATTCTTCGTCGCGATGTCGGGCGCCTCGATCACGGCGGTGGACGTGAAGCTGTGATTGCCGCGCCGGACATAACGCTTGCCAACCAGGTTGCGCATGGCGGTGGTGACACCGGCATCCGCGCGCCACGATCGCAGCGCTGGCGCATAGCCATCGAGAAGAAAATCGCTGTTGTCGGTGTTGACCTCTACCGGCTGCAACCAGCGGGTAAGATCGACTGCGCCCGGCGCGCTCTTGTCGAACGGCGTCGCGGCCGGGATCATGCCGAGCCAGTTGAACCCGATGAACGGATAAGCGCCCGCCGTGAAATCCATGGTGAACGACCCCACCATGCCGACTGCCTTGCGGCGCTGATCACTCATATAGTCATACTGGCTGATCGACGTGGCATCCACACCAGGCAAGGCGAACTGCTGGACGGCGTCGGTATCGGCCGTCAGGACGGGTGCAGCCAGGCCACAGGCCTCCAGCAGCTCCATCCAGCCTGGCGCAGTTCCCGCCTCGCCCGAACCCGCAATCTCGACTTCGTAGCTGGTCGTGCGCCGTTCGTTGCTGGGAACGCTGGCCAGCGCGCCGAACACGCGCTGATCCAGATTGCGCTCGATCCGGTCCAGATCGACCGGCTTGGCCGAATAGTTGCGCGTCAAGATACCATTTGCGCCCACGGTCGGGACACTGTCCACGCCATAGGTCAGTTCCTTCTTGGCGAGGACAACCGCCACCCAATCAACCATTATTCTGCTCCGTCAAAGACGTGTCGGTGATGGGCGGCGCCCATGCTTCCGGCTCGATGTTGGGATCAGGCTTGCCCAGCTCTTCCAGGGCGCGAACGCGGGCGGGGCCACTATAGGGCAAGTCCCACTGATCAACCTGACGACCGGCGCCATCGACCGAACGGGGCGCGGTCGGCTTTTCCTGGGTGGTTTTGGCCTTGGACCGGCTCATTGACTTTCCTTCCTGATATGCCGAGAAGCATTAAAGGAAACAGCCCACGCCACTTGGGGTCCATCCATGGAAACCAAGCGTTCGCCCGCATATTCGCATGCACGGCTGGCTTCTGGATGGGTCCACCCCACAAGCGCATCCACGACGGCGTCGCAGTGGACCTTCAGCAGATCGGACACCGTTTCGCCCCTGCGCGCACCCTTCACGATCACCACGACCGAGAATGTTTCCGACACCTTCTGGTCGATGACGCCACTCATCTTGTTCGGCTGCGCACTGCTGCGCTCGGGCACAACGAACAGCGCCGGGTCCGCGCGCGGCGCATCGGACAACCCGACCATTTCCAGCAGCCCGTCCACGGACAAAAATCCCGCAGCCTTGAGCCGGGCGACGGTAGGGGCAAATGCGATCATGCGGCACCTTCATTGAAAAGCCCGCGCATGAAGTCGGACAGGATTTCTACGGTGGATTGACGTTCGACTTCGCCGAAGCCGAGGAACTGGCGCTTTGGCATCGTGACCTGGGCAACGATGCGGCCACCGAACGACAACGCTTTTCCGTTCTTCGGCTTGATCGTTCCGCCTTCATTATGGATGCGGGCATATCGAGCAGGACCAGCCGTGCGCAGAACGCCGACCTGCGCAAAGTCGCTGCCATGTCGTGGCTCAACGGCGTTGAAGAGAAAGCGGTCCTGTTGCAGGAGCGGACGGCCTGGATCGCTGTTATCGCGCCGCTTCATCCAGGGAATGCCCAACGGATCGCGCTCCTGGGCGAAGCGGTCGCGCACGGCGACCATCCATTCGTCCGCGATCTCAGCCATGGGCTGACGCATATCAACGCCATTCTTGATCGCTTTCGCCAGGGCGCGATCCAGCGCCTGGTCGTTAAGCTCGATCGTGACATCGATGCCGGACATCAGTAGCCCGCCAACCCGTCTGGATAGGCACGGCGGCCCGGCGCGATCAGGATCGGCGTGTCGCTGGCGGCCTCGGCCGGGGGCGTCGCGACCGGAATAGGCATGGCGCCCGTCTGTATGCGCTCCAGCATACGCATGGACGCTTTCAATTGCGCCTCGACGCCATCGCCGTTGGGCTGGAGTTCGGCGCGCGCCAGATCGCCGACGATCTTCTTGATGATGAACGGCACGTCTACCAGCGGCACGGTATAGCGCCCGGCGACATGCGCGTCGGCCACGGCCTGGGCATTGATCAGGGCGCCGACCAGCAAGCCGCGATCGATGCGGCCATGGCCGACCGGATCAGCCATTCGCACGACCTCCTGAAGCGTAAAGCGCTCGACGAACTCGGCGATCGACAGATAGGGGGCGCCGCCATCCGGCATGGACCAGGCCGCATCTATGACGACGATTTCCAGCTCGGTTTCGGCCCTGTCGCCCTCGGCATCGTCGGCAATGGCCGTGACCAGGTAACGCTCGCCATCGGTCCCCCCGGAGATGGCGAGCGTCAGCGCACCGGCGAACAACGTGGAAACCACGTCGAGCGCGGCGGCGCCCGAAACCAGCCCCCTGGCTTCGGACCCGACCGAATGCAGTGCGGCAATCGTCGCCACACCATTGAAGGTCACAGACCGCTGGATCGTCTCCGACGGTTGTTTCAGGATGGTTTCAAGCGCCATGCATACTCGCTGTACCGAGGAAGGCGATCACAGCGACCATCAGCCAGAAGGCCAGCGCCAGGCCGAAGATGGCCGCACCAGCGTCGAAGAAGCGCGCGGGCCAGTGCTGCGCGGTGTCGGTCATGCAGCGACCAGCCCCCAGCATGACGAGCAGGCCTAATGCGGTCAGCCCGACCGCAATCCATAGTATCGCCGCCGCCGTCACTTGGCGGGCGCCTTGGACTTGCCAGCGGCTTTCGCAGGCGCGGGTTTGATGGGCGCGACGACTGGTGGCGGCGGCGGTGCAGTTTCGGACGCGACCCGGTCGCCGCTGGCTGCGTGCTCCGCTTCAGCAATCGGTGGTGAACTCTCACCGGACTTGAGGTCAACGACCGCTGCCCCGTTGCGATGCACAATGGGCGCGACCATATCAACCAGACCCATAATGCCGGGCGAAGCAACGAAATCCTCCACCACGATATCGCCTGCTCCAATACGGCGTACCACTTCGCCGATGAGCAGGGAGCTGTTCAAACCATCAATGATCAGGACGAGTTGCGCGCCCGTCAGTTCTTCGCCTTTGAAAACCGCGACACCGCCTAGTTCAGCGATGGCCGCAATCACCTGATCCCTGGACGGCTGATAGTCGAAAGCCGTTTGCTGATCGTTCACCCACGCATCAGCGGCCGCGAACTGAGAAATAACCTCCACCGTTACGTCTTGATCGGTTTCCTCCAGCGCTCCATTCGCAAGCAGACCCTCGACTTCGATTGGATGCAGGCAAATGACCGCGCCATCTTCGATCGGAAGGCGCGGGTCGCCCAACCGGCGACGCAGACCACGGACTGGCGTCCTGACCAGATAATTTTGCATAGATGTTTCCTTCGTTCAGAAAAAAATCGGGCGGAGGGAAGGAACCCCTCCGCCCGACCAGGACACGCGGATCAGAGCGCGTCCTGGAACAGGTAGCCCGCGTCGGGACCGACCAGCTCGGGCGAGAACTCGTCCAGCACGTCATTCTTCCAGCTACGGATATCGCCATCCCAGCGGGCCGCTTCGACCAGCGGGTGATTAAGCAACTGATAGGTGTAGCCAAAGCTGGGCAACGGCATCTGGCGCTGACCGGCAGGCGGCACCCAGGCAAGGATGGCGTCGCCGCCCCAGACATCGACGGTGGTGCCATCGGCCTGGTCATAGATGGCATCACCAGACACCACGGTTTCAACATCGAAATAGGCGGCCATCATCGCCAGCGAGATCGCCGACGACGTAGTGTGCTTGTAATGCTCCAGCATCTTGGGATGCTTGCCGAGCGCGCTGTTCAGACCGCCAGCAAGGACAAGGGTGTTGGGTCGCCGGCCGATCCGCTTGCGGACCACTTCCTTTGCATCATACACCTGACCCTTGGGATCGCTGTCGGGGTCCGACCATTTGAAATCGCCCACCAGTGCCGCTTTGTTGGAGGCGGCATAGGCAGCGGCATTGCGCGCAACCAGCGCCTGCTGGATTTCCTTCTCCATCGCGATGACGGCAAGGACGGTGTCGACGCCGACCCGCTGAAGATCGATACCAGGAATGGCACCGGCCTCCTGCTGGAATTCAATGGGCGTGACAGCCGACAGCGCTTCCTGATGAAGACCAACCGCCTTCCCTTCATAGCCGAACTCCAGCGCGGCGATGACCCCGCCAGGCGCGCGACGGGTACGGCGGCGCTTGAAGCTGGACCGATCGAACTCGATCCGCTTGGCGGCGCGCGTGGGCATGGAGACGGTGGGAAAGAGCGCCCCGCCGACCATTTCGGCATTGGAGTAGCCGCGCGAATGCTCGGTAAGGATGGGATCGACGACGCGCGCCTGGGAACCGTTCATGGACATGGAAAACTGCCTTTCAGAGAGAATTGGTTGGGGAGGCCGTTGCGCCGCCTGAGTGCAGTCAGGCCGCCTCCCCTGGGCAGTGGCGGGCGGCCGGTGTCGGCCGCCAGTCCCTAGAATGTGAGCAGCACCTCGATCTTCTGACCGTCAGCCGTCGCGGCGGTGACCGCGTAGCCGAGGATTTCCCCGACATCGGCCTGGGCAATGGCCTTTCCGCTGCCATCAGCCGCAGCCTTGACCGGCCCTCGCTCGGCAATGGCGCCCCCGGCCTCGACGATCGACGTGCCGAGGACATCGACGGCGAGAGCCTCGCCCGTTGCGGCTGCAAATTGGGACACGCCCTGCGCCTTGGCGGCGGACGCACAATGCGCGCCGGTGAGAAGGCCGACGAAGCGATTGGCGGCGACAGCAGCGGTCGCGATGGCCGTCATGGTAAAAAGTGCGGTTTTCTGCATCGGTTGTTCCTGTTCAGAGAGGATAAGGGAAGGGATCAGCCCGCCTCAGCGCGCTTGACGGCGACCATGAAATCCATGCCCGGATTGTCCTGCTGGATGCGTTTGGCGCGGCCGTGGAGTTCGGCCATTTCCGGGTCGACCTCGTAGCCTTCGGGCGCGGCGAAGCTGACGTAGGACTTGTCGCCCTTCGGCTTTGCGCCATGTTCGCCGAGATCAAGCAGCGGCGCGCCGGTAGATAGCAACTTCTTCAGCGCGGCGGCGGGGGCCATATCGCCCGCTTCGCCGAAGCTGACGACGGCGGTAACGTCGAGCTGGTCGAGAACGCCCACGACGATGTCCTTGGCCGCAGGGGCAAGGGTCGCGGCGGCGATCAGTCCCTCGGCGAAGCTGACATTGCCTTCATGGATCGCCTGTTTGGCCGCGATCTTGTCGGCCTTGTCGCGAGCGGCCAAGGCGATCTCGCGCTGTTCCAGCGTCTGTTCGCGGGTATTGAGTGCGGCTTCCCGCTCGGCGAAGCTCGCCAGGTCCGACATGCTATCTTCCTTTGGTAGTGAAAAATCGATGGTGGCGGTGCCGTCATCATCGCCCTCGGCGAATGACACGGTGCCCAAGCCCTTGATCCCCGGCGCGTGGGCGCCAAGAAAGCCGATATGCTTCAGCCCCCAGACGCCAGGCGTGGGATTGGCAGGATGCTGGGGCGGATAGAAACGGGCGGAAACCTTGTGGTAGCGCTTGGCGCGCACCGCCTCGGCAAAGCTCGGTTCGATGTCGTCTGGCGTTGCGACCAGCTCGCCATTCTCGACCGCCAGCGACTTCACCCAGCCATAGGCGGGATCGTCCAGCTTGGGGTGGCCGATGACCAGCGGCGCCGGGTCGGACGCCGGATTATAGGCAGCGGCGGTTGCGGCGAAATCCGCCTCGGTAAAAGAAACGGACGTGCCCTCATTAGAGATGAAGGTGCCGGGACGGCCAATGCGGATGGTGGGAGATGTCTGATCCATGCCAGCCTGTTAGGCGGCAGATCATGGTGCGATTGGCTTCCGGTCATGGAAACCACATCAAAATCAAAGCAATCGCTCCACCGCAGATCGCAGCAGCCGGGCCGAATTGCAAGGCAGTCGTCAGCCCATCAATGCAATCAGCCTGTTTGCCAGGGAAAGCATGAAGCCGCCAAGCTCGACGAGGCCCAGAACGGTCATGGGCACGAACAGGACGATAAGCCAGAAATCCAGCGTCAGAAACCGTGACCGGCGACGCGGAGGATCGGGATCACGATCGGACCATTCGTTGAGCATATTCCATCACCTCTATGCTGGATGGCACCATGGCGCAAAGGTATCGAATGGAATAGCCGCTAGATTGCCGTGGGCACGATGCCCACTAGGGTCGCGGGCATTTCAGGTGGATCGGTTAGGCCCGGCATCAAATTGCGCCTGACGGGCCTTAAATCGGCCCGTCCACCATAGCACTCTCAACATGGCCCGGTTGGCGTCCATCCATGGAACGCAAGGGTTGGTGCCTTCCGCCCTATCCGGGACTGACGGGCGCATGGCCAACATGGCCGGATCAGCTCGGTTGCACAACCCCTGAAGGAGCCATGACTTGGCCGACAAATTCATGAATGTGGCGGACACGCCGGACGGCCCCAGTTGCGCGCCATTCGCTATCGTGCCCCACGATATCAACCCGCTCGCTGCCGTGCCCAAGGGCATTTATGTCGGGTCTGGCGGCGACGTAACCTTGCGCGGAAAAGACAGCGACGCTGATGTGACATACTATAATCTGCCTGATGCCAGCTACATCGCCGTGCGGGCTTCCCATGTCCGTTTCACCGGCACGACCGCCTCGAACATGATCGCGGAGGCCTGACACGATGACGCGCACTTCAGGAGCCATTGGCGGGTCTTCGCTCGGCGGCGTATCCCTCACGTCACGATATGGCGCCCGTCCCGGAACGGATATCGCCGCAGCTTTGCAGGATGCCCTGCTGGACACCACCACGCCCCAGATCATCATCCCAGGCGGCAATTATGATGCGAGCAAGCTGCTCCTGACCGAGAGGGTCAGGAAACACGTCATTGCAGCGCCTGACGCCAAGTTCCGCTGGATCGGCGACGATAGCATGATCCAGCTTAATCCCGGCCCGGAATGGGTCGAGGATGTCCTGGCGATCACTCAGGAGACAGCCCCACTGGGGGACGGCGCCAGCGGGAACACGACTTATAGCGTTCTGACCCTGGCGAACGACCGTCAGGTGGAACCGGGGTCTGTCTACAAGATCGTAAGCGACGATCCTCTTGATAATGTGCTGGAAGCGGGCAATCCGCTGCTTCGTCGGCGCAAGGGCGAGAATGTCTTCGTCGGCGCCGCATCATCAGGTGCGACCGTCAAGCTGACAGGCGTCCTGCTCGATACCTATGCAACCGGCATGAAGCTGCTCAAATACCGCCCTCCCAGCTTTAGCTGGACTGGTGGGTCGTTCGATTTCGACCCGGCCGCTATATCCGCCGCGCCTTCGACCAGCGCCATCTTCAAGCTGCTCAACATGCACGCCCCCCAGCTTGATAATGTCGATGTCCTGGGCGGCAAGCTGCCCTTCGTCTATTTCGGTGGATGCTTCGGCCCGTCGCTGGATAACGCGCGCTTTTCCGACATTCGGACTGACCCGGCCATCGGCCAGTTCGGTTATGGTATCAACAACGTGTCTTCCGAGGGCGGCAGCTTTACCCGCTTGATCGGTCACAATCTGCGCCATCTCAAGACGGACAACTGCCATTATACGCAGGCCGGTGATGGCCTGCATGAACGGCGCGGACGACCGAGGGGCAATCGGGTGGATGGTCTCTATGCGCGCGGTTGCACCAATGCTCCCGCTGATACGCATGAGACCGGCGACGGCACCTTCTACACCGGCGTCCGTACCGGCGGCACCTTCGCTGGTCCATCCAGCGGCGGCGCGGCCTATAATGCGCGCGGCAATACTGTCGAGTTCACCGACTGCCATTCGCTGGGCGACTATAAGGGCTTCCAGCTATCGGTGGTCGACGGTTGCCTCATTGAGAACAGCACCGTGAAGGATGCCTGGCTTCGCGCTTTGCAGATCGACATGCCGGACAGCGCGATCTTCTCCCGCAACATCCGGCTGCGCAATTCGATTTTCGGGACACGCGGTCCCAATGCCCCAGCCCGCTTTGGCGACAGCAACCTCAATGGCTATCAGGCCGAGATCGTCGAAGCGTCGAACCTGACCTTCAAACTCAGCGCCAATGCCAACACCACATCGCTGCTGGAATTTGGCGGCGCGAGGGTGCGGGGACGGAACTGGACGCTCGACCTTCGCGACTATGTGGCGACAAGTTCGGCGGGTGCGGTGACGCTGTTCCAGTTCCTGACCAGCAACAACGATGTCGAAATCGACGGCGTGACCATCATCGCGCCGTTGGACACATCGGCTTTCGCCACCGCCTGGGCGTCGATCGCCGGGGCCTCGGCGGCGGGCAACACCTCGCGCCTGGTGCTGCGCAATGTCACCGTGGTTGCCGACAAGGATTTCGTCGGTGCGTCCATCCCCAACGGCAACATCTTTGGCGTCCATGCGAACCTGACAGGCGACGTCATGCTGTCAGGAGAAAAGGTGATTTCCGCCACCAGGACGGCGACGGATTTCATGGATACAACCTCCGCAGCCCCGTCGATCGCGAAGGTGGCGGACAAGCTGATCACGATCCGCAGCGGATCGTCCGCCGCTACCGCCGTCACCGTCGCTGTGACTGGAAAGCCCGATGGCCATCGCTTCCGCTATGTCAACAGCGGCGCCGGGGAGAAGACCGTCAACGGCATTGCGATTGCCCAGGACCAGGCGCGCGAGTGGGTGGTGCGCGGCGGTGTTGCGCTAGCCGCATAATGATCCGTCCCGTGACGGGGCGCGACACTGTGAGAACAAGTCGCCTAGCGCTCCGTCACGGCAAGTCAGATGATCTTTTTTGGCGCGCGCGGTGGCCCCGCCGGATCGGGTTCGTCCGCGCCCCAGCGGCCCAATGTACCGAGAGGATCGACCGGATCGGTTTCGATCACCATCCTGTTGGGGCCATCCACATACCGAGCCAAGGTTTCCGCCATGCGGCTGGCGCGGCTAGAGAGATCAAGGACGTTCTCGCCGCTTCGCTTGAATGAAAAGTCTTCCCGCAACAGGGTAGCGAAATAGTTGACCAGGTCTTGTCGGCGAAGGCGGCGCATCAGTGCGCCGCCCAGTCCAGTTCGGCATCCTCCAGGGCGATATGCATGTCTGGGTCCGCCTCCAGCTTACTGAGCCGGACGGCCACGTCCTGGACGTCGCCATCGATCGGAAACTTGGGATCGCGGTGACCGGCGCGCGCCAGCTCGCCGATCATATCGTCGCGCTTCATCTGCGCCAGCAACCACCGTGCGAAATTCGGCTTGTCCTGGTTCGATGTGGGGTCGAAATATATCATCCTCATTCTCCTGTGAAACCCGTCCGAGTGGGTCACAGACGATGTCGGCCGGTACGATCAGATAATTCTGGCCACCCTCATCCCTGGTCGCCAGCCCGGCCGCCCAGGCATCACGCCAGGCGGTTTTACGATCGGCCCGCCAGGGACCAACAGGCTTGTCCAGTATGCGAAATTGCCAACGCACCAATGCTCTCCATCACCGACTCGGGCGATGAAGGATAATAGAACAAATAGAGAACATGGGAAATCGCTATTCAGCTTCATTCTGCGGAGCAGCGGTTTCATTGATTGAAAATGTCTGAGCATTGTTGCGATGAATTTCGCCAGAGGCGAAAAAAAGCCCCAGCATCGCAATCACACCCAAAACGACCCAAGCGAGCCATTTGTTGTCGGTTGTACTACTAGCCAATCCGGTTTCATCCACCAAGCGATGCAACCCAGATGTGGGCTGCGGCGTGGTAAGAATGGCATCGTCTCGACCCGGCAAGAACGAAATAGCCCGAATAATCCATCCTGTCATGAACAGCAAAACAGCTAATCCAACACTTCCCGATCCAACATACATCACAAGCCATTTCGCCATAAGATCACTGGTATCGATGCTAGGATAGGTATCGACATGCATATTCGCACCCATCAGAAGTAATAGCACTCCTAGGATCAAAAGAACCCATGCTCCTACAATCTGACTATTCCCATCAGGCCTTTTCACTGACATCCCCCCTCAAACTGCCTTAAATGTAAAAACTGATTTCCCGATGACTTGGATGCGTTCTTGTTCCTTGCTCAGATCAATAACAATCGGACCATATATTGGGTTACGGCTCATGAGTTGAAGGAAATGCCCCTCTCGCTGGAGCCTCTTAATCATAAGACAATCATCCAGCCGGATCACCGCAAGCCCGTTCTCAAGTTTATTCTTGGCAGTGTCGATCGCTACCCAATCTCCGTCCGAAAGATCTGGCAGTTGACTATCCCCCGATATCTGGATCATTCGTAAGCCATTGATGTTACCGAAGCTTCGCCGCAACCAATCTTCAGCGAATTGAAATGGCGCGTGCCCCATTTCCTCGCCCCACATGAATGAGCCGTCACCAGCCGCCGCTTTTGTCGCGAGCGCGGGAATATCCATCATGCCTGAGCGGGAAGCTTCAGTAAGCCCAACATCACGAACATCAACGGAACGCTCGTCCATTATGCGCTGGGTCATCTTGCGGGATAGGCCATCGAATACCGCCGTCCTCGCATTTTCTGCTGCTTGGATGTCCTGCTCGGTTAGCCCTTCGGCCCTCACGATTTTGCCCACGCGCTCCGCTGTAATAGGGCTTTTCCCCGCGATCATCCGCTGAAGCGTCGCATAAGGTATGCCTGTGCGTTCTGCGGCCTGCTTCTGTGTGCCCAGCTTCTCGACCAGCACTCTGAGAAACTCCTGCATGCCACTAGACACAGGCATTCTCCAACATCATTTTTTGATGTTGACATCTAACTTGATGTTCCAATAGAGGTGTAAACATCAGTTTGATGTTAGGAACACCCGTGGATTGGCATCCCGAAGATATTAAAGCAGCGGTCCGCAAGCGTGGCAGTTCACTGGCAGCACTTGCTCGCCAAGGCGGCATCTCGACCCAAGCCCTTTCTCTGACATTGCAGGCTCGCGTCTCTGAGAAATGCGAACTGATCATCTCTGATTTTCTCAACATCCATCCGAGCGAAATCTGGCCATCGCGCTATCGCGACGATGGCACAAGAATGGGCAGCGGGCGCCGGAGCGCCGCCGCATGAATGTCACCTATCATGAACAAAGGGCGTTGTCTTGTGCCCTTTACGTTCTCCCCAGTGATCCGGTGTGGCGAGTCAAAATGGCACATATCCGCGTGTGCGAAGGCCGGCTGGCATGAGCGTGACGGGAGCCAAAGCGTCCGCGTGGCTCAGCGCGCAGGAGATCGCCGATCTTCGCCTTGCTGGCCTGCCGACCACGAAGCGCGGCGTCCATGAGCGAGCAAACGCCGAAGGCTGGGAATGGCAACCACGACCAGGTCGCGGTGGGGGGCGAGTCTATTCCATTCTCGGAATGCCTGAAGCTGCCCGGAGCGACTATCTCGGCCGCCTGGGTGATCAGCCCGACCCCAACATTCGCACGATGGGCCGTCCAGTCGGGTCTGATTTTTTCACCCGTAACCCTGACGTTGCGGATGCTGTTCTGTCGATCATCGCCGCGCAGAAGGTTTCGGCTGCTAACGTTATCAAGCTGCTGCGTGGGTTGGGCTTCACAGAGCTACCTCCCCTGCGGATGCTCCAACGGCACATACGCAAGATCGAAGATCAGCAGCGCGTCCTGCTGACGGCCATCCGAGATCCAGATCGTTTCAAGTCGCGCTATCGCCCTTCGCTCGGCCGTATGGATGCGACCGTCTCCTATGCCCATGAAATGTGGGAGATCGACACGACCAAGGCGGATGTGATGTGCACCGATGGCCGCAAGGCGATCCTGGGCATCATCGACCGCTGGTCGCGCCGGGCGCGCTTCATGGTCGTCGAGAGCGAAAGCGCGCAGTCGGTACGCCGGATGCTGGTGTCCACCATCATGGCCTGGGGGGTCATGCCCGCCATCCTGAAGGTTGATAACGGCTCGGGCTTTATCAACACATCCATAGGGTCAGCGCTCGACACGCTCGGCATCGTGCTGGAACCGTGCTTGCCCGGAACCCCGGAGGACAAGCCCCACGTCGAACGCCTGTTCGGCACCTTCAACCGGGGACGCGCATCCCTGCTCAAAGGCTTCATCGGTCACAATGTCGCTCAAGCCCAGCAATTGCGGGCCGCCGCGAAGAAGAAGACTGGCCGGGCCGTAATTGAGCCAGGGATCGACAGCACCGAATTGCAGCGCATTTTGGATGCTTGGGTCGACGGCGAATATCACCAGCGCACCCACGGTTCGCTCAAGATGTCCCCGATGGAGAAATGGCAGCGCTCGCCAACCCCAGCGCGCGCAGCACCGCCGGAAAACCTGCTCAAGATCGCCCTGTCAGCCTTCGCGACGACTGCCATTGTCGGCAAGCGCGGTGTCCGCTGGAAGAATGGGCGCTACTGGTCGCCCGCCCTGGTCGCGCACATGGACAAGCCTGTCACGCTGCGCCGTGACGAGGACGATCTGGGCGCGCTGTTCGTCTTCGACGCCGACGGCAACTACATCGACACGGCGGTCAATGCCGCCCGGTCGGGCATGGCCGAACAGCAATTCGCCATGGCGGCGCGGCATCAGATGACCACGCATATGAACGCCGCCAAGGCCGAATTGCGCAAGAAACAGGGCAAGTTCTCGATCGAGAAAGCCCGTGACCAGCTACTTCGGCAGGAAGCAGAGGATGCGGGCAAGCTCGCGCATCTGCCGATGCCCGCGCGTCACGCACCCACATCGGCCATGGACAGCATCGCCAATGCGCCAGCACCGGCGCCGGTCGATGCCGCCCGCGTCGAGGAAGCCCTGCGCACCACCGCGCCGGTCGCCATCACCGCGCGGACGCCCGAACAGAAGGTCGCCGAGGCCGACGCCATATTGGCTGGCCATGCGCGCGGCGACGCCATCGATGCCGAAACGCTCGGACGTGCCCGGCTCTACGCCGCCACCACGGAATATCGCGCTCAGAAGATCATGACGGGCCACTTCGCGCCCGCACCGACCGCCCCGGCCGAACGACGCCAGGGGGCCGCATGAACCGCCCTTTCAACAGCCTTGCAACACCGGAGGATCAGCCGATGAATGCCCTTGTAAACGAACCGCGACTGGATTTGGGGGACGGTCCCCGTCTCAATGCCCAGCTCACCAATATGGGCCTGTGCCTGCGCACCCTGCTCGACTGCCAGGAGGCAGGTGGCGACACGCCGCGCATGGGCCTGTTCTATGGCTTCTCGGGCTACGGCAAGACGGTAGCCGCCGCCTTCGCCGCTGCGCGTACCAATGCCATCTACATCCATGCCCAGTCGATCTGGACCCAGCGGTCGATGCTGGAGGCGCTCGCCGAAGAAATGGGCCTGCCCATCGTCAAAAAGACCGCCGCCGCCCTGCTCAAGCAGATCATCGAGCAACTGAACAATGATCCGCAGTCCATCATCATTGATGAGATGGACCATCTGGTTCACAAGAAACTGACGGAGATCATCCGCGACATCCACGATGCCACGCGCGTCGGCATCCTGATGATCGGCGAAGAGGCGCTGCCCTCCAAGCTGAAGGAATGGGAGCGGTTCGATAACCGCATTCTCGTTGCCACCGCTGCCCAGCCTGCCTCCATCACCGACGCCCTGAAGCTGCGCGATCACTACTGCACCCGCATCAAGGTCGAGGACGACCTAGTCGAACTGTTCACGACGCGCTGCAAGGGCATCACCCGCCGTATCGTCGTCAACCTGAAGGCCGCGCAACGCAGCGCCGCCGAAGAAGGCCTGACCAGCATCGATCGCACCTGGTGGGGCGCGCGCCCGATCGTGAACGGCGACATCGCCGTCCGTCGCCGGGAGACAGTGTGATGTTCATGACCACTGGCTTTGAGACCGGCCTTTGCCGAGACACTGGCGCACCGTGTGTTCTCTTCCACTTCGCCAATGGCTGGACCGGCTCGCTGGTCATGCGGATGGGAGGCCGGACGACCAGGACGCCGATGGCATCTGTCGTTGCCTGGCTGACGGATCACCCAGACCGGAAAGTGGTTGGGCCGACCCAAGCCAGCGCCGACTGCGCAATAGCGTGGCTGGACGATGTCCGCATGCGGGAGGTCGTATGACCACGACGATCATCGTGAGCGTCATAATCTTCCTGGGGGGCAATCTTCTGGGCTGGGGCATCGTCCGGGGCGGCGCGCTACGCGAGCAGCGGCAGGACCGGGAGGATGAGCAGCCATGAGCTTCGTCCTCGCCCCCCGGATGCGCGATCCCGTGCAGGCCGCATGGACGCTGCTGCGCTTCGCAGGCCGCCCCATGACGGTCTCTGACATCATATTCGACGACGCCTTCCCCCAGCGGTTCGCTGGCGGGGAACTGGGCATGATCATTCAGGCTCTCAATGGCTGGCGCGGGGCCGGTCTGATTGACGGGCCTAAGAAACCGGAGACTTTCATAATGCGACAGGAGGCAAAAGCCCTCCGCAACCCGCCTGCCGGATCAGGCGGGCGGCAGCCAGCGAAGCGCTCGGGTCGCCAGCGCATCTGGACCGCCATGCGGGTGCTGAAATCGTTCGACCTGGTTCACCTGTGCATCACGGCCGAGGTGGAGCGTAAATTTGCCCGTCATGTGCTGGGCCAGCTCACGCGCGCGGGATACCTTGCCAGCGACCCGGTCCCGAAAGGCGACCAGCCGCGCTGGCGGGTCGTGCGCCGCACCGGACCGCACCATCCTTCGATCGAATATACGCGGGGTCGGCCGACCGCCTTGCGTGATCGCCTCACAGGCGAACGCTTTGATCTGGCCTTCACCACCGCCTTTTTTTTGAAGTCGGAGGTTAACTATGTCCAGTAACCACGGCCTGCCGACGAACATGGACCGCGCGATCGTCGCGTGGGGCGCGGATATGCCTGCATGGGTACGCCTGCTGGCCAGCGCCTGCGATAACGACAATCAGCGGACGGTCGCCGATCGTCTGTGCAAATCGAGCGGCTATATCAGCCGCCTGATCAACCACAGCTATGCGGGCAGCTACGAAGAGGCCGAGACGATCATCCGGGCCGCATATGGCCAGGAAGACGTCAACTGCCCGATCTTCGGCGCCATTCCTCTTGCCAGTTGCCTCAGCAATCGCAGGCGCAAGGCACCGCCGCGTCATCCTATCCATCATCAATATGCGGCGACCTGCCCGGCCTGCCCGAACAACACCGATGGAGGCCGGACATGATGGCCCGCCTCCATGCCCTCGGGCGCCGCTGGTTTTCCGATAGCCATGTCGATGGCGCGGTCGAGTTGAACATCGCCGTGCGGCAATTCGCGCTGATCCTAGGCCCGCTGTTGGTGATCGGCATCGGCATCATGGCGGTGCTGCCATGACCGCGCCCCGCCTCGACTTCCGCGCCCTTCAGGCAGGCCGTGGATACGTCATCTTCTACCGCCAGTGCGAACCCAACCACTGCCCCGGCTGCGGCGGTAGCGCCTGGCACGTCGGACGCCAGTCCGCCGAATGCGCGCGATGCGGCACGGCCATCCCGCACTTTTCCCCCGGCATCCCAATCGTCAATCAGGAAGGATAATTTCATGGCCGCTTCACGCCGCAAGGCACCCAAGCAGGAAGCCCCGCAGACTATTGAGCAGGCGGTCGCGGGCATCGTCGAATATCGCGACCTGATCGACAAACAGGATGAGCTGAAGGCGGATGCCGCCAGGTCCATCGCCGCGATTGAGGCGGCGCGGGATGAATTCGCGGCTCCGATCAAGGCCCGCGCCGACACCCTCTTTCGTCAGCTTCGCGTTTGGTGGGGCGTCGCCGCGCCCGAAATGACCGACAGCAAACGCAAGTCAATCGAACTGGCGGGATGCGTCATCGGTGAACGCACTGCGCCGCCATCGCTCAAGCATGATGGCATGAAGGCCGAAGCCCTGGTCGATGATCTGGCCGACCTGTGCATGGCAGAGTTGCTGAAGGTAACGACGAAGCTCGACAAACAGGCCTGCATTCGCGCCATCCGGGATGGTGATGAACTCGGCCAACTGCTGGTCTGGCTCGGCGCGCGCAACCACCAGGCCGAAGAGTTCTTTATCGACCGCGCGGGCAAGAAGGACGCGGACCCCGAAATCGTCGACATCGAGGAGGCCGCGGAATGACGCTTCTTCGCGATGTTGAGGACTTCCTCGACCGAACCCTCATTTCCCCGTCAGCCTTCGGTGATCATGTGGCCAGCAACTCATCATTGATGAACCGCTGGCGCAGCGGTCAAATCCGTATCGGCCCACAGCGGGAGGCCCGTATCCGCGCTTATCTGGCGGAAAACAGTACGCCCGAGAAGATCGCGGAACTGCGGGCCAAGTCGGGCAAACGCCTCAACCTTCATGCGCCCAACACCAACGACCCGGACAACTGGCCGTCCCGCGCGACCAAGGCGTCTGCGAAGCTGCTTGCCGCCATCCGCCAGCATCATCCCGAAAGGTGCGGCGCATGAGCTTCCTGTATGACATCCCGACGGATACCATCGTCGCGGCCGAGGATGGCGGTCTGATCGCGACGCCAGAGGAAACGGTCGATCCCGAGGACAGCCTGAAGATGGCAGCGGCCCCGGAATTGTTCGACGCGCTGGGCGCCATCTATCATGCGCATCAGATCGGCGAATTGCCCTTGCCTGCCGCACTTGCGGAGGCAGCGTCCGACGCCTTGCGGAAGGCATCACCGCCTTGGGACGCCACCGCCTGTGACGCGATGGTCGCGGTGACGTGGCCATGACGCTGCGCATCTACATCATCGCCGCCGACACGCCCGAGGCGTTGCGCCTCGGACTTGCCCCCGGCCACCGTTTCCCGCCGCGCGTCGAAGCGCTCCAGGAGATCGTCGGACTCCGCGATCTGGCCGATCCGGCGCGTATGCGCGCGGTGGCCGTCCAGTTTCGCGATCATTTCAAGGATCATGCACATGGCTGAAGATCGCCAACGAGTGCCCCCCGACGGGCGCCAATATATCGTCATCGAAAATGCGGGAATGGTCGACGCGCAAGATGTCGGCAAATTCGGAACGCGCTGGGCAGCCGAAAAATGGCTGGAAAAGACTTATTCCGTGAATGAGCGGGATCGGGCGCATCCCCTCTGCCTGTTCCCTGACATCTGTGTCGAGATCGATGGCGTTCGGAGCTATGACATATGACCCCGGAAATGCTCCGCACCTTGAAGTTTGTGCAGGCGTATCACGCCGCAAACGGTGTCTCGCCCACCGTTCGTGAAATCATGATCCATGAAGGCGGGAAAAGCCCCGGCCCCGTGTCGCGTCGCCTCCAGGCGCTGGTGGATCGCGGCTATCTCGTCCGCCTGCCCGGCCGCGACCGCAACGTAGCTCCAGCGCAGATCGATCTCACGGACATCCCCATCGACAAGCTGCTGGGTGAACTCGAACGACGGAGAGCGCTCCATGGCTAAATCATTGAAGATCGTTGCTCCCGCCCGCCAAGTCGGGAAGGCCGAGTTCGGGCGCCGTCGTCTCATGATCGCCGTGCGCGCCGCCTGCCGTCGCCAGGGCATCGACGACGACATGCGCAAGGATATCCAGACGGAGCTGATCAAGAAGGCCAGCATGTCCGACATGGACCTAGGCGAACTGGGGCGGCTGCTCGACCATCTCAACCAGGGATGGAAGGGGCCGATGGGCCACCGTGCCCATGTCGGCAAGATCAAGGCGCTATGGTGGACGCTATACTGGCTGGGCGGCGTGGACGATCCCGACGACAGGGCAATCTCTGCCTTTGTCGAGCGACAGACCGGCGTCGGCGCGCTCAACTTCCTCGACCATCGCAAGGCTTCGTCCGTGATCGAAGCGCTCAAGTCCTGGGCAACCCGTCTTGGCGTCGTCTGGCCTGCGCCGGAAAAGACCGCCGAAATCACGGCGCACACCCCTGATTTCTCCGACCAGCATCATGATCGCCATGCCGTGCTGACCGCCCTGGAACAGCAGTTGCGCGCGGGTGGCGTCCTGCGCGGCCATTATGCCCACTATCTCCAGGCGGCGATGGGGCTGGGCATGAACCATCGGGGCTGGACCGCGCAGGAACTGGACGCGGCGATCCGGCTGCTGGGCGGCAAGGCCCGGCGCCTGAAGGCCAAACCCTGATGGCGAAGGCGCTCACCACCAGGCCGGAAGACCTGCCGATCCCGGAGGATGCCAAAGCCCAGGCATCCTGGCCGCCGATCATGCTCGACATGGCGGCGCATATCGGCCCCTATGATACGCTGCGCATCGTCGATGCGTTCGCCGGGCAGTGTATCTATATACCCATTGACCCTTCAAAATCGCCGTTCATGGATATATTGGGCAGCGATAGGGCGGCGGTGTTCGCGCATGTCTATGGCGCGGAGCGCTTGCCCATCCCGGCGGGCCGCAATGCCCTGGCGCGCGCCAGGCGCGCTGGCGTCATCGCCCTGGTCCGCGCGAAGCGCATGACCCTCAAGGATGGCGCTGCGCTGCTAAGAATGCCGCTGCGGCACATGTCGACCTTGATCAATAAGACCGATGAAGGCACAGATGCCGAGCCAGCCGTTCTTCTTGAACGCCCCCGCGACCCCCGCCAACTCGATATGTTCGGCTAAATCAGCCCCTAGGTTCCCTGTGCGGAACCCACGCGCGCGCGCGCGACAGCCCCAAATTGCAATGGTCGTTAATCGCCGTTGCACCGGGGGCTTCCTTGTCGTTTCACATCCATTCGCTGGTCGGGAGGTAGCTCATGCCCTCCTGGTTCAGCATCGTCACCGACCTGTGGCCCATCGCGTCCACCATCACCCCTCTCATCCTGCTGGCGGGCTTCTTCTGGCTGCGCACGAAATTCCCGCTGAAGGAGGATTTCGACAAGCTCGCTGATATCGTCGATAAGCTGGGCGACGAGCAGATCGCCTGTTCCGCCCGTCTGAAAGCCGTCGAAAACGATCAGGTCAGCGAGCCGACCCGCGTCCAGATCATGGCGCAGATGACCGTCATGTCGAACAAGGTCAGCCGCGTTGAAGCGCAGACTGAAGGCGTCCAGACGCAGTTGAGAACGGCCAACGACTATCTTCAGATCATGGTTGAACGGGGCTTGGGCAAATGATCCCCGCGCCGATCCTCCCCCTCATCCGCCGCGCCATCCTCGATCTGCTGAACGATATCGGCGGTGAGCAGAATGACGATTATCTGGTGGTGTTGCTGTCTGACCTCGGTCACCGCATCGCCCGCCGCGACATTGCGACCCAGATGGACTGGCTCGCAGGCGAGCGCCTGATCGAAGTCGAGGAGCTGGGGCCATATAAAGTCGGCCGCATCCTGTCCGACGGTCGCGACATCGCCGAGGGTCGCCTCGTTGTAGAGGGCGTCTGGCGCCACAAGACCGGCGACTGACATGGCCCGCAAATCTTCCTTGAAGACGATGGACCCGGCCATCCAGGCGGCTGTCATGCAGGCCATGGAGAATGGCTCGACGATTGACGAGATCGTCGAAATGCTTGCCGACAAAGGCCTGAAGCGCTCGCGCTCCGCTGTCGGCCGTTATGCCAAGCAATATGGCGATCTGGCCGCGCGCCATCGTGATATGCGCTCGGTCGCCGAAGCCTTCGCGTCGGAATTCGGCGGGTCCGAAAATGCTGAAGGCAAACTCATGGTGCAGATGCTGACCAGCATCGGCGCGCGCATGATCATGCCCATGGCGGCGGAGGAAACGCCTGATATCGGCGCAAAGGAATTTCATGCGCTTGCCAAGGCGACCAGGGAATTGCAGTCGGCCGCGAAGATCGACGCTGATCGCGATGCCCGCATCCGTGACGAGGCCACCAAGACTGCGCGGGCAAAAGCCGCCACCGACGCTGAAAGCGCCGCCCGGTCCTCTGGCGCGTCCGAGGAGACGATCGCTCGCGTCAAAGCCAAAATCTTGGGCCTGGAAGAATGACGGACCTAGTCGCCATCATGCAGGCTCGCGCCGAACATCCCATTCCCGGCTTCAATAGCGGCACAGTCCCCCAGCGCAGCCTGGACGGGGCCATCGCCTATCTGCGCTCCATGGGCTTTCGGGTCCGGTCGTTCATGATGCCCGACAGCGATATCCCCCGTTACCAGGTCGATGGTTGGACCGGCTCAGCCCTGGCGTGTCAGGTCGTTGGCATGGCCCGCCTGAAAGGCTGGGGCTTGTGAGCAGCGGTCTGGACGATCTGAAGGTTCTGCTGCCTTACCAGGCATCGTCAATCGCGCTCAGCGCGCAGCATCAACTTCTGGTCATTGAGAAGTCGCGCCGTACCGGCATCACCTATGGTTTTGCCGCCGACGCCGTGCTAACCGCCGCGCCAGCCTTCCGGCCGCAAAACGTCTATTACATCGCCTATAATCTCGACATGACGCGCGAGTTCATCGGCTATGTCGGTGACTTCGCAAAGGCGTTCAACGAGGTCGCCAGCGCACAGGCGGAATTCCTGTTCGACGACGGGTCCGAAGCGGGCATCAAGGCGCTGCGGGTGGATTTCCCATCCGGCAAATCTGTCATCGCGCTTTCGTCCAGGCCGCGCTCGCTGCGCGGTATGCAGGGCAAAGTCCTGATCGACGAGGCCGCGTTCCATGACGAACTGGACGAACTGCTGAAGGCGGCAATGGCGCTGACCATGTGGGGTAGCCATGTCGTTGTGATCTCCACGCACGACGGCAGCGACAATGCCTTCAACCTGCTCATTGAGGAAATCCGGGCGGGGAAGAAGGAAGGTCATGTCATGCGGCTGACCTTGGCCGATGCCCTCGCTGACGGCCTCTACAAGCGCATCTGCCTGCGCACCGGCGTGGAATGGACGCCCGAGGGCGAGAAGGCCTGGGAAGCCTCATTGCGCAAGCGTTACGGCGATGCGGCCGAGGAGGAACTGGACGTCATCCCGTCGCGTGGGTCGGGCGTCTATCTCTCCCGCGCCACGATCAAGGCGGCCATGTCGGCCGATCTGCCCGTTATCCGGCTCGCCTGCCCCGAGGGCTTCGAACAGAAGGATGACGAGTTCCGCCAGGACTTCGTGCGCGAGTTCCTGGAAACCAATATCGGCCCGCTGCTGCGCGGCTTTGACCCGGTGCGCCGGTCATTTTTCGGTCAGGACTTCGCCCGCGTGGGTGACGTGTCCCCTATGGCCTTTGGCCAGCATGACGAAAATCTGAACCTCATCTGCCGGTTTATCCTGGAGATGCGGAACGTCCCCTTCCGCGAACAGGAATTCGTCCTCAACTGGATCGTGGCCCGCCTGCCCAACTTCTGCGCGGGCAAGATGGATGCGCGCGGCAATGGTTCTGCGCTGGCGGAATTCGCCCAGCAGAAATGGGGCGCGGCCCGGATCGAGGCCGTCATGGCCAGCGACAAGACCTATCTGGCTTTCATGCCCAAGCTGAAGGCGGGCCTGGAAGACCGGACCTTCCGCATCCCCCTGGACGAAGGGACGATGGACGACCTTCGCATGGTCAAAAAGGTCAGGGGCGTCCCCAAAATTCCCGACGCCTCGGTCAAGTCCAAGGCCGATGGCGACAAGGGCAAGCGGCATGGCGACAACGCGATCGCGCTCATGCACCTGATCGCGGCGGCCGATGAAGATGTCGGCCCCATGGATGTGCACACGCTGGGCACCAGCCGTGAGACCGCCCCCGAAACCATCATTACCACCACCGGCTTCGGCACTGTCGGCCGCCGCAACCATGGATTGCATTTCTAATGGCCCGGACACCCGTTCCTTACCGTACCGCCGCCCGCACCGCTGGCGTTGCCCGCCCGTCTCCCGAGTTGCAGCAGGAGATTGCGACGACTCGCGATGGGCGCGACATTACCCAGCCCTGGGTGCGGGGCCTGCGCGAAGCCAAAGACCCGATGCTGGCCTCGGCTGTCGATTGGGGCGCCTATGATCGCGTCTTCAATGACGACCAGGTCTATTCGACCATGCAGCAGCGCATCAGCGCCGTTGTGTCACGCGACTGGACCGTGATCGCCGGTGACGACCAAGACCCGCGCTCGGTCAAGGCTGCCGATGCCTTCGACCGCACCCTCAAGCGGCTTCCCTGGGATCGCATTACCCGCAAGATGCTGATGGCCACCTTCTACGGCTATAGCGTCAGCGAATTGATGTGGGCGCCGCGTGACGGCCTGTTCGATATCGTCGGCATCAAGGTCCGTCATGCACGCCGCTTTCGCTATGATGCTGAAAATCGGCTGCGGATGCTCACGCCCACCAACATGCAGGGCGAAATCCTGCCCGAGCGCAAGTTCTGGGTCAATGCCGTTGGCGCGGCCGACGACGATCAGCCCTATGGCCAAGGTCTGGCCTACTGGCTCTATTGGCCCACGCTGTTCAAGCGCAACGGCATCCGCTTCTGGAACATCTTCCTCGACAAGTTCGGCACGCCGACCGCCAAGGGCACTTATCCGCGCGGGTCGCAACCGGCCGAGATCAACAAGCTGCTCTTGGCGCTTCAGGCCATCGCCACCGACTCGGGCTTCGTCGTGCCGGAGGGCATGGCGGTAGAGCTGCTGTCTGCTGCAAAATCGGGCACGGCCGATTTCCATCAGCTTTGCACTTACATGGACGCGGCGATTGCCAAGATCGTGCTGTCGCAGACCATGACGACGGACAATGGATCGTCGCGGTCGCAGAGCGAAACCCATGCCGGTGTAAAGCTGGAGGTCGTCAAGACCGATGCGGACGATCAGACCGACAGCTTTACCAATGGCGCCGATGGTCAGGGCGGCCCGGCGCGTTGGTGGACGGACTGGAACTTCGGCACCGATGTTGCCGCGCCCATCGTGCGTCGCACCGTCGAGGAAGAGGAAGACACCCAAAAGACGGCCACCATTGACAAAACCCTGGGAGACATGGGCTGGGTCCGCACCGCCGATAGCTTCAATGACACCTATGGTGACGGCTATGTGCGTCGTGACGATCCAGACGCTCCATCAGGATCAATGCCAGCGCCGACGCCCCCTGCAATCGGCAAGGACGGCAAGCCCGCCATCCCGATCAACGACAATCCTGCCGATCAGCCCAAAAGCGGCAAGGCTCCCCAGGTCGTCAGTTTCGCTGCTGACGATCCACGCCCGCTCTATGTCTCGCGCTCATTGCTCAATGCAGGCGAGGTGCTGGACTGGATGCGGTCGCAGGGCTTCACCTCCACAGTCCCGGCCGAGGAACTCCACACGACGGTCGCCTATTCCAAGCGGCCAGTGAATTGGTTCGCCATGGGCCAATTCGGCTCCAACACCGGCGAATGCATCGTTGGTCCCGGTGGCCCGCGCCTGGTCGAGCGCCTGGGCGACGATGGTGCCGTCGTGCTGCTGTTTCAGTCGTTGGACCTGCAATGGCGGCATCGCGAAATGCGCGACGCGGGCGCGAGTTGGGACTATCCCAGCTATCTGCCCCACATCACGCTGACCTATGACGGCGGCGACATCGATCTGGCCAAGGTGCAGCCGTACCAGGGACGTCTGATCTTCGGGCCGGAACGCTTTGAGGCGATCGAAACCGACTGGCATGAGGCCATCGCCGAAGCGCCGGTCGCCAGCTTCGCCGAAGCCGACGCCCACGACGACGCAGACGGCATCGTTGATCGCATGATTGCCGAAGACGGATACCGCGTCGCCAACGCGATGACCGGCACCCTGATTGACCGCCTCATGTCCGCTGACAGCGAGATCGCGGCCCGCGCCATTCTCGCCAGCGCATTCGGCACGATGGATGAAGGCCCACTGATCCAGGCGCTGGAGCGAGCGGGCTTTGCCACGCAGCTCGACGCCGCGAACCAGTCCACCAATGACGGAGAAAACAATGTCCAGTGAGAATGTCGCCGCCGATCAGCTCCGCTTGCTTATCGAGCGCGTTGAACGCCTGGACGAAGAGAAAAAAGGTATCGGCGACGATATCAAGGATGTCTATCTGGAGGCCAAAGCGACCGGATACGACCCGACGATCATGCGTCAGATCGTGCGTCTGCGGAAGATGCAGCCCCATGACCGCCAGGAAATGGAAGCCATCCTTCAGACCTATCTTGCCGCGCTGGGTATGGAATGATGGCCGCCCCCGTTAAAAAGAAGCGCGCCAAACGCACGGCCTGGCGAAAGACGTCTCCCGATATTGCGACGGTCGCGCCTATGCTGCGTCAAGCTGGTGTCGCTTGCGACGAAGACCCAACGCAGGTTCATGCCTGGTTCGATCATCTTGACCGCCCGCGACGTGTTGAAGCGCACTATCCTGACGGCATTCGGGCACAGTTGCACTTGGGCCTCAAAGGCACGCTCTCGCTGACACAGTCGATCAGCATAAAGGTCATGGGAGTGCGGAAACCATGAGCGATCCCCGTTTTCTCCAGGACGGCTATGACGCGCAGCTTGGCCATTTCGTCGAGGAATGCGGCGAGGTGCTGACGGCCATCGGCAAAACGATGCGGTGGGGGCTGAATAGCGTTAACCCCTTGCTTCCACGCCTAGAGCAAGAAACCAACCGCGCCTGGATGCGGCGGGAAATGTGCGATCTACGGTTGGCCATGGATCGCTTGGAAGCAACACTGGACACCATGCCATGACTTGCCATCATGGTACATCCGGCGTTGCTCAACTGCCCGTCGATTTCGCCAGTGATGATGAATATCGTCTCTATCTCGGCCTGCCCAACACCGAGGAAGGTTGGACGATCCTGAACACGATGTCGCCCGGTGATAGGCGCATGGCGGCGCAGATGCGCGCCGTCGAAAGGGAGGTGAGCGCGGGGCGCATCCCGCGCGGCGTCATCGCCTGCGATCGGCGGCGCCGGTAATGGCTGACAACCTCGGCTATTCGATCTTCATGGAACCGACCGACGTCGTGCGCGCATTCGAAACGCGCGGCGAACTGCGGCCGACCGTCCGCTGGTCGGAGATGATGCATGAAAATCATGCCGTCGCCTTCACGGTCGCGAAGATCGCCAAGCTGGACCTGTTGCGCTCGATGCACACGTCGATCGGCGACGTGATCCGCAACGGCGGCACCTTCGAAGAGTGGAAATCGGGCATCATGCCCGAACTGCAAAAGGCTGGCTGGTGGGGCGCGGTCAGCAACCGCGAACTGACCGGCACGGACGAAACGATCATCGTCAACAACCGGCGCCTGCGCACCATATATAATACCAACGTCCGCATGAGCATGGCCTCTGGCCACTGGCAGCGTATCCAGCGCCAGAAGGACGTCATGCCCTATTTGCGCTATTTGCCGTCCACCTCAGAGCATAAACGCCCGCTCCATATGAGTTGGTACGGCATCCTTCTCCCGGTCGATCATCCATTCTGGCAGACGCATTTTCCGCCCAATGGCTGGGGCTGCAAATGTCATTTCGAACAGGTCACTGAGCGCCGCATGAAGCGCATGGGTTGGAAGGTTACGCCGGACAGCGATCTTCCCCAGGGCGCGCAGCAGTTCTTCCCGGCCGCAGGCGGCGCGATCATGGTGCCAGACGGCATTGACCCCGGCTTCAGCTACAATCCCGGCACCGCGCATCTGCGCGCGATCGCGGCGAAGACGGTCACGTCCATGCGGGACGCCACCGATGCCGGAATGGAAGCCGTCGCCGATACGACCCTTCGTGAGATCGTTGCCGACCCCGCCTTCGACCAGTTCCTGGCATTGCCACGCGGCGCGTTTCCCGTCGCGATCCTCGATCGGTCGCAGCAGCAGGCCATTGGCGCTACGGCGCGAGTCGTTGTGATGCCGGAAGGCGTGATGCGAAAGCAGCTAGGCGTCATGCCAGGGGTCTCCAGCGGCCATCCAGAACTGACAGCCGATAACTACCGACTGTTACCCGACATCGTGTCCCGCGCCTTGGTCGTCGCCCAGCAAGGTACAAACCGGCTCATCTATTTCTCTGATGCCAGCGGCAATATCTGGAAGGCTGTCGTGCGCCAGGATGTAGGTGATGCTCTGCCGGTCCTAGTCAGCTTTCATCGGAGCCGTGAACGCAACATCCAGCCGGAAACGAAAAACCTGACTATTCTGGTGGACCGTCGATGATGGAAAAATCGATGCGCGGCAGAGACTTCCTGTCCCCTGCTCAACGGTCAACGGCCATTAGCCTCGCGCTACGGAGGGAAGAATTCACCGCGTCGCGCGCATCGTACCGTCGATATAGCGCAAAGCACCCCAATATTCAATTCACCGCCCAAAGGCGGGGGATGGGGCGCGTCAACGCCCCAAGCCGACGGCATCGACCCGTCACGACCTGGCTGGCCAACGCCAGAGCCATCCCGCCATCCAGCACTGGACGGCGTGAACACATAGAGAACATCGTGACAGAGTCGAGTCCAATTTCAGGGGCGATGAACGCGCCCGACAATATCGTTGCAACGCCCTTGCAAGCCGTTTCCCCCGTTCGCCCAGCCGCGCCATATGTGGGCGGTAAGCGCAACCTCGCTAACCGGCTCACGGCGCGGATCGCGGCAACCCCGCACCACAGCTATGCTGAAGTCTTCGTCGGCATGGGTGGCGTTTTCTTCCGCCGCACCAGCCGCCCTGCCGTCGAGGTGATCAACGATTGGTCGGAAGATGTCTCTACTTTCTTCCGCATCCTCCAGCATCACTACGTCGCGTTCCTCGATATGATCCGGTTCCAGATCACTTCGCGGGCGAATTTCGAAAAGCTGGCGGCGATGGAGCCGTCCTCGCTGACCGACCTTCAGCGATCAGCCCGGTTCCTCTATCTTCAACGTCTCGCGTTTGGCGGCAAGGTCGCCAGCCGCTCATTTGGGGTTGCTCCCATCAATCCCGCCCGGTTCGATGTGACCAAGCTGGGTCCGATCCTGGAAGCGATCCACGAACGCCTCGCAGGCGTGACGGTAGAGCGCCTGCACTGGCGCGACTTCCTCCGGCGCTATGACCGGCCGGGAACGCTCTTCTATCTGGACCCGCCCTACTTTGGCAGCGAGCGGGACTATGGTGCAGCCATGTTCGGAAGGGACGAATTTGCCGAGATGGCCGAACAGTTGGCGGCGCTGAAAGGACGCTTCATCCTCAGCTTGAACGACCGGCCAGAGGTAAGAGAAATCTTTGGGCGCTTCGCTTTTGACGAGGTCAAAACCACCTACACTTTGGGCGGCAGCGACAATGCAAAGCGTGTCTCCGAACTGGTCATAAGTAACGCCTGATGCCTGCCCAGATCGCTTCCCAGTTCACTTCCCAGTTTGGGCTTCCGCCCGTGGAGGCCAAAGGTGCCCGAACGCCGCAGAATTCAGCCGAAAATCGAAACTGGGAAGTGACTTTTCGGAAAACTGGGAAGCGCTCACGGAAAACCGCCATTTTTGCGGCGTCAGGAGGCCTGTATTGCCATGCATTCGCGCGGATGCGCCAAAAACTCCTCGATGCAGGCCGCCCCGACGCGAAACCCGCGAAAAGCCCGTTTTTCCGGGCATCTCATCCCGATATGTCCCGTCAAAGCCCCCCATATCCCGCATCATCCGAACTGGGAAATAAATGGCGCGGCACACCCCGGTTGTTGCGGCAACTGGTCGCGCGCGCCGGTGAACCATGCGCCGTGGTCCGCACCGCAAGTCGCCCCTGGGCCAGCGCTCTGTTCCAGGGGCGGCGACATGAAGTGACGATGACATTTGTCGGCGCGGATGCCACTGCGCGACTGGCGGCGATGATCAAGGGGATCGAAGAGGCCGAATGGACCCTACAGGGCCATTTCGTCGCCGACATCACCGCCGACGCGCAGCAGGTCTCCACTGGGTCCGATGGCGGCCCGGTGGCGACGCTGGAGCTATCGGCGTTAACGATCGAGGAGTGGTGAGCGATCAGCCCGCGCGCGCGGCAAGCGTCCGCAACGTGCCAAGGGCCGCGCGAAGCGCTTCGTCCACGTCGGGCTCAACCATCGGACTGACGGGCACCGGGTCCGCGACCGGCATATCCGCGATGACGCGCGGGATCGACGGGGCGCCCCGCTGGGTCAGACCACGCTCCAGCCGCGCGGTCAGTTCGGTGATCGACAGGCTGGTAATCGGGCGAGGATCGGTAGGTTCTGCAGGCGTTGCCTGCGCCAACGGCGCGGGGGCGTGGCCCGACAGGTCTTCTTGCTCGGACAAGGTGACGAAAGAGGGCGTAAAACCGGGACCGGCAAAGACCGGCACTGGGGGCAGTTCGGCCTCTGCCAGCGGTTCGGGCGCGCGCGGCATGTCCAGCCCGACCGCAGGCATCACAATATTGCGCTCCAACTCTACAGCGACCATCGGCTCAATGGCTTCCGGCTGGGTCATACGGCGCGCCTCAGGTGCTGGTGTAGTGAAGATATCCAGGCCGTCGAAATCGCGGCTGGCAAAGATCGGCGCACGCGCGGGCGCATCGGGATGCGCATCAGCACGACGCACGGCGGGTACCGGATGCGCCGCCCCATCGAAGGCCGAACGCCCACGCGCAAGTGCAGTCAGCTTTGACAATGCGAAACCCATTTTCCTGTCTCCCTTGGCGCGGCTATCGACGAGCGCGCGCTGCTTGGTCTTTCCGGTAACTGTCCAGGTGATACCGATCGCCATGACTCCCGCGAACGCCGCGATCAGCAGCCGGGCGAGAAGGCTCAGTGGCGGCGCGGCGGCGGGCAGCATTTCAGAAATGCCAGCCGACGTGATCAGCATTTCGACAAGGCCCACCGGCGTCGTCAGTACGACCAGCGCCACTCCGCCTCCGGCCAGTGCCGCCATCGCCACATCCTTGCTGCCTCTCAGCCCCATCATCGTCTCGATCCGCTCATCAGGCTGCGGCCCGCGCCCGGCTGGGCAGACCCAACAGCCGTTGGTAAACGGGTTCGTAACGTAAAATGTTTGACGACCAGTTACGCTCGCGCTCGACAAAGGCGCGGGCGATGGCCCGGCGTTCGTCCCAATAAGCGCGATCCGCGAAAAGGCCTTCCAGCGACGCCGCGATGCCAGCCGGGTAATCGGGCGGGAAGAGCGTGCCGGTCACGCCATCCTCGATCAGTTCGCGATGCCCGCCAACAGACGATGCCGCGACCAGGCGCCCCTGCGCCATCGCCTCCAGCGGCTTGAGCGGCGTCACCAGATCGGTGAGGCGCATCGCCTTGCGCGGATAGGCCAATATGTCGACCTGCGCATAATAATGTTCGACCTGGTCATGCGGTACGCGACCCACAAAGACGATATGGTCAGCAAAGGGCGACGCCATCGCCTGCGCCCGCAACGCCTCTTCACGCGGGCCACCGCCGACCAGCAGCAGTTTCGCCTTCGGACGGGCGCGAACCAGTGCGGGCATCGCCGCGATCAGATCGTCCAGCCCTTCATAGTCATAAAAGCTGCCGATGAAGCCGATAACATCGGCCCCCTCCAGCCCCAATGCTGCGGTCAGCGCCGGATCGCGCGGCACCGGCGTCCCGAACTGATCGAGGTCGACGCCATTAGGCGACACGATGATCTTGCCCGCATCGATGTCCCGCGCGATCAGGTCGCCCTTCAAGCCTTCGCAGATCACCGCGACTGCATCGGCGGCGCGCACGGCATGGGTTTCAAGCTGGCGGGTCAGCCAGTAGCGCGGGCTACCCTCCGTCCCCGTGCCGTTACCGACCGCCGCATCCTCCCAGAAAGCACGAATCTCATAGACAGTGGGGATGCCATGGCGGCGCGCGACGCGCTGCGCGGCAAGGGCGTTCAACACCGGCGAATGGGCGTGGATGACATCCGGGCGCCATTGCCGCACCAGCGCCTCGATCGCGTCGGCATGGGCGGCGATGTCCCGCCATTCGCGGACCAGCGCATTGCCGGTCGCGGGCGCGCCGGGCGTGCGGTGGAAGTGGAGGCCGTCAACCATTTCCTCCGCCTGCTGCCATGGCGCGCTGTGTCGATGGCCGGTGATGCCACGCACCTCCCACCCCTGAGCGATCTGCGCGCGCAGGATCGCGCGGGTGCGAAAGGTATAGCCGCTGTGGAGTGGCAGGCTGTGGTCAAGGACGTGCAGGATGCGGGTCATAGCCCCATGCATTTGCCGCAAAAGCCTTAACGGCCCGTCAACTCTGTTGCGTTAGTGGAAATCAGGACGGGCATGTGCCCATGAAGGTCAGCCAACAAGAACGCCGCACAGATGATCGACTCCCTTTCCCTGCTGATCAGCCATGGCCTCATTCTGCTGGCCGCGTGGCGGCTGCTGTCGCGCGACGATCTGGATGTCGACCCGCAGGCCACCGACACTGGCGGAGACGCCGCCGATGCGTGACCTGTTCTTCATCGCTTTTCTGAGCGTCTTCTTCCTGCTCGGGTTGAAGCGGCCTTTCCTGCTGATCGCGGTCTATGCCTATATAGACATCGTCTCGCCCCAACGACTCTCCTATTTCCTTTTAAACTCCATACCGATTTCGCTGATCGCCTTCGTTTTGGCGGTGGGCGCCTGGGTGGCGGTGGACGACAAGAAGGATTGCCGATTCTCCTTTCGCCAATTGCTGTTGCTCGCCCTGCTGGCCTGGTGCGGCTACACCACCGCAACCGCCGATTTCCCGATCGAGGCCGCGCATAAATGGGGCTGGGTATGGAAGGCGATGATCTTCGCCGTTTTCCTGCCGGTCGTCCTGCGGACCCGGTTGCGGATCGAGGCGCTGGCCCTGTTCATGGTCCTGTCCGTCAGCACCATCATCATCAACGGCGGCATGAAGACGGCCCTGTCAGGCGGCGGCTATGGCGTTCTCAACCTGATGATCACCGACAATGCGGGCCTGTATGAAGGGTCCATCATCTCCTGCGTCGCCATCTCCCTCATTCCGCTGATTCTTTGGCTGACGCAGCATGGCACCATCTTTCCGCCCGACTGGCGCGTCCGCTGGTTCGGCTATGCCTTGTGTGGCGCTTGCCTGCTGATGCCGATTGGGACGGAGGCGCGCACCGGCCTGCTCTGCATCGTCATGCTGGCGGGGATGATGTGGCTTCGGTCGCAGCGCAAATTCGCCTATGGCGGACTGATGGCCGTGGCAGCGTTGTGCGCCATTCCCTTTCTACCCGCCAGCTTCACTCAGCGGATGCAGACGATCGAAAATCACAATAGCGACGAAAGCGCATCCACCCGCCTCGCCGTCTGGAGCTGGACGATCGACTATGTGAAGGCGCATCCGGGCGGCGGCGGCTTCGACAATTATCTTGCAAACAGCTTTACCTATCCGATGCAAACGGTGGTCAGCGACGGCGCAGGCAAACGGGTCGAACGGCAGATGATCACCGATCGGGGCCGCGCCTATCATAGCAGCTATTTCGAGATGCTGGGCGAACAGGGCTATGTCGGCTTGTGCCTATGGCTGCTGCTGCATGGCATTACCTTCTTCCGCACTGAATCGATCCGGCGCACCTATGCAAAACGCACCGAAACGGACCTCTTATGGGTGTCGCCGCTCGCGGTGGCGCTGCAGCAGGGGCATATGATCTATATGCTGGGATCGCTGTTCGTCGGCATCGCTTATCAGCCCTTCATCTTCATGATGCTGGCACTGCAAATCGGCCTGGACACCTATCTTTCCCGCAAACGCAAGGCAGAAACGATCGTGCCGATGTTCTCCGCACAGCAAGTAACGAGCGCCGTATGACGCGCGCACGATTGATCGCCGGCGGAGTCGCGGCGACGGCGCTGACGGTGCTGGCGGAGCCTTGGTTTGTCCCGCGCGGTTTTGAACTGCTGTTCCTGTTGTCGGCCTTTCTTCTCCGCCTGATGGACCGGCGCTGGACGCTCAGGTCCGGCTGGCGGGGCTGGACCAGCCATGTGCGGTTGAAACCCGCGCGACTGCTGGTCTGGATCGCAGCGGTGCTGGCGGGTGGGATATCCGCACTGGCGGCAGCGCTACTGGCCGAACTGCTGCTTTATCCGATGATGACCACGCCGTTCGGCAAGTTCCAGCGTGGCGGGCTGCTGGCGCTGATGATCGTGGCCGGCACGATGCTTGAGGGGCTGACGCGCGTCGGCTGGGGTTTCGACCTGCTGCGCTGCCTCAGCCTATATTCCAGCGGCGTGATACTCGGCATCTTCTGGTTGCGTGGCCCGGATGGCGAACCGGAAGCAGCGCTGATCGCGGGCGGCGGCGTCGCCTTGTTCGGTGCGGTCGGCTGGGCGCTGCCCGCCAGCATCAGTTGGAGCGTCCCGGCAACAGGTGCCTGCCTGCTCTTGCTGTTCGCGCATCTGACAACTTTACGCCGCGTCCCGTTACATTGGCGAGGGCACGGCGCGCCCGCCCTTCGCCTTTCGTTCAAACTTCCACGGGTCCGGCCTGCAACACCGCCCGCCTGAACGCTTCGATGATTCAGGTCGCGGAACGAAGCGACGAACGACGGGTTTGAAAGGACGAACAGGAAAGCCCGGCCACACTCATGCCCACCATCCGCATCGTCCATGCCGACGACAGCCGCCCCGGCATCACACGGCAGCCGTTGAAGCGCGGTTGGGCCTATTATCACCCGGACGGCAAACGGATTACCAATCGCGACGAAATCGACCGGTTGAACGCCATCGCCATGCCACCGGCCTATCGCGACTGCTGGTTCTGCCTGAAACCCAACGGTCATATCCAGGCGACTGGCTATGACGACCGGAGCCGCAAGCAATATCGCTATCACCCCGAATATCGCGCAGCGCGGGATGCGGAAAAATATGCCGGTTGCCCCGGTTTCGGTCGCGCGCTCCCGAAACTCCGTATGACGGTGGAGGCCGACCTCTCCTCGCGCGGTTTACGCAAGGACCGCACGATCGCTGCCGTCGTGCGCCTGCTCGACCTCGCCAGGCTGCGGGTCGGTAATGAACATTACGCCACCACCAACAAGAGTTTCGGCGCGACTACGCTACGTCGCCGCCATGTCGACCTGTCCGGCAAGGCGCTGACCCTCAAATATCGGGCAAAATCGGGGAAAGAGCAGTTGCAAACCATCACCGACAGACGCCTGCTGCGCTTCGTTCGCGCGGTGCAGGATCTGCCCGGCCAGCATCTCTTCCAATATCTCGATGAAGAGGGCGATGCGCGACCGATCACCTCGTCCGACGTCAACGCCTATATCTCGGATGCCATGGGCGGCGACTTCACCGCCAAGCATTTTCGCACATGGGGCGCCTCCACCATCGCCTTCGAAGCGCTGGCACTGGGCCATGTCTCGCTCAAGCAGATGATCGAGCCGGTTGCGCTGGCGCTGGGCAATACACCCGCGATCAGCCGCAAAAGCTACATTCACCCCGCCCTGATCGAGCTGGCACAGGCTGACCGGGGAACCGTGCAGGATCTATGGCGGGAGGGGCTTCGCCTGCCGCGGCGGACGCGCTATCTGTCACGCTACGAACGGGGACTGATCGCATTCCTCGACATGTCGGCCGCCGACGCGCCTCTGGCGATCGCGGCCTGAAACGCCAATAGCAGTAAGGATGTATATGGCCGACAAAAAGGACGTTCCGATTTTCGACGCCCCCGCAAAGCCACTGAACCTGCGGCAGACCTGGGACCAGACGATCGCCTGGCTGGGCGATCATTATATCCAGATATTGATTGCCGTCGGCGTCGGCATCCTCATCTATCTTGCCGTCGCAGCGCTCGCCAGCTTCGCTAAACGGTTGAAAGGGAAACCCGGAGATCATCTGGGCCTGCCGCAAGTGATCGCCCGCGCGGCGGCAAAGACCACACAATTCTTCATGGTGATGGTCGCCGCCCGTCTGGTCGCGGGCTATGCCGCACCCCCGGCCATGGTCACGGGCACCATCACCTTCCTGTTCACCGTGGCCGCTGTCTTCCAGGGCGCGATCTGGCTGCGTGAAATCATCCTGGGCCTGATCGAGCGCAAGACCGGCGCGGAGGGCGGAAACGACACGCTGGCCAACGCCATGGGCATCATCCGCCTGCTGGTGACGGTTGCACTGTTCTCGATCGCGGCCGTCATGGTGCTCGACAATCTGGGCGTCAACGTCACCGGTCTGGTCGCAGGCCTTGGCATTGGCGGCATCGCCATCGGCCTGGCCGCGCAGGGCATTTTCTCCGACCTGTTCGCCGCCCTCTCGATCATCTTCGACCAGCCGTTCAAGCGTGGAGAGATCATCACCTATGACCAGACCACGGCGCGGGTCGAGCGCATTGGCCTCAAATCCACGCGCTTGCGCGCCATGTCTGGGGAGCGGAAGGTCATTTCCAACGCCAACCTGCTGCAAAAGGAAATCACCAGCCTGCAAACGCTGGAGCGGCGGCGGGTCAAGTTCATGCTCGGCCTCATCTACCAGACGCCGCAGGAGAAGGCAGAGGCCATGCCCCGGATCATGCGCGAGGTAGTGGAAAGCTGCGGCATGATCTTCATCCAATGCGGCCTGATCGCCTTTGGCGCCAGTTCGCTGGATTATGAGCTGGATTTCGACGTGCCCGACCCTGACACCCAGGATTATTTCATGACCCGGCATACGGTAGGGCTGGCGATATTCAGGCGCTTCAATGAGGAGGAGCTGGAGTTCGCCTATCCGACCCAGACGACCTTCACCGCCGCGCCGGACGGTCGAATGATCATGCCCTATGCCGACGGGGACGCGCGCGCCGCATGATCGTCGGAATCGGGAGCGCCTGAGCGGCGTCGCGACAGGATCAGCGTCGGCGCACGAACATCAGCGCCGCAACGATCGCCGCGGACCCGATACCGATCGCCACGCTCTTCGTCACCAGATTGCTCTGCGCGCCTTCGGTCTTGGTACCCTTGACGGCAGCCGGAGTCGCCGACTTGGCTGCCCCGGCAGGCTTCGAAGCGGATGCCTCGCTGACGGATGGCGCGGTTGGCTTTTGGGACATCATTCACTCCTCGATATGTTCTGACGCGGCCATTTTGAGCCGAAGGACACAGCCTATCCCTTTATCGTTAGCGTCCCGATCCTCTGGTTCCAAGATGTTAGATGGCAAAGCGACCGACTTTACGCGACAGTCCCCCCGCCCCACAGCCTCCCCGGCATCAGCATCCCGTCCCGCATCGCCAGCGCACCATCGCGATCTTCTGCCAGCAACAATGCCCCATCCAGGTCCACCCAGTCCGCCCCCTGCGCCACCAGCGCGGCGGGCGCGATGCCCAGCGATGTGCTCAACATGCACCCCACCATCACGCGAAACCCCTGGCGACGCGCCTCCCGCGCCAGGGCCAGCGCCTCGGTCAACCCGCCCGCCTTGTCCAGCTTGATATTGATCGCATCGAATGCACCCAGCCGGTCAAGGTCGGCCCGCGTGTGGCAACTCTCATCCGCGCAAAAGGGGATGGGCGCGGTGACGCCCGCCAGCCGTTTTTCCTGCCCATGCAGGATCGGCTGCTCGACCATCTCAACGCCCAGCGCGGCCAGCGCCGCCGCTTCACCCGCGACGTCTCGATCATGCCAGCTTTCATTGGCGTCTACGATCAACCGCACATCGGGCGCGCCTGCCCGCACCGCCGCGATCCGGGCCAGATCGCCATCCCCCGTCAGTTTGCATTTGAGCAGACCGAAGCCGCGCGCAGCGGCCGCCCGCGCATCCGCCTCCATCTTTTCCGGTTCACCCAGGCTGATGGTGAAGGCCGTGGCCAGCGGAACAGGCTCGTCCAGCCCCGCCAACTGCCACACCGGCACGCCTGCCTGCTTCGCTTCGAGATCCCACAGCGCGCAGTCCAGCGCGTTACGCGCCGCCCCGCGCGGCATATGGATCAGCAACGCCTCCCGATCGAACGGCCCGACATAGGCGCGGATAGCGTCGGCGCAGCCCTCAGCCGTCTCGCCCTCATAATAGATTGCGGTGCCCTCGCCCCTCCCCTGATGCACGCCGTCGCCCACGATGCAAACCACCACATCGACTTGAGTCTTGGCCCCCCGGCTGATGATGAAGGCGCCCGCCACCGGCCAACGCTCGACCGTCGCGGAAATAAGGGCAGTCATCGGCGTTCTCTATCCCGATTGATTGACGCAAGGCGCAATCCGCCTATGCGATGATGCCGTTGGTGGCTACCCCGTTTTCAAGGACTTCTATCCTGTGACATCACGCGAACTGACCGGATTTCTGCCCTTGACAGAAGGGGACGACAACGCTGGGCGACGCCCTGACAATGCAACGCTTTCGGACCTCGCCTGGCGTATCGGCTTTGGCGCTATCAGTTGGCCCTGGCTACTCGCCAGCCTGTCGGGCGGACGCAAGGCGGACAAGCGGGTGCTGATGGACGAGTTGGACCTTGCGCCCGACGCCCTGCCGCATCTGGGCAGTTGGAAGGCCGATGTCGGTTTTCTGCGCCATATCGTGCGTGAAATCACACGGCTGCGTCCAGCGCATGTGGTGGAACTGGGCGCGGGCGCGTCCAGCCTCGTCGCGGCCAAGGCGCTGGCGCTGCATGGTGGCGGACAATTGCACAGTTTCGACCAGCATGGCGGCTTCGTCGACGCTACGCGCAACTGGCTGGCCGACAATGGCCTGTCGGTGGACATTCGCCACGCACCACTGGACGCGGAAATCGCCGACTGGCCGGGGCGCTGGTATGCGATTGACGATCTGCCGGACCAGATCGACCTCATCATCATCGACGGCCCGCCTTGGACCGTGCATCCGATGGTGCGCGGCGCTGCCGACAGCCTGTTCGCGCGCCTCTCTCCCAATGGCGTCGTGCTGCTGGACGATGCCGCGCGCCCCGGCGAGCGGCTGGTGGCGCGACGCTGGCGTGAACGCTGGCCGCATATCGACTTCCGGCTGGTGCAGGACGGGACGAAGGGGACTCTGGTCGGCCGCCGCCGCGACATGTCGCAACCCGCCGCCAACGACAATGATCGCGGACGTTTCATGCGCCATGGCGCCCGCGCGGCGATCATCGCGGCGCTGGTCGGCACGGGCTGGATCGCGCGCGGGCAGATGGGCGAATTTCCGCAGGCCGCGCAGGCACAGACCTTCCTTGATGAAGCTGCCGCCTCCCACCGCACCGGCCTGTTGCGGCAGGCGATGATTTCGCAGATCGAAAGTCCGCGGATCGACGCGCCGGAAATCGCGCGATCGACCGGAATCACCCTGCCTGCCCTGCCCGCCGGATGGACGGTGCGCGATGTCCAGCTTTATCCCACCACCGACAGCCCGGCGGTCGCCGTGTCGCTGGTGACGGCGCGCGGCGAGCGCGTGTCCCTCTTCGCCGACCGCACCGAAACCCCGGCAGAGGACAAGCCCTTGCTGGCCCGGCGCGCCACCGACACGATCGCCTATTGGGAAAGCCGTGACACTGCCTTCGCCCTCACCGGCCCGGTGGATTCCGCCCGTGCCCTGGTTCTGGCCGCAATGGTCGCGCGGGGGCAGGGTCTGCCGAATACGCAATAGTCAGGGCGCGCCGCAATGGGTCGCTCCCGGCTACCCCGCTGCCCCAAAGCGATACGCTTCCCCTCCTCCCCTTTTTCGATACGCCATTTGCCCCGCCGCAAAGTAGGGCTAAAGAGGTACATTGGGGTGGTAAGCAGACATGGTGCGCGCGTTATCTTCTGAAACGGTCCATGCGACCAGCGTCGCCATCGACGGACAGGCCGTACTGCTTGCGGGTCCCAGCGGATCGGGCAAGTCCGATCTGGCTCTGCGCCTGATTGATCGCGGCGCGGTGCTGGTCAGCGACGACTATACACTGATAAAGCGCGTCGACGGGCGGCTGATCGCAACCGCTCCTGTCAACATTATCGGCAAGATCGAGGTGCGCGGCATCGGTGTCGTCGACTTGCCCTATGTGCCCGAGGCGCCCGTCGCTTTGCTCATCGACCTGTCCGATCTGGTGGAACGGCTGCCAGAAGCGCCAGAGATGCGGATGATCGCGGGTGTGAACGTGCCCGTCGTCAAGCTGGCGCCACTCGAACCCTCCGCCCCGATCAAGGCCGAACTGGCGCTGAAATACGTGCCCCTCCTATGACCGCCCCTCGCCCCAAAAGCATTCTCCTCGTCTCGGGCCTATCGGGTGCGGGCAAGACGACCGCGCTCAAGACGCTGGAGGATATGGGTTGGGAAGTGGTCGACAATCTCCCGCTCGTCCTGCTTGACCGGCTGCTCGACACGCCGCTGCCGGAGGGGCATGGGATCGAAGATCCCCGGCCACTGGCACTGGGCGTCGACACGCGCACCCGCGGGTTCGATGCGGCCGCCATCGTGCAGCGGATCAAGGCGCTGCGCGACCAGCATGACCATGCCATCGACACACTGTTTCTCGACTGTTCGGGGAACGAGTTGGAGCGGCGCTATGCCGAAACGCGGCGGCGCCATCCACTGGCCACCGACCGCCCCGCCGTTGACGGCATCGCCCGCGAACGGGAACTGACCGAGCCACTTCGCCGCTGGTCCGCCCAGGTGATCGACACAACCAGCCTGACCAGCAACGCGCTGCAACAGGAAATCCGCGCACGCTATGCGCTCGATGGCCTGTCGGACCCGGTGATCACCATCTTGTCCTTCGGTTTTTCGCGCGGGGTACCGCGCAACGCCGACCTGATGTTCGACATGCGTTTCCTGCGCAATCCGCACTGGGACGATGCCCTGCGCCCGATGACGGGCCTTGATAGGCCCGTCGCCGACTATATCGCGCAGGATCCCGCCTATGAAGAGGCCGTCTCGCGGATCGAGGAATTGCTGCTCCTCCTGCTGCCGCGCTATGCGGAAAGCGGGAAGGCCTATATCACGATTGCGTTCGGTTGCACCGGCGGGCGGCACAGGTCAGTCCATGTGGCCGAGCGTGTCGCCAAACGCTTGCATAAAGAGGGGTTTTCCCCCACGGTTTCGCATCGCAATATGGAATCAACGCCCCAGGATGCCCTGGAGAAGCGTGTAGCGGGAGGCCCGGAAGCGCAATTATGAAGCAGGTGGGCCGCGAACAGACATGATAGGACTTGTATTGGTGACGCACGGATCGCTGGCGACGGAATTCGTCGTGGCGATGGAGCATGTCGTCGGCCCGCAGCAAGCGATCGAAACGATCTGCATTGGGCCGGAAGACGATATGGAGTTGCGCCGCGCTGACATCGCTGCCGCCGTTGCCCGCGTGAATGACGGGTCCGGCGTTATATTGCTGACCGACCTGTTCGGTGGCACCCCGTCCAATCTGGCGATTTCGCTGTTGAAAGCGGGCGAGATCGAGGTGATTGCGGGCATCAACCTGCCCATGCTGATCCGCCTGGAAAGCGCGCGCAAGGCGATGGACGTGCGCGCCGCAGTTGCCGCCGCGCGCGAGGCAGGGCAGAAATATATCAGCGTCGCATCGGAATTACTGGGCAGCACGACATGAGAGACATCAGCCAGCAGGTACGGATCAGCAACAAGCGCGGCCTTCACGCCCGCGCCAGCGCAAAATTCGTAACGTTGGCGAGCGGCCTGCCCGCACAGATCACGGTCAGCAAGGACGGCACCGGTCCTGTGACCGGCACGTCGATCATGGGCCTGATGATGCTGGGCGCGGCGATGGGCGATCATATCACCATCAGCGCTGTCGGGCCTGACGCACATGACAGTCTGAGCAAACTGATCGGCCTGGTCGAGGACAAGTTTGGCGAAGAATAGATGGGGGCCACCTCAACCGTTCGATGCAGCAAACAGCCCCGCGCCATAATAGCGATTGAGGGTGCCCAAGCCGCCTGCTAATCGCCGCCGATGGACCCGCAAGACCCTTTAAAGACCGACAAGACCGCCCGTGCGCCGCTCGGCAGCCTCGCCATGTTGTGGCAGGCGGCCCGTCGCTATCCGGGGCGGATTGCGGGCGCGGCGCTGGCGCTGCTCATCTCCTCCGCCGCGACCCTCGCCATACCCAGCGGGTTCAAGCTGGTGATCGATCGGGGCTTTGCGGGCGGCAACGGCAGCGACATGGGCCGCTGGTTCCAATATCTTTTCCTGATCGTCATCATCCTGGCGCTCGCTACCGCCGCGCGTTTTTATTTCGTGTCCTGGCTGGGTGAGCGGGTCGTCGCCGACATCCGTTCAAAAACACAGGCCAATCTGCTGGCTCAGGCACCCCGTTTCTTCGAAGATAACCGTCCATCCGAGATCGCCTCGCGCATGACCGCTGACACGGCTATCATCGACCAGGTGGTAGGCACCACCGTGTCAGTCGCGCTCCGTAATGTGGTGACGGGGATCGGCGGCCTTATCTATCTGTTCGCGCTGGCGCCCAAGCTGGCCGCGTTGCTGCTGCTGGGTATCCCGCTCATCCTGCTGCCGATCATCGGCATCGGGCGGAAAGTACGCACCCTCTCCCGTGCCAGTCAGGACAAGCTGGCCGATGTCGGCACGATCACGACCGAAGTGCTGGGCGCCATGCGGATCGTCCAGTCCTTTGGCCAAGAATCGCGCGAAGCGGCCCGGTTCGACACCACGGTCGAACGCGGCTTTGCAACCGCACGACGGCGCATCCGCCTGCGCGCGGGGATGACCGCAATCGTCATCGCCCTGATCTTCGGGTCGATCACCGCAGTCATGTGGCAGGGCGCTATTGATGTCGCGGCAGGGCGCCTGTCGGGCGGCAGCATTGCAGCCTTCGTCCTGACGGGCGGACTGGTGGCCGGGGCTTTCGGCTCTCTGTCGGAAGTATGGGGCGATTTGCTGCGCGGTGCAGGCGCAGCCAGTCGCCTGCACGAGTTGATGACCGCCAGGCCGGAGATTGTCGCCCCCTCTGCGCCGGTATCAATCCCTGCCACCTCCTTGTCCGACGGCGGTGGCGCATGGCTCCGCTTTGCTGATGTGCGGTTTCACTATCCCTCTCGCCCCGACACTGCAGCGCTCAACGGCATCAATCTGGACATTGCCCCTGGCGAAACCGTTGCCGTGGTGGGACCATCCGGCGCCGGTAAATCCACGCTGATCCAGCTGGCCCAGCGCTTCTACGATCCCGATACCGGCACCATCAGCCTGAACGGCGTGCCCCTGCCACAAGCCGATCCGGGCGCCGTGCGCGCGATGATGGCGATAGTGCCGCAGGACAGTGTGATCTTTGCCGCCTCAGCCCGCGACAATCTGCGTTACGGCCGGTGGGATGCCAGTGACGCCGACATCTGGAACGCCGCGCGCGCCGCCAATGCAGAGGATTTCCTGCGGGCGCTTCCCAACGGCCTCGACACCTATATGGGCGAAGCGGGCACGCGCCTGTCCGGCGGGCAGCGCCAGCGTCTGTCGATCGCTCGCGCCCTGTTGCGCGATGCGCCGATCCTGTTGCTGGACGAGGCGACGTCCGCCCTGGACGCAGAATCCGAACGGCTGGTACAGGACGCCCTCACCCGGCTGATGGCTGGGCGCACGACCATCGTGATTGCCCACCGTCTGGCGACAGTACGTGCCGCAACCCGGATCGTGGTCATGGACAAGGGCCGGATCATCGAACAGGGCGATCATGCCACGCTCATTGCCCAACAAGGTCTCTATGCCAGGTTGGCGCGCCTGCAATTCCAGGACATGGCATCAGCCTAACATTACGATCCCGATACGATCCAGCCCCCAGCACGCCTGACGGCAAAACTCCCGCAAACTATTTGCCGGAGGGGTATGCCATAATAGCCCAACCAGCCATCCGGCATCAAAAGTTCTGGTCGATCGGTTGCTGGAAGAACAGCATCAGAATGGCAAAACAACCCATGCCATACAATGTGCGGCGCTTGGGGGGATAGTTCCCTCTCCTCGAAGTGGAAAAAGAGGAGCATCAGGTCATACTCGCACACGCCTGGTCCCGACAAACGTGCAACAACACCATAGACACCTAGAGCAGCGGTCATTCCCTCTGCATCGGACCGACTGCTCCAGACTTATGATTCAGCGCGATGTCCGAATCAGCGGATAGCTTCATCTGGTTTGCGCTCTAGCCTTCCTGATGCAAGCGCACCACATGATCGAGAATAGCGGGATGCAGAGGGGCCTCGAAAGCACAACCTGCTTCATGAGCCTGCGTCCACAGAACATGGGCACGACGCCCCTCAAAGCCCGGGAGCATCACCCACAAGTCGGAACCAACGGAGAGACTCACGAAGCTTTGCAGGCGGAAGCCTGTAACGGACAGGTCAGAGATACGGCTCGCGAACCAGGTTTCTCCAGACCGGCGAACCTTGACGCCAATCGCCACCGACCAGCGCTCCGCTGCCCGCGATGTCAATGATCCAATAATGATCTGTTCAACGCTCATTGGTCCGATTTCACATAACCCAGACCATATCATGCCGGATTACGGTAAGCGGAAGGTTAATTTCCTGATCGGGTTGTCCCACACGAAAAAAAAAGGGCCGCTGAAGCGGCCCTTTTCTGTTTCATTTATCCGTAGTCAACTTCGTTCCTGGCCTTCACCCCAGCGAGCGGGGAAGTCATCACCCGGCAAGCAATGGCCGGACCGACGCCGAACGGTCAGAAGTTGCCGTATTGCTCGTTGCCCACGAAGCCCAGCTTGGTCACGCCAGCGCGCTTCACCTCGGCCAGCACTTCGTCGACGACCACATAGCGGGTCTGCGAGTTAGGCTGGAACTGAAGCTCCGGTTCGACCGGCAGACGCAACGACTGCTGAAGATACTGACGCAGGGTCAGCAGGTCGATCGGTGCGCCATTCCAGGCGATGACGCCACCGGCGTCGATCGTCACCTTGTTCTTGATCGGGTCGACGACACTATCGGTCGGCGGCGCGTTCTGCGGGAGGTCGATCTTGACCGCGTGGGTCTGGATCGGAATCGTGATGATGAACATGATGAGGAGCACGAGCATGACGTCGATCAACGGCGTCGTGTTCATTTCCATCATCGGCTCGCCATCGTCTGAACCGGCGCTCATTGCCATTTGGCGATACTCCTAGAAAGGCGTCTTACAGACGCTCGGTGCCCTGGCCAGGTTCCGGCTCGGAAATGAAGCCAACCTTGGGGAAACCAGCGCGCTGCATCGTGTAGATAGTTCCGCCGATGCAGCGATAGGGCGTGTTGATGTCGCCGCGAATATGCACTTCGGGCAGATCCTCTGGCGTCATGTTTTCGACACCGCCAGCCTTCTTCACATCCGCTTCCAGCTTTGCAACAGCCCGATTCAGCAGGTCTTCCGAACCGACCTTCGTCATGTTCCAGTAGACCGCACAGCTGCCGTCGTTGCCCTGCATGATGGACAGCGAGACATTTTCCGGCTTCGTCGTGGTCGGCTCGAACCGAACCTTCGGAAGGTTAAGATCGACCGTCTGGAGAACGACCGGGACGGCGATCAGGAAGATGATGAGAAGGACCAGCATGACGTCGACGAGCGGCGTCGTGTTGATATCCGTGATCGGCTTTTCTTCGCCGGAGCCTCCAACGCTCATTGCCATTGATCAGTATCCTAACATATCTGTCATTTTCGACCGCACCTTATGCGCTGCGGTCGGGGAGCCGGACGAGCGCAACGCGCTCATTACCGGCTCCCGTTCTTGATCAGGCCTTGGTGGGCGTGGCTGGCACTGGCTTGGCAACCTGGGCCGGGGCGGCTGCACCGACGACCGGCTTCACCGCGCCGTTGGAAACCATGTAGCCCAGCAGATCGGTCGAGAACGAGCTGAGGTTCTCGGCGATCGCCTTGTTACGGCGCTGCAGGAAGTTGTAGGCAAGCACGGCGGGAACCGCGACGACCAGACCAAGAGCGGTCATGATCAGCGCTTCACCGACCGGACCGGCAACCGCGTCGATCGAAGCCTGGCCCGAAGCACCGATCTTGATGAGCGCGCGGTAGATGCCGATAACCGTACCGAACAGACCGACGAACGGCGAGGTCGAACCAACGGTCGCGAGGAAGGCGAGACCGCCACCCAGCTTCCAGTTGATCGCGTTCTCCGAACGGGCGAGCGAGCTGTGCAGCCAGTCATGGGCTTCGACCGGATCGGTCAGCTTGGCGTGCTGGTCCTGTGCAGCGATGCCGTCGTCAACGATCTGCTTGTAGGCGCTGTTCTTCTCGAGCTTGGCGGCGCCTTCCTTGAGGCTGTTCGAACGCCAGAAGGTCGCACGCACCTTCTTATACTGGTTGATGACCTTCTGCTGCTCGATCAGCTTGGTGAACAGCACGTAAAAGGTGCCGACCGACATGCCGACCAGAATGATGAAAACGGTCCAGGCGATAACGCCGCCCTGCTCGAGGGCTTCCATGAGACCGTAGGGGTTGGCGGCGGCGGCCTTGGGGGCCGCAGCGGCTGCGATAGACATCAACATGTTCAAGACTTCCCTCTCAAATGGATCAAGAAATGGGGAAGATCGCGCGGGTCGCGATCGACCTTCCCGGATAAGTTACTGAGGCAGACGCCACACGATACGGCTGCTGAAGCTGTCAGCCATCGGCTGGCCATTTTCGTCCTGCGCCGCCTTGAAGCGGGCACGACGGGGAAGCAGACGACAGGTTTCAGCATCAAGGTCCGGGCTACCGCTGGACGATGTAACCGTGCAGTTCGTTACGCGACCATCAGCCCCGATTTCCAGGCGGAAACCGGTCGTACCCGACCGCTCTTCACGCTGGGCGCGGCTTGGATAATCAGCATCCGTGACCCAGCTGCCTGGCGAACCACGCGGGGACGCCTTCTGCGCAGCCTGCTTGGGAGCGGGCGGCGGTGGCGGAGGCGGCGCAGCGACGGGCGTCTGAATGACGACCGGCGGAGCGACGCGCACCGTCTGGATGGGTGGCGCGGGGGCCGGGGTTTGCACGATCGGCGGAGGGGCTACAACCGGCGGCGGCTCGATCGGCTGATCTGGCGGCGGCGGTGGCGGCTCCTCGTCCGGTGGTGGCGGTTCTTCCTTAACGTCAACAACGTTCAGCTGTTCTGCCGCCTTTTTGACATATTTCATGCCAAGACCGGAGACGAAGGCATAGCCAAGAACAGCGTGAATCAGTGCAACGATGATGATCGAGACGGTACGACTCGATCCTTCCGAGTGGTCAGCATAGGCCATTCAGCAACGACACTCCTTAACGCAGCTTACCAGTGGTTGTACAAATCAGCCAAAAACGACCAGAAGGTGCCCGGCTTAGTTACCGGGCAACTTTGGCCCCTGTCCGTTCGTTTTCTACTTTCGCAACTCCTATCGCGGCATATCGTGCGACGCAAACGCTTTATCGACGAAACAGTATACGTTTGACATTGCACAATGGAAAGACTTGCCTGTGACATGATTGTCACGGGCCTGAAATGCAGGACGAAGATCATTATGAAATCCACTATGACGTCAAAAATCTTCGCGGCGGGCTGCCTCATTTTCGCCGCAACCCCGTGGATTCCGGCAGCGCTCTCGCAAGCACAGCCCCCCTCTGCCCAAAGCGCAGCCACGGTCCGCGGCGCTCTGTCCTATGCCGATATCGCCGATCTGGCAGACAGCGCACCCATGGTGGCCAGTGCACGGATCACACGCACCATCACGGTGCCGCCTGCACAGGCAACGGGGGTCCAGCCGGGCTTTCGTCGCCTTTTTGTCGAGGCACAGGTGACCGGACTGATTCGCGGAGAGGGGGGAATCACTCCAAACGTCTCCTATCTTTACGATGTTCCACTTAACGCGAAGGGCAAGGCGCCCAAGCTGAAGAAAGCGGACGTCATCCTGTTCGCACGCCCCGGCGGACGTCCGGGCGAAATTCAGTTGGTCGCGCCCGACGCTCAGATCGCCTCCACCCCCGCGACGCTGGCAACGGTCAAGTCGGTACTCGCCGACCTGGTTGCCAATGGTGCGGCGCCCCGGATAACGGGATTGGGTGACGCCTTCCATGTCGCGGGCACCGTCGCCGGTGAGGGCGAGACCCAGATCTTCCTGCGGACCGAAGGCGGTGAACCTGTATCACTGTCGATCCTGCGTCGGCCGGGCCAGCCGCCGGCATGGGCCGTCGCTCTGGGTGAAATCGTCGACGAAGCCGCCAAGGCGCCCGAACCGGGCAGCCTTCTCTGGTATCGCCTGGCGTGCAGCCTGCCCCCCGCGCTGCCCGCCCGGTCCGTGCGCACCTTGTCGGTACAGGACGCAGAGTCCGCCCGCGCTGACTATCTGGTTGTCGTACAGGCACTTGGTCCGTGCCAGAGGACGCGCGCCAGCTAACCACCCTGGCAATGGCATCCGCCCTTTTGGCTGCCCCGCGTCCTTTTACTTGGATAGCGGCACATTGGCCGCTATCAGCGCCCCGCATTCCAGAACATCGCAGGATGTGACGAAAGAACTAAAGAACTGGAGCACGCTGCATCAAATTTAACGCAGCGCGCTCCAGGTGCCCAAGACACAAGGATATGACGCGCATGACCAACCTCCATCGCCACGCTCCGCTGCGCGTCGCGCTCGTCGGCCTGGGAACGGTGGGCGGTGGCGTCATTCGCCTGCTGGAGACCAATGGCGCCCTGATCGCCAGGCGGGCGGGCTGCCCAATCCAGATCGTCGCCATTTCCGCACGCGACCGGACCAAGGACCGGGGCGTCGACCTGTCGCCCTATGAATGGGTCGACGACATGATGACGCTGGCAACCCGCGACGATGTCGATGTGGTCGTGGAACTGATCGGCGGATCAGACGGTCCTGCCCTCACCCTTGCGCGGCAATGCCTGGCCGCGGGCAAGCCCTTCGTCACCGCGAACAAGGCGATGCTCGCGCATCACGGCCTGTCGCTGGCAACGATCGCGGAGAAGGCGGGCATCGCGCTCAAATATGAAGCGGCGGTCGCAGGCGGAATCCCGGTCATCAAAGGCATGCGCGAAGGCGCCGCAGCGAACGAGATCAGCCGCGTCTATGGCATTCTGAACGGCACCTGCAACTACATCCTGACCACCATGGAGAAAGAAGCTCGCAGCTTCGACGAGGTGCTGAAGGAAGCGCAGGATCTGGGCTATGCCGAGGCCGATCCAAGCTTCGACATTGACGGCATCGACGCCGCGCACAAGCTGACCATCCTCGCCGCGCTGGCCTTCGGCACCGAACTGGACTTCGATGCCGTCGCCACCACCGGCATCCGCCACGTCATCGCCGCCGACATTGCCGAGGCCGCAGCACTGGGCTTCCGCATCCGGCTGGTCGGCATGGCCGAGAATGGGGCGGGTGGCCTGTTCCAGCGTGTCCATCCGATGCTGGTGCCGCTCGACCATCCGCTGGCCCATGTCGACGGATCGCTGAACGCCGTGGTGGCTGAGGGTAATTTTGTCGGCCGCCTCTTCTTCCAGGGACGCGGCGCGGGCGATGGGCCGACGGCGTCGGCTGTGGTCGCCGACCTGATTGACGTGGCCCGCGACGAATATGGCGACGCTTTCGCCATGCCGGTCGCGGCACTCACCCCACAGAACCCCGCCGACGCGGGCAAGCGCGTAGGTCGCACCTATCTGCGCTTCAAGGTTCAGGACCGCCCTGGCGTGCTGGCGGAGATTGCAGCGGCGACCCGTGACGCAGGCGTGTCGATCGAAAGCATGATCCAGCGCGGCGCCAATCAGGCCGATGGCGTGCTGGTCGCGATCGTCACCCATGCGGGCGAGGAACGCTGGGTCCATGATGCGCTGCATCGCCTGGCGGGATCGGACAGCCTGCTCCAGACGCCGATGGTCATGCACATATTGGATTGATCGTTGCGACCTTAAGACGGCGCTATCGCAGGCCGAAGCTGCGCGTCAGTGTGTCACCAATCGGTTCGCCCAGGCGAAAAATCTGGCGGCGGGCGCGTTTCGGGCAATCCATATTGCCTATGATCCGGCACGGTCGCGCTTCATAGCCATAGGCATCCATCTTGCTGCTGGGAGGTCGATCTGCATCGCTCTCCACGAGAGGAGTCACCTCCGCTCGCACACCCCCCATGCAAAGTGCGGGCACGGCCTGACAGGATGGCGCGCCGGGCTGACGGCGAATCCGATGCGTCACAACCGATGGCGTCGCCAGCGTGGCGGCGGCGATCAGGATGGCGATCATGACAACATGGCTTTCATGATATCTCCCTCTTGAAAGCACCAACGCGGCATGAGCCGATGTGTTGCACCGCCAGCGCGAAAAGGCGAAAAGGGAAGAGGGCGCCGCTCGACAAGGGCCGGGGGACTCCCTATCGCGCTATCCTGATAAGAGACCAGAAGAGGAACAATGATGGTGCAGGCTAGCTCGACGCTCGACCGCGTACTGGTGCTGGAAATGGTCCGCGTGACCGAGGCTGCGGCGATCGCTGCGGCCAGGCTCGTTGGCCGGGGCGATGAGAAGGCGGCCGACGCCGCCGCCGTCGAAGCGATGCGCCTTGCCTTTAACGACCTTTATATGGACGGCACCGTGGTGATCGGTGAGGGCGAGCGGGACGAGGCGCCAATGCTCTATATAGGGGAGAAGGTCGGCAACGCGATCGGCACCGGACCAAAAATCGACATCGCGCTCGACCCGCTGGAGGGCACCACGATCACCGCCAAAGCCGGGCCGAATGCGCTCGCCGTGCTGGCGATCTCCGAAGAAGGCGGACTGCTGAACGCGCCTGACGTCTATATGGAGAAGCTGGCCGTGGGGCCGGGCTACCCCGATGGCGTCATCGATCTCAAAAAATCGGTGCGGGAGAATGTCGAGGCGGTGGCCGCGCACAAGGGCGTGGAACCGGGCGACATCATCGTCTGCGTCCTCGACCGCCCGCGCCATGAAAAGCTGATCGCCGAGTTGCGCGCCATTGGTTGCGGCATCATGCTGATCCCGGACGGCGACGTTGCGGGCGTTATCGCCACGACTGACCCCGAAACTACGATCGACATCTATATGGGGTCAGGCGGCGCGCCGGAGGGGGTATTGGCCTGCGCGGCGCTGCGCTGCGTCGGTGGCCAGTTCAAGGGGCGCCTGCTGTTCCGCAACGAGGATGAGAAGCAGCGCGCCTATAAATGGGGGATCGAGGATCTGGACCGGATTTACGACCTCAAGGAACTTGCCCGCGGCGATTGTATCTTCGCGGCGACGGGCGTGACCGACGGCTCGCTGCTGGCTGGGGTCAAGCGCCTGCCGGGCGGCAAGTTGACCACCGAAAGCGTGGTAATGCGCGCCAGCACGGGCACCGTCCGCTGGGTGAAGGGCGAGCATCGGCTGGGCGCGAAGGACAGCTGACCCCTATGGCTAACAACTGCGTGACATTGCGACAGGCAGGCCGTGCGGATGCGCCCCTGATCGCCCGGTTGCATGCTATTAGCTGGCGCAACGCCTATGCCGCGATATTGGATACGGGCTGGCTTGCGGACGAGTTGGACACCGACAGACTGACCGTATGGAGCGCGCGGTTGGCGGCCCCCTCCCCTGCCATGCACCTGCTGATCGCCGAGCGCGATGGCGAAGCGATGGGCTTTGTCTGCGTGGTGGGCGGAGCCGATCCGCGCTGGGGCACGCTGGTCGACAATCTGCACGTCCTGCCAGATGCGAAAGGCAGCGGCGTTGGCGCACTGTTGCTGCGCGCCGCCGCCAGATGGGCCGCCGACGCGTTCCCGCAGGATGGCGTCCACCTCTTTTGCTATACCGAAAACCGGCCCGCCCGCACTTTCTACGAGCGGATGGGCGGGCGCGTGGTCGAGGAAATGGATCGCATGGCCCCCGATGGCCGCATGGCACCCGAAGTCCGTTATCATTGGCCAGACGCCGCCGCACTGGCGGGGATCAGGTCGAGCGGACCCGCCTGACCAGCCTCCCCCCGCCCAGCGCCGCGATCATCGACAGGCCAGTCAACGGAAACAGCGCGCCCAGCAGGATCATCAGCCCTGCCACGGTCCGCCCAGCGCCCGGCGGCGCAGAAGGCGGCGGGGCCAAGCGGCCATCACGACGCCGCTTCCACCACAGGATCGGCCCGGTCGCGCACAGCAACAGCAGCACCAGACAGCCCGCCAACATCAGCAGGCGGTTCACCTCCCCATATTGCTGGCCCTGATGGGTCGCGATGCCCCATTCCACCGCCTTTGCCCCCGGCCCGAAATGCCGCCAGTCAATATCTTGCACGACCGCGCCCGATCCGGCGTCGACGGTGATGGCCCGCGCATCCTGCGCCGCCATGACACTGGTCACGACCAGATAGGGTGCGCCCGGCGTCGCGGGCAGGATCAGGCTGTATCCGCCACCGACGCCGCGTTGGCCAGCGATCCGGATCACCGCATCCACCCCAACATCGCCATGACCGCCGATGCTCGCGCCACTCTCTCTCAACGTCCAGGGCAGCACATCTTTCGTCGATTGGACCCAGGGCAGGACCGGCGATTTGGGGCGGCCCCAATTGTTGGCGGCGACGACGTTCCGCAGTCCGCCGCCCCACACATCCGTCCACGGCATGCCTGTGACGGCGAGGAACAGGATCACCCCGGCGGCCAGAAAGCCCAATGTGCCATGCAGATCCTGCCAGAATAGCCGTCCGCCGGGCCGTCCCCGCAACGCCAGCGCCCGGCTCCCCGCACGCGGCCAGCGCAGATAAAAGCCGGTCACGACCAACAGAATAGCCCAGCCCGCCACGATCTCGACCAGTAGATTGCCGACCGGGCCGGTCAGCGCCAGACTATGCAGATGCTTGACCGTCTGCATGATGCCGCCGTCCGAGATCCGGCCAAGAATGGCCCCATCATGCGGATCGACGAACAGCGTGATTGGCGGCTTACCCTCCGGCCGCACGGTCAAGCGCCAGCTTTCATCCGCAGCGGCAGGCCGGATGATCTGCGCGACCCGCTCGCCCGTCGCGGTTTCAACCGCCCGGACAAAGCGCGAGGGAGCGAGCATCGGTCCGATCGTCGTCAGGATGATCCGATCATGATAGACGGCCCGCTCGATCTCCGGCTTGTAGAGATAGAGCGCGCCCGTCACCGCCATCAGCGCGAGGACCGGCAGGACGATCAGGCCAGCAAAGAAATGCCAGCGCCACATCGCCCGATAGAGGTGTTTGCCGTCCATCAGAACCGCGCCCGCACACCGCCATAAACGGCGCGCCGCTCGACCGGATAGAAGATCGCGCGTGCAGCAGGCGTAAGCGCGGCATAATTCACCACCGCACTGATGTCGCCGACTGCCTTCTCATTGGTCAGGTTCCGGGCATCTACGAACAACGTTACGCCCTTGCGGACCTCCGCCTGCGCGGCCAGCCCCAGCAGCGCATAGCCGCCCACTCGTTTCGTGTTCGCATAGTCGACCCATGCGCCCTGCGGCACCCATTCAACCGACGGCGTAACGGACAGGGCGTCGTCCCCGATCCGCAACTGCGCGCGGGTCATGTGACGCGGGATCACAGGCAGGCGGTTGTCGCCATATTCGCTGTCGTCGCGAAACCGGAAGTCGCTATATTGATAGACGGAGCGCAATCGCAGCCACGGCGCCAGATCAAGATCCAGCCCCACCTCCACGCCCTGATGCCGCGTCCGCCCGGCGTTGAAGGTCGCGGCCGGAATATCCGCCGACACGCTATATTGCAGCATCTCGCCCTTCAGGTCGGCGCGATACAGGCTGATGTCCCACGTCGCGATGCCCGCATGGCCACGCGTACCGATCTCCGCCGTCCACACCTTTTGCGGGCGGACGGGGACGAAGGCGGCGACCTGCGCTACTTCGCCAAAGCCCGGCATTTCGACCGATCGGCTATAATTGACATAGAATTGCACCGCCGACGACGGTTCGAACAACAGGCCGAATTTGGGCGCGAAGGCATCATAATCGACCTGCCCTCGAACAGATGCCGGGACACTCTGTTCCTGCACCCGATGCGCGTCGGTATAAATGCCCCCGGCAATCAGCGTCAGCCGATCGACCGGCGCATAGCGAATTTCGCCATAGCTGTTGATCGTATGCGCCCGCTGTTCGGCGAGCATGGCCGGCGCACGCCCCGGCTGGCGATCGCCATTGACGTTCACGAAGCGCCGCGACTGCACCTCTCCGAAACGCGCGGTCGTGCCGATCGTCAGGCCCAGCGGCCCGGCCTGCATGTCGTACCGGCCAAAAACGCCATAGTCCGTCGATGTCTGGTCGATCACCTGAAAGATCGGATGAAACAAATGTTTCAGGTTGAGGAATACCCCACCCGAAAGCTGCCCCTTACCCAAATCCAGAACCGTTCGGTTCTGTAATCGAATTGAATCGATGTCGCGCGCCTGATCGCCGCTGAAATTTCCCTTCTTCGGGTTGTTCAGCGCATCGGCTTCCGTCAGCGCGCCGGGAAGCTCCTGCCGGATGCTCTGCGCGCTCGCATAGAAGCGCGTTTCCAGCCGGTCGGACAGGCGCAGGCCGACATTGCCGTTGAAGCGCAGGCTCTTGCGCCGTCCATGGTCGCGGTCACCATCCGACCGATCAGCGGTGATCGCAGCCCATGCGTCACCCCGCTCATCGGCATAGCCGCCCTCCACTTTCGCGCGGATAGTGTCGAACGCCCCGCCATCGATCGACAGGCCCAACCCCGGTGCAGTCCGCCCAGTCGGCGTCACCGCATTGATCGCCCCGCCTAGCGTCGATCCGCCCAGCCGCAGCGCATTACCGCCACGATAGACCTCGATATGCTGGAAGACCTGCGGATCGAGTTCCTGAAAATCGCCATTGTCATCGGCCAGATTGATGGGGATGCCATCCTGCAACAAGGTCAGCCCCCGCATATGAAAGCCCCGGCTGATCCCCGACCCGCGGATCGACAGGCGCACTTCCTGCCCGAAACGCGGCTGGGTGTAGACACCGGGCGAGAAGGCCAACGTGTCGCGCAGCGAAACAGCGAGCTTGCCCCGGAAATCATCGGCCGACACGATATCGACGCCGCCCGGCGTGCGGGCAATCTGCGTGGCGGCATCCTCGATCGTCTGGCTGGCGGTGACGATGATGCTCGTGCCATCCGCCTCATCGGCATGGGCGATAACAGGCGACAGGGCAAAGGCGAGCGCACACAGCGACGCGCCGCGCGAAAGAGCAGAAAAGGACATGGTGGAACACTTTCGGAAAAACAGCGACGCGCCGACCTTTACGGCCGGGCGTCAATCAGGATGGTTGTTTTTCGGAAGAAGTGCGGGCGGCCCCGATGAGGGCGGCGGCGGCGCAGCTAGCCGCGCGATCCAGCCAATCTTGACCGCAAAGGCGATGACGCCAAAGCCGCTCGTCCAGGCAGGTAACGACAGGTCGGCCAGGGGCAAGGGCGGCAGCAGCGGCTGGGTCGCGCCCCCGGCAAAAGCGCAATGCTGCTGCATGAACCGATCGTCGCCGGCCGGACCATGATCGCCGGGCGCGGACTCGCGATGCACGACGACATTGACGGCGCCCTGCCCCGTACACAGGGCGACGACCACGCCCTTGTCAGTGCGGACGGGCATGAAGCCCGACGGCGCAACCAGTTGAAGACACAGGACGATCAGAGCCAGCGCCGCCAACAGGCCACGCCCTCCCTCACTCTGTCTGATTACCCCCATCATGCCGCCTCCCCTAGCGTCACATGAGCGCGCTGTCACTGGGACAAAAGGCCCATGCTACATCGCTGCCAAATCAACGCTATGGCTCTTCGGGCGACTCGATCCGTTCTTCATAATTGCCCAGAGCCGCGATCACATCAGGTTCCTCGGCATAGCGCCGCCGCAGCTTGGCTAGCCTGGCATCGGAACCAGCACACAGCTCGCGGATGCTCTGCTCCAGATAGGCGGCGCGTTCGGCATCATAGGGTTCCTCACCCCGGAAATGGTCACACCCGTCCCGGTCCACCATGAAAGTGGTGACTTCCGCTGGAAAGACAGGCGCATCGGTCGCGGCATTCGAAGCCGGCAGATCCAGTGATTGTGCAGCCTCGGCAGGCTTGGCAGGCCTGACAGGCGCAGGGCGGGAGACCGGGGCCACAGGCGCAGCGACATTGGCGACGGGCACGCTTGCTATGCCTATGCCTTTCTGCTCCACCGGGGCGATGGCATCCCTGTTGACAGAGGTTGTATTGGCGACCGCTGTGTCATCACCGGATGAAGGCGTACAACCGCCGATACCGGCACCGATCCCGGCGCAGGCAAGCACCAGCAGCGTCCTTCTTCCCCAGCATCGAAACGGCCCCGTCATCCGATCTCCTCGCGCAGGCTGGCGATGAGGTCGGCGACCAGCGGCAGCCGGTCTTCCTCTTCGTCCAGCACAGCCAGAAACGCCGAACGCCTATAACCGGCCACTGTGTCGGCGGATAGACGGCTTGCTGTGGGCATGGCTGAAATCACGATATCCAGAAGCCGCTCCACCCCATGCAGCCGCCCCCACAGATAATCATTCTCCCGATAGGCACGGCTGAAGAAAGCGCCGAAATTGTTGAACTCGATGCCTTTCAGTGTTGCCACGGCCCCACCGGAGCGGATCGCATGGCAATCCTCTGGTGAGATGCGGTCCACCTTGATCGGGTCATGTTCCTCCAGCGCGTCCCCCTGCAATAGCGGCAGGGTGGCGATGTCGGTGAAGGGAAAACCGAGATAAGCCAGCAGCATCGCCCGCCGCTCCACCTTGGGCAGCCCCCATAATGCTTCGGACAGCACGGCCTCTGCCGCGGCGTCACGCGCGCCCAGATCGCGCGCCTGCGCCAGAGCGGCGAACGCCTCCCCCGGCTTGTCGAGCGTATCGCGCGCCGCCGTCAGCACGTCTGCGCCATAATGGTCCGGCGACTCGCACGGCGCATATTCGGCCAGACCCTGATAAATGGCCTCGCGCATCGCCTCGACCGCCGCTTCATTGACGCTACTTTGCGCCTCCAGAATTTCGGTCAGGCACCGTGCCATGAAACGCAGGCGGCGGACACGGAAACCCAGGTCCTGCGCGCGGAAAAACTGGACCGGCACGGATTTGGCGCTCAACCCCCCGCTCAGTTGGTCGATACCCTCGGCTCGAACATGGCCCCATAGCGCGCGACGAAAACTGTCGCGCATCATCGCACCCTCCTCGCCACTCAGGGCAAAAAGCAGGGCTGCGCTCTCCTCGACGATGCCCGAAAGCTTGAGGTGACCATAGGCCGAATAGGCGAAACCCGCCGCATTCGCGGCCCGGTGCTGGACTTTCGCCCGCCATGTCGCCAGCCTTTGCGGGTTCGGCCGGTCGAGGAACAATATCCCGCCGACCGCCCCCTCCACCTCGGCCTCAATCGCCGGGCGCAGCGCAGCCAGGATGCGTCCAGTACGACGCACGCCAGCCGAATGACGCTCGATCGCTTCCAGATTATCCCGAATGGGCTGTTCGCGGGGAATGTCGCTCAATGCGCCGAAAATAGTACGGAAAAAGCCAGGCAGTGGCGCATCATGCCCCTCTGCTTCCTCCACCTGCTCGCCGCCGCGATTGAGGCGGATGCTGCGTTGCCCCGGCTTGGGATCGATATAGACGAAGCGGCGGTCAACCTCCCGCCGCGACGGGCGGTTCCGCAGTGCGCCGATCGCCTGAGCAAAGGGGGCGTTGGCCAGCACCGATCCGTCGATCAGCACCGTATCCTCGGCATGTCCATGCGCGGCCTGTCGCGGCAGCACCCGCGCCAGGAAAGCATCGCGCCCCGGCCAGTTGCGATGCCGCCCCTTCAGCACCCGGTCCAGCTCCCGCACGGTAAAGGGTGGGAAAGCGCCGGGAAAACTGGCGGTGGCACGCGCGGCAAAAACCAGTTCGGCGGCATCCGCAAAGCGCCGTCGCCCCGCAGCCCGGTCGCCGCTGCCCGCTCGCCCATGCGCGCTAAAGCCGATCGACAGGCGATGCTCGGTCTCGACCACTTCCGGCGGGCTGTTGAGGGTCAGGCTTTGCGCATGTCCCTCAAAGTCCGTGACGGTAACGAACAGGTCCAGCGGATGCCCTTCAGGCAGTAGTGGCGGCCCCGCCTCAGCCGCCGTCATCGCGTCGAACGCGTCCAGCAACATGGTCGAGAATACCTCGCCGCCAAAAGGCGGCTCGAACCAGCGCGAGCGGATGAAGTGCGACAGCTTGCGCCGCACCTCTTCCCGCGTGTCGGGGGCGACCGTGCGTTCCACCGTATCGCCCGGATGGCGCGCGGCCATCCACACGAGCGGCGTCGCCCAGAATTTGGTCAATTGGCGCGCGGGCCGCGCGTCGGGATCGAGCAGTTGCTCAACATCGGCATTGTCCAGCCACAATTGGGTGAGTGGTTCCAGCGATTGGCCCGTCTCGATCGCCTGCGCCAGAAAGATACCGTTAATCCCGCCTGCGCTGGCCCCCGCAATGATGTCGGGCAGGATTCGCAGCCGCGTCCCGCTAGCGCTTTCCATCTCGGCCAACAGTTGTTGATAGATGCCCTGCACGCCGGGTTCGATCGGCGCGCCATCGTGGAAAGCGCGACTGGCGCGGGCCAGACGCCAGATTTCCTTGGTGATGCCGTGCATGTAGATGGCCAGGCTGATCCCGCCATAGCAGACCAGCGCGAGCCTAAGCTCCTTCTCTCTCATGGCTCAGGGTTCGCAGAGGGTGGGCAATTTGTCGAGCACCGTTCCCCCGTCACGTCAGCGCCAGCTCCGCCCAGATCGGCAGATGGTCCGACGCCCGGCGCGCCGCCGCACTTTCATGGACACCGCATTCGACCACATGCAACCGCGCGCAATGCATAATCCGGTCGAGCCGCGCGACCGGCCGCCGCGCATGGAAACTGCGCCCGCATGGCGCAAAGCTGTAGTGGCGGGCGAAATCGGCGAGGCAGCCGCGATCGGCGCTCCATTCGTTAAGGTCGCCCATCAACACCGTGGGCATCGCAGCGCCCTGTGCCGCGCTATGGATGACCGCGGCCGCCTGCCGCCGCCGCCACAGGCCCGACAGGTCCAGATGCATGCCGAAGGCGCGCAGGGCTATGCCGTTCAGGCTGACCTCCGCCACCGTCGCACCGCGTGGTTCCAGGCAGGGCAGGTGCAGCACATCGAAAAAATTGACCTCTGCCTCTTTCCGCACCAGAATCGCATTGCCGTGCCAGCCCATGCTGTCGGTCTGCACATTCAGCGGCACCGGCTTATAGGCGCTGTGACTTTCCAGCAGGCGGGGCGGGATAGCTGCTGTCCGCACCCCGAACCGTCGGTCGGCCTCCTGAAGCGCAACAAGATCAGCATCGATTTCGTTCAACACCTCCAGCACCCGCTCCGGGCTGCGGCGGCGATCGGTCCCGATGGCCTTGCGGATATTGTAGCTGGCGACGCGCAATGTCTTCATAAACAGCCAATGCCCCAAGCCGCGCGGGGTTTCCATAACTCCCGTGAAGTTTGACTGGCGTTCCACATATGTTCTGATATGCATGGGCCCATGGCAAAGGCAAAGCGGAAATATGTCTGTCAGCAGTGCGGGACGATCGCGACCCGCTGGCAGGGCCAGTGCGAGGATTGCGGCGAGTGGAACAGCCTTCTCGAAGAAGCGCCCGAAACCGTCTTTTCGGCCAAGCATGACCTTCAGACCGGCGGGCGGGCCTTGCAACTGGTCGGCCTTGATGCCGACATCCCGCTACCCCCGCGCGCCAGCACCGGCATTGCGGAGTTTGACCGCGCGCTGGGCGGCGGGCTGGTTCCCGGTTCGGCGACACTGATCGGCGGCGACCCGGGCATTGGAAAATCCACCTTGCTGCTTCAGGCCGCCGCGCGAATCGCGGCGCGTGGACCGGGGGTCATCTATATCAGTGGCGAGGAAGCGGCCGATCAGGTGCGACTGCGCGCCCGTCGACTGGGCCTTGGCGAATCACCCGTGCAATTGGCCAGCGCGACGTCCGTGCGCGACATATTGACGACGCTGGGCGACGGCCCACCCCCGGCGCTGCTGGTCATCGATTCGATCCAGACGGTGCATAGTGACCAGATAGAGGGCGCGCCCGGCACTGTCAGTCAGGTGCGCGCGTCGGCACAGGAACTGATCCGTTATGCCAAACTGCGCGGCACCGCGCTCGTACTGGTCGGCCATGTGACCAAGGACGGCAGCATCGCCGGGCCGCGCGTCCTCGAACATATGGTCGATACGGTTCTGAGTTTCGAGGGAGAGCGCAGCCATCAATATCGCATCCTGCGCGCGATCAAGAACCGCTTCGGCGGCACGGACGAGATCGGCGTTTTTGCGATGGTGGCCGAAGGGCTGGAGGAAGTGTCAAACCCCTCCGCCCTGTTCCTGACCCATCGCGACGAGAGCGTGACGGGCGCGACCGTCTTCCCCGCGCTGGAGGGGACAAGGCCGGTATTGATCGAGATTCAGGCGCTGACCGTCCGCCTCGCCAGCGGCGCGACCCCCCGCCGGGCAGTGGTCGGCTGGGACAGCGGACGGCTATCGATGATCCTCGCCGTGCTGGAATCGCGCTGCGGCCTCAGCTTTTCGACCTGTGAGGTCTATCTCAACATCGCGGGTGGCTATCGCGTGTCCGATCCGGCGGCAGACCTTGCCGTGGCGGCAGCGCTGATCTCGGCCCTGTCGGAACGCCCCGTCCCCGCCGATGTCGTGCTGTTCGGCGAAGTCGCGCTGTCGGGTGAGATTCGCCCCGTCGCCCATGCACCATTACGGTTGCGGGAAGCAGCGAAACTGGGGTTTGATCGAGCCTTTGTTCCCGGCAGCATCGCCGATGGCGTCCCCGGAATAGCGATCAGCGGCTTTCGCACCCTTGCCCAACTGGTTGACCAGATGCTCGGTCGCGGATAGCGGCTGAAGGCCTATGACCGCCATCGACATCCTCGTCCTGCTGCTGATCGGCGGCTGCGCTCTGTTCGGGCTACTGCGCGGCTTCGTAACCGAAACGCTATCGCTGATCGCCTGGGTATCGGGCATCTTCGCCGTGCGGCTGTTCCATGCGTCGGTCGCAGAATTGCTCACACCCTTCATCGGCACGGAAAGCGGCGCAGGCATCCTGTCCTTCATACTGGTGTTCGGTGTCACCTTCACCGCGGGCAAGCTGATCGCGCGATCCATCGGCGCGCGCACGCGTCAGTCTGTGCTGGGGCCGGTCGACCGGGTGCTGGGCGGGGGTTTCGGCGCGGTCAAGGGACTGATCGGCGCGACCTTGGCCTTCCTCGCCTTCTCCCTTGTCTACGATACATTCTACGGCAGCGGCGCACGGCGGCCCGACTGGCTGAGCGATTCGCGCACTTATCCCCTGCTCAACGCAAGTGGGCTGGCGATCAGCGGTTTCCTGGAAGATCAGCGCAACCGCTAGCCCCCAAAAAAATCAGCGTTCACGCCGCGCCCACCAGTAGAGCGGGAACCCCAGCACCATCAGCACCAGGCTGAGGCCGCTCGCCTGCCACCCTGCCCCCCACAACGTCCAGAGCGCATATACCGTACCGATCATGGCTGCCGGCAATGCGACCCGAAAGCGCAGGCTGGCCAGCGAGCACCCCAGATACAACCACAGCGTCGCCGACGTGGACAGCAGCGCCATCGCCGTGAACAACGCCACCAACCCCTGCAGGCTGTTGGCGACCAGCAACAGCGTCGCGGCAAGGCTGGACACCAGAATCGCGCGCACCGGAGTCCCCCGCGCATCGGTCGCCGCCAGCCAGCACGGCAGTTCTCCCGCACGGGCCATCGCGAGCGGCACCTCACCCTGAAGCAACGTCCAGCCATTGAGTGCGCCAAGGCAGCTGATCGCTGCGAACAGCGCCACCAACCGCGCGGGACCGGGCGACCAATAATGGCCGACAAAGGCAGCAAAGGGCGATCCCGACTGCGCCTCCGCAGCGGGCAGGGTCAGCGCGATCCCGGAACAGACGAGGATATAGAAGGCACCCGTCAGGCCCGTCCCGATCAGCGTGGCGCGCGGAATGGTACGCGTGGGATCGGCCACCTTGTCCGCCGCCGCACTCGCCGATTCAAAGCCAAGCAGCGCCCATAAGGTCAGCGCCGCGCTCACTGTGATCCCGTTCGCGCTGAACCCGGTGGCCGGAAAAGGCACAACATCGGCCGTCCCACTCACCAGCGTCACCAGTAGCAGGATTACCACGACGCCCAACGGCAGCAACTTGACCAGCGTCGTCGCCAGTTGCGTAGCACCAGCGACCCGCGCACCTAGCAAATTCACGCCGGTTGCCGTCCAGATCGCTCCAGTTGCAGCCAGCGCCGCCAGCAAAGGCTCCCGCGCCAGAACCGGCAGCAGATCGCTCAGATTGGCCACCGCCGCAACGGCGATCGTCACATTGGCGGTAATGATCGACACCCAATAAATCCAGCCGTTCGCAAACCCAGCCATGGGGCCAAAGGCGCGCGCAATCATCTGCGATGGCCCTTTCACATCGGGCAGGTGAACGGTCAGCCGGGCAATGACAAAGGCCAGCGCCATCGCGCCGCCGATCGTGACGAACCAGCCCGGCACCGCGTCCCAGCCATAGGGCGCGAGCGAGGCGGGCAACAGGAACACCCCCGACCCGATCATATTGCCCATGACCAGCGCGATGCAGGCAGCCAGCCCCAGCGGTCGCGCGGCACCGCGGCTCATCGTGGGAATATAGGCAATGGAGTAAGCGCCATATCCCACGCTAGACTGCCCATGGACGGCTGGCCAGCCGCTACCGACGCGCTATTTCGCCGCGCATCCGCTCCAGCAAAGCTGCAAACCCCGGCTCACCCAGCGACCAGGCCTGCGCGGCGGTTTCATGGGCAAAGGCATCCGCATGGCTACTACGCGCAGCATGATGTAGCGTCGCCTTCGTCCGCAACAGCAGGTCGCGCGACGTTTCCAGCATGGGGGCAGCCAGCGCCATCGCATCCTCCAGCAGCTTATCCGGCGCGCTCAACTGCTGCACAAGCCCAGCGTTCAGCGCAGCGTCGCCGCGCAACCCCTGCCCGCCCAACAACATCTGGCTCGCCCTGGCCCAGCCGACCGCGCGCAACAGCATCCAGCTATGGCCACCGCCCGGATGCAAACCGATCTTCAGGAACCGCGTGTCGAACAGCGCGGTCGGCGTCGCAATCCGCATGTCGCAGGCCAGCGCCAGGTTCATGCCCGCCCCGACTGCCGCGCCATTGACCGCCGCGATCGTCGGCAATGGGCAATCCGCAACCGTCATGAAGGCGCGATAGACCGCATGCACCGCCGCATCGTCACCCGATGCCGCCGCTTCAAGATCATCGAGCCGCGCACCCGCGCAAAAGGCAGCCCCCGCCCCGGTGACGATCAGCGCCTTCACGCCGGGGTCCGCACCCGCTGCCAGCACAGCTTGCGTCAGCGCATTGCTGAGGTCGGCCGACAGGATATTGCGATGATCGGGATCATTGAGGGTGAGGATGAGCAGGCCGTCATGGCGCTCGGACAGGAGCAAGGTCATGGGGCAGCACCTTAGAGCATTTTCCACGGTTGCCGAGTCGGCAGCAGGGTTCGTTCGACCGGACATCGCTCCAGCGACACGCTCATAAAAGAAAAGGGCGCCCGCTGGACGCCCTTTTCTCTACCGTACCGGTGAAGGCCGATTATTTCTTCAGCGACAGGCCGCCGAAACGCTTGTTGAAGCGCGCAACCTGACCGCCCTGATCCAGCTGACGCTGGCCGCCAATCCATGCCGGATGCGACTTGGGGTCGATGTCGAGCGCCATCGTGTCACCTTCCTTGCCCCAGGTCGAACGGGTCTGGAACGTCGTACCATCGGTCATCTGGATGGTGATCATGTGATAGTCGGGGTGAATATTGGCCTTCATATACCTTGCTCCGTTCAAGGCCGGTTTCCGACCGGCCGGGGATGCGTGAAAATCTCGCGAAGGCGCGCGGTTACAGCGTTTAGCCGCCAAAGGCAAGACTGACGAAAGATTGGATGAACCAAGGGGGGCGGCGCACCATTTCGCGCGCCGCCCCCCTTGCAAAGCCTATAGACAGATCAGTCCTTGGGCGGTTCGGCGATCATGGCGACGAAATTGGCTTCCGCCGCCAACTTGCCGTTCACCAATGCCTTGCCCGCGAACTTGCAGACCATGCCCCTGATCTGGAGCAGATCGACATGCAGGTCCAGCAGGCAGCCAGGTTCCACGGGATTGCGGAACTTCGCCCCGTCAATGCTCATGAAATAGACCAGCTTGCCCGAATCGCGCAGACCCAACGTTTCGACCGTCAGCACGCCGGCAGCCTGCGCCATCGCTTCGATGATCAGCACACCCGGCATGATTGGGCGGGTCGGAAAATGGCCCTGAAAGAAGGACTCATTGATCGACACCGCCTTGACCGCATGGATCGTGCTACCCGGAACGACCGATTCGACACGGTCGACCAGCAGCATCGGGTAACGATGCGGCAGAGACGCCATGACTCCCCGGATATCCAGGGAGACACGCGCGTCCTGCGCCGCGCCAGCTTCTTGCGTCAGATCCATCATCGTGCCGATCAGCGCGACTGCGGCTGCTGCGCTGACCGAGGCGCTGCAGGCGCGGCACCGGCCGCAGCCTGACCCTGACGACCCGGCTGCCAGCCAGCGGGCGGGGTGATGCCAACGCTGGGCACCAGCGTGTTCAGTTCAGTGACAACCGCCTGAGTAATGTCGACGGTCGGCTGATAGGAAACGGTGGCCTCGGGCGAGAGGACCAGATCGACCTTGGTCTTGGTCATCACGGCCTTGAGCGCGTCGGAGAGCTTTGCGGTGATCTGCTCTTCGACATAGGCGTTGGCGAGGCCGATGGGCTGCCCCATGCGCTGCAATTCAGCCTGCGCCGTCTGCTGCTGCTGCTGGAACTGCTGATATTGGGTTTCAATCGCCGGGGTGGGCTTGTTGCCAGCGGCCGTCAGCGCGGCCTGCAGCGCGTCACCCTTGCTCTTCAGGTCAGCGTCGATCGCGGTCTTGCGCGCATTGAACGCATCGATCTGCGGCTTGTAGGTGGTCTGCATCTGGGTACGCGCCGCGGTATAGGCGGCGCTGGTGCCGACGGCGCGTTGCAGGTCGGCGACGGCGATGCCGGTCTTCGACTGGGCGGCGGCGGGCGCGGTGGTCAGAGCGATAGCGGTCATGGGCGCCAGGCCAAGGGCCAGAGCCTTCATATATATTTTCATCAGAATTGAGTCCCTACGTTGAAAGTGATGAGTTTGGCGTCGTCCCCTGGTTCTTTCAGCAGGGCCTTGGCAATGTCGATACGGAACGGGCCGAAGGGCGAATTCCAGTTAACACCAAAGCCCACGGAAACACGCGGCTTGAGCGTGTCACCCTGATAGACTTCCTCGAAGCCAGTGCCTTCGAGATAATTGTCGTTGCTGATGCCGGTCGGACAGGCACCGGGCGCAGTCGCGCGCACGGTGCCGGTGCCGGCGGCATCGGTGCAATAGCCCGCGAAGGTGCCAGTACCATTGACGAGGCCCGGATTCTTCAGCCCTGCGACCGCCCCTGCATCAACATAGATGGATGGACGCAACCCCATCTCGCGCGCGCCGGAACCCAACGGGATCTCCAGTTCAGCACGCGCCATATAATAGATTTTACCGCCCAAGGCATCGTCGGCGATATTGTTATTGTTATTGCTATCGCGGACATATTCGCCCGTCGTCGCATCCTTCGTCAGATAGAAGCGCTTCACACGCGGACCAATACCGCGAATGTCGAAGCCGCGCATCTGCGGTTCGCCCAGGAAGAAACGGTCGGTCAGGCGCACGGTGTCAACCGCATTGCCCGCCGAGTCGAACCGATCCTTCTCCAGACTATGAATATAACCGCCCTCGCCGGTGAGCGAGAAGACGAAACCGCCGCCCAGTGCGAAATATTTGCCGCCGTTGATGCGCGTGCGGATATATTTCACGCTGCCGCCAAGACCAGCGAAATCCTGGCTGAGCACGAGATTGTAGCCACGTGTCGGCCGGATACGGTTGTCGCGGTTATCGAAGATCAGCGAGTAACCGAGGGACGAGGTCGTGCGCTTGCCGATGGCGTCGCACAGGTAACGACCAGCAAGGATCGGGTCGCACTCGCCATCGGTGTAATAGGTAGATTCGTCCAGCGTCACATCGTCAAAGTTGAGCGTGTAGCGCAGCGCCAGCGACATATATTCCGTGATCGGGACGCCCGCACGAAGCTGGGCGCCCGTGGTCGTCTGCTCATAGGTCGTGTCGCGATCATTATTGTTCAGATAACGGAAGCTGTTCAGGTCACGACGATAGATATCGCCACCCAACGCAATATTCTTGTCCATGAAATAAGGCTCGGTGAACCCTACCTCCACGGACTTGGAATAGGCCGAATAGTTGACCGAGGTGCGGAGTTCCTGGCCCTTGCCGCGGAAGTTGCGCTGCGTGATCGAGGCCGAGACGATGAAGCGTTCCAGCGACGAGAAACCGGCCGAAAGCGACAATTCGCCGGTCGACTTTTCCTGGACATTGGTTTCCAGCACGATGCGATCAGGCGCGGAACCCGGCTTCTGCTCGATATCCAGCTTTTCCTGGAAGAAACCGAGTGAATTGATCCGGTCCTTCGACCGCTTGACCAGGAAGCTGTTGAACGCATCGCCCTCATTCAGGCGGAATTCGCGGCGAACAACCTTATCCTGCGTCAGCGTGTTGCCGTTGATATCGACGCGCTCGACATAGACGCGCGGGGCGTTGGCGATCTTGAAATTGATCCCCATCGTCAGGTCTTCTTTCGACCTGTTAAAGTCTGGCGACACGTCGGCAAAGGCATAGCCGAACAGGCCCGCCGTCTCGCTCAGCGTATCAACCGTGTCCTCGACCTGCTTGGCGTTGTACCAGTCACCCTTCTTCATCGGCAGCATCTTGGTCAGGCCATCGCCCGACAGATCGCGAATGTCGGATTCGACCTTCACGTCGCCGAATTTGTAGCGATCGCCTTCCTCCACCACATAAGTGATGATGAAGTCCTGCTTGTCAGGGGTCAGTTCCGCGACTGCCGAGATTACGCGGAAATCGGCATAGCCCTCGGTCAGATAATATTGCCGCAGCTTCTGCTGATCATAGGCCAGGCGATCGGGGTCGTAGCTGGTGCCCGAGGAGAAGAGGCGAAACCAGCGCGACTGCTTCGTCACCATCTGGCTGCGAAGATTGCCGTCGCTGAACTTATCATTGCCGATGATGTTGATCTGGCGGACCTTGGACTTCGGCCCTTCCGAAATCTCGAAAACGATATCGACGCGGTTCTGGTCCAGTTGCACCATCTTTGGTTCGACCGAGGCGGCGAAACGGCCCTGACGGCGATAGAGTTCGATGATGCGCGCAACGTCGGCGCGGACCTTCGAGCGTGTATAGATCTGCCGCGGAGCCAGCTTGATCTCCGGCCGAATCTTGTCTTCCTTCAGGCGCTTGTTGCCCTCCAGAACAATGCGGTTGATGACCGGGTTTTCCTTGATCTCAATCGTCAGTGCGCCCGCATCGTTACGGATTTGCACGTCCGCGAACAGTTCGGTCTCGAACAGGTCGCGCAGCGCCTGATCCAGCGATTCCTGCGTGAAGGGCTGACCAATCCGCAATTTGGTGTAGGACATCACCGTGTCCGGCTCCAGCCGCTGCTGGCCCGTCACGGCGATCGACCGGATCGTACCGGCCGGGGCGACCGTGGCGGCGGGCGGCGTCGCCGGGGCCGCTTGCGTGGGCGCCGGGACCGGAGGGGTCTGGGCATGAGCGGGCGCGCAGACCAGCCCGGCTATAACCGTGCTGGCCAATAGGCCTGCGACAACCGGACGCTGCCGCATGCTGATCTTCATCGCTGTCACCCGCTCACCCTCAAAAAAAATCATAGTCTGTGGGCAAAGACGCCACCAAATCGCGCCTTCCCTGCCCCATGCCGCTCAACCGATCAAGCCGGACAGGCTCTTCCATAGTCCGAAAGACGACAAATCGTTGAATGTCACCAGCATCATCATCGCCAAAAGCACTGCCAGCCCGGACCGATAGGCCCAGTCCTGCACCTGCGGACTGACCGGCCGACGCTGCACCGCTTCGATCCCGTAAAAGAGCAGATGGCCACCATCCAGCATCGGGATTGGCAAGAGATTGATGAACCCCAAATTAATCGAGATGAGGGCCATGAAGAAGATGAAGCTCTCCGGCCCCATCGTCGCGGCCTGCCCCGAAACCTCCGCTATCTTCAGCGGTCCGCCCAGTTCCTTGACCGATCGGCCACCACCCACGATCTGACCCAGCGTCTCGACCATGGTCCGCACGATGTCGCCGGTCCGCTCGATCGCCACGATCGGCGCGCGCCACAGCGGCACCGGATCGACCACCGGATCACCTGCGCCGATGCCCAAACGCCCCACGCGGAAGCTGTTGCCGAAGCCGTCGCCCTCCATCACCGATCCGATGGTCGCGGTGATGGCGATCCGGCGTCCGTCGCGCTCGGCCACCACATCCACCGGCTCGCCGGGGCGGATGCGGGTATACATCACCATGTCGTTATAGGTGTCCATCACCCGCCCGTTGAACGACACGATCCGATCGCCCACGCGAATGCCCGCAACCTGCGCGGCGCTGCCCGGCTGGACGATGCCCGCAACCGGCGGCGTGCGGCTTTCGCCGTAGAAAAAGGCAAAACTGCCAAGGATCAGGATGGCGAACAGGAAATTGATGGCGGGGCCAGCCGCGACGATCGCCGCACGCTGCCATAATGGCTTGGCCGGAAAGCTCTCCGCCCGGTCCTGCGCGGACATTTCCAGCCATTGGGGATCGGTCTGGCTGGCGGCATTCATGTCGCCCTTGAACTTCACATAGCCGCCAAGGGGGAGCGCCGCGATCCGCCAGCGCGTACCGCGCTTGTCGACCCAGGCGGCGATTTCCGGCCCGAAGCCGATCGAGAACGCCTCCGCCTTCACGCCGCACCAACGCCCGACCAGATAATGGCCGAGTTCATGCACGAAAACGAGCGGACCGATGACCGCGACGAATGCGAGAACGGTCAACAGAAAACCGGGATTTTGGATCAAACCGTCAATCTTTCCATCACATGCCGGGCCAAGTCGCGCGCTCCGGCATCTGCAACCAGCACGTCCTCCATTGAGGAGGGCATGATAACTTCATAGCGGCTCAATACATCTTCCACAATTGCGGCAATATCAAGGAAGCCGATCATGCCATCCAGGAACGCCGCGACCGCCACCTCGTTCGCAGCGTTGAGGATCGCTGGCGCCGTGCCGCCTGCCGCCCCCGCATCACGGGCAAGCCGCAACGCAGGGAAGCGCACGGGATCGGGCGCCTCGAAATCCAGTCGGCCGATCCGGGTCAGGTCCAGCGGCTGGCAGGGCGTGGCGATCCGCGCGGGCCAGCCGAGCGCGTGAGCAATAGGAATTCGCATATCGGGCGACCCCAACTGCGCGAGCGTCGATCGGTCCCGAAATTCGACCATCGAATGAATGACCGACTGCGGGTGGACCAGTATCTCGATCCGGTCGAGACCGATGGGAAAGAGGTGCGCGGCCTCAATCAGTTCCAGCCCCTTGTTCATCATCGTCGCGCTATCGACGCTGATCTTCGCGCCCATCGACCAGTTGGGATGCGCGACCGCCTGCGCCGGGGTGATGCCGCCCATCTCCGCCCGGCTACGGGTACGGAATGGGCCGCCGCTCGCCGTCAGGATGATGCGCGACACATCCTCGAAGCGACTGCCTGCAAGGCACTGGAATATCGCATTATGCTCGCTGTCGACGGGCAACAGTGTCGCGCCGGACGCCCGCGCTGCCTCCATCATCAGCGCGCCCGCCGACACCAGCGATTCCTTGTTGGCCAGCGCCACCGTGCCGCCGGTTCGCAGCGCGGCGATGGTCGGGGCAAGACCCGCGCAGCCGACGATCGCCGCCATGGTCCATTCGGCCCCTGCACATGCGGCGTCAATCAGCGCCTGTGGACCTGCCATCGCCTCTATGCCGCTGCCGGCCAGTGCATCGCGCAGGTCAGTGTAGCGCGTTTCCTCGCCAATCACGGCGATCCGGGCGTGATGGGCGCGGGCCGCTTGCGCCAGCGCATCGACGTCCCGATGGGCGGTCAGGGCGACCACCTCATAGGCATCAGGCTCGCGACCGATCAGATCCAGCGTCGACATGCCCACCGATCCGGTCGCACCAAAGATGGAGATGCGCCGGGTCATGCCATCGCTCCCAAGGCCAGATAAAGGAGCGCAGCAATCGGCGCGGCGGTGACAACGCCGTCCAGCCGATCCATCACGCCGCCATGGCCGGGAAGCAGCGTGCCACTGTCCTTCACCCCGGCCCGTCGCTTCATCCAGCTTTCAAGCAGATCGCCCAGTTGCGCCGCCACCGCGAGCAGTCCGCTGGACGCGGCAAGCTGTGCGGGAAGTCCCGCGAACAGATGCAGCGTATAGCCCAGCAGCAGCGCCGCAAGCACACCACCGCCCAGTCCCGACCAGGTCTTGGAAGGGCTGACACGCGGCGCCAGCTTTGGTCCGCCCAGCGAGCGCCCGGCGAAATAGGCGCCGATGTCCGTCGCCCACACCAGCCCCAGCGCCCAGAAAGCGAGCAGCAGACCCCAGAGATGCGGCGGCTGCCCACGCAGGAACAGCAGCGCCATGACCGGCAGGCTGACATAGAGAACGCCCAGCGCCAGTCGCAACGCCCGCGTGACGATCAACAGGAAGGCAAAGGCCGCAACCATGAGAATGAAAGCAGGCGGAGCAACCCCTGCCGCCAGCGGGCAGAGAATCGCCAGCGGCACGGACACCGCGAACATGGAAAGTCGCTTATGTTCCTGGGACACACCGACCAGATCGGCCCATTCGCCCATCATCAACACGCCCGCGACGACCAACAGCAACCAGAAGAGCAGTCCGCCCGCCAGCAAAGCTCCAACCGCCACAAGGATCAGGACAAGGCCAACAATCGCCCGGGTCCGCAGTTCACTGCCCATCGGCGTCACAAACCGCCGAAACGGCGGTCCCTCAAGCGAAAGGCGTCAAGTGCTGCGGCCAACGCGGCCGAATCGAAATCAGGCCACAAAATATCAGTGAAATATAGTTCGGCATAAGCGGCCTGCCACAGCATGAAATTGCTCAGGCGCTGCTCACCCGATGTCCGGATCAGCAAATCGAGGGGCGGCAACTCGGCGGTGTCAAGGCAGGCGTCAATCGCCTCTATGCCGATGTCATCGACGGCGATGTCGCCCGCCACCGCCCGCTGCGCCAGCGTTTGCGCCACGCGTACCAGTTCGTCCTGCCCGCCATAGTTGAGCGCGATGGCGATCACCGGCCCGCTATTCCCCGCCGTGCGCGCAACCGCCGCGTCGATCAGTTGCACCAGCGACGCGTCTAGCGCGCGGTAATTGCCGATGATCCGCAGCCGCACGCCATTGGCATGAAACTCGTCCAGATCCGCTTGGATGAAATGGCGCAGCAGGCCCATGAGATCGGCGACCTCGCTCGCCGGGCGCTTCCAGTTTTCCGAGGAAAAGGCATAGAGCGTCAGGCATTCCAGCCCCAGCTCCCGCGCCGCGCGGGAGACACGGCGCACCGCTTCCACCCCCGCGCGATGCCCGGCAATGCGCGGCAGAAATCGCTTTTTCGCCCAGCGGCCATTGCCATCCATGATGATGGCGACATGGCGCGCACCATGGTCCGGTGCCACCTGGAGATGGTCTGGCTGGATCTGGCTGGCCATGTCAGTCTCCGCGCGCGCGGGGCGTGGGGCAGGTCATGGGAACGCTTCCCGGCCCTACTGGCCGAGAATTTCCTTTTCCTTGGCCGCAGCGGTCGCATCCAGATCGGCGATGGTGGCATCGGTCAGTTTCTGAACCTCGGTTTCGAAGCGCTTGCGCTCGTCCTCGCTGATCTCACCCTTCTTCTCGTCGGTCTTCAGACTATCCATGCCGTCGCGACGGACATTGCGAACCGCGATGCGCGCATTTTCGGTATATTTACCGGCAAGCTTGGCCAGTTCCTTGCGACGTTCTTCGGTCAGGTCCGGGATCGGCAGGCGCAGAGTCTGCCCATCGACGATGGGGTTGAGGCCCAGACCCGCAGATCGGATCGCCTTGTCGGTCGGGCCGACATTGCTCTTGTCCCAGACCTGCACCGACAACATGCGCGGCTCAGGCGCGGAGACGGTGGCAATCTGGTTGAGCGGCATGTGCGCGCCATAGACCTCGACCGTCACCGGATCGAGCAGCATCGTGTTGGCACGGCCAGTACGCAGGCCGGACAGGTCGCCTTTGAGCGACTCGACGGCGCCTGCCATGCGGCGCTCCAGATCGGCCTTGTTATATTGCGGCATGTTTTAGCTCTCCTGACTATGCACGACCGTCGCCACGCCTTCACCGGCGAGCACCTTGGCCAGATTGCCCTGCTCGCGGATGTTGAAGACGACGATGGGAATATTGCTGTCACGACACAGCGCGATCGCGCTGGCGTCCATGACCTTCAGATCGTCAGCCAGCACCGTGCTGTAGCTGACCCTGTCGTAACGGACGGCACCGGGAACCTTCTTGGGATCAGCGTTGTACACGCCATCGACCGAGGTGCCCTTGAACAGCGCGTCGCATTTCATTTCCGCTGCGCGCAGCGCCGCGCCGCTGTCCGTCGTGAAGAAGGGGCTGCCGACACCGGCTGCGAAAATGACCACACGACCCTTTTCCAGATGTCGTTCGGCCCGGCGACGGATGAAAGGTTCGCACACCGATGCCATGGGAATGGCGGACTGGACGCGTGTGTCGATGCCGATCTGCTCCAACGCATTCTGCACCGCCAGCGCGTTCATCACGGTCGCCAACATGCCCATATAATCGGCGGTCGCCCGCTCGAAGCCCTTGGCCGCAGCCGCCAGACCGCGAAAAATATTGCCGCCGCCCACGACGATGCACAGTTCAAAGCCCTGCGCCTTGGCGTCGGCGATCTCGCCCGCGACGCGTGCGGTGACTGCGGGATCGATGGCCAATCCGCCCTCGCCCATCAGCACTTCGCCCGATAGTTTCAATAAAATGCGCTTGTAGGCGGGCCGGGTCATGCGGGGTTTGTGTCCATCTCTACGGGCAAGGAAATGGCGCGCACCTTAGGCAGTGCGCGCCATGATGTGAAGCAGGGTTTTGCCCCATTCCCTTCCGCCCGAAGACGAAAGGGGAACGGCATTCATTAAACGCCTGCGGCGGCCGCGACTTCAGCAGCAAAGTCACTCACTTCCTTCTCGATGCCTTCGCCCAGCTGGAAGCGGACATAGCCCTTGAGGGTGATCGACTTGCCGGCGTCCTTCGCTGCCTTGGCAACGACGTCGGCGACCGGGGTCTTGTTGTCCATCACGAATAGCTGCGACAAGAGCGCCTGCTCTTTCGCGAACTTGGAGACAGCACCGTCCAACCGCTTGGCGAGAATATCAGCCGGGATCTCCTTGCCCTTCTGAGCAGCCTCTTCGGTGGCCTTTTCTGCTGCGATCGCGCGCTCACGCTCCAGCAGGGCCGGATCGATATCATCGGCAGACAGCGCCAGCGGGAAGGCCGCAGCGATGTGCATCGCGATCTGCTTGCCCAGCGGCTCCAGCACGTCGGCAGGCGCATCGCCTTCCAGCGCGACCAGCACGCCAATCTTGCCCAGACCGGGTGCAGCAGCATTGTGGACATAGGACACTACTACGCCCTGGCTCACTTCGACATGCGCGACGCGGCGCACATTCTGGTTCTCGCCGATGGTCGCGATGTTGGCGACCAGCTTTTCAGCGACGGTGCCGCCCGCGGGATAGGCTTCGTTCGACAGCGCTTCGGCGTCAACAGCGCCAGTCTTCAGCGCGATGTCGGACACGGTGCGGACGAAATCCTGGAACTGGTCGTTCTTGGCGACGAAGTCGGTTTCGCTGTTCACTTCGACGGCGACACCCTTGGTGCCAGCGACGGCGACGCCCACCAGGCCTTCAGCGGCGGTGCGGCTCGACTTCTTCTGTGCAGCGGCCAGACCCTTGGCGCGAAGCCAGTCGGTTGCCGCTTCGATATCGCCACCCGCTTCGGTAAGCGCCTTCTTGCAATCCATCATGCCGGCGCCCGAACGGTCGCGCAGTTCCTTGACGGCGGCAGCGGTAATCTCGGCCATGTTTCGGCTCCTAAATTTCTTAAGGTTCAAATATGCAGCAGGGCGCCTCTTGGGTTCCAAAAAGCGCCCTGCCTGATCAGCTTTGCAGTTTGACGAAACTTACGCCTCTGCTGCAACAACCTCTTCAGCCAGCGGCTCGTCGAGCGCGCCAATGTCAACGCCCGACGCCTGCTGGGCGCCACGGTTGCCCTTGGTCGCGGCAGCGGCGATCGCGTCGCAATACAGGCGGATAGCGCGGCTGGCGTCGTCGTTCGCCGGAACCGGGAAGGCGATGCCGTCGGGGCTGACGTTCGAATCGAGGATCGCAACGACCGGGATGCCCAGCGTGTTGGCTTCCTTGATCGCCAGTTCTTCCTTGTTCGCGTCGATCACGAACATGACATCGGGAATACCGCCCATGTCGCGGATACCGCCCAGCGACAGTTCCAGCTTGTCCCGCTCGCGGGTCATCTGAAGGACTTCCTTCTTGGTGAGGCCGTGGGTGTCACCCGACAGCTTCTCTTCCAGGGTCTTCAGGCGCTTGATCGAACCGGAAATAGTCTTCCAGTTGGTCAGCATGCCGCCCAGCCAGCGGTGGTTGACGAAATGCTGGCCCGACTTGCGGGCCGCTTCGGCGATGGGATCCTGCGCCTGGCGCTTGGTGCCGACGAACAGCACCTTGCCACCGGCAGCGATCGTGCCGCTGACGAAGTCGAGCGCACGCGCCATCAGGGGCACGGTCTGCGACAGGTCAAGAATGTGGATGCCGTTCCGCTCGCCGAAGATATACGGCTTCATCCGCGGGTTCCAGCGGTGGGTCTGGTGGCCAAAATGGGCGCCAGCCTCGATCAATTGCTGCATGGAGACGACAGGAGCCGCCATGATATTTCTCCTTCCGGTTGCACCTCTGGGAATCAGGAAGCGAAGGAAGCCTCAAAGGCCCCCGCGCCACCGGATATGTCGATTCCCATGTGGAATGGACGCGCCTTTACTGGCGGATAAAAGATTATGCAAGGGGGTTGACGCGGACCGCCTATAGAACATATAGAGAACAAACGGAACGAATACGGCTTGCGTCCATTGCTTCCGTCACAGTCCAGATCAGCCGTGCAAGCGGCAAGACAGAAAGTTCAGGCCATGTTCGCACTCGTCGCCGGTCTCGTCTTCTCCATCGCCCTCCTGCTGGCGATCGGCACCATCCTTGCCATGTTCGCACTCTATCATGACAAAATGGTGGCTGCACTCCTGTTCGAACCGATCCCCAAGGAAGCACCTATCTATCAGCTTCGCATCCGCCGCCCGCGCATGGATGCGGTTGAACGGCGGACGGTTCGCGCCGCCCCTGCCTCCCCCACTCCTGTCCGATTCGTCGCTGCCTGACCCTTCAGGCCGCGTCCGCTTGCTGCGCGCGCTTCACCTTCGCATAGCTGATGATGCCAAAAGGCAGCAACGCGACGTAGAACAGACAGATACCCAGCAGCGTTAGCCATGGATCGGTGATCAGCAGCGCGGCCAGCAGGCCGGCCAGCGCAATCGCCTCCAGCCGTATCCGCTTGCGAAGCCGCAATGCCGACCAGCTATAGGTCGCAATGTTGGAAATCATCAGGAAGGCGACGAACGCCGCCCAGGGCGCCACCACATACCATGCACGGAATATCTCCAGGCCCGTTACCAGCCAGAGGTAAAGCGGCACGAAAGCCAACCCCGCCCCCGCAGGCGCAGGCACCCCGGTCAGGAAGCCAGCCGATTTGTGCGGCTGTTCATCGGCATCAATATTGGCGTTGAAGCGCGCCAGACGCAGCGCGCAGGACAGCGCATGCGCCAGTGCAAAGATCCAGCCGAACTTCGGCATGGCGTGAAGCGACCACAGATACAGGATCAGCGCAGGCGCCACGCCGAAGGCAATGCAATCGGATAACGAATCAAGCTCCGCGCCGAACCGGCTTTCGCCCCGCAGCATCCGGGCGATTCGCCCATCGAGTCCATCCAGCACTCCCGCGATCAGAATGCATAGTACTGCGAACTGCCAGTGATCCTCGCGCCCCGCCATTGCGCTGATGCCATAGCGGATACCGGTCAGGCCCGAACATAGCGCCATCGCCGTCACCGCATTGGGCGCGACCATTCGCAGGGTGATCCCCCGACGCAACCCTCTGGGAACGGCGCGGCGCTGCCTCACTGTTGAATACCCGCGATGACGCGGCGGTCGCCAATCTGTGCCAGCACGGTCTCACCCGCGACCGTCCGTTGCCCCAGCACCACGCGCGGGGCAGTCCCGGCAGGCAGGTAGACATCCACCCGGCTACCGAAGCGAATAAGGCCGATGCGCTGCCCGGCCGCAACCATGTCGCCCGGCTTTACGAACGGCACGATACGCCGCGCAACCAGCCCGGCAATCTGGGTAAAGCCGATTCGCACGCCGTCATGGCGTTCGACCAGGATATGCTGACGCTCATTATCCTCGCTCGCCTTGTCGAGGTCGGCGTTCAGGAACTTGCCCGAAATATAGACGACCGCCTTCACCGTTCCGCCGATCGGCGTGCGGTTGATGTGGACGTCGAACACGCTCATGAAGATCGACACACGGATCATAGGTTGGTCACCCAGCCCGTCCGGACCGACCATTTCCTTGGGCGGCGGCACCTTCTGGATGAGGGTGATGAGGCCGTCCGCCGGGGCGATGATCGCATTCTCGTCCTGTGGCACGGCCCGCACCGGATCGCGGAAAAAGGTCAGCACCCAGCCGGTGACGATCAGCATCAGCCATCCCAGCACTTCCCAGCCCAGGATGAAGAATAAACCGGTGATCGCCGCCGCGATCAGACCGAATTTCATGCCCTCGCGATGAACCGCTGGGAACCGCCATTTGATGTTGCCACCGGGGGCAAGCGTGATCTCGTCATTTTCCATGGGCACCGTCTCTAGAGCATCGCACGGAAAAGTGGGAACCGGTTTTCCGTAAAAAGCGATGCAATATCAAAAAACAGAACAAGCGACTGCGTTCAATCCACCGCCCACCTGATCGAGAGAGTGGCCCCTGCCCTGCCTCCACCAAGGCACGGACCGGCCATAAACCTCCCATATCCGGTTGAACATTGGCGGCGCTTTGCCTAGGGCGTAGCCCATTCCATCCCAAGCATAGCAAAGAAGGCGAACCAGGCGCATGGCAAAGATCAAGGTCAAGAACCCAGTCGTAGAGATTGACGGCGATGAGATGACGCGGATCATCTGGGAATGGATCCGTGAGCGCCTGATCCTCCCCTATCTCGACATCGACCTGAAATATTATGATCTCTCGGTCGAGAAGCGCGACGAGACCAACGACCAGATCACCGTCGATTGCGCCAACGCGATCAAGGAATTTGGCGTCGGCGTGAAGTGCGCCACCATCACCCCTGACGAACAGCGGGTCGAGGAATTCAAGCTCAAGCAGATGTGGAAGTCGCCCAACGGCACGATTCGCAACATTCTGGGCGGCGTCGTCTTCCGCGAACCGATCGTCATCAAGAACGTACCCCGACTGGTTCCCGGCTGGACCGACCCGATCGTCATCGGCCGCCATGCATTCGGCGACCAGTATAAGGCGACCGATTTCCTCGTCCCCGGCCCCGGCAAGCTGCGCATGATCTGGGACGGCGAGAATGGTGAGAAAATCGAGAAGGAAGTATTCGACTTCCCCGGTGCCGGTGTCGCCATGGGCATGTACAACCTCGACGAATCGATCCGCGATTTCGCCAAGGCCAGCATGAACTATGCGCTCGATCGCGGATGGCCGCTGTACCTGTCGACCAAGAACACCATCCTGAAGGCCTATGACGGCCGCTTCAAGGATCTGTTCCAGGAAGTGTTCAACACCGAATTTGCCGACAAGTTCAAGGCTGCCGGTATCGTCTATGAGCATCGCCTGATCGATGACATGGTTGCCTCTGCCCTCAAATGGAGCGGCAAGTTTGTCTGGGCCTGCAAGAATTATGATGGCGACGTTCAGTCCGACACCGTCGCCCAGGGCTTCGGCTCGCTCGGCCTCATGACCTCTGTTCTTCTGTCGCCCGATGGCAAGACGGTCGAAGCGGAAGCCGCCCACGGCACCGTGACGCGTCACTATCGCCAGCATCAGCAGGGCAAGGCGACCTCCACCAACCCGATCGCGTCGATCTTCGCATGGACGCAGGGCCTGTCATTCCGCGGCAAGTTCGACGGCACGCCGGACGTCACCAAGTTTGCCGAAACGCTGGAGCGCGTCTGCATCAGGACCGTCGAAGACGGCGCGATGACCAAGGATCTGGCGCTGCTGATCGGTCCCGATCAGGCCTGGATGACGACGGAACAGTTCTTTGAACAGATCCGCGTCAACCTCGAAGCCGAAATGGCCAAGTGGAACTAACAGGCTCGGAACTGATCGCTTCCTAAAGCTTTCAGTACGGAAACGGAATGAGGCGGCGCCGTACAACCGGCGCCGCCTTTTCCATGGGCACGACCGCATGGGAGTAAAGCGATGACCACGACAGCCAAGAAGCGCCTGGAGGTCCGTGCCGCGGTCCCCTCCGACGTCCGCGCGATCCTGCGGCTGATCGCCCGCGCCTATCCCGGCATGCCGAACTATGCCCCCGCCACGGTCCGCGGCCAGATCAACAATTTCCCCGATGGTTGTTTCGTCGCTCTCTACGACAACAAGGTCGTGGGCTATTGCGCGACCATGCGAGTCAGCAAATCCATGGCCTTTGCCTGGCATGACTGGGAAGAAATTACTGCCAACGGCTTTGGCACCCGCCACAGTGCCGCGGGCGAGTGGCTTTATGGTTATGAAATGGCGGTCGATCCCAAGCTGCGCGGCCTGCGCATCGGCCAGCGGCTCTATGACGAGCGCAAGGAACTGGCCGAGCAACTTGACCTGCATGGGATCGTCATCGCCGGACGGATGCCAGGTTACGCCCGCGCCAGACGACGGGTCGAGGGACCGAAGGATTATCTGGACAAGGTCGTCCACGGCAAGATCCGCGACCAAGTGATCAGCTTCCAGCTCAAAAACCAGTTCGAGCCGCTGGGCGTCCTCGAAAATTATCTGCCGGAGGACAAGCAATCCGATGGCCATGCCGCCCATCTGGTCTGGCGCAACCCCTATGTCGATCCCGATGAAGCGCCCGAAATGCGGGTGCCGCGCGGCGTCGAAAGCGTCCGCCTCGCCACCTGCCAGTTGCAGGCCCGCGCGGTCGAGGATTTCGACGCCTTCATCCGCAATATCGAATATTTCGTGGACGTGGCGGCGGATTATCGATCTGACTTCATCGTCTTCCCGGAGTTGTTCACCCTCCCCCTCCTCTCGTTCGAGACCAAGAAGCTCTCACCGATCGAGGCGATCGACAGGCTGACCAGCTACACCCCGCGCCTGACCAAGGAACTGACGCGGATGGCGCTGGAATATAACATCAACATCATCGGCGGTTCCCACCCAACCCGAGCAGACGATGGCGACATCCAGAATATCGCCTATGTCGCCCTGCGCGACGGGTCCGTGCACACGCAGGAAAAGATCCATCCCACCCCCAACGAAGCCTTTTGGTGGAACATCAAGGGCGGCGATTCGCTGGACGTGATCCAGACCGACTGCGGGCCGATCGGCGTGCTGATCTGTTATGACAGCGAGTTTCCCGAACTCGCCCGCCGGCTGGTCGATCAGGGCGCGCGGATCATCTTCGTCCCCTTCTGCACCG